>JADZGD010000013.1 GCA_020854055.1 Bryobacterales bacterium | reverse complement strand
CGTCGAATCCCGAACACGTCTTCTTCCTCCTCTCACTCAACGTCTGGGGCCGTGATTGGCCGCTGTTACTCCACTCGACCGATGCAGCCAGCAGTATCGCCGTAACTGGAATGGAGTTATCCCGTCCCTACTTACCGTCAAAGGGGTCGGGGCTCGACAATGTCCATGTGTACCGGATCACCTTCGACCCGCGCCGTGAAGGCACGGTTTACGGGGCTTCCGACAAGGGCTTCTGCCGCTCCGAAGATGGCGGAGTGACTTGGAAGATCCTTAACGGCGGCTTGCGCATCCCTTATGCCTATGATGTGTTCGCCCCGGCCGAAACTCCGGGAAAGATATTCCTGTCCACTCCTGCCGGCCTGCATGCAAGTACCGACTCAGGCGCGACCTGGGGTAAGCCCATCCTGGTTCTGAACGGGCTGGGCGCTCGTCCGACGGATCTGGGTGGCCTAGGCTATCTGGTCGCATACTGGCCGGGCCGCTACTTCGGATTCATCAATGACCAGGAAGCTGCCAGGATTCCACCGGGCGAGTAGACCCATTCCATCGACGTGCCGGTGAATCGCCAAAATTTGCGCGACACAATTTGGACCCTCAGATCGACGCTCCTGCGGAGGCGCGGTGCCGCCCCTCCGCAGCCTGCCTGCCATTGTGGTCAGATGTCCTGCTTCTTCAGAATGTGTCCGGCGACGGCGAGCGGAGCAATCCCCCACGCGGTCAGCGCGGCGATCAGCAGAACGCACCCGGCCACCGCGCCGCCGAGGAATTTGACCAGTAACGCTCCGGCGGCTCCGAATATCGTCGTGCCCCCCAAAGCGATCAATGCTGATACGCGCATCATGTCGGCTGGATTCCCAAATAGGGACAGGAAGATCAGAACATTCGCCGCCCGCTCTTTTAGCACGAATGCGATACCCATCACCAGCAGGTCGTAAAACAAAACGAAGAAGAACCAGGTAAACAGCGCATAACCGAATGCGCGCGTCCGCGTTCGCGCAATCACCGCCACCATCGTCCCCAGCGCCAAAAAGACGAACGCCAGCAGCAGCGTGAGTGCCACCAGTGCGGCATAGCCGGCCATGCCGCCCCCGTCTGAATTTAGCGAGATAACAATTCCAGCGGCGCCGAATCCGAAACAAGTGGCAACGGCGACTGACGCAAACAGGCCCCCCACCTTCCCCAGCAGAATCTCATTCCGTTCCACCGGTTGTGCGAACAGCAACTCAACCGCTCCGTGTTCCGTCGTGAAACTGAGCGCGCCCATGGTGAGTGACATCAGCGGAACCAGATAAATGACCAGATTCAAGAGGCTGGCCGACGTCCGGGTGAAGTTCTGGAATCCCACCAGTCCAGCGGTAATCATCCCAAAGTAGGCGATCCCCAGCGAAAGGGCGGCGAAAACCAACCCGAACAGAAGCGTCCATCGGCTTCGGGTATGAATACGGAATTCCAGCGAGGCGATCGCTCTTATGATGATCCAATCCATAGTTCCTCGAAAGCCAGAACCCGCCCTTGCACCGTGCTTGCAAATTCCTCAGCCCGCGGGCGGTCGGCAAATGCCGCCAGCCCTCCCGACATCGGGCTCGGAATCGCCCCGGACCGGACATAAACCGCCCGTCCCGCCCCGAGCCACCGTTCCGTCCCGTAATCCATGACGAATACGGTGTGATCCTTCAGATTTAGATGGCGTTGGATCGCGTAATGGAGCAGGCAGCCGATATCATCGAATTTGAAAACGTTGCCGTCACGATCGAATAGCTCCGCCGCATACCTCTTTTGCGATATTGCCATCCGGCAGCGCGAACACATGTCCGAGGCGTCGATATCAACCGGTTGCGGCGGCCCGCTATGGCAGCCCACCGCGGCCAGCAACGCGAGCACTGCCAGCACTTTCATAAGTGCACCGCCACCTTCAAGCAGCGATTACCGGCGCCGGTAATGGTTCTGCGCGGTGAAGCGGCCCGCCGAAGAACGTGGTCGAGCGCCCCTGGACGATCTACCGCGATCAGTTTCCCGTTGACCAGCAAGGCGGCACGGTCCGCGACCATCTCCACATCGGAGATAACGTGAGAGGAAAACACGATGGTTGTTCCGGCTTCCTTCAGTTCCTGCATCGATTCGAGCAGCCATTGGGCGCTTTCGGGATCGAGACTGGCGGTCGGTTCATCGAGAATCAGCACCGGCGCGCCGGCCAGTAACATCACCGCGATCCCCAGACGTTGTGTCATCCCGCCGGAAAACGTCCCCACGGCCTTGGACACGCATTCTTTACCATCCAGCCCCACGTGCGCCAGCGCCTCAATACCCCTTCCGGACGAAACTCGCCGCAGCCGGCAATAGAATTCCACCACTTCGCGCGCCGTCAGGTTCTCCGGAAACTCCGCCCGCTGCGGCAAGTAGCTGAAGCGGGCCTTGGCCTCGCGGGGCTGCCGCCAAACGTCGATTCCGTCAACCAGGACACGGCCGGAGGTGGGCGCCACCAATCCGGCAATCGACTTGAGAGTGGTCGTCTTACCGCTGCCATTTGGTCCGATCAGGGCAAAGGCTTCACCGGCCGCCACCGTGAACGTCACGCCTTCCACCGCCTGAAAGCCTCCGAACCGCTTGTGTAGGCCGTCGACCTCCACCATGTTCATGACGTCCTTCCTTTCCTGTAAAGCCAGACGGGCGTGACTAGCATCGCAAATGAAGCCGCCAGCGGGAAAAATCCCCTTCTGCGCGGCCTCTCTGGCATCGTCAGACCCAGCGCAACCGGTTTCATGAGGGGCTGCCGGTCAAATTCGCGTGAGATTTCGAACACCGGGAATGCCTTCTCGGCGGCCGCCAGCGCCTGTGAGGCGGGGCTGTAGAGATAGATGCCGATGCGCGGATACTGCCCCTCCAGGTGCTGGAAGACATTCTGAATCTTGAATGGTACGTCGCCGATGCCGTCGGCGTTCAGGTCGTAGCCTTCGTAGTCGCTCCAATAATTACCGCGTCCGAGGCCGCTCCAGCGGGTATCGGTACTTCTGCCGATCACCTCGAGCGGGCTCAGATTGTCGATGAAATTGTTGGCTTCAAATGCATTTCCCGAAGCGCTGCTGAACATTTTCAGAGCATTGTCATTAGCGGCAATGAGGTTCTTTCGAAAAGTGGAGCCGCGCACGGCCTCCATGAAGATTGCCACCGCATTTCCTACCAGCACATTCTCCTCCGCGATACAGTTTTCCGCTTCCTGGAAAAGGATGCCGAACGAGCTGAAGCCGCGGTTGTGCACGAACCGGTTGCGCCGGAGGACGATGCGGCGTGAATACATGATGGCGGCGCCGGCCACATTGTGCGAAAACGAATTGTCCTCAAACGTGTTGTCGTCCGAATACATGTAGTGCAGCCCATAGCGCACGCCATAGGCGCGGTTACCCCGGACTACGCTGTGGTTGGCATACTGCAGATACATGCCGTCGCGAGTATCCGTGATGACGTTGGCGAGTATCGTATTACCGGTGGCATTATAAATGTGGATCCCGCCGCCACGCTCGCCGGCATCCAGCCACGCGCGGCCGCGGATCGTATTTCCAGCCAGAATGTTGTTGCTGGCGCCGAAAAAATACACGCCGAACAGGACGTCCCGCAATTCGTTGTTCTCGATCCGGTTGCCCCCGGCATGAAGCAGAATCCCGGAATCCTCGTGAACCAGCATGCCGCCGCTGTGTTCGATAACCAATCCGCGGATGGTGCAGCCCTCCGCCAGGACGGCAATCACACTCCCCCTGCCGTCTCCGCGAATCACGGGCTTAGCAACGCCTTCGAGCGTCAGGCGTTTATCGAGCACCAGGTTGCCGGCGTACGTTCCGGCTTCGATCCGGATTGTATCGCCCGGCACGGCGGCAGCGATGGCCTCACGCACGCTGTGATACCGGCGGCCGGCGCCGGCGCTAAGGGTGTCCGCTTCGAGGATTCCCGCCACCAGCACAACCGCCGCAATGCCCAGGCGAACCACCATCATCTCGACTTAGCCCAGGTCATTACCAGCGCCGCCGACAACAGCAGGAAGAAGGCCACCATGAAGTAGGATGCCGGGCCCGGATAGCATTGCACCTGAAAATTCGCCAGTTGTTGCGTGCCGAGCAGGGGCGGCATAAATGGCGGCACTTTGACGGGCGCTGCCGGATCCAGTTGATGGCCGTACATGTAGAGGCGATGGTAAAAACTCCAGAACGAAAACAGCCCGAAATACATGAATAGAACCGTTGTGTCTACCAGGCCCGCTACCTTGCCGATGACAACCGTGCGCAGCCCCAGGATGAAAAACACGCCGATCACCAGCGGCAGCCACGTGAACTCGCTGAAATCACTTTCCAGCAGCGGCCGCATGCCGATGTAGTGGTTCAAGGTGTTGATTTCACGCAAATCGTCGCGGGCGGCCGTCTGGCCGCCCGCGAGTTTGTACGAGTATATATGAAGGTCGAGGCCGTCCGGAAACTGGTTCGAGAACAGAGTCATGTTCCATAGCGGCAGAAACCATGCCGGCAGCAGCAGCAGCGCCGCGAGCAGCACGGTCAGGCGGCTGCGCGTGTCGACCGGACGGTCGAAAAATGCATTTGTTTTCTCAAGAAATGAGGCCGGCGCGTGGTCCGGCGCCGCGAATGACATACTTTCTCCTTATTACCTCGGCTTCACCAAAAGATAGCCCTGCATCTCCTGGTGCAGAGCGGAACAGAAATTGGTGCAGTAGTACGGATAGACACCGGGCCGATCGGCGGTGAACTCGATGGTTTTCGTCTCACCGGGATCCACTACGACGTTGACGTTGTATTGACTCAACCCGAAGCCGTGCAACTCATCGGTGGTCTGTTCGATGTTGGTCAGGTGCACCGTGACCAGGTCGCCCTGGTTGACTTCGATCTTGTTCGGCTCAAAGTTACTGCGCACAGCCGTCATTTTGACGGTGACATGGTTTCCGCTCCGCTCAATCCTGGCGTCCTTGACGTCCCAGATGGCGTTCGGATTGTGGTTCTCCTCGCGCGGGTACACTTCAATCGGCTTGATTCTGCTGGCAGCGATCATCTGCGAATAATGCGGTTCGGGCTCTGTAAAGGCGTCGTAGAGCAGTTTCATCTTCTCGCCGGTGATGTCGATCAGTTGCGAGCTTTCCGGCTGGGACGGTCCAACACTCAGATGCCGGCCGTGGGAAAGCTTGTTCAGCGCGACAACGTACTTGCCATCCGGATGCATCGTATCGCCACCCGGAATCGAGAGATGGCCGATGTTGTACGCCACCGGGATCTTATCGACCACTTCCCATGTGCCGAGTTTCCACTTGGCGATAGCGCTCTCCACGAACAGACTGGTATAGGCGTAACCCTGATCGTCGAACTGTGTGTGCAGAGGTCCAAGGCCAACGTTGACTTCGGCTTCCTTCACCGCCTCGTACTTCAGCACCGGAATGCCGTCTTCGTCGCCGGTGAAGTTCTTCTGCTGGATCGCAGTGAGCATTTTTTCGTGGCTGAACACGGTGGTAATGGATTGCAGCTTGCCACTGCCGACGATGTACTTTCCGTCCGGAGAGACGTCGACACCGTGCGGGCTCTTGGAACACGGCAGCAAGTACACCACGCCCGGCGTGTCCTTTGGATCGATAATCTTCACCCCGCCGATTGTCTTGTACTTGCCATTGGCAATCGCCGCGGCGGCGGCCTTCCAGTTCACTGCGGCGACGTAGTCCCGGTCGCGCTGCGAAGCGGTGACCTCGAGTTTGCCGGTGGCGCGCTCGGAGTTGTAACAGGTCCAGAAGCCCCAATCGCTGCTCGGCCCTCTGCCGGTGGTTCCCAGGTCATAATCGAAAGGAGGCATCAGGATCTCCCACCCCAGGCTCATCTCGCCGGTCTTGGGATCGATTTTCACACCGGCAACAACGCCCTTGTAAACTGTCGCGTATTGATCAATCGGCGCGTAGCTTCCGGTGGGCAGGGGAACGGAAAAACGCGAACCGGCGAGCACGTATTCCGTGTTTGAGGTGACAAACGAAGAACAGTGGTTGCCGGAGACGTTGGGGATCGGCCCGAAGATCTGCTTGGTCTTAAAATCGCGCAGGTCGATGCGCGCTACCCGGTTGTTGGCATTATCGCTGATGAACAGCCAGCGGCCGTCGTAGTCTCCGTTGGTCTGGCTGAGAGCTGTGTGGTGAGCGTCACCCCACGAGTAGCTGCCCAACATGGCCTTGCTTTCCTTATCAAAGCCGTATCCGGTGCCGGGATAGGGTGTGAATACAGGAATGGTGGTGATATGGCGCATTGAGGGAACTCCGGCCACAAACACGTTTCCCGAATGGCCGCCGGAATAGAAAAGGTAGTAGGCATCGGTGTCGCCTGGAGCAACATAGGTAGCTACCGCCGCTTCAGCCACGTCACCCTGCCGGGCCTGCATCCGTGGGCGCCGGCGGCACCCCGGGTAGAGCGCGATCGCCGCCAGCAGCAGTGCAAATCCGGCGATCACCCATTTCCGTTCGATTCGTCTTCTCATAGTAGCTCTCGTATCACTTCTTATGAGCCGCAGCCCTCTTCTGCTGCTCCAACCTCAGTTCGTAGGCGATCCTCAGCTTACGAACCGCTTCGGCGCGCTCCTCAGGCGTCAGGTGAATCTGCGTGGAAAGCACCACCGCCATCGTTCCCGTCGGCGCGGCCAGAAAATCATCCAGCGTGCGGCCGAATCGCGACTGCACGTCCACCACCGCATCAGAGAGATCCGGTCCGATCTTGGTCGCCGATTCGATGCCGAGCGAGCTCACATCATGGCAGATGAAGCAGGTTTTCTTGACGAAGAAAGCTCCCTCGCCGGTTTCCATCTGCTTCTCCCTGGCACTCTCTTCGGGCGTGGGAACATCGCCGATTTTCAAGCCGGGAATGTACTCCACCGGCAGGTCTGTCTTCTTCCAACTCATCACCAGCATGGCGAGAGATTGCGCATCCTTGGAGTTGAAACCGAAATTCGGCATGATCGTCGTGGCCACCGCCGCCTTGGGTTCCTTGAAGTGCGCCAGGTGCCAGCCAAACGCGGTCTTGACGCCAGTCATTCGCGAATAGTCGTACTGCTCGGGAGACTGGTCGCCGATGTAGGTCAGGTTCGGCCCCACCACGCCTCCGCGGCCGTTGATGGTGTGGCAGGCCCGGCAGCCCTTCCGTTGAATCAGTTGTTTGGCGTGGTTGATATAGGGCGCGCCTCTGGTTTCTTTATCGTAACGATGGCACAGGTTGCAGTTGATCTCGAGCATCGCTTCGCGATCCTTCACCAGGTAAGTGGCCGCGAGGTCCGCGCCGAGCACCGGCTCTTCCCAGTGTTGAATCATCGTCGCGTGAGCCGAACGCTCATCGGTCGCCTGCCCCTGCCCCCCGTGGCACAACGTGCAGCCGTATCGCTCGACCGGATGCGTGGCCAGGATTCCCTTCGGATGCGTGCGGAAAGGTTCGGGCGCGTTCTCCATGTCCTTCCAGGTAACGCCCAGGTGGCACGTGGTGCAGCGGTCAACGCGCCCCAGCTTCGCAATCCATATCTGCTGGATTCCGGACGGCACCTGCTTTGCCCGCGCCTCGCCCAGGCGCCGTGCTACCAGGTCCTTGAAATCGGCCTGGAAGTCACCCCACTCCGGAACCGTGTTGTCCCACACGATATAGCCGGTCACCAGCAGCACCACCACTGCCGACCAGTAGATCCATCCCCAATCTCGATTCTTCCAGTTCATGGCGGCTGGCTAAAACCTCCCCGGCACTTCCGGCCAGCCCTGCCACGGCCAGTAGAACTTCCAATAGGGGCCTCTGAGGAAGGTTCCAATCACGGTAAAGACCAGAATGAAGATCACGATTGCCAAAAAGATCATGTCTTGCTTTCTGCGTTCTTTGGCGAACCACACACCCACGCTGGCCACGGAGCTCTTATCAAGGTAGGGCCAGGCGCCGAGCAGCAGCACGAGCACGCCGGGTAGCAGGATGCCGCCGACCAGCGCCCCATTGACCGTAAAGCCGCCGATCTTGATGGTGGTATCGGTAACCAATTCCTGGAGCCACAGAAAATACCAGGGAGCCTTGGCGGGATTCGGCGTCACCCTGGGATTGGCTGCTTCTTCAAGCGGCGCTCCAACAAATACCGCCAGCGCCGCCACTACCGCCAACGTGATCAGCGTCACCGCCAACAATCTCCGGGTGAGGTTCGGAGACGACGGCACCGTGTGCCGGTCGTGATCCACCAGCGAAGTTTCAACGTGCACCGTACGGCCCTTGGCAATCCCCAGCAGAGAGTATGTCTTGCTCGCCACCGGCGCCGCCTGGGCGTTCTTTTCCTCTAACGCCAGCCTGTCTACGCAGGCCAGCCCGCCGTCCTTACGCACGCGCCACATGTGCCAGGAAAATAGAAACAGCACCGCCAGGGGCAGGAAGAAACAATGCAACACGTAGAACCGTAGCAACGTGTTCTGCCCAATTTCATTGCCGCCCAGGAACAGAAAGCGGATCTTCTCACCCACCAACGGCGCGGCGCTCGCAATATTAGTGCCCACGGTGATCGCCCAGTAAGCAAGCTGATCCCAGGGAAGCAGATAGCCGGTGAAAGATAGCAGAAATGTAACCAGCAGCAGGCCGATGCCCAGGAGCCAATTGAACGGACGATTCTGGTTGACGGCCGTTCCATTCTTATACGCGCCGGTCCAGAAGACACGCAGCATGTGAAGAAACACCACCGCCACCATCAAATGCGCCGAGATCCGATGCACGGCGCGAATGAACCAGCCGAAGGAAACTGCGAATTCGAGATCCTTAACCGACGCATACGCGCGCTCCACCGAGGGGACATACAGGAACATCAGGATGGCGCCGGTAACCGTCAGAATCCCAAACAACAGCGCCGAGATGGTGCCGAGCCAAATGGAATAGCGGATGCTCAAACTCGCTTTCGTAACCTTGGCCGGAAACCAGTGCAGCAGCAGATTGCGAACCACCGAATCGCCGGCTTCACGTTCACTGGCTGGCCTCCAGGTCCAAACCAGGCGATCCCATTTGCTCATGTTGAATGCCATCGCGTCCCCTATACCGACAGCCGGACATCCCGGCCAACGGTCTGCCCCAGGTCGATCTGTAACTGCCCGTCGTCAGGCGAGACTTCCATCTGAAAACACGCCAGAGGCTTCGGCGCCGGCCCCGCATAATTAGTACCGTCTCCGTAATATTTGGAGCCGTGACAGGGACAGTGAAACTCCTGCGCTTCCTCGATCTCGCGCCCACCCACGGCGACCTTGCGCGGCTGGTTGAGATTCACCATCTTCACGGTGCATCCCAGGTGCGTGCAGACTGCGGACACGGTGTGGAACGTGTTCTGGTCGCGAAACACATATACCCGGCGGTCCTCAAGGAAAGTCACACCCTCGGGAAACTCCGACGGGGTACCGATCTTGAATTTCTGCGGCTGCTCGTAAAGCACATTGGGAACCAGCGATCTGAGCAGCGCATAAGCCTGGCCGGCAAGCGCCGCAAACAGCGCTCCCAGTCCAAGCCGGCGAAAGAATGTGCGCCGGCTCGAACCTTCTTTACCGGCCAACAGCTTCAGACTCTTCATAGAAGAAGACCTCCATGGTCATGGCATCGGTGGGGCAGCGTATTGCACACAACCCGCAACGGATGCACTTTTCGTCGTCCTTGATCATGGCCGACATGAGTGGGCCGCCTTCTTCCGCCGCTCCATAATGCTCCAGCACCGCCCGGCGGCCGCCACCGAGGTTCAATTCGTCGAGCGGTATCAGTTTCAAACAGTACTCCGGGCAGACATCCACGCAGCGGTTACACAACACGCACTTTTCGGCGTCATAGATGGTCTGAATGTGACAGGAGAGGCAGCGTTCAGCTTGAACCCGCGCTTCCTGCTCGGAATAGCCCGCTTCCACCTCGGAGAATCCCGTGCGGCGGTCCATGGGCGTCGTCGGCGGGGCTTGCCGGGCGTGCTGCTCGTAATCTTCCGCCATGCGGTAGTCGCGGGTGGGAATTTTGCGGATGGCGAACCGGATCTCCGGCCCACCTGTCACGCCCCGTAAATGATCATCAATGGATAGCGCCGCCTGCTTACCGTTGGCGATCGCTTCAATCAGGTTGCGCGGGCCGAAAGCGACGTCCCCGCCGGCGTACACTCCCGGCGCGCTCGTGGCCAGCGTCTCGGCATTCACTTTGACGGTGCCCATGCGCGTCTGTTCAACGCCATCCTCGGGCCGCAGGAAACTCAGGTCCGCCTGCTGGCCAATGGCCAGAATGATAGTGTCCGCCTCAATGGTTTCGCTGATCGATTCATCGTAAACCGGGCTGAAGCGGCCGCTTTCGTCATAGGTTCGGCTGACACCCACCAGTTCTACGGCCTCAATCCGTCCATCGCGTCCGATGAAACGCCGTGCTCCCCGTTGCGGATGGAACCGAATCCCTTCCCGTTCCGCCTGCTCAAACTCTTCCTTCCCTTGGGCTGTGCGCATCACCGGCAACTCGGCGAAAGATTCCAGGCTGATCATGCGAACATCGGATACGCCCGCGCGAACCGCCATGCGAGCCGCATCGAGCGCCGCCGCCATCACGCCGCCGGTGGCCGGTTGCCCTTCCAACGCCGTACGCAGCGCCATGCGCGCCGCATCGAACGCAACAAACCCGCCGCCGATGACCACAACCCGTTTGCCGAGCGCAACTTTGTAGCCGTGGTTCACGTTCAGCAGGAAGTCGATGGCCTTCACCACGCCATCCAGCTCCTGGCCCTCAACGGTCATGCCGCGCCCGCGTTGCGTTCCAACGCTCAAAAAGACGGCCTCGTAGCCGAGGTCACGCAGTTGCTGCAGCCCGAACTGCTCATTCAAGGGAGCGTGCAGCCGCAATTCGACACCCAAGCCCGTGATTTTGGCGATTTCTTTGTCAATGACGGCGCGCGCCAGGCGAAACTCCGGGATACCGTGAACCATCATGCCGCCTGGGTCGCCGGAGGCTTCAAACACCGTCACCGGGTAGCCCATCAGCGCCAGATCATGCGCGCAGGCTAATCCAGCCGGTCCGGCGCCGATCACCGCTACCTTTTGCCCGCGCGCCACGTTATTGCGGGCTACCGTCATCATCGGCAGGTGCCAGCGCGTCTTGTTGCCGGGCTCCGTGGCGCCGCCGAACAGCTCGTCCTGCGTATCCGGCTCCCGCGATTCGGCGCCGTATTTCTCGCAGACAAAGCGCTTCAGGGCGCGGATGCTGACCGGAGCATCGATCTTGCCGCGCCGGCACCGGTCTTCGCACGGTGCCGCGCAGACGCGCCCGCAATCGGATGCAAACGGGTTCGGAGACCGAGCCGTAAGGTAGGCTTCGCGGTATTCACCAATCGCGATCAACTGCACATAGCGCCCGGCATCGGTGTGTACGGGGCAGGCAGCCTGGCAAGGCACCATGTCCTTCCAGAAATCGACATCTGGAATTAAAGCTGGATATATTCCGCTGTTGCCCATGTCCCTCTCACGGTCCCTCGCAATCTGCGTGCCAACGATGATCCCTTGTATTCTAAGTGTGTGCGGTAGATTCTGGCTGGCGAATGTGGGTTATTTCGCCTGAGATTTTACCAATAGTGAATATTACTGCGTCATTTGGCTCAATAACGAACTCGCTGTTGGCCGCAGACGATCTGGTCTGGCTCTTTCCGGCCGCCTGAAGTGATGTGTTTTCCAACATCATGCTGAAAGTTTCATCAATGGCCGCCCAAACGACGCCGCTATGTCGAATATGCGGCTGATGAGTCCTCCCGGTTCTTCACTCCATCAGCCACCACAGCCAGTTTGTGTTTCAAGGTCCCACCGCCCGGTCCTTCAGACTCTGGGGGGATTCAGATGCTACAGTGGTGAACTGTTGCCAGGGTCATGAAGCCGCATCGATGGTGGCTGCCGCGGTATGTTCGGCCGTGGCCGCTGAACCGGATCCATCCACGACCGTCCTGCTTCAGATCGGCTCTACGATCTGACGGCCTGCCACGCACCGTTAAAGCCCCCCGCGTGTTTGCCGCCCGAGCGGCAACCGGCGCTCAGCCGGCACTTGCCCTATGAACGGACTTGGCGTGAACCGGAGCCGCGCCGGCCTCTGGGCTGCTTGCTTCGCCCTGCTGTTTGGCGTGCGGCTTTGCTATCTCCACGTCCTTTGGGTAGATGAAGCCTATGGCCTGGCAACGGCCCGCCGCATCCTGGAAGGCGCTCGGCTGTATCATTCCGTCTGGTTCGATAAGCCGCCCCTCTATGCCTGGATTTATCTGCTGTGGGACGCCCGGACGGGTTGGCTGCTTCGTCTGGGCGGAACACTCTTCGCGCTGTTGTGCTGCTGGCTGGCGGCGCGCCTTGCTGCTACGCTCTTCGGCCCGCGCGAAGCGATGTTTGCCGCGGCCGGCATGGCGTTCTTTCTCTGCTTCGATCATCCAGCCTCGCTGCTCTCGCTGGCCCCGGACCTTCTTCTCATTCCCTTCACCTTGGGCGCCGTCTGGGCCATCGCCGCCAATCGCCCGGCTGTAGCCGCTGCCTGCGCCGCGGCCGGTCTGCTGGCGAACGCCAAGGCGCTGCTGTTGCTTCCGCTGGTGTGGTTATGGAGACCGTCTCGATGGAAATGCATCCTGCCTGTTTACGCCGTGGCTTCGGCGGCCGTGTGGCTGGCCGCCAGCGGCTGGTGGGCGCCGGTTTGGGAGTGGGGCACCCTTTACGCTCGCGACACTTTTGTTGCGAATGTGTTGGCAGAGGGCGTGAAGCGCACCGCCAATTGGGCTGGATTCCATGCCGCGCTCTGCATCGGCGCCGCGATCTATCTGGTTCACAAGGAACCGTGGCGCTGGCGCATGGCGGCATGGCTGGCGCTCAGTTTCGTGATGGTAGCGGGCGGCGCACGCTTCTTCCCGCGGTACTATTTCGCCCTGCTGCCTCCGCTCGTTGTCGCCGCCGCCCGCGGCGTGTGCCTGCTGTCTCGCCGTTGGCGCGCGGCCCTGCTGATACCTGCCCTGGCCGTGCCCGCGGTTCGATTCGGCCTGCGGCACGCCGGCACCGCCCTCGGTGAGCCCGGCGCGATGCGCGACCTCGCCCTGTGGGCCGATTGCCGCGACGCCGCCCTTCGCGTTCGCGCGCTCGCCCATCCCGGCGATACACTTTTCGTTTGGGGCTACCGGCCGGAGTTGAACGTGCTCGCCGGTCTCCGGGGAGCCACGCCGTTCCTCGATTCGCAGCCACTCACCGGTGTCCTTGCCGATCGCCACCTCACCAGCACCCGGCCCACTGCGCCGCTGCTGGCCCAAGCCAACCGCCGCCTGCTCGCCCGTACCCAACCCACCTTTATCGCTGACGGCCTCGGTCCCTTCAACCCCGCACTCGCCATTGCCAACTACCCGGATCTGCGTCCCTGGCTATCCGGCTACGAACTGGTCGCCGCTACCGGCAAGACGTGGATCTACCGGCGCCGCTGACGCTCGCCGCCAGCCGCTGCTGCGCTATCCTGGCTCACAGATAAAACAAAATGATGCCCGAAAGTTTTCTCGATGATATCTACCACCATGCCGCCGGGGGCCGCGCCAGACCGGCGCTGCTTGAGCCCGGGCGGGAACCGGTCTGCTTTGGCACGCTGTGTGATCGCGCTCGATCCATGGCCGGCGCGCTGGCCGAAGCGGGGCTGAAGCGTGGAGATGTTATCGCGGCCGCGCTCCCCGGCAACGCGGAGGTACTCGGCGCGTGCCTGGGTGTGGCCGGCCTGGGTGCCTTCGCTCCCCTGAACCCCGCGCTGCCCGAAGCCGAACAGGAATACTTCCTGTCAAGGCTCCATCCGGCGGCACTGATCTCGCCCGCGGATTCACCCGCCGCCATGGCAGCTCGCGCGCTCGGCGTGCGTGTTCTCCCAATGCAATCGCTGACGGGCGCCGCCGCGGCTGACTTCCCACCTCCCTCGGGCAGCGATCCCGCAATCTTCCTGCACACGTCGGCGACAACCGGCCGGCCGAAACTCGTCTGCCACACGCACGCTACGTTTGTGGCCATGTCACGCGCCGGCATCGAATCTTTGGGCCAAACCAGCGCCGACCTGCTGTTGTGCATGATGCCGATGTTCCACCTGCAAGGGCTGAAGGCGGCCCTGAACCAGTTCATGGCGGGCGGTAGCGTGTTGCTGGCGAATTCATCCGAAGTTGCGCGCTTCCCCGAGTGGCTCATCCAATACCGGCCCACCTGGTTCACCGCGGGCGCCACGCTGCACCGCGCGATTCTGTCTTCACTGCGGAACAGCGGAGTGCCCGCGCGCGGCTACCTGCGGATGATCCGCAACATGGGAACGGCGCTCCCGCCCACGCTCGAAGCCGAATTGGAGGAAACCTTCGGCGCGCCCGTGCTCAACGGCTACGGACTAACCGAAACCGGCGCGGTCACCAGCAGCCCCCTGCCGCCAGGCAAGCGTAAGTCTGGCTCGGCGGGCATTGCCTCGGGCGCCGAAGTCGCGGTACTCGACGAATCCGGCAACATCGTGGTGAAAGGCGGTGAAGGCGAGATCGTCGTGCGCGGGCCCGGCGTAGCGCACGGCTACTGGGACGATCCGGAGGCGACCCGCGTTGTATTTCGCGACGGCTGGTTTCACACTGGCGACCTCGGCCGGATCGACAGCGAAGGTTATCTCTACGTCACTGGCCGGATCAAAGAAATGATCAACAAGGGCGGCGAGAAAATCCTGCCCGGCCAGATCGACGAGGCGCTAATGGCGCATCCGCGCGTGTCCGAAGCAGTCTCCTTCGCGGCGCCGCATCCGACGCTTGGCGAAGACGTGGCCGCCGCCGTCGTGCTCCGGCCAGGCGCGGCGCTGAAAGCGTATGAACTGCGCCGCTTTGCCGCCGCGCGGCTGGCACAGTTCAAAGTGCCCCGCCAGATCCTGTTCGTAGACGCCATTCCGAAGAGCGCCACCGGGAAGCCGCAGCGCCACGCGCTCGCTGCCCTGGCCGAAAGACCGAAGGCCCAACCCGGCGATTTTACGCGGCACCTTGAAGCCGAGCTTGCCGCCTGCTGGTCGCGCTTCCTTGCCGGGCGCGAGTTCGGCGCCACCGACGATTTCTTCGAACTCGGCGGCGATTCGCTCAGTGCGCGCATGATGCTGGTTGAAGTGCAGGACAAATTCGGCGAACTGAACGAGGGAGAATTCCTGATCGACCCGACCATCGCCACGCTCGCTGCCCTGATCGAATCCGGCGACTCACCCGAGCGCGATGCCCGGCCCCTGTTTGCGCTGCAGCCCTACGGGTCTCGCCCGCCGTTCTTCTGCATTCCGGGTGCCGGTGAAGACCCCTTCTATATGCGTCTGCTTGCGCGCCGCATCGGAGCCGGCCAGCCCTTCTACGTCCTGCGCGATCCGCGCCCCGCCGCCACGCGCGGGGAGCAGGCTGTCGAAACAACCGCCGCCTGGTTTGCCGAAGTGGCGCACAAGGCGCAGCCGGAAGGTCCGCTGCTCATCGGCGGCCACTGTTATGGCGGCGTCGTAGCATTCGAGATGGCGCAACGGCTCTCCGCCGCCGGCCGGAAGGTGGCACTGCTGGTAATGTTCGACGCGCCCACGCCCGGCTACCCGAAGCTGCTGCGGAGTTGGAAACGGTACGGGAAGGCGATACCGCGTTTAACGCCCGGTGCCGTGGCCGAACACGCCCGATTTCTTTGCCGCCTGGGGCAGAGAAGGCTGGCCAGCCTGCTGCCCGCGGCGCAGGCGCCGACCCAGGCCGAGACGAATGCATTCGCCACCCGGAGGTACTCGCCGCGTCCGTTCAACGGCAAGGTCTTCACGTTCCTTGCAGGCGGCGAGCGCCAGAGCACCCTCGTGCTAGACGACTCCCGCCTCGGCTGGCGCGATTTCGCCCGCGGCGGCTTCGAAACCCGCACCGTCCCTGGAACCCACATGAGCATGTTCGCCGAGCCGCACGTAGCGAAACTGGCCGAACAACTCGAAGCGTTGCTCTCAGCCGCCTCAACAGCCACCCCAGCTCGTTATCAGGAGCGGTGATGTGCGCCTGCGAAACCAAAAAATCTCCAAACGAACCCAAGACTTTTCCAATTAATCAGCAACTTACAAGATAACGCCGTCCACGAAACGTCCCCTGCTCGCCACCAGTTGGCGGAATGCGCCGCCTGCGCCTGGTTTTTCGCCGGGCAGCGCCGCGAGACATTCCTCGACGCGTCTTTTGAGGTCAACTGTTCACCACCGACCCCGCGGCGAGTGGCGTGGCCGGTATCCCCTTCTACTCCCGCTCCGGGCGCGGCGGGTTAGCCCAGTGGCCGCTGGGATCCTCTCCGCTGACAATGACGCCCTTCTCGTTCCAGCCCATCCCGGCCCGGACGTCGGGCGGACAATAGCGGAGCGTAAGACCGCACCGGCGGCGCGCCGAGTGGTTCGCTTCTGAACCATGCAGCAGCAGGTCGCTGTGAATGGAGATCTCGCCGGCTTGGAGTTGGTCATCCACCGGCTGGCCGAATTTCTCGGCTTCCGCCACCGTCTGTTCCAGTACGTTGTCCTCATCGGCTTCGCTCAACCGGTAGGTGAGATGGCCGAAATGATGAGAGCCGGGGATGAACCGCATGCAGGCATTCTCCACATCGGCGTCGTCAATGGCCAGCCAAACGGTGACCGCCTTGGTCGGCGATAATGGCCAGTAGCTGGCATCCTGGTGCCAGGAAACTCGCTTGCCGTCGCCGGGCATCTTGCAGAAAAAGTGCGAGCCCCAGCCGATTACGTTCTCGCCGAGAATGTCCCGAACGTAGCCGGTAATCCGCGGGTTTGTAAGGATGTCATAGACCCCGCCGTAACGCAGGTGGGCGGTGCTGATTGAGTAACTGGTCCCTCCGGCGGCCAGCGTCTCGGCCAGCAGATTGTCGAAGTAGGCGGCCACGCGGGCCGCTTCCTCCGGTGTGAAGATTCGAAAACCCTTGAGGTAGCCGTCCAGGTTGAAAGACTCCACCTGCTGCGGTGTGAGTTGTCGAGGCCTCGTAACCGTCGAAGGATAAAAGCGAAAGTCTCGATCCAGCCCGGTCAGTTCGGTGGTGGTCGGACTGAAGTTCCTGGTTGTCGCCATTGTGCTCCTTTGCCCCACTTCTACTTTAGTCGGGGGTCACGGCGATCGCAAAGCCCGGCCGGGCAAGCTTCCGGGAACAAATCCGCACCTTCGTGCATCTGAAGTGAAAGAGGCCTGCTTGTCGTTCCGTCAATTGAACGATAATAGGGATAACGCGCTCTGGCTCCGGCGCAGTATTCAAAAGTTACGAAGAGGTCCTATGAAAGAGCGACTTGCCGCGGCTCTGGTGTTCGCGGTTTTCACCTTAAGCGCGGCGGACACAGCGCCGCTCCCCGCAAGGCCCGCTTCCGGCCCGACGCCGATTATGAAGGTTTCCGAAGTCAAAAGGGGCATGCAGGGTTACGCCTGGACCGTGTTTCAGGGCACCGAGCCTGAGGCGGTTCCGGTAGAAGTCATCGGACTGCTCCGCAACCAGGGTGGGCCGAACCAGGACATCATCCTTGCCAAAATGGGTGGGAAAGCCATTCGGACCAATGTCGCCGCCGGCATGAGCGGCAGCCCGGTGTACATCAACGGAAAACTGGTAGGCGCGGTCGCGCTTCAGTTCAGTTTCTTCTCTCCGGACGCCATCTGCGGCATCACGCCGATCGAATCGATGCTCGAAATCAACGAATTCGACAACACGCGTCCCAACGATGCGCGATTGCCGGACAAGGTTCCGGCCAAGGCGGCGAGTGAAGTTCCCGTGCCCAGCCAAATGCTGGCTTCGGTATTCCGAATGGACGCGGCTGATGCCGCCGGCCGCGATGACTCTTTCACCATGCGGCCCATCGCCACCCCGCTGGGCTTTTCCGGCTTTACGGACGAGACGATGCGCGCTTTCGCCCCTATCTTTCATCAGTTGGGGATGAGCACCACAGTCGCCGGTGGAGCCAGCGGCGCAACATCGGGACCCACACCCGCGGCAGGTTGGCAGACCGCCCTCAAACCGGGCGATGCGGTCACCGGAATTCTCGTTTCGGGCGACATGAGCATCACCGGTCTGGGCACGGTTACTTACAATGACGGCAAAAGGGTGCTCGCTTTCGGACATCCTTTTTTTAATCTAGGGCCGGTCCAGATGCCCATGAGCAAGGCCGAAGTGCTCACCGTTCTCGCCTCGCAGTACCAGCCGCACAAGTTCGGTAATGCCGGCGACGTGGTGGGCGCCCTCACCCAGGATCGCCACAGCGGCATCCTGGGCGTGCTTGGCGAGACCGCGCCCACCATTCCGGTAACGCTGCGGGTGCGGTCCTTCGGCGAGAACAACGCCATTCGCCGGGAGAAAGACTTTCAGTTTCACGTATTCGTGCAGCAGCAGTGGACGCCCTACCTGATGATGTTGACGCTGTTCAACTCCATCTCGGGATTGAACGATTTTGCGCAGGAGGCCACCTACCGGCTCAGTGGAAAGGTGGAATTGGCCGGGCAGAAGAATCTGTCACTCTCCACCATGCAAGCCCCCACTGAGATGCCCATCCCGGCGCCCATGCTACTGGCCGGCTGGTGGGGTGACAAGTTCAACCGCCTGTTCGCCAACACCGTTTCCACACCGCGGCTCAGGAGAGTTGACGCCACCATCGACCTGCTTCCCGAACGGCGCATCGCCACCATCGAGAATGCCTGGGTGGGCTCCACCGAGGTCGAACCCGGCGCCCAACTCCCAGTGCGCGTATTTCTACGGCCCTATCGCGGCGCTCGCGTCGAAAAGAAATTCACGCTCCGTCTGCCGGCTGGTATCACCAAGGGAACCCATCGCATCCTGCTCAGCGATGCCGATACGCTCAACCGGATGCAGAGCGCCGCCGGGGCGATGAACCGCTTCATGGATCTGCCCGAAACGGTCTCGCTCATCAACCAGGAACGAAGCAACAACAAGCTCTACGTTTCACTGGTGGAGTCGCGCCCAACTGTTTACTACGATGACAAGACGCTGCCCAGCCTCCCCGCTTCCGTGCTCAATGTCATGCAGACCGGCCGCTCTTCCAGCCGCGGCTTCCTCATGTCTCCGGAGAGCGCCGTGGAACAACTGTCGATTCCCTTCGATCAGGTTGTCAACGGCAGCTACTCGCTCAAGATCACGGTGAAATAAGTCGAAAATATGCACATCATGTTGCCGCGACTGCGCCGCATAGCCGGCCTGCTCGCACTTACCGTTTCCGTCTCCGCTATCGGGCTTGCGGTCGAGACCAGGAGTTGGACCGAGGACAACCGGTCCGATTTCGAAAAAGGCAAGCTGAAGAATCTGTCGGTGCGCAGCGACGGCCGCCTGCTGTTGGCTCCCATCTTCCGTGAACTGTTCGATTCGTCCACTCCCTATCTATGGGACCTGTGTGAGGACAGCCAGGGAAATATCTACGCCGGGGGCGGAGGTCCCGGCGGCTCCGGCGCGCGTGTCTTCGTAATCGACAGGAACGGCAAGGGCCGTACGCTTGCCGAACTGGATGGCATGGAAGTACACGCCCTGGCGATTGATCGTCAAGGGCGCCTCTACGCGGCGACTTCGCCCGACGGCAAGGTCTACCGCGTGGCGTCCGACGGCAAGGCGCAGGTTTTCTACGACCCCAAGGCAAAGTACATCTGGGCCCTGGCCTTCGACAGTAACGGCAACCTGTACGTGGCAACGGGTGACGAAGGCCAGATTCACCGGGTCACGCCGGATGGTAAAGGCTCGGTGTTTTTCAAGACGGAAGAGTCGCATGCCCGTTCGCTGGCCATGGATTCTCAGGGCAATCTAATCGCCGGGACTGAACCGGGCGGACTGATCATTCGGATTACACCCGCGGGCGCGGGCTATGTGCTCTACCAGGCGCCGAAAAGGGAGATCACCTCGGTGGCCATCGCTCCCAACGGCGACCTCTATGCCGCCGGCGTGGGCAACAAAACCGGTGCCGTCGCGCCCATCGCGTCTCCTCCCGTGCCATCGCCGTCGCCCGCGCCAGCACCCCGCGTGGGCGGCGCGATGGCCGTCCAAACCCACGCTGCCCCCGCCACCCCGATCCTCGGCAGTCTGGCGGCAGTCTCGGCCACCGGAGGCTCGGAGGTCTACCGCATCGATCGGGAAGGATACGCGCGCAAGATCTGGAGCGACCCGGCGGACATCGTCTATACGATCAGTTTCGATCCTGATGGCAAGCCGCTGCTCGGAACCGGTAATAAGGGAAATATCTACCGTCTCGATTCCGACATCCTGTCAACACAGTTGATCAGCGCCGAACCGACCCAGGTGACCAATATCCGCGCAAGCCAGCGCGGCCGTATGTTCGCGGTCACCGGAAACATCGGCAAGGTCTTCGAAATCGGTCCGGGAACGGCCCGGCAAGGCACAATCGAAAGCGACGTTTTCGATACCGGTTCATTCTCTTATTGGGGCCGGCTGTCCTATTACGGTTCGCTCGATGGCGGCTCCGTGGAGTTTCAGTCCCGAACCGGCAATCTCGACCGGCCGCAGCAGAATTGGAGTCCCTGGGCCCCGGTGACGCTGGCCGGTAAAGGAGGCCAGCTAACCTCGCCCGCCTCCAGATTTGTGCAGTGGCGGGCGACGATTTCGGCCGCTCCCAACGGAACATCGCCCAGACTCGATTCGGTGGATGTCGCATATCAGGCGCGGAATGTCCCGCCGGTCCTGGACGCGGTCGAGATCACACCGCCGAATTACCGTTTCCCTCCGGCTACCCTCACCGCCACCCTCAGCCGGGACATTACGCTTCCACCGCTTGGAAAACGAAGTCCGGCAACCACGGCAATCTCCATCAGCCCCGGCGCGCTGGCGATGAATTACGCCAAAGGGTTTCTCGCCGTCCGCTGGGCGGCAAGCGATGAGAACGGCGATGAACTGGAATACAGGGTCGAGATCCGCGGCGTGAAGGAGACCGGATGGAAGCTGCTGAAGGACCACATCAAACAGCGGCATTACAACATTGACGGCACCACGTTCCCCGACGGTGAGTACGTGGTCCGCGTCACCGCCAGTGATGCTCCGGACAATCCCCCGCCGCTGGCGCTGACTACCAGCCTGGTGAGCGATCCGTTTCTGGTGGATAACGCTCCCCCGCGGATCATCGGGCTGACTGGCGTGGCAAACGGCAAAAAATTAACCCTGCGCTGGAAAGCCAAGGACGAATTGAGCAATCTCGGCAAAGCCGAGTACTCGCTGAACGGTGGTCCATGGACGATGGTTCTTCCCACTACCCGGCTGTCGGACGCGCCTGAACTGAGTTACGAGTTGACCCTCGACCGGCCGTCACCCGGTGAGCAGACGGTAGCCGTACGGATTGAAGATCAGTATGAGAACCTGACCGTCGACAAGGTCGTACTGCGCTAACGCAGTAGATTCTCCAGTCTCGCGCTCAAATCCGCCTCGCTCATCATTCCGGGGCGATAGAGACGCACGATGCCCTGGCGGTCGATGAGAACCAGCGTCGGTATGGTGCTGGAGCCGTACTCGTTAAACATCGTCTCGCTCACGGGAACCGGAACGTGAAGCAACCCCGGGTAGTTCCTGCGGCGTGCCTGGTCGATGTAGCGCAACTCTTCGGCCGGTGTAGCACTGGCGCCGCGAGCGATGTAACCGTAGCGCTGGGTGGGAGCAATCACCACCAGCCCCCGCGCGCGAAATTTATCGGCGGCAGCCGCCACGATGGGACCCATTGCCTTGCAATCGGGACACCAGTGAGCCCAGAAAAAAAGCAGCACGGGATGTCCCTTGAGCGCAGCAAGGTCCGGCGGCTCGGAACCCAGGTACTCCCGCGCTTCGATGGCCGGCGCCGGCTTTCCTTCCAGGCTCAGCAGATTGATGTTCTTCTGTATGCGGTTGCGGATAGAGCTGTCGCGGTAGCGGGCTAACTGCGCCTGAAGATAGGCAACGGCTTCCGCACGGCCGCCCTCTTGAGCCAGCGCCTGTCCCTGGACTTCGACCGCCGCGCCCAACGCGGTGGTAAGCCTGGGGTCGGAATCGACGTGGCGGGTACCCAGAGCCCTTTCAGCCAGTGACTGCGTCCGTGAAGCCGCGGCCATGGCGTCAGCCGGTTTGCCGGCCGCCAGCAAACCGCGTCCCAGCCAGGACAGCGCCTCCAGCATCTCCGGTGTAGCGCCGTAAGTAGTCTCGAAACTCCGGATTCGCGCCGCGGCCCGGCCGGATTGATTCGCCATGATGTCCTGCCGCACCGCGGGCACCAGGTTTCCTGGCAGCGTGGATTCGAGTAGCAACACGATGGGCAGCAGGCTGGACGTCATGGTGGAACTTTCAGCATAGCAACTACGTGACGCTGATTCCGCCGTCCACGGCAAAGATCTGCCCGGTGATGAAACTTCCGCGATCGCTAGCCAGCATCACGGCGACTTCGGCGATCTCGGCCGGCGTGCCGGCGCGCTGGATGGGTTGACGGTCGATCAACGGCTCACCGCCATGCTCATCCCGCCAGTAGTACCTGCTGGAGGCAGTCTCCACCAGTCCCGGCGCGATTGCATTCACACGTACGCCGAACTGGCCCAGTTCGAGCGCGTAGGACTTGGTCAGCATGATTAGCGCCGCCTTGGTTACGCTGTAGAGCATGGCGAAGTGCTGGGGTTTGATGCCCGAGACCGAAGCGATGTTAATGATCGATCCCGAGCCTCGTTCGCACATGCCTGGCGACACCAGTCGCATGAAGCGGTAGGCGCTCTTCAGGTTGATTTCGATCATTTTGTCGAACTGGCCATCGTCCATGTGGACACAGGGTCCGTGGACAATGTTGGTAGCGGCGTTGTTTACCAGAATGTCGATCCGGCCCAAGTCGCGGAGGGTGGCGTCTACCAGGCCCTCCACCTGCTCCGGCCGCCCGACATCACAGGCCATGGGAATGATCTTTCCCGGCATCTGGCTGAGTTCTGCGGCAACGGCGTCCAGGGCTGGCTGGTGGCGGCCGCAGATCACCACGTTCGCCCCCAGGCGCGCAAATACTTCGGCGATCGCTTTTCCGATTCCCCGGCTGCCGCCGGTGACGATGCTGACCTTCCCTTTAAGTAAGCTCATGAATTCTTCGCCGGGTCGGGCGGGAGGCCAAACAGTTGGCGTGTCCAACGGAGACTCGCTTCCAGGTCCTCACGCTCGCGGATAACAGCTTGCTCCCCGGTTAGGGGCGGTGGTGGCGTGCGGGAGGTACCACGATCCGCGATCGCCAGGAATCTTGCGAACTCCCATGCGGGAGTGTGCCTGTAGGCCTTCCAGAAGTTCGGGTCGTGAAATGGTTTCACCACGGTACCGGTAACGATGATCTCGAGCGAAAGCGGGCGCCCCGGACACTTCGTGTCGTATTCGTGAATGTATCTTGCAATGTCGACGTTGCCTTCGCCCATCCGCACCCACTGTACGCCGGCGCCCTCGTCGGTGCGCCACACATAACTGTCCCGCACGTGGCTGGTAACCACATAGGGCGCCAGTATCTCCAGGGTAAGATGGGGATCTTCGATCGCCCAGAGCGGGTTACCGGAATCGAGACACGCTCCGACGAAATCGGCGCCCGCGCCATCAATCAGCGTCTTCAATTCCCTGCCTTGCATATCCCCGGCGTGGTTTTCGATGGCCACCCGTAGACCCGCGTCGAGAACGCGCGAGCGAACAGCTTTAAGCACCTGAATGGTGTTCTCTATGTGGCCTTCGATCGGGATGGGTCCATTGCGATCGCCCGACGAACCAAGCACGGCACGGACAATCGGCGAGCCAACCACGGTGGCGGCCCGGATCATCCGCGTCAATTGCTCTTCGGCCGTGCCCTGCGATGGGTCGAACATCTTCGAACTGGGGCAGATCGACTTCATCCCGAGTTCGATTCCGACGCCAACGCGGGCGGCGTGGTCGCGCACCTTGCGGAGATGATCGTCTTGCAGATTACCGATGAACCGGATCTCGGAAAAGTGGACCACCTGGACTTTCCACCGGGCCGCGAAGTCCAGGTATTGAAACGGAGTCCAGTTCTGCGATCGAAGGCTGAAGATATCGATGCCGAGTTTGGGCACGGGCATTACCTTAGCCTACACCGGGACCCGGTTATCCGCGAAGATGTTCGGCCAGCCAGACGATGTAGGCGGCGTTACGGCGGCGCGTCTCGGCCAACAGGTCATCCGGCAGTTCGTCGAGTTTCTGCTTGAAGAAGCGGTGGTCGCCGTCGGAAGCAGCCGCGTCCCGGCTGCCCACCAGGTTGCCAACCCAGAACACCAGGAACAGGTTGCCGTCTACACGGCCGCGCGAAGCATCGCCCAGGTACATGCCTCGATCCTTCATGTACGGTTCGGCCAGGGCGCTTTCGTCGCCGAATGCGTTGGCGGCGGCGAATTCATTCGTGCGCCGGCACATTCGCTCGAAGATTCCACGCCAATAGGAGCCGGCGGGCTGTTCCGAGAGCACGTCGAGAAGTTGGAGTTGCAGCTCGCCGGAGATCTTGTAGTTCACCCGGCCGCGAGTAGCCCGTCCGATCTGTTCAAGAACGGCAGCCTGTTTGCCACTGCCCGAGTGGATGCTGAGGGTGCCTTGGAAGTGGCGGGCAACCTCGGCCAGTTCGGAAACGCGCGCGCCCAGTTCGGCCAGCGGATCACCATGAAAATGCCCGCTAACGGCGGGCAGCAGTTCGGGCCACATCTTGTGGTGCGAATACTTTTCGAGCGCCTCCAAGGTCTCCGGATACGCCTGGCGCTTCTTAAAGCCGAGATTCGGTGGCACCAGTTGAGCCGGGCGGCCGCGAGACTTCAGCCATTGCATGTAGAAGATCAATTCAGCCGGCGTGGTGAGGGTATCGGCTTCGTCCAGTGACGGTTCGAAATCGAAGTGGTCACCGGTGCCGAAATCGGTCTTGACCTTTCGAATGTGGTCGTAAAGCTCCTCGTTCACCTTCAGGCTTTCACCGAACTTCACCGCGAACCGCACAATCTCCTCCCGCGAGAAGACGTACTTGCGGCCGGCGATCTCCAGCGGGCGGGAGAACTCTTCGAGCACCCAGGCGCGGTCCTGGGCGTCGAGCGCCAGTTCGAACCGCTGCTCCAATTCCGTCGCGGGCCAGGGGCGGGGATGCCGGGGGTCGGCCTGCAACTGAAACATCCGGGAGGTGTCGGTAGTGAACTTGGTGAAGCCGGCTGCGCGCTCGATCGCCAGTTTACCCGCAACGATCGAGGCAGCGATTTCCGCCGGCGTGTTGCCGGTAATGATGACGTGGTCGGCTTCGGCATTGTACCCTTTGCGCCAACCCGATCGGATGGCCGCCCACAAACCGGCGTGATAGAGGTGCCGGATGGAGACGCGGGTGTGGCCGGCGGCGGTAGGGGTCTCCCCGTCACGATCGGCGATCGCTTCGTCGGTGGTCATCTCCCGGGTGGCCGACAACTGCACCGTGGACGCCATGTTGCGCGAAGTGGCCTGCTCGATCTGGCGAAAAGCCTCAAAAGCGGCTGGGAGACTGATCTCCGGATGGCGATTGCCGACAGCGATCGCCGCCAATGGGCCTTGTGGACGAGGCAGAAAACTTCGATCTACTTTGTCGGTGAACAGGCGAATGTTTATCCGATCGGTGGAGGCAAACGGAATGGCATTCACCACAATCTCCCGTCCACCACCCGGCTGTACCCGGCCAATCAGCACCGGGTTCGGGAAGAGTATGGGGCCGGGCGCCGATGAGGGAGCCAGATGAAACAGCAGCGGTATGCGCCGCCCGTCCGCGAGCGCGTCGGCGGCAACATAGAAGGCCGAAGGATTCGCTGGATCGGCCGACAGCGATCCGAACCAAACCCGGAGAGTTGCCAAACCCAGTTTCGCGCCACGGACTTCCAGGTCCTGGCGCGCTTCATCGCTGAGGCTTCGGCCGTGAAGAGACTGAAAGATCAGATCGGCAACCGCGGCGGCCTCATGCAGTTTCACGGACGATTCGAGCGAAATCAATCCAACCTCCCATTAGAGAACAGACCTTTCAGATAAGCACGAAACTGCGAACCCAAATCATAACGAGCCAGCGCAAACTCCACCG
This sequence comes from Bryobacterales bacterium, assembly GCA_020854055.1. GTDB lineage: Bacteria > Acidobacteriota > Terriglobia > Bryobacterales > Bryobacteraceae > JADZGD01. Next base: position 94,700 of record JADZGD010000013.1, on the reverse strand, counting down.
TGGCTCTCAGAAACCCAAGCTTGTCGCCTGCGTCGTATCGCTTCCCCTCGAACCGGTAGCCATAAATGGGCCGGTTGCGGAGTAGATGTTTCAGCGCATCGGTAAGTTGAATTTCTCCACCTGCGCCGGGTTCTACCGCCGCAATTGAGTCGAAGATCTCCGGAGTCAAAATGTAGCGGCCGATAATCGCCAGGCGCGAAGGCGCATCGGCGGCTTTTGGCTTCTCCACCAGGTTGCGGATACGGAAGAGCTTGCCCGACGAACCTTCGTGGGAAACGGGCTCCCCATCGACGACGCCATAAGCAGAGATGCTCTCGTCGGGCACTTCCATCAGTGCCAACACGGAGGCGCCATAAAAGTTATAGACATCAAGCAGTTGACGCAGGCAGGGGATTTCAGCATCGATCACGTCGTCGGAGAGCACGGCCGCGAACGGTTCGCGTCCCACCAATTCACGGGCCCGCAAAACCGCGTGGCCGAGGCCGAGAGCCTCCTTCTGGCGGATGTAGGCCACGTCGATCATATCGGAAATGGCGCGAACCATTTCCAATAGGTCGGTTTTGTGGCGCTGTTCGAGTTCGCGTTCCAGTTCGAAGCTCTTGTCGAAGTGATCTTCAATCGCCGTCTTCCCGCGGCCGGTAACGATGATAATGTTTTGAATGCCTGAGTGAATCGCCTCTTCCACGCCATACTGAATCAGCGGTTTATCGACCAGCGGAAGCATCTCTTTCGGCTGGGCCTTGGTCGCGGGCAGGAAACGTGTACCCAATCCGGCCGCGGGAAAAACTGCCTTGCGCACCTTTTGAATCATTGGTAGAAGTTTAGCGCGGTGCTGGCCTCGGCCAGCCCGTTTCTAATATCCCCTTTCAATCCGTGCATGCCGTTTTCTGGCACGCGGCTTAACGATGACCTCCCGGGTGTGGCTTGCGCCGGGTATCTCACCGAACCCGTCCATCGATGCAAACCCATCCCCTGTAGCTGATCCGCGGTGAATGGCGCGCGCTTCGTTGGCCGATACTCACCACGCCGATAGCGCCGTCGCCGCGGACTCTTGACCACGAAGCCGTCCATCTTCTCGAACTGCCGGCCGGTATTCCTCGTCTTGAAATAGTTCCTCCAGCCGTGAGCGACGGGCCCCAGTTTGGCAATGATCCGCTTCACTTTCCGCCCGCTTCGCCGCTGGCTGGTCAGCTCCCGCACACGATCCGCTGGCACAACGCGTCTTTCAGGACGCGCCATCAGCACTATTGTATGTTGTTGCTCCGCCGCGCGGTTCACCGGAATCCCGATATGGACGGCGGTTCTGAAAGGGCGCCGCCCGGCAGCCGGCACGAACGGATAAACTGGACGGTTGGAAATGCTGAACCCAGACAGATACTTCGATTCGGACCCCGTCGTCCGCGGCATCGCGCGCGGCCTTTATGAACAGGTGGCAAATTTACCGCTGGTCTGCCCCCACGGACACGTCGATCCGCGTTTGTTCGCGGCGAACGCCCCGTTCCCCAACCCCGCCGAGTTGATTGTGATCCCGGATCACTACGTCTTCCGGATGTTGTACTCCCAGGGGATTCCGATGGAAAGACTGGGGGTTCCATCAATTGACGGAACTCCGGTGGAAGCCGATCCGCGTAAGATCTGGCGAACGTTTGCCTCTAACTTCCACCTGTTCCGCGGCACTCCAAGCGGCTGCTGGCTGAAGCACGAATTCGAGTCGGTATTTGGAATCACGGAGAATCTTTCGGCCGCCAGCGCCGACCGGATCTTCGACCAGATCTCGGAACGGCTGGCACGGCCTGAATTCCTGCCCCGCGCGATGTATGAGCGATTCAAGATCGAAGTGCTCTGCACGACCGATGCCGCAACGGACACGCTCAAGCATCATCAGGCGATTCGTGATTCGGGCTGGAAGGGCAGGGTACTGCCGACGTTCCGGCCTGATCTGGCGGTGGATATCAGCAAGCCTGGCTGGCGCATGGAGATTGAGAAACTCGGAGAAGTGACCGGGCGGGAGATCACCAGTTACCCGCGGTACCTTCAGGCGCTTGAGCAGCGGCGGGCGTTCTTCAAGAGCATGGGGGCCACCGCCACCGATCATGCCGCGCTGACACCGTATACCAACGAATTGACCCTGGAGGATGCCTCCGCAATCTTTGAGCGGGCGCTGAAGGGCGAGTGGACGTGCCAGGACGGTGCAATGTTCACCGCCCATATGTTGATGGAAATGGCGCGGATGAGCGTGGAGGACGGGCTGGTGATGCAGCTTCATCCGGGTTGTTATCGCAGCCATAATGAGCTGGTTGCCGAACGCTTCGGACCGGACAAAGGCGGCGATATCCCGCTGGCAACCGAGTACACCAGAAACCTGGCGCCGCTGCTCAACAAGTACGGGAACCATCCGAATTTCCGGCTGGTGCTGTTTACACTGGATGAGACCACCTACTCGCGGGAACTGGCCCCGCTGGCCGGTCACTATCCGGCGGTGACAATCGGTCCCGCATGGTGGTTCCACGACAGCTTGCAGGGAATGATGCGTTACCGCGAGCGCGTCACCGAAACGGCGGGCTTCTACAACACCGCCGGCTTCAATGACGATACGCGGGCGTTCCCGTCGATTCCGGCGCGCCACGACTTGAGCCGGCGGCTGGATTCGAACTTCCTGGCGCGACTGGTGGCTACGCACGTTCTGGAACTGGACGAAGCGCAAGGTCTGATTCCGGAGTTGGCTGCCGGGCTGGCCAAGAGAACCTACCGGCTCACCTCGCCCGATTCAGCCGCATAACTGGCGGAAAGCAGCGGACGCCTCCAACAGTTACCGTGGAGCCGTAGACTGAGGGTGTGAAGTCTGAAATCGTTGATCTGCGTTCCGCGCTGCAGTTTCTCGCGTCCATTCCGGGGCAGTTGATCTCGACCAAAGAACCGGTGGATCCGGTGGCGGAACTGGCCGGCGTTTATAAGTTGGTCGGCGCGGGGACCCCCGTGGCTCCACCGACCCGCGTCGGACCGGCAATGCTGTTTGAATCGGTTAAGGGCTTCGACATGCCGGTGGTCACCGGCCTTCTGGCGAGCCGGGAGCGGACCGCTCTGCTTTTGGGAAGCCGGATTGACCGGCTGCCGTTTGACCTGTTGGAGGCGCTGCGGCATCCCGTGCCGGCTGCTACGGTTACCGGAGCGCCGTGCCAGGAAGTGGTACTGCGGGCGCCGCTGGACCTGCAAACGCTGCTTCCTGCTCCGACCAATACCCTCTCCGATGCGGGGCCTTACTTCAGCATGGGCCTACTGCGGGCCGAGGATCCCGAGACCGGTGAATCCGACGTGACCATCCACCGGATGTGCGTGCAGGGTCCGGACCGGCTGAGCGTGTACTTTGTTCCCGGGCGGCACATCGATCAGTTCCGGATAAAGGCAGAGGCCTCCGGCCGGGCATTACCGGTCTCGATCAGCATTGGGTTGGATCCGGCCATCTACCTGGCTGCCTGCTTTGAACCACCCACTACGCCGCTCGGCTTCGATGAGTTGACCATTGCCGGGGGCCTGCGGCAGCGGCCGGTGGAATTGACGGAATGCGTAACGGTAAAGGCCAAGGCCATCGCCCGGGCCGAGATTGTAATTGAAGGCGAGATTATTCCCGGTGAGCGCGTCCGGGAAGATGCCCGGACCAACAGCGGTTTCTGCATGCCGGAGTTTCCCGGTTACCTCGGTAAGGCCCAGTCCTTGTTGCCGGTGATTCGTGTGACCGGCGTCACGCATCGCCGGAACCCGATTCTGCAAACGATTGTCGGACCGGGCGAGGAACATGTGAACCTCACCGGCATTCCCACCGAAGCCAGCATTCTGGGTATGGTTGACAACAGCATGCCGGGCCGCTTGCGGAATGTGTACTGTCACTCGGCCGGGGGTGGCAAGTACCTTGCCATTCTACAATTCCGTAAGCTCGTCGAGAGCGACGAGGGGCGGCAGAGACAGGCTGCGCTTACTGCCTTCGCCGCCTTTCCGGAATTGAAGCACGTGATCCTGGTAGACGAAGACGTGAACATCTACGATTCAAACGATGTGCTGTGGGCGATGACCACCCGTTTCCAAGGGGATCGCAGCACGGTGTTTTTGCCGGGGGTGCGGTGCCATCCGCTCGATCCGTCACAAACTCCCGAGTTCAGTCCGTCCATCCCGTCGCCAGGGGTCTCCTGCAAGACGATTTTCGATTGCACGGTTCCATTCCGATTGAAGGAGCAATTCCGGCGGGCGCAGTTTGTTGATGTGGACTTAAAGCGATTCTTGCCGGAAATGCGGTGAACAAAGAGCAGGAAAGGGGTGGCCGGAGCCACCCCTCGCCGCGTCGTTCAGATTTGACCCTGGCTTTGTAACTTTCTGGTCCCCTTCTCATCGGGGACCTTCATTATAGCATCCGTCCGGCGCCGGTGTTTCAGACGGTAGGCTTCGGCTTGCGGGTACGCGGGCGGGCGGTCCGTGGAGCGCGATTCCCGTCGGCACCGGCAGCCGCTTTCTTGGCCGGAGCTTTCCGGGCGCGCTTGCGCGGCTTGGGCAGCTCGGGTTCCTCCTCCGGCACGGGCAATCCCATGGCGGTTGGCTGACCCCTGACGATGGGTTGCGGCTCTTCGACTTCGTCTTCGATTGCTGGAGATGGCGCGCGTTCGGGCTCCGCGGGTGGATAGAATTCAGCGCCGAGAAACACCTGCAGGCCCTTTTCCGCGTCCGGTTCCACGCGGACTAACAACTTGTCCTGAGCATAGTTGAGAAACTCGGCAAATTCCTGAAACCCGTAATTGTTCGGGTCAAAATTTGGAGCTTCCTCCTGCACCCATCCGGCAAGATCGTCGGCGACGCAGCCGTTCTCCAGGTCGAGGCGGTGGGTCTCGAGCACGTCGCGCAGCATCGGCAGCGCCTCCTCCGGCTTGGGGGCGGCCCGCTCGGGCGTGGCCGATGTCTTGCGGCTGATCACATAGCGGCCTTCCGAGCCATTCACGTCAACGAAATCAGCCTTCTTGATCTTGTCGACGAAATCGGAGAAACTGCTAGCGCCGTACGCCTTCTCGCTAAAGCTCGAATCGAGCTGCAGCATGGTGGACTTGAGCAGACCGAGCTGGGCCTGCACGCCGCGCCGCTCGAGAACCTGCAGCGCACGCTCGACCAACGCGATCGATTGAGCGATGTCAAGTGGCGCCGGACGCTGACGTCCCTGCTGCCGCTGCTCCCGCGGGGGCCGGTCCTTGTGCTCTCCGTGCTGAGATGGTTGCTGCTGGCCCTGCGAAGTCGGTTGCGGCGCGCTACGCTTGCCTCCGGTCTCATCAAGCAGGGACTCATAGCTGATGAACTCATGGCAGTTTTGCTGAAGAATGGTACTGGTGAAGGCCTTGCCGCCGACAACATAGATGGTCTTGCCAAACTCCTTCAGCTTGTTCACCAGCGGGATGAAGTCGCTGTCGCCGGAGACTATGGCGAAGGCGGTCACATGTTCATGGGTGAAGGCCATCTCCAAAGCATCCAGCGCCAGATTGATATCGGCGCCGTTCTTGTCTCCGCGCGGCGAAGGAATCCGCTGTACCATCTGCACCGCGTTTTCCGCCATCTGCCGCGTGGCACTCTCCTGCCGGCTCCAGTTCGCATAGGCGAACTTGGCGACAATGTCGCCCCGCTCCTTGAGCGCCTCAAGGGCGAGTGAGACATCGAATTCCCGCCGTAGAGTCGATTTCACGCCGATTTCGATGTTGTCGTAGTCGACGAACACGGCGATACTCTGTTTTTCCTGCATTGCAGCTCTCTTCTGTATGTTTACTCCCACGGGAATACCGATCGAACCGGATTGTCAAGCCGTCCGTTCCAGCGAAGACCGGATGAACTGGACAATCCCATCGAGAGAAGCTCCCGGTTGAAATACCCCTGCTACTCCTTGGTTCTGTTTCAACAGCGCAGCGTCTTCATCCGGCACGATGCCGCCTACCAGAACCAGTACATCATCCATACCCTTCTCCCGGAGAAGTTGCATGACGCGAGGTACGATTGCGTTATGCGCCCCAGATAGGATGGAGAGCCCGATCACTTGAACGTCTTCCTGGAGCGCGGCATTGACAATCATCTCCGGCGTCTGGCGAAGACCGGTGTAGATCACTTCCATCCCGGCATCCCGTAACGCGCGGGCGATAACCTTTGCTCCGCGATCGTGACCGTCAAGCCCTGCTTTGGCGACCAGAACACGAATGCGCTTGTCCATCCTGCCTGATTATAGCCTGCCTGATTATAGCCTGCCTGATTATAGCCTGCCTGATTATAGCCTGCCTGATTATAGCCTGCCTGATTATAACCTGCCTGATTATAGAACGTTGGATTACCAAAGTGGCGGCACTCAGAGAACGGAGGTTTCCTGGTAAGTGCCGAACACTCCCCGCAAAGTATCGCAGATTTCTCCAACGGTTGCATACACCCGAACGGCGTCGAGCAGGAAGGGCATCGTGTTCTGGTCGCCGCCGGCGGCCTGGCTCAGGCGGTTAAGCGCGGCATCCACCCGCGCGCGGTCCCGGCGCCGGCGCAAGGCCGCGACCTTTTCGCATTGTGTCTGTTCGGCGGTGCGATCAATTTGAAGCAGTTCTATCTGTTCGCCCGATGAGCTTTGATACCGGTTGACGCCGACGATGATCTGATCGTCGCGCTCGATTCGCTGTTGATAGTCGAAACTGGCATCGGCAATCTCGCTCTGCGGGAAGTTACGTTCGATGGCCGGTATCATGCCGCCCATCTGATCGATGCGGTGAATATAGTCCAGCGCGCGGCGTTCTATCTCGGCGGTCAGCGCTTCGAGATAATAACTTCCGCCCAAAGGATCGGCCACAGAGGCGACGTTGCTTTCGTGAGCGATAATCTGCTGCGTGCGCAGGGCCAGGGTTACGGCGTGTTCGCTCGGCAACGCGTAGGCCTCGTCGAGCGAGTTGGTGTGCAGCGATTGAGTTCCACCAAGCACGGCGGCCAGCGCCTGCAGGGCCGTGCGTACGACGTTGTTATAGGGCTGCTGCCAGGTGAGCGAACAACCGGCGGTCTGGGTGTGGAAGCGAAGTTTCCAGCTCCGCTCGTCGCGGGCGCCATAGCGGTTGCGCATCAGTTCAGCCCATATTTTCCGGGCGGCGCGGTACTTGGCAATCTCCTCAAAGAAGTCGTTATGGGCATTGAAGAAGAAACTCAGGCGAGGAGCGAATTCGTCTACGTTCAGGCCACGGGCGACGGCCCAATCGACGTATTCAATACCGTCGCGAAGGGTGAAGGCCAACTCCTGGACGGCAGTGGATCCCGCCTCGCGAATATGGTATCCGGAGATGGAAACCGGATTGTAACGCGGCACGTAACGGGTAGCGAACTCAATGGTGTCGGTCACCAGGCGCATGGATGGACGCGGCGGATAAATGTACTCCTTCTGGGCGATAAACTCCTTGAGGATGTCGTTTTGCAATGTGCCCGCAAGCTTATCGTAGGGGACGCCCTGCTTTTCGGCTACCGCCAGATACATCGCCCAGATGACGTTGGCCGGCGAGTTGATCGTCATCGACACGCTGACATCGCCGAGCGGGATGCCGCGAAACAACGTCTCCATGTCTTCGAGCGAGCAGATTGAGACACCGCACTTACCCACCTCGCCCAGCGAGTTGGGATGATCGGCGTCGTAGCCCATCAGGGTTGGCAGGTCGAAGGCGACCGAAAGGCCGGTCTGGCCCTGTTCGAGCAGATAGTGGTAGCGGGCGTTGGTCTCCTCCGGCGTGGCGAATCCGGAAAACTGCCGCATCGTCCAGAGCCTGCCACGGTACATATCCCGGTGAATGCCGCGGACGTAGGGAAACTCACCCGGGGGATGAACGAGGTCTGGTGAAACCGCTTCGGGGCCGTAGACGGGTTCTACCGGAATACCACTCAGTGTCTGATGGCTCAGGGCCAGCGGGACTCTGACTCCACCCGGCGTATCCTTCATCTTAAGTACGATTGTAGACCCAACAGCGAGGCCTCCGGCAGTACCTGCTACACTTCTACCAATGATCCAAGGCATTGAACACGCCGCTCTTGCTTCCCTCGACCCGGATTCGCTGGCCGCCTGGTACATCAAGACGTTGGATTTCGTGCTGGAAGACCACAACGCGGCCACGCGAAATTTCTTTATCCGCTCAAAAGATGGATCCCGGATTGAGATCATCCTTGCCGCGCGATCCGCCGGGGTGCCGGAGATGAAGGATACCGGCATGCGCCATATGGCGATCATCAGCGACGACTTTGACGCCGACTTTGCGAGGATCAAGGCTGCCGGAGCGCCCCTGCTTACCGGTGCTGAGATCCGCGGTGGCAACCGGGTGGTATTCTTCCGCGACCCGGACGGCAATGTACTGCACCTTATCCAACGGCCGATTCCTCTGGCCAGGCCGTAGTGGCGGGTGGCTACCGGATGCCGGTTGCCGCCGGTCAGCCGCCCGGGGTTCCTTCGAGCGAACGGCGGAGCGAGTGGCTGTCACGAACTCCTAAATTGAGATAGATCTCACGGGTGGCATCCGAGCGGTTGAGGGTATAAAAATGGATTCCGTTCACCTGGTGGTCAAGCAGGTCCCGGCACTGCTCGGTCGCCCAGTGAATGCCCACTCGTTTCACCGCCTCGACATCTCCTTCACAGCGGGCGATTGCGCGTAGCAACGATGCGGGGAAACGGGCGCCGAGGGCCAGTTGAGCCATTCGACGCATGCCGCCGGGACTGGTAATGGGCATAATGCCGGCGATGATCGGTACGCGGATACCCGCCAGCAGGCAGCGCTCGCGGAAGTCGTAAAAATCGCGGTTGTCAAAAAAAAGCTGGGTGCAGATGTAATCCGCGCCAGCATCCACTTTGGCGCGAAGAAGATCCATCTCTACCAACCGGTTCGGCGTTTCCGGATGACCCTCGGGAAATCCCGCAACGCCGATGCCAAATCCGCGGGGGTCAGGGTGTCCGCGGAACCGGCGAATAAAGCGCACCAGGTCGACGGCATGGCGGAAAGAGTCCTTCGAGCGGTCGTAGTTGGGACGGTTGAGCGGCGGGTCGCCACCCAGCGCCAGCGTGTTATCCACGTTGGCTGCGGCATAACGGCGGAGGATCTCCTCGATCTCTCCCTCGGTGTGACAAACACAGGTGAGGTGGGGGACTGTCTCGATGGCGGTGGTCTGATGGATCCGTACCACCAACTCGTGGGTGAGCTCCCGGGTGGAGCCGCCCGCGCCATAAGTTACGGAGACGAAAGAAGGTGATAGAACTTCCAGCTTGGCGATGTTGCGGAATAGCTCCTCGGCGTCGGAACTATTCTTGGGTGGAAAGAACTCAAAGGAAAAGGTTGTACCATCACGGGCGAAGATATCTCGTATGTGCATAGCCCGGATTCCGTCAACTCACCAGTTTCGCCTGAAGGCGGGCCGCAAAGCGCGCAACATGGATGATGAAGCGTTCATGGGTTCCTTCGGAGATCTTTTCTTTATCGTCGTACGCCTCCACGGCGAAGCGGACCCGGCGTTCTTCCACTGCCGTAACAACGGAACGGAAGGTAACCTGCATGCCCATCGGGGTTGCCGCCAGGTGTTTGACATTCACCTCGGTTCCAACCGTGTCGTAGCCCTCTTCGAGCAGATCGAGAACACTATTGCGGCAGGTCATTTCCAAGAAGCCGATAAGAAACGGAGTGCCCAAAACACGCGCGTCCTCGTTGCCGAGGAAATTGACCGCGATGTCACCGGTTACCAGCGCGTGGTATTCGCCGGCAGTGCCGATCGGGATAGTGGCCATTGGTCTATTGTAGTTCGGATGTACCCTGGCGGCACCCGGTTGCATCTTACACTTCGGAGGAGGGCAGCGAGCAGGCAGAAACGAGGCTTGAAATGCAACAACCGGTAGGTGAATGGCACCTGAAACGGATCTACGGTAATTCTCCTGTTGCGTTCGATCCTCCTAAGTTGTTAAAGTTCCATAATAGACATCCAGGCGTCGTGCGATTCGTAGCGCCAAAGGGTTAATAGTGAGATACGGCCCACTCATTTTACTATTGTTGATTTTTGGCCCGGCGAGCCTTGTCGCAGCCGACCTGACACATTGCCCGCCGGCCACCGCCACACCGCTATCGCAGGATCTGATCCTGGAGCGCTACCTTGCGGCGACGGCTGGGCAGCAAGAGCGGTTGCGCGGGGTAAACATGGAGGTCGATATCCAGGCAGAGCTTCCTAAATTAAAGAAAAGAGGTCGCTTATACGGATTCCGCCATATTTCGAAGCTGGGCCGGGTGACCTATGACGCGCTCCGTTTCGTGGGTGACAAGACCGTCCAGAACGACGTCATTGCCCGTTATCTGACAGGCGAGAAGCAGGCGCAGGAAGAGGACCCGGGTGCCCTGGCGGTTACGCCACGCAACTACAAGTTCAAGTACCGGGGACTGAGCGAGCGTGACGGCAAGCAGGTCTACGTTTTCGACGTCAAACCGCGGAAAAAGCGGGTCGGTCTGTTCAAAGGCGAGCTGCTAGTTGATGCGAGCACCTATCTTCCGGTCAGGGAAGAGGGCCGATTTGTCAAGAATCCCTCCATTTTCCTCAAGAAAGTCCAGTTCGTGCGTGATTATACGATCCATGACGGGCTCGCACTACCCCGGCATGTAGAGAGTACAATCGAGACCCGGATTGTCGGTAAAGCACAGATTTCGATAGACTTCTTTAATTTTAGCAGCGGCGGTGACCGCGAACCGGCACCGGCTGCGGCCGAAGCTCAATAAGAACAGACGAACACGGGCGGATTTAAACCCGGCTTACTACCGTTCAGCGCTGGAGCAGAGCGTACTGGCTGCTTCCGGTTGTCGGCACGCCGGGAACTCGCGTAAGCTCAAAGATAGGCGTTAATGCGAACTCTATTCCTGAATCCCCCCTCCTTTGAAGGATTTGACGGCGGCGCCAGCTCGCGATGGCCGGCTTCAAGGGAAATCGAATCCTACTGGTATCCGGTCTGGCTCTGCTACCCGGCCGGCATGCTGCCGGACAGTAAGGTGGTGGACGCGCCCCCTCACAAGATCTCCATTGAGCAGACGGTGGCGATGGCCAGCGACTTCGAGTTGCTGGTACTGTTCACCTCCACGCCGGGCTTTAACGTCGATGTGAAGATCGCCGGGATGATGAAAGACGTCAACCCGAAGCTGAAAGTGGCGTTTGTCGGGCCGCCGGGAACGGTGGAACCGGAAAAGAGCCTGCGCGTATCGTCGGCCATCGACTTTGTCGTGCGCCGGGAGTTTGACTTCCAGATTGCCGATTATGCCAACGGCAAACCCCTCGAAGAGATCCCGGGGGTCAGTTTCCGCAAAAACGGCGGCCTCGTTCACAACCCGGAAGGGCCTATGATCGAGAACCTGGACGCATTGCCGTGGGTGACAAAGGTGTACCAGCGGGATCTGGATTTCACACGGTACAACGTCCCGTTTCTGCAGAATCCTTTCGTGGCTTTCTATACTTCCCGCGGCTGCCCGGCGCAGTGCACCTTCTGCCTGTGGCCGCAAACACATTCCGGACATCGCTGGCGCCTGCGTTCGGCCGACGATGTGGTGAACGAAGTCCGGTGGGCGAAGGAGAACTTCCCCGGGCTGAAAGAAGTGTTCTTCGACGACGACACGTTCAACTACCAGAAGGCTCGAACCATCGCCCTCTGCCACAAGCTGAAAGACGCAAAGATGACGTGGTCGTGCACGTCGCGGGTCACTACCGACTACGAGACGCTCAAGGCGATGAAAGAGGCCGGTTGCCGCCTGCTGATCGTTGGCTATGAATCGGGTGACCCTCAGATTCTAAAGAACATAAAAAAGGGCGCCACGGTGGAGATGGCGGAACGCTTTACGGCGAACTGCAAAAAACTGGGCCTGCTGATCCATGGCGATTTCATGATCGGACTGCCCGGTGAAACACGGGAATCCATCCGCAAAACGATCGACTTTGCAAAGCGGATGGACACCGAAACGATCCAGGTTTCGATCGCCCATCCCTACCCGGGAACCGAGTTCTACGATTACGTCAAGAAGAACAACCTGATCACGCACGATTCCATGACCGACGAATCCGGCCATCAGTTGCCGAACATCATCTACCCCGGCCTGGATCGCGCCGAACTTGTGGAATGGGTGGAGAAGTTCTACGGCGAATACTATTTCCGGCCGCGAGTTGCCTGGCGCGTGGCGAGCAAGGCGTTATTCAACGGCGCTGAACGTAAGCGGCTTTACAAGGAAGCCCGGGAGTATCTGGCACTACGTTCCAAGCGCAAGCAGTTCGTCAAGGAACACAAGCAGGCTCCGGGGGCTTATCCGGAAGCGAGCGAGCAAGCCCATCCATGAACGCACCGGCTGCGGAGGTGGTACCGGCTCAAACACCGCTCCGCGGCGGGCTCGCCGTGAAGACTCGCCTGATGATTCTGGTGGTGGTGCTCAGCAATGTTACCGGAAACCTGTTTCTCAGTTTTGGCATGAAGCAGGGCGGGATGGCCGGGGGCTCACTGCTGGACTGCGTACTGGCCGTCTTCCGGCCGTGGGTACTGGCAGGGATCGTAATGCTGACGCTGTGGATGCTGAGCCGGATGACGCTGCTCAGTTGGGCGGACCTGAGCTATGTACTTCCCGTAACGTCTATCGGCTACGCGCTATCGGCGATGGCGGGGAAGCTGTTTCTGGGTGAACACATCAGCCTGCTGCGTTGGGGAGCCATCCTGCTGATCGTGTTAGGAACCTCTCTGGTATCGGCAACTCATCCGGATGGCGCCTCGGCACATGCGATGGAGTCAAACCGATGAAATGGCTTCTGGTGGGGCTGATCGTCTTCAGTACGGTGTTGGCTGATCTGCTGCAGAGCCGGGAAATGAAGGCACACGGTGAAGTGAGCGATTTCCGGCCGCAAGGTATCGCGCGCCTGCTGGCGAACCTTGCCTGCCGCTGGAGGCTGATTACTGCCATCGGCTTTATGGCCCTGTCGTTCTTCTCCTTCATGGCCTTGCTTTCCAGGGCGGATCTGAGTTTCGCCGTGCCCGCGACGGCCGCCGGGCTCGTTTTGGAAACTTTGATGGCACGGTTCTACCTGAAGGAAAAGGTCAGCCGAAAACGGTGGATCGGCGCCGGGCTGGTGGCCTGTGGGGTGGCTCTGCTGACCCTGTGACACTGCTGCTCGTTGTTCTCGGATGCGCCGCTGTTCTCTACCAGGTTCTCGTTCTGATCGCCGCTCTCCGTTATCACTTTACACGCCGGATTGCACCTGCGCCTCACGCCTTTAGCCCGGTTTCCATTCTCAAGCCGGTTCACGGGCTCGATCCTCACTTTTGGGAAGCGATTCGCTCCCACGCGTGTCAGGATTACCAGGAGTTTGAGATCCTGTTTGGAGTCAACGACCCGGAAGATCCTGCCATCGCGCAGATCGAACGGCTCCAGCGAGAGTATCCCCAGGTGCGTGTGCGGCTGATACGGACCCGGACTAAAGCTCCCAACGGCAAGGTGGGTACGCTCATCGATCTGGCCCGCGAAGCGCAGTATCCGGTGTGGCTGGTGAATGACAGCGACATCGAGGTTCCGGCCGGATACTTGAAGCGGGTGACAGCTCCGCTGGCCCGGCCCGATGTGGGCATTGTGACCTGCCTGTATCGTGCGCGGTCATCTTCGCCGGCCGGAGCCTGGGAGTCCCTCGGCATTGCAGTCGATTTCATGCCGAGCGTACTGGTGGCCCGGTTGCTTGGTGTGCGGGAGTTCGGCCTGGGTGCGACCCTGGTGTTTCGCGCCGGGGATCTGCGGCGGGTGGGTGGATTCGAAGCACTGGCCAGCTACATTGCTGACGACTACCAACTGGCCAAACAGATCACCCGGCTGGGAACGAGTTCCTTTCTGTCGGATGTGATCGTGGACACCCATTTGGATAGAGCGGGGTGGAGGGGCGTCTGGAATCACCAGCTGCGCTGGGCGCGAACGATCCGGGTATCTCGCGGAGGCGGCTATCTGGGGCTGCCGTTGACACAGGCGGGCCTGTGGGCGGCGCTGGCGGCGGCTGCCGGACAGTGGCGCCTGGCGCTGGTATTGGCCGCCATACGGATTTTCAGCGGGACGGCGAGCGGAGCGTGGGTCATCGGCAACCGTCCCGTGTGGGCCGCGTTTCTGCTGATTCCGCTGTGGGATCTGTGGGCTTTCGCGGTTTGGGTGGCCGGATTGGCGGGCAACCGGGTGCTGTGGCGCGGAGGTCGGATGCGGCTGCTCTCCGACGGCCGGATTGCCACCAACGGCCCCACGGGTGAACATCGCGGTTCGACCCAGTGCTAGCATGAAATAATCCAAATGATTCGCGCCTTCCGCGGCGTCTTGCCCCAAGTCGCCGAGTCTGCATATATTGATCCGAGCGCTCAGGTCATTGGCGATGTGGTTATCGGCGAACGTTCCAGCGTGTGGCCGAATGTGACCATACGCGGCGATGTGAACTACATCCGCATCGGCGAGGAGACCAACGTCCAGGACAACGCCGTGCTGCACGTGGAGACGGCAATCTGGCCGTTGTTTTTGGGCCACCGGGTGACGGTGGGCCACTCGGCGACGCTGCACGGCTGCTCGATTGAAGACGACTGCCTGATCGGCGCCGGCGCGGTGGTGTTGAACGGCGCTCGAGTGGGACGCGGGTCGGTGATTGCAGCCGGCGCGCTGGTGCCCGAAGGCATGGTGATCCCGGAGGGTAGCATCGTGATGGGCGTCCCGGCAACCGTGAAGCGCACCGTGAACGACCAGGAACGCGAGCGCTTCCGCGGCAGCGCCGAGCGCTACGTCAAGCTGCGGGAGATCTACAAGGAAGAACAATCTTGATTCGAGCCGTTAAAGGAACGCGCGACATCCTGCCTCCATCGAGCGAGGTGTGGAACCGGGTGGAAGATGCCTCACGGCGCGTGTTCCGCACCTACAACTACCGCGAAATTCGCACGCCGATCCTGGAGCAGACCGCGCTGTTTGCACGCGGCGTGGGCCAGGAGACCGATATTGTCAGCAAGGAGATGTACACGTTTGAAGACCGTGACGGCTCCTCGTTGACGCTGCGTCCGGAGGCGACCGCTTCGGTGATGCGTGCCTACATCGAGCACCGCCTCGACCAGCAGCCGGGTATTCAGAAGCTGTACTACATCGGGCCGATGTTCCGGCGCGAGCGGCCGCAGAAAGGGCGCTACCGGCAGTTCTTTCAGATCGGAGCCGAGGCGATCGGTGGCGAATCTCCGGCGGTGGACGCCGAAGTAATCGAGATGGTGATCGAGATTCTGAAGGCCGCCGGCCTCGAGGACTTCCATCTGCTACTCAACTCGGTGGGCGATCCGAACTGCCGTCCGGCGTACATGGCCGCGCTGAAGGAGCGGCTGAAGGATGCGGCACCCCGGATGTGCGGCGATTGCCAGCGGCGGGCCGATACGAATCCGCTGCGGGTGCTGGATTGCAAGGTATCCGCCGACCAGCCGGTGATTGAAGCGCTGCCCTCGATTCTGGACTATCTGTGCGGCGAGTGCCGAGCGCACTTTGATCGCGTGTGCGCGTACCTGACCGGTCGCGGAGTGCCTTTCGAGGTGAAGCCGCGGCTGGTGCGAGGGTTGGATTATTACAGGCGCACCACGTTCGAGATTGTGCATGGATCCCTGGGAGCGCAGAATTCGGTGCTCGGCGGGGGCCGCTATGACGGGCTGGCCCAAGCCTTGGACGCAAAGATTCAGGCGCCGGGTATTGGCTTCTCCATCGGTGAAGACCGGCTGGTGATGAGCGTTGGCGAAGAGGGCACCTTAGCGGTGGACCTGTTCGTGGCGCCCATTGGCGAGGCGGCTTTTCGCCATGCGTCACTGCTGGCGATGGAACTGCGGCGGCTGGGCGTTTCCGTGGAGTTGCCGCCCGAAGGAAAGCTGAAGCGGCTGCTGGAACTGGCGAATAAACTGGGTGCGCGGCAAACGTTGATATTGGGTGACGATGAGATTCAATCGGGCAATTACACGCTTCGCGAGATGGCGTCCGGATCCCAACGAACGGTGACAAGAGACGAATTGATATCGATATGGAAGAAAGCGTAGAACGGCAAGTAGGACTGGATTTCCTTGGCGAGTTGCGGCGGACGCACAATTGCGGCGGGTTGCGCGCCTCAGATGACGGCAAACGCGTAGTGCTGATGGGCTGGGTACACCGCAGACGCGACCTGGGCGGGGTACTGTTCATCCACCTTCGCGACCGTTACGGCGTGACACAGGTGGTATTCCGCGCCGAAGACCAGGTGCATGAAAAGGCCGGCGATCTTCGCTCGGAATTCGTGGTGGCGGTGGAAGGGCCGGTGGAATTGCGGTCTGAGGATACGATTAATCCCAACATCCCCACCGGCGAAGTAGAGGTGGTTGCTGAAAAGCTCTGGATTCTGAACGAATCGCGCACGCCGCCGTTTCCGATGGAGGAGCATGTCGATGTCAGCGAGGATGCGCGGCTGAAGTACCGCTACGTGGACCTGCGGCGGCCGCACATGCAGCGCAACATCATCCTGCGATCTCAGATATCGTTCGCCGCCCGCGAGTACCTCTACTCGCGGGATTTTTTAGAGATTGAGACGCCGTTTCTCTGCCGCTCCACCCCCGAGGGGGCGCGCGACTACCTGGTGCCGAGCCGGGTATCACCGGGCAACTTCTATGCTCTGCCCCAGTCGCCACAGATCTATAAGCAACTGCTGATGGTGAGCGGCTATGAGAAGTACTTCCAGATTGTGCGCTGCTTTCGCGATGAAGATTTGCGGGCGGACCGGCAACCCGAGTTCACGCAGATCGACCTGGAGATGTCGTTTCCGCAACAGGAACAGATCTTCGAGGTGATCGAACCGCTGGTGAAACGGATCTGCAAGGTGGCAGGCTACGACATCGCCACGCCCTTCGTGCGGATGACCTACGCCGAGGCGATGCGTTCCTACGGCATCGATAAGCCGGATACGCGCATTCCGCGCTTTTATCCGGTGGAAGATCTCTTTCCGGCCGATGCGGGGCTGACCCCGGCCGGCCTGCCCCTGGTGGCGATCCGTATCCCCAACACCGGCGGACTGACGCGGCGGGAACGCGATGAGTTGAAGGCGGCGGGCCAGGAACGCGGCTTGCGGGTTTACGACGACATGAAGCGCCTGGAGCGCGACTTCGCCGAGCCGATGGTGAAGGTGCGCGAGCGTGCGGGAGCGGGCGAAAACGATCTGCTGTTGTTGGCCGCCTGGGCAGGCGAGCCCAAGGGCCAGCGTCCGGAAGAGACCGTCTACCAGGCATGCGGGCAGTTGCGGCTGCTGGCGGCGCAGAAGTACAACGATCGCCATCACCTGCTGGACACCCCGAAAGACGGTGAAGGCTTCCGGCTCCTGTGGGTGACGGACTTTCCGATGTTTGAGTGGGACGAGGAGGAAAGCCGCTGGAACGCGGCGCATCATCCATTCACGTCGGTACACGATGAGGACGTTGAGAAATTGACGGCGGATCCGGCGCGGTGCCGGGCGAAATCTTATGACCTGGTGCTGAACGGAACGGAACTCGGTTCGGGTTCGATTCGTATTCACCGGCGGGATGTGCAATCGAAGGTGTTCGCGGCGCTTGGGTTGACGGATGACGAAGCGCGGGCGAAGTTCGGCTTCCTGCTGGATGCGCTCGAATACGGCGCTCCCCCGCACGGCGGCATCGCACTGGGCCTGGACCGGTTGGTGATGATCCTGGCAGGGGAATCGTCGATTCGCGACGTGATCCCCTTCCCAAAGACGGCCAAGGCCACGGACCTGATGTCGGAAGCGCCCAGTTCGGTGCCCGCCCGCGCGCTGCGCGAACTGGGCATTCAGATTACGCGAAAGAGCTGATGGTTTGGGCGGGTGACCGCGATGGCGATCGACTGGTTCCCTTTATGGTTAAGCCTCCGCGTGGCGGTCCTTTCCACCGCGATGGCGGTGGCAATCGGCATTGCCATCGCCTACGCGCTTGCTAACCGCAGCTTTCGCGGCCGTGACGTGCTGGATGCGGCGGTGAGCCTGCCGCTGGTGCTGCCGCCCACGGTGCTGGGCTACTATCTGCTGGTGGTGATCGGCAGGGCGAGTCCCTTCGGCCGGTTGTACGAAGCGATCTTCGGCTCACCGCTGGTATTTTCCTGGCAGGCGGCGGTGGTGGCGGCGCTGATTCATTCGACTCCCCTGCTGATCAAGAGCGCGCGGGCGGCGTTCGAAATGGTGGATCACGGCTACGAACGTGCCGCAAGAAACCTGGGCGCGTCGGAGTGGCGCGTGTTTTGGCGCGTGACCATGCCGCTGGCGCGACGCGCGATCGTGGCCGCCTGCACGCTGGCATTCGCGCGTTCGCTCGGTGACTTCGGCGTCACCATCATGATTGCCGGTAATATTCCGGGCCGCACGCAGACGGTGGCGGTGGCGATTTATGACGCCGTCGAGGGAGGCAACGGCGCCCTGGCGCGGACCCTGGTACTGGTGATCTCCGGGCTGGCGCTGGCAATCCTGACCATCGCCAACCGCGTGGCGGCGTCCCGGCGCGGAGGAATGCCGGCGTGATCCAGGCCCAGATCCGCAAGAGTTTTGCAGCGGCGCGGGACTCATCCGCGTTTTCGCTGGACGTCGAGTTTGAGGTGCAGGCCGGTATTACGGTGCTATTCGGGCCGTCGGGCGCCGGTAAGACGTTGACACTGGAGTGCATCGCCGGCTTCGAAGCGCCTGATGAAGGCCGAATCCTGGTGGGCGGCGCGATTCTTTTTGATGGGGCCGCGAAGGTAAACCTGCCGCCGCGGGCGCGGCGCTGCGGATATGTATTTCAGAACTACGCGCTGTTTCCGCATATGACCATCCGCGAGAACCTGCGCTTTGCGGCGCGCGGGCGGCAGTTGGAAAAGCACCGGAAAGTGAACGAAATGCTGGAGCGCTTCCACCTGTCCGAAGTGGCGGGCCGCAAGCCGCGCGAGGTTTCAGGCGGCCAGCAGCAGCGCTGCTCGATCGCGCGCGCGCTGATTGGCGCTCCGAATGTGTTGTTGCTCGACGAACCCGCTCGCGGGTTGGACGCTCCACTGCGGACCGAGTTGTACTCTTTGCTGGATCAGGTGCGGAAAGAGTTTCAGACGCCGACGCTGGTGGTGACGCACGACCTGGAGGAATGCTTCGAGTTAGGCGAGCGAATGCTGGTGTTCCGCGAAGGACGGCTGGTGCAGGCTGGAACTCCTCGGGAGGTGCTGGAGCGCCCGGCAAATCTCGCCGTGGCGCGGCTGCTTGGCCGGTTCAACCTGCTGCCGGCGGAGGTACTGGCGCTGGATCCGGCGCAGAACACCAGCCGGTTGCGGTTTGCCGGCAACGACCTGGCGGGACCGTATCTCAAGGGACATTTCCGCGGCGACAAGGTGTGGCTCTGCGTGCGCCCGGAGGAGTTGAAAGTGTGTTCGCGCGATGGCAAACCGGAGCCCAACCAGATCCCAATGCAACTGGAACGTGCCGGGGAAACACCGGGCGGTGTGCGCCTGCAGTTTGAACATGGGTTGACAGTGCACGTGGAACGGGCCGAGTACGAGAGGCTGCGGCATAATCGGGAGTGGATGATCGAGTTCCGGCCGGAAGTGATCCGCGTGCTATGAGGTCCTTTGACGAATACGTTGCCCGCGCCGCCGAATTTCACGGCCATATTTGCGCGGGCCAGATCCTGGGGCTACGTATGGCTATTTACGGCATGACGTTGCTGGGACTGGAAGATCCCGAAGGCAGCGACCGCAAACGCCTGGTGACTTACGTGGAGATCGACCGCTGCGCCACGGACGCCATTGCCGTGGTGACGGGATGCCGGCTGGGAAAGCGGGCGCTGAAGTTTCGCGACTTCGGCGTCATGGCCGCCACGTTTTGCGACCTCCGGTACGAAAAAGCCGTCCGGGTGGTGGCGCTGGAGTCCTCGAAACAGCGGGCGCGCGAACTGTATCCAACCATCACCGGCAAGAATGAACAGCAGATGAAGGCTTACCGCGAGATGGCAGACGCCGAATTATTCCGGCACCGATGGGTCCGCGTGAACATCGGTCCGGAAGATTTGCCTGGTTACAAAGGCCCTCGTGTCGTCTGCGCGGAGTGTGGCGAGGGGATCAGTTTCGGCCGCGAGGTGACACTCGACTCGAGAACGCTCTGCCGCGCCTGCGCCGGCGAGCGCTACTGGCAGGAGCTGTGATTCGCTATTACATCACCAGCCGCCAGCGGGCGGGCGGCACTGGCGCGTTATTGCAATTCATCGTCCGTGCAATTGCCGCCGGCGTGGAACTGATCCAGGTGCGGGAAAAGGATCTTCCGGCACGCCAATTGCTAACCCTCGTTCGAACGGTGGTGGATCTGGCCCGTGGAAGCGCGACACGGGTACTGGTGAACGAGCGGCTGGATGTGGCGCTGGCTGCCGGAGCGCACGGCGTTCATCTGCCGGGCAACTCGATTGCTCCTAGCCGGCTGCGTGAAGTTGCTCCCACGGGGTTCCTGATCGGCGTATCGTGCCACCAGGTAAAAGAAATGGGTGCTCCTGGAGCGGACTTCGCCGTCTTCAGCCCGGTGTTTTACACCGAATCGAAGGCCGGCTACGGTCCTCCGCAGGGCCTGGACCGGCTGCGAGAGGCTTGCCGGTCCACACGCCTGCCGGTGCTGGCGCTCGGCGGAGTGACCCTGGAGAATGCACCGCGCTTGATGGCGGCTGGGGCCGCGGGCATCGCCGGCATCTCGTTGTTTCAACAAACCGGCTGACGGAAGCTCAGCAAGTGGGGCCGCATTCTTCCTTAACGCCCAGCTTACGCAGTATCATCATGGCCGGACACCAGTTGGTCAAGGCCGACTGGAACAGGTTCAGGCCAACGAAAGCGGTGAACAGAAACCAGGCTGGGTGAACATAGTAGCCAAGCGCGACGCTCAGCATTACGAAGAAGCCCGCCATCAGCCTGAGACAACGATTGACAGTCATCGAGTACCCTCGGATCCCGGCGCGTGACGGTGCCGGGCGATCAAGAAATAAGCAACAGGGACGGTCATTCGCGAAAGCAGCAGAGAGGCAATCTCTCCGGCCATCAGCGCAATCGCGAGTCCCTGAAAAATGGGATCGAAGAGAATGACGCTGGCGCCAACAACAACCGCGGCGGCAGTCAGCATCATGGGGCGGAAGCGTACGGCGCCGGCGTCGATAACCGCCTGGTCGAGCGGCATTCCTTCCTTCAGCCGCAGTTCGATGAAATCCACCAGGATGATGGAGTTCCGCACGACGATGCCGGCGCCGGCGATGAAGCCGATCATCGAGGTGGCGGTGAAGAAGGCGTTCAGCAGGCCATGGGCGGGCAGGATGCCGACCAGCGAAAATGGAATCGCCACCATGATGACCAGTGGCGTCACGAAGCTTTCGAACCAGCCCACAACCAGCACGTAGATGAGCACCAGCACCGCCGCAAAGGCGATTCCGAGATCACGGAAAACCTCGTAGGTGATGTGCCACTCGCCATCCCACTTCATCGCATATCTGGCATCGTCAAAGGGCTGGTGAGCGGTGTACTGCTGCATCGAATAGCCCTCGGGCAGCTTCATCCGGCTGATTTCCGGACCTAGTTTGAGAATCGCATAAACCGGGCTTTCCATGGCCCCGGCAACGTCGGCCGTAACGTAGGTGACCGGCATCAGGTTCTTGTGATAAATGCTCTTCTCCTCGATGGTTTCCACCGGGCGCGCCAGTTCGCTGAGAGAAAGAGTGTGGCCCGTGACCGGCGACTTGATCTTCAGGGCCTGAATGGCGGCCAAGTCCGAGCGGCTGGCGCGGGCGAGCCGGACGGTGACGGGAATGTCTTCCCTGGCGCTGGGGACATGCAACAGCCCGGCGGACGCACCGGCCGAGGCGATGCGCATGGTGCGAGCGATATCTTCCTCGGAGATTCCATTGAGGGCGGCTTTCTCGCGGTCGACTACGAGGTTGATTTTCGGCTGGTCCGATTCGACGAACCAATCCACGTCCACGATGCCGCCGGTGCGGCGGAACATGTCTTTCAGCTTCCGCGCGATCTCGATCTGGCCTTGCTGGGTGGGACCGTAAACTTCAGCGACCAGCGTGGCGATCACCGGCGGACCCGGCGGCACTTCGGCTACTTTCATCCGTACCCCGTATCGATCCGCAATGGGCTGAAGACGGTTACGGACCTGCTTGGCAATCTCGTGACTCTGAAGCTTGCGGTTCCCCTTGGGCTGAAGGTTCACCTGGATGTCGGCGACGCTGGGGCTCTGACGCAGGTAGTAGTGCCGCACCAGGCCGTTGAAATTGTATGGTGATGCGGTGCCGGCGTACGTCTGTACGTTGATCACCTCTTTTTGCTTCAATACGGCGGCCGCCAGATCCTGGGTTGCGCGTTCAGTCTGTTCGAGAGTGGTTCCTTCAGGCATGTCGATGATAACCTGGAACTCGCTCTTGTTGTCGAAGGGCAGCATCTTCACCTTTACAAAACCGATGCCGACCAGAGCCATGCTGCCGAACAACAGCACTGCCACACCGCTCAGGAAAACGAAACGAACCGGAGTAACGTGCAGCAGGCTGCCCATCACGCGGCGGTATAAATGCGTGAGCCGGTCCTCGGTGGCGTCGTGTGCGTGCCCGCCGCCGGCTTTGAGTATGCGCACCGCCGCCCATGGCGTTACCAGAAAGGCTACGATCAGCGAAAAGATCATGGCGGCGCTGGCGCCGATCGGAATGGGGCGCATATAGGGACCCATCAGGCCGCCGACGAACGCCATCGGAAGGATGGCCGCAATCACCGTCATAGTAGCGAGGATGGTTGGGTTCCCCACTTCATCCACCGCTTCGGCCGCCACCTCAACCAGCGGCCTGCTGTGATTGCCCGGTAGCCGCCAGTGGCGGACGATGTTCTCGACGATAACAATCGCATCGTCCACCAGGATGCCTATGGAAAAAATGAGCGCAAATAAGGTAATCCGGTTCAGCGTGTAACCGTAAAGGTAGAAGATGGTCAGTGTCAGCGCCAGCGTAACCGGGATAGCCGTGAAAACGATCAGTGATTCCCGCAAGCCGAGCGTCAGTCCGATCAGCAAGCTGACCGAGATAATGGCGATCGCCATGTGGAAAAGCAACTCGTTGGACTTTTCTTCGGCGGTTTCTCCGTATTGGCGAGTGGTGGTGATGGTGACGTCGGACGGAATGAGTGTACCGTTCAGTCCGTCCACCTTCCGCAGCACCATGTCGGCTACCTGGATCGCGTTGGTGCCCTTGCGCTTGGAGATGGCAATGGTCACCGCCGGCTCGAATGCGTTGCCCGTTCCGTAGCGCACGTACTGTACCGGCTCCTCACCTCCATCGGCCACGGTGGCAATATCGCGCACGCGGATGGGATGTTGATTTGCAACCGACACCACGACGTCGCGAACGTCATCGGCAGTGCGCAGGAACTCGCCCGTTTCGAGTATAAATTCGCGGTTCGAGTGAGCAAATGTTCCCGAGGGCAGGCGTTGATTGGACAAACCCAGCGCGCGGTAGATCTCGCCCGGCGTCAGGGCATAGGAGTTCAGACGGGCTTCGTCGAGCGTCACCCGGACCTCGCGCCGGGCACCGCCGATGACGGAGACAGCCGAAACGTTCTCCACCTGCTTGATGGGATCGGTCAACTGCGCGGCAATCCGGCGTAGTTCAAAATCGCCGTAGTGATTGCTGTGGAGCGTAAGCGCCAGGATGGGCACGTCGTCAATCGACCGGGGTTTGATCAGGGGCTGCGTGGCGCCGGGTGGAATCAGGTCGAAGTTAGCGAACATCTTCTGGTTGAGACGGACGATGCTCTTCTCCTCGTCCTCCCCCACCTTGAAGCGCACGATGGCCAGCGCCGAGCCGGGCCGCGTGGTGGAGTAGACGTATTCGACGCCCGGAATCTCCCACAGCAGTTTCTCCATCGGGCGGGTGACGCGCTCTTCGACCTCGCGGGCCGAGGCGCCCGGCATGCCGACGAAAATATCGATCATCGGGACGATGATCTGCGGCTCCTCTTCGCGCGGCAGCTTGATGATTGAGAAAGTCCCCAACAGCAGCGATGCAATGATCACCAGCGGCGTCAGCTTGGAGTTGATCCAGACGGCGGCGATCCGGCCCGAAAGCCCCAAATGATGATTGGCGCCGCTCACTGCTGAACCTCCACGGCGGCGCCGTCACGCAGGCCGGCGGGCCGCGGAACAATTAGCCGGTCACCGGCTGAAAGACCGGAGAGGATCTCCACCAGCCCTCCGCGTTCGCGGCCAAGGGTTACCATTCGAATACGGGCAGTGCCGGTATCCGCGGTCATCACACTCACCACCTGCCCGTCGCGGGCAATCGCGGAGTCGGGAATGGCGATCAGCCGCCGGGTTCCACCGTGAAACGCGGCGCGGCCGAAGCCCCCCGAACGGAGCCCGCTGATAGCTGGGAGGTTGATCTTGACCAGAAAGCCGCGCGACGCCGGATCGACGGCCGGGACCACCTCGCTGACACGGGCATTGAGTGTCTGGCCGAGCGTTTCGAGATTGACCGTGACGGCGTCACCGGCGTGCGTGCTGCGCACTCTGGACTCTTCAACCTGCGCCTCCAGACGATAAAAACCGGCACGCTCGAGTACCAGCAACGGTGCTCCCGGCGCCGCCAGACTGCCGGCGTCCATTCGCTTTTCGACCACCACGCCGTCGAATGGAGCGCGGATTTCCGCGTAGCCGTGGACAATTCCGGCCGCGGCCAGATTTTGTTCCGCTTGTGAGATCTTCGCCCGAAGTTGCTTGCGCTTGGAAGCGGCCATCGCATAGCCGGCGCGGGCCACGCGCAGCCGGGCGCTGGTTTCGTCAAATTCCTGGTCAGAGATGGACTTTTTCGAATAAAGATCTTTCATGCGGGCGAAGGTGCTTTCGGCCAGATCGAGATTGGCCTTAGCCAGCGAAACAGCGTTCTCCACTTCGGAAACGGCACTTTGGGCCTCTTCGACGCCGGCCTGCGCCTGGAGGCGCTGCGCTTCGAGATCACGGGCATCGAGCGCCACCAGCAACTGCCCCTGGCGAACGGTGTCGCCCGCCTGAACGCGCATGTCCCGGACATAGCCCATCACCTTGCTCGAGACAATGGCGGTTTCCCGGGCGCGAATGGTTCCGGGAACTTCGTAGACGTCGGGCCACTCGGCCTCGGCCACCACCTGGGTCGGCACGCGGACGGCCGGGGCGGTCACTGGCGCGGGCGCTTCGCGCTTACCGCAGCCCGCAAGGCCCGCCAGCAGGACGAAAATTGGAATCAGGAATCGTGTACTCATGTCGGTTCTACCTCACGGCGGGTGAATTTTCTGAAAGCAGACCCTCGGCCTGCTCCAAGGCTACGGCGGCGACGCGCTGGTCATAGATGGCGGCCAGGCGGCGCAGACGAACGTCAAGCAGGGCGGTCTCGGTGCGGAGAAGATCGGTGACGGTGCTGAGCCCGGCGCCGAAGCGATTTTTCGAGATGCGCAGGCTCTCTTCGGCGGCGCGAACCGCGGCGCTCGAAACGGCAACACGCTCGCCGGAGGCCTTGAGATCGGCTTCAGCCTTGCGTACCTGCAGGCGCACGGCCTGATCGACCTGCCGCTGGCGGGCATGCGCAGCCACCAGTTCCTGCTGTGCTTCGGCGATGCGGGCCCGATCGGAGTTGCCGTTAAACAGGTTCCACTTTAGCGAGACAGCCAGCATCCAGTTAGCTCCGCCGCGGTCGATGAATCGCTGGCGATCAGCTTCAAAAGCCCCTCGCAGGCCCACCTGTGGCAGAAGGCTGCTTTTGGCGGCGGCGATCTGCTGTTCAGCGGCCTGGGCGGCCAGCAATGCCTGGCGGACCTCGGGCCGGGCGGCCGGCGTCTGATCCGTGGCGGATTCGGTGCTTCCGAGCACGGTCAATTGCGTGGAAAGTTGATGTCGCGTATCGAGCGGCACTCCGATCGCTTCGTTCAGCGCGGCGCCAGCAACCTGCAGGTCCGCCTGGCGGCGCACCTCCTGCTCCTTGACGCTGGCCAGATGGACGCGGATTGAGAGCACGTCAGCGTCGGTCGACATGCCAGCCTGACGAACGGACTGGGCACGATCCAGATCGGCTTCGGCGGAACGCACCGCTTCGCGGGCGACGTCGAGGCTCTCCCGGGCCAGCACCACACCATAATAGGATCGAACTACCCCGGCGATGACGTTGAGGCGGATGGAACGCTGTGCCTCGTCGGTCATCTGGCGGCCGATCCGGGCCGACTTCACGCCGGCGCGAATCTGACCGGCGTCGTAGAGTATCTGGTCGACCGAAACAAGCGATTGGAAGTTGTTCAAAGCTTCGGGGCGGTTGAGTGGCCCGAGATCAAAATTGGCGGCGCTGAATTGATGCTGTGTCAGCAACGAACTGAAGACGAAGACCGGATTGTTGCTGCGCGCCCAGGATTCCTGGTAGTTCACCTTCGGCAGGTAAGAACCTTTCGCCTGCTCGATTCGTGCTTCGGCCGCGCGGATCCGGGCGGCGGCCACCTCCATGGACGGGTGCTGTTGGAGCGCGGTACCGATGGCGCCGGATAGTGTTAGCGCCTCCTGGGCGCAAACGGGCGCGGCGGCCACGGCGATAGCCGCAATAAAGTGTCGGATGGTGCGTCGTCTCATGCCTCTTGCTCCTCAAGGATGCAACTCACTCTTTCAGGTGACAGCCACCCGGGCTGTCACGTTGTTAACGGCTACTGCATCGTACAGCCTAGTGAGTTTTTCATGGAAGCAATTATTCGTTATTTGGATGGCGTGAAATTTGAGGTGGAAGCCGGCCGGCACCGGGTAATCTGTGACCAGCCGGCAACTAGTCAAGGCGCCGATTGCGGCATGACGCCGCCGGATTTTCTACTGGCCTCGCTCGGAACCTGTTGTGGATTCTATGCGGTCCAGTATTTGCGAACGCGAGATTTGGATAGCGGCGGACTCCAGATCCGGGTAACGGCTCAGAAGGCAAAGAACCCTTCCCGGCTGGCGAAGTTTCAAATTGAGGTAGAGACGCCGTTCCCATTGGATGAGCGGCAACGGGAAGGCATGCTGCGGGCCGTGAAAAGTTGCCTGATCCATCACACGCTACAGAATCCACCCGAGATCGATATCCGGATTTCCGTGCCGGTTTCGGCAGCAGGGTGAGGGCCGGATAGAGGGTAGGCGGCCGGACCATTAGAATAGGAGATAGTGGACCGGCAGCAGGAGATCGATCTCGCCCGTGCGGTGCTTGGTGGCGACACCGCCGCATTCGACCAGTTTGTGGAGCTGTACCGCACGAAGATTTTTCAATATAGCTACCTGATGTGCGGGCAGCGTGAGGACGCCGAAGAGGTGTCGCAAGACACGCTTCTGAAGGTCTTCGAAAACCTGAATCAGCTTCGTGAACCGGAGCGAATGAAGGCATGGGTATTTCGCATTGCCAAGAACGCCTGCCTGATGAAGCGGCGCCGCAGCATATTCGCTCCGAAATACGAGTTATCGCTCGAAGATCTGATGCCTCCGGGCGAGTGGCACGATGGAGAGCGGCGGCTGGAGATCGCCGATTGGAAGAACCTGCCCGACGCTGAGTATCTGGCGCGGGAAATGAGCGGGGCACTGCGGAAAGCGATTGCCGAATTGCCGGAGATTTATCGCAGCGTTGTGCTGCTGAGAGATTTGGAAGAGATGACAACCGAGGAGGCGGCCGAGATTCTCGACCTCAGCATCGACGCGGTAAAGACCCGCCTCCACCGGGGCCGGTTGGCGATTCGTAAAAAACTGGATGATTATTTGCGAACCGCGGAAAGAGTCTGAGCGATGGAGTCACAGGGGCATGACGCGCTCGCATGCAGCGAAGTATTCGAGTTGCTCTCGGATTATCTGGACGGGAGCCTGGCGCCGGAGGATTGCGAACGAGTGAGGCGCCACATTCACGATTGCGCTCCATGCGTGGAATTCCTGGAAAGCCTCCGGCAATCGGTTTCGTTGTGCAGGGAATACGGCTCGATTGAGCGGCCAGCACCACTTTCGCCTGACGTGCGTGAGCGGCTGATGGAACTCTACCGGCGGGCAACTCACCAGGAATGAAATAATCAGACGATGGGATCCGGCATCCCGCCTGCCATCCCGGCGGAAGAACAACGGGAGAAGAACCACGCAGCGGCTTCGTCTCTGATTGCCGCCATTGTGCTGACAATGCTAAAGGTGATCGTCGGTATCACCACCGGCAGCCTTGGCATTCTGGCTGAAGCGGCCCACTCCGCGCTGGATCTGGTGGCCGCGCTAATGACCTTTCTGGCGATACGGATCTCCGGCAAGCCCGCCGACCGCAGCCACCTTTACGGGCACGGAAAGGTGGAGAATCTCTCGGCGCTGTTTGAGACGCTACTACTGCTGGTCACTTGTGTGTGGATCATCCATGGGGCGGTGGAACGGCTGATTTCTCAGCATGTGGAGATCGAAGTGAACATCTGGTCGTTCGCCGTGATGATCACCTCGATTGGGGTGGATGCTTCGCGGTCGCGATTGCTGGCACGCATGGCCCGCAAATACTCCAGCCAGGCGCTGGAGGCCGATGCGCTGCACTTTTCCACCGATATTTGGAGTTCAGTGGTGGTTCTGTTCGGCCTGGGGATCGTCAAGGCCGGACAGGTTTATCCTAACTTGAGGTGGCTGGGCGGCGCCGATGCGGTGGCCGCGCTGGTGGTGGCGCTGATTGTGGTGGCGGTTAGCATTCGCCTGGGGAAAGAGACCGTTCAGGCGCTCGTGGACGCCGCTCCACGTGGCATGGAGCAGTTGATCGTCCGGACGGCGGAACAGGTACCCGGTGTCATCGACTGCCATAACGTACGAGTGCGCTACTCCGGATCGCAGATCTTCCTGGATATTCACGTGCTGGTCAATGGAGATCAGTCCCTGCGCCAGGCGCACGAGTTGACCGAGGTGATCGAAGCCGAGATTCGGCAGGTATTGCCCCGGGCCGATGTGACCGTACATCCGGAGCCGACCGAAAGTGAGCCGCTATGAAATTGCTGCCGGACAGACGAATATTTTTGGCGCTGGCGCTTCCACCCGCCGCCCGTTTGATCCACCCCGGTAAAGTTGCTGGGGCGGCAGAGCGGCCGGTTTTCGGCGCTGTCCATTGCGAGGGAAGTTATCACCGCCACCTTCAAGGGGTTTGTACAAACCGGAGGGATGCCATTTACTGGAGTTTCACCGATGTTCTGGTAAGAACCGATCCGCGCGGAAAAATCATGAAGGAGGTCTCCGTCCCGAGCCATCACGGCGACCTGTGCTACGACGGCGGAGCGCTTTACGTTGCGGTGAATCTCGGGCTGTTTAACGACCCGTCCAAGCGCGCAGACTCGTGGGTCTACGTCTACGACGGCCGCGATCTGGCCCTAATCGCGAAACATCCGGTGCCTCAATTAGTTTACGGTGCGGGGGCAATCGCGCGTCGTGAGGCCCGATTCGTGGTAGCTGGTGGTTTGCCGGAGGGTTTCGAGGAGAACTACATCTACGAATACGACCGGGAGTTCCGGTTCATTCGCAGGCACGTTCTGAAGAGTGGCTACACGTACCAGGGGATTCAGACCGCAGAATATACCGATGACGGCTGGTGGTTCGGCTGCTACGGCAAACCTCAGATCCTGCTTCGGGCTGATAAGAATTTGCGGAGCGTCCAGCGGTTTCAGTTTGACTGCTCCTGCGGGATTGCCAGTGTGGGGCGG
Organism: Bryobacterales bacterium; assembly: GCA_020854055.1. Taxonomy (GTDB): domain Bacteria; phylum Acidobacteriota; class Terriglobia; order Bryobacterales; family Bryobacteraceae; genus JADZGD01. The sequence goes on along the minus strand of JADZGD010000013.1, from coordinate 64,953 downwards.
AATGCCTTTCTGGTTGCCGGTGCGGGAAACTGCTCCAGGCAGGGCGGTTGCCAGGGCGATCTGGTCATGGCGTTCGCCAATAAAGAAAAGGGACTGGTTTCGCACCCGCCGTCAGATTCATAAGTGAATGGACAAATAAGTTAATAAGCGCTTGCATCGAAGACGTGATACGTCGTAAAATTGTTCTTTCATGATGTGTATCAGCGCCTACTCGTTTAGCTTCCGATTTTGGCACTTTGCCTGAATCGTAAACGAGTGGCGTTGTCTTGAACACGGTTTAGCTCGGCAAAGCGGCCCACTCGAAGGAGTGGGCTTTTCGTTTTCTAGGGGGGAGTGGAGATGATCATTTCAATGCGGACCCACGCGCGGCGCGAGGAGATCGACGCCGTCTGCGAGCGGATTCGCGGCTTCGGTTACAAGGTTCATTCCATCGAAGGGGAGGAGCGCGTGGTAATCGGCGCCGTCGGACAAGGAGACGTTACCGCCTGTCTGGACGTTCTGGAGGCCATGCCGGGCGTTGAGAAGGCGGTCCGGATCTCGGCGCCTTATAAGTTTGTCAGCAAGGAATTCCGGAAGACGCACTCCCGGATCAAGGTGAACGGAGTGACAATCGGCGGCGATGAATTCATTGTGATGGCCGGTCCCTGCTCGGTGGAGTCGGAGAAGCAGATCATGCAGACGGCCGAGGCCGTGGCCGCGGCCGGCGCGCGGATCCTTCGCGGCGGCGCATTCAAGCCGCGGACCTCTCCCTACGACTTCCAGGGCCTGGAAGAGGAGGGGCTGAAACTGCTTCGCAAGGCCAAGCAGGCCACCGGACTGGATATTATCACCGAAGTGATGAGCGACCGCGACGTGGAACTGGTGGCCGAATACGCGGACATCCTTCAAATCGGCGCTCGCAACATGCAGAATTTTGCCCTGCTGAAGACGCTGGGCAAGTGCGGACGCTCCGTATTGCTGAAGCGTGGCATGAGTTCCACGATCAAGGAACTTCTGATGTCAGCCGAGTATGTGGTAGCCCACGGAAATCCCAACGTAATTCTGTGCGAGCGCGGTATCCGCACGTTTGAAACGGTAACCCGCAATACCTGCGATATCGCCGCCGTAGCTGCACTGAATGAACTGACGCATCTGCCGGTGGTGCTGGATCCGAGCCATGCCACTGGCAGGCGGAGCCTGGTGCCGGCGTTGTCGCGCGCGGCCGTGGCGATTGGCGCCGACGGGTTGCTGGTTGAGGTCCATCCCTGCCCTGAACAAGCCGTCAGCGACGGAGCGCAGTCGCTGCCTCTGGATAGTTTTACGAAGATGATGGCGGACCTCAAACCGTATATCAAGCTCTGGAAAGAAGCGCGCGCCGCCGCCGAGGCGGCTGCTCCGGTGATGGTCTAGGGCGCAGTCCGGGCTGCCTGCCGGGCGTGCCACAATTGATCCATGAATTGTGGATCCGCGGGTTCGATTCTGGCGCTTGCACTGTGCGGCGGTTTGATGGGGTCGGCGGCAGCGGAGGGACCGATCCTCACTCCGCCGCCTCCGGCCGCCCCACGCATCAACGGCCCCAGGATTTACGGCGCGCGTCCCGGCCGCCCGTTCCTGTTTCGAATCCCCTGTACCGGCCAGCGTCCGATTCGCTTTTCGGCCGCGCATCTGCCGGCGCCGCTGGTTCTTGATCCGGCGAGCGGCATCATCTCCGGCGCTACCCCCAAAGTCGTGAAGACGTATCGGATTCGCCTTTCCGCCTCCAATGCGCACGGGAAAGCGGAGCGGGAGTTCCGTTTGGTGGTGGGAGACAAACTGGCGCTTACCCCACCCATGGGCTGGAATGATTGGTATACCCACTACCACCGCATCAGCGACAAACTCATGCGCGAAGCCGCCGGCGCCATGATCGCGTCGGGCATGGCGGACTTCGGCTACCAGTATGTAAATATCGACGACTGCTGGGCCGTACGCCCCGATTCTTCCGATCCCGAAATTGGCGGCGCGCCGCGCAATTCCGACGGCTCCATCCGTCCCAACCGCCGTTTTCCGGACATGAAAGCGCTGGCGGCGTACATTCATTCGAAGGGCCTGAAGGCTGGGCTGTACACCTCGCCTGGACCACTTACGTGCGCCAGGTACGAAGGCAGTTATCAGCACGAGCAACAGGATGCCGCCGAGTTTGCGCGATGGGACTTTGATTTCCTCAAGTACGACTGGTGTTCCTATTCACGCGTCGCGGGCGGGAAGTCTCTTGAAGATCTTCAACGCCCTTACCGCCTGATGGGTTCGATCCTGTCGAAGCTCGATCGGGACATCGTTTTCAATCTCTGCCAGTACGGCATGGGTGACGTGTGGAATTGGGGCGCCGAGGTGGGCGGAAACTGCTGGCGAACAACCGGGGATCTGGGCCTGCAAAAGGCTGCTCAATTACCCGGTTTCTACAACATCGGGTTCAGGAATGCGGCCCATTTTGCCAATGCCGGCCCGGGTCACTGGAATGATCCCGATTACATCCTGATCGGTTCGGTAGGAAATGCCTTCCGTAACGATGAACCGCCCAAGCCCACGTCGCTCACCGCCGATGAGCAGTACAGCTATATGTCCATGTGGTCTTTGATGGCCAGCCCGCTCTTTTTTGGCGGCGACATGAACCATCTCGACGCCTTCACTTTGAACGTTCTGTGCAACGCCGAAGTGATTGATGTCAATCAGGACCCGCTGGGCAGGCAGGCCGGCATCGTAATCAAGACGGGGGAGGAGTTTGTGCTGGCCAAGCCGATGGAGGACGGCTCGCTGGCGGTCGGCCTGTTTAACCTCACCGACGCGCCCCGGAAGGTTGGTGCAACTCTGGCTCAGTTGTCGTTCCAACAGCCCCGGCGCGTACGCGATCTCTGGCGTCAGCGTGATATTCACATCGAGCCTGGCGCCTTGTCTTTGAGTGTGCCGGCGCACGGCGTCGCGTTTGTGCGGCTCTTCCGGTGAACCGGAAAACTACTGCCAACCGCCGCCGAGTGCCTTGTAAAGCTGAACGACGCTCAGCAGTTCATCCCGTCTGATCTGCTCCAGGGTCAATTGTGCCTGGAATTGGCTGCGGTCCGCGTCAAGCGCGTTCAGCAGAGTGTCGACACCGCCGTTGAAACGTACATAGGCCAGCCGGGTGCGGTCCTGGAGAGCTGCCAGCAGAAGTTCCTGCTTTTCGCGGCTCTCGCGTAGTTTCTGGTGAGCGATCAGCGCGTCCGATACTTCGGCGAACGACGTCTGAATCACCTTTTGGTACTGCGCCAGCGCGCCGGCACGCGAAGCCTCGGCTAACTTTATACTTGATCCGATCCGGCCGGCGGTGAAGATGGGCACGTTAACCTGGGGGCTGAAATTCCAGGTTGAATTAGGCGCGCTGAACAAGCTCCGAAGCTGCGTGCTCTGCCCGCCAAGCAATCCGGTGAGGCTGATCCGCGGAAAGTAGGCGGCGCGAGCGACCCCGATTTCGGCATTGGCGGCAATCAGGGTCTGCTCGGCGGCGCGGATGTCGGGCCGCCGTTCGAGCAATGCCGAAGGAAGGCCGGCGGGGACGCGCGGCGGCATCCGCTGTTCCGTCAGACCACGGCCGCGAGCCACGGCGCCGGGATTTTCACCCAACAACAGGTGGATCTGGTTTTCGGTTTGCGCGATCCGTTGTTCGGTTGTGGGTAGCACCTGTTCCGCCGCATAGACTAGTTCCTCGGCCTGCCGGAGATCGAGCAATGTCGCCAGTCCGTGACGCTCACGGCTCTGGACAAGATTCAGCGAATTCCTGCGCGTGGCGAGCGTTCGTTTCGCTATGTCCAATTCGCCGTCCAGCTCGCGGAGGCTGAAATAGGCGGCGGCGACATCGCTCACCAGCGTGGTCACCACCGCTTTACGATTCTCCTCGGCAGCCAGGAGACTGGCGCGTGCCGCCTCGGTGGCGCGGCGCAGACGGCCCCAGATGTCCAGTTCGAAGGAAAGCAGGTCAACCGCGGCGCTGCCGAAGGTCCGATTCTGATTGGGCATGATCGACGGCGGCAGGTACATCGCTCCATTGCGCGAGGATCGGTTGATGGCCACGCCGCCTCCGGCAGCGACATTGGGGTACTGGTCGGCGCGTACAATGCCCACAACGGCCCGTGCCGCTTCCACGCGGGCGACGGCCTGACGTAGATCGTAGTTTTGTGCCAGCGCGGTGCGGATCAGTTCCTGCAGACTCGGATCGGTAAAGACTTCCCACCACTTCAGGTCTGATAGAGAGGCGGATTCGGCCGCCGAGAGCGAACCCCGGTACGAACCCGGCACTTGAACCGCCGGCCGGCGATAGCTGGGTCCAACCGTACAACCGGTGAGCCAGATGGCGGCCAGCGTCAGGAGGGAGATTCGAACTCTAATGCGCATTGTCAGCATCGGGTGTTCGCCTCGCTCCGGAAACCTTCTCCACGACGTAGAAGATGGCGGGGATAAAAAAGATTCCGATCACGCTGGCAGCGAGCATTCCTCCGATCACGGTGGTGCCCATGATCTTACGCGCCACCGATCCGGCGCCGGAAGCCGTCCACAGCGGAACACAGCCCAGAATAAAAGCGAACGACGTCATCAAAATTGGCCGCAGGCGAAGCCGGGCGCCTTCGAGCGCGGCATCGATCAAAGGCTCCCCTCTTTCATAGGCCGCCTTGGCAAATTCAACAATCAGGATTGCGTTCTTGGCCGACAGGCCGATCAGCATCACGATACCAACCTGCGCGAACAGATCGTTTTCAATGGCCACCATGTAGGCGGGCGATACGGCGAGAGCCAGGGTACGGCGCAGCCACAAAATGAAGAAGGCGCCGAACACCGCGACCGGCGTGGTGAGCAGCACGCTGAAGGGTAGCGACCAGCTCTCATACAATGCCGCCAGAATCAGAAAAACGAACAGCAGCGAGGAGGCAAAGATAGCCCACGCCGGTATGCCCTGCTGCGCCTTCTGCTCCTGAAATGACATACCCAGGTAGTCAAAACCCATTTCGCGCGGCATGGTTTGGGCAAACACATCTTCGAGCGCCCTCATTGCCTGGTTGGAGCTGAAGCCCGGCGCCGCGCGCCCGTTGATCTGCGCGCTGCGGAAGAGGTTGTAACGCATCGTGAATTCGGGCCCCAACCGCGACTCTATCTTCGTCACCGATGTTAATGGCACCATCCCGCCGCTATTGTTGCGGACATAAAACAGGCCGACATTCTCGGCGCGCTGGCGGAAGTCTCCATCGGCCTGGACATACACCTGCCACTGGCGGCCGAAGCGGTTGAAGTAGTTGACAAACAGACCGCCCATGAACGTTTGAATCGTCTTGTAGACGTCGCTAAGCACAACGCCCTGTTTGATCACTTTGTCCCGGTCTACATCACAGAAGAGCTGCGGAACTCCCACCAGCATGGTGGTATTGAGGCCAGCGAATTCCGGCCGCCGGCGCGCCGCGGCCATGAATTTGTCCACATTGGCCGCCAGAAAATCGACGTCCTTGCCCGCGCGGTCTTCCAGAATAAACGTAAATCCTCCGGCGGTGCCTACGCCTGGAATCGCCGGAGGCGCGAAGCTGAATGCCACCGCTTCGGGAAGCGCGCCAAGCTCCCGGTTCAAACGTTGCTGGATCTCGTGATATTGCTCTTCACGCGTTTTTCGATCGGACCATTTCTTGAAGGCCACCGAGAAAAAGCCGCTGAAGGTGTTTCGTATGCCGCTCAGCATGCTGAAACCGGCTGCCGCGGTACGATATTGCACTCCGGGAACATCCGAAACAATCCTGTCGATCTTGCGCATCACCTCATCGGTGCGCTGCAACGAAGAGGCCTTCGGAAGCTGGAAATTAATGTAGACGTAACCCTGGTCCTCATCCGGCAGGAAGCTGCTAGGCAGGCGGTCGCCCAATAGCGCCGCGACCCCGGCGCAAGCGGCCAGCAACACCACTGCCACCGCGCTCTTGCGGATCAGCCCGTGGCATAGCCTGACATAGGCATGCGTGCCACGCCCGAAGAAGCCGTTAAACCAATCGAAGAAGCGTTGGATTGGGCCCCAACTCGGCTTGCGTGGGCGCAGCAACATGGCCGACAAAGCCGGACTGAGGCTGAGGGCGTTGAATGCCGAAATCACTACCGCAATGGCGATGGTGACAGCGAACTGCTGATAGAGCCGGCCGGTGATGCCCGGAATAAACGCCGTCGGCACCAGCACGGCGGACAGCACCAGCGCTATTCCAACCACGGGACCGGAGATCTCTTCCATGGCCTTCAAGGCCGCGGCCTTGGGAGGCAATCCCTCTTCGATATGCCTCGCCACGGCTTCCACCACGATGATGGCATCGTCCACCACCAGGCCAACGGCCAGCACCAGGCCAAACAAGGAGAGCGTATTGATCGAAAAACCAAACAACGGGAAAAATGCGAAGGGTCCTACCAGCGAAACCGGCACCGCCAGCAGAGGAATCAGGGTGGCACGCCATCCTTGCAGGAAGATGTAAACCACAACGATCACCAGTCCAATGGCAATCAGCAGGGTTTCGATAATTTCGTTGATGCCCTCCCGGACCGAATCGGTGGTATCCAATCCGACGGCGTAGTCCACGTCAGCCGGAAAGCGCCGCTTGGCCTGCTCCATCAACTTCCTGACGCCATCGGCGGCCTGGACGGCGTTGGAGCCGGGCAACTGGAAGAGCGCGATGATGGCGCTGGGCTGGCCATTGAAGCGGCCGATTACGTTATAGTCCTGGACGCCGAGTTCCACCCGGGCTACATCCTTTACCCTGACGACGCCTCCTTCGGGCGATTCCCGCACCACGATCCGGCTGAAGTCTTCCGAAGAGATGAGGCGGCCCTGGGCCCGCACCGAGTAGGTAAACTGTTGTCCTTCCGGGACGGGCTCACCCCCAATTTTCCCGGCCGGATTCACTGTGTTTTGCGACTGGATGGCGCTGATAATCTCTGGAACGGTAATGCCCAGTTTGGCCAGTTGATCCGGCTTGACCCAGATCCGCATCGCATACTGGCCCGCGCCGTAAACCTGAACCATCGCGATGCCCGGAACACGCAATAACTGGTCATTCAGATTGATATAGGAGTAGTTGGCCAGGAACTGGGCATTGCGGCTGCCACGCGGCGAGTACAACGCCAGCATTATCAAAGGCGCCGATACCGATTTCTGAACGGTAATGCCGAAGTTGGTTACGTCGGGCGGAAGCTGTGAGTTAGCCAGCGTCTGGCGCATCTGGGCGAGAATCAGGTCCGTGTTGGGATCCGTCTTGACGTCGAAGTTGACGATCAGGCGCATCTGCCCGCTGGCGGCGGCGTTCAACGAGTACATGTAATTCATGTTGTCGACACCGCTCATCTGCTGTTCGATGGGGGTGGCGACGGACTGCTCGATTGTTTGCGCGTCGGCTCCCACATAAGTAGCCATCACCTGAACTTCGGGTGGGATGATGCTGGGGAACTGGGCCACCGGCAGGAAGTTAATGGTAATGGCCCCGATAAACACCAGCAGAATGGAGATCACGATGGCCACGTTGGGCCGGTTGATAAAGAATTTGGCCATCAGCCCTAGATCCCCTTCGGGCTGACCAGCATCCCAGAACGCACTTTATCCGTACCCTCCACCACTACCCGTTCGCCGGGTTTGAGCCCTTCTTCGATGATCCACTGCGATCCGAAGCGTTCGCCGGGCCTGACGCTGCGCATGCTCACCCTGTTGGCTCCGTCCACGACCGCGATTTGAAAAGCGCCCTGCAACTCGATTACCGCGGCCTGGGGTACCAGCAACGCTCCTTTTTCGGTTCGCACAATCGCGCGGACTCTGCCGTACTGGCCGGGCCTCAAAATGTTGGCCTGATTGGGAAAGAGTCCGGCTAACTGCAGCGCGCCGGTTTTAGGGTCTACGTGCCGGTCGGCGAAGTAGAATCTGCCTTTGTGGGGATATGTCGTCCCATCGGCGAGAATCAGATCGAGTTGCATTCCCCGCATGGCGCCCTCCGGGTCGGATCCGCCAGCGGACCTGGCGAAGTCGAGATACTGCTGCTCGCTCATGGTGAAGTACGCTCGGATCGGATCGAGCGTGGAAATCGTGGCGACCGGCCCCGTGCTGGGGCTGACCAGGTTCCCTACCTGGATCTGGGCCATTCCCGCGATGCCATCAATGGGGGCAGTCAGTTTGGTGAAACCGAGGTTGATGCTGGCTGCATCCACCGACGCCCGTGAGGCCTCAACGGCGGCGCTGGCGGCTTCGATCTGGGCTTGGGCGGTTTCCACCTGTGCCGCGGCGGCTTTTACCTGAGCCTTGGCGCTGATGTTGTTCTGCACCGCATTATCAGTGTCCTGCTGGGTTACTGCCTTTTCCTTGAGCAGCGGGACAAAGCGGTCCGAATCGAGTTGGGTCCGCACCTGGTCGGCTTCGGCCTTAACCAATTCCGCTTTAGTCTGGATGAATTGCGCTTTCGCCAGCGCCAACTGGCCCTGGGCGAGCGCCAACTGGCCCTGGGCTTGAGCAAGAACCGCTTGAAAGGGGCGCGGATCAATCTCGAAAAGCAACTGACCCCTGCGTACATACGACCCTTCGGTGTACGCCTGCCGCAGTAAATAGCCGGCTACCTGCGCACGAATTGCGGCATTCACCATTCCATCGAGCGTGCCGATCCATTCCCCATATATGGGAACATCCTTTTGCTCGACCTGCGCCAATACAACAGGGGTGGCCGGGGTCTGTCCCGACGGGACCGCCCGCGAGCAGCCGAGAGCGAGCACCAACGCCGCGCCGCTCAACCAATACAGAACAAATTTCGCGTGCATTGTACCTGAATTGCGCCCAAACCATGCGTTCAGCCTAGCCGAAACTATGCATCCCAATTGAGCGCTTATTGAAAATTATAACTCCGATTCCAGGAGCCATCGCGGATCGCACTCTACGGTCCTCGACGGCGGCAACCAATCGGACGCGCGAAACCGTGACCACGGAAGCGTGTAAGCGTGAGATGAATCGACGGCACCGTCGATGATTGCCGCGCGAGAGTGCGTCACAAACCCGGCGCAAACCTGAGCACGGTAGAACGAGCCTCCCTGTTTGACGCCGATCAGAATCGCTACCGCGGAGCTCCGGTTCAACCAGATATTGGAAACGACGCGACAGACTCACGATCCCGTCTTTGCGTGCCTGCACAGCCTTTTACGCTTGACAGTTCGCAATGGTTATAGTACAGTACTTCGGATATTGTTCCGGTTTGAAACTTTAGCCACGCTGGGGCGTTGAGAGGAGCGTGTTTAGAGATGAGCGCAGTTAGTGGTCAAACCCAGAGGCCTCCTCCCGAGACCGCTGTATCTTCTTGAACTGATTTACCACCCACGGATGGGTTCCCGTCCGCGTGTTGGGCTTTCACTATCTGGCCTAATCGTAACTTGCAATTCGACTTCGATTCGCGTGATTGCGTATTGGTGTCTCACTTTAGAGATGCAATGTCCACGCGCAGCGGATTAATGCCTGCGACAAGGTATCTCCCGGAGACATCTAGGAATAAACAAGTAGGCTACGCGTAAACGGGGCATGCGCCATGACACAAAGAACACTCCTGCTGCCGGTATTCGTCCTGTCTCTGTTGGTTCTGCTTCCTTGGAAGGGAGCTACTCAAACTGCACGCGGCACTATCACCGGTGTAGTAACTGATACATCCGGCGCAGTGATGGCGGGTGTGAAAGTAATTGCCATCAACAATGCTACGAAAGTCCAAGCCGAGACAATCACCTCAAGCACCGGCAACTATGTGATACCCAACCTACAGGTAGGAACGTACGATGTCAACGCAAGCAGTCCCGGCTTCAAGAGTTGGACCCGGACCGGTATCGTGCTGTCGATGGGTGACACGATCCGCATCGACCCGCTGCTCGAAGTAGGCCACGTCAGTGAACAGATCACCATTTCCGGAGCGGCTCCGATGTTGAAAACCGAGACCACCGAAGTGAGTTCGACCATGGAGCAAAAACTTGTCGGCGACATGCCGGTGACCAGTTCCGGCTCCTGGGGAATGCGCAGCGTTTTCAGCGTCATGCTGATGATGCCACAGGTGCGCTCCAACGACGGCCAAAGTGCCTGGGATGACTTCATGGTGGGTGGTGGGCAGGGCTTCGCGTGGCAGGTGAGCGTGGATGGCGCTTCGATCGAAACGGGATTTCGAAACAACATCGGCATCTTCAACCGCCTGGTTCCCACACTGGACGCCGTTGAAGAGGCGCACATTGATACCGCTGCGTTCAAGGCCGAGGAGCCCATACCAGTGGCGGCAACATGGTGCTAACCACCAAGTCAGGCACCAACGAACTTCATGGCAGTGTCTTTGACTTCTACATGTCGCAGCGCCTGGACGCCAATAGCTGGGGCAATAACCGCATCGGCGGCAATAAGGCGATCTATCACAAGAACGAGTTCGGAGTCAGCGTGGGCGGTCCGGTTTTCATTCCGAAACTGTACAACGGCAAGAACCGCACGTTCTTCTTCTTTGCCTACGAGGGTTCACGCCAACCCCGCACCTCGGCGCCGGGGCTTCTCACGGTACCGACAGCGGCAATGAAACAAGGCGACTTTTCCGACTGGAAGCTGGCCAACGGCACGTTGATACCAATTTACGATCCTTCAACAACCGAGGCGAATCCGGCCGGTGGATACACCCGGCAAGTATTTGCGAATAACACGATTCCGATGAGCCGGATCTCGCCGGTCGCTCGAAACATCATGAAGTACATGATCGATCCGAATCAGTCTACGGCTTCGGTGCTTGCGCAGTACGGCGCTATGGTTAACAATTTGCGCACGACAGGTACCGCGCCCACCAAGGCGATCAACAATGCAGAGACACTGAAATTCGATCAGAACTTCGGTACCGCCAACCGTCTGGCGCTGACATTTACACGGAATGTCAGCTATAGTAACAACGCCTACGACACCGATCCATCGAGCTGGAGTAACATCGGTCCTCGTCTTCCATTCCCCTTGGCGGGCAGGTTATACCATCACGGTGATACGTATTTTGGTGACGTATTCCGCCTGAATGATACTCACATGATCACGCCCACGCTGATCAACACGGCGACATTTGGCTATCACCGGTTGTACCACCAGGAGCACGATATATCAGCGTACCTCAAAGGCAATCAAGACTGGTGCGACCTGGTCGGCGCGCTAAGAAACAACCCCGGCTGTAATAATGCGATGCTGAGCGTGAGTTTTGCCACCGACAGTTTCTACAGTTGGGATGCCAGCAAGGATTACGACGAATTCCACAACGTCTATAACGCGAGTGACAATCTCGCCTGGATCAAGGGTTCGCACAGCTTCAAATTCGGGTATGGCTATCAGATGATCCAGACAAACCGACACTACGCCAATACCAAGGCGGGAAAGATGAGCTTCAGCCGGCTGGAGACGTCGGTGCCGACCGACAACAGCGGAAAATCGGGCAGTTCCTTTGCCAGTTTTCTGCTGGGCGCAGTCGATGGCGCTTCGCTCGAAACCGGATATAGCCAAGGACTACGCTATCCGAACCACTATTTCTTCCTGCAGGATGACTGGAAGATCACGTCGCGGCTGACCGCCAATCTTGGTGTGCGAATGGAAATCAACCCTCCCTACTATGACAAGTACGGTGGTTTGAGCTACTTCGATCCAACACTTGCCAATCCCGCGGCCAATGGTCTTCCCGGGGCTGTTCGCTTTACCGGTAGAGGGCAGGGATACACGGGAAGGATGAGTTTCTACGACACCCAGCACGGGGTGGGCCCACGGGCTGGACTGGCGTGGCAATTCGCCAAGGACTCAGTGGTTCGCGCCGGCTTCGGTATCTTCCACTCCAACTACAAACCGATGGGCGGTAACAACGGCAGGCAGGCAGCGCCGTCATGGAGTTCGCCCAACTCGGGCGTCGATCCCGCTTTTTACTGGGATAATGGTTGGCCCGGCTTTCAGCAACCACCCTACATCAACCCGGACTATGCCGCGGGATCGTCCTTCCCATTGTGGTATTACATCGACCAAATTAGCGGAATTCTACCGAATTCGACGACCTGGAACCTGGCGCTCTCGCGTGCGTTACCAGGAGAATTCGCATTGGATGTGACATATACCGGGACAAAGGGAACACACCTGGCCAGCAACCGGATCAACGATATGCAGGTGAATTCCAAGTACGCATCGTTCGGTTCCCTGCTGAATCGTTCCATTACCGATCCTTCTGTCGCTGCCCTTGGATTCACCCCTCCATTCCCGGATTTTGTCTCGCTGATGAAAACGAACGCGACCCTGCGCCAGTCGTTGCGGGTCTTTCCCCAATACACAGCGCTTGGAGGAGCTAGCTGGACGGAATACGACGGAAACTCATCTTACAATGCGCTGATCATACAAGTAACCAAACGGCTGTCGCACGGTTTGAGTATGCTAACCAGTTATACGTGGTCCAAGATGCTGACAGACGCCGACATGGAGCTGCCGGGCGCCGCTATCGGCGCCGGGGTAGGATTTGCGGCCGCGCAGAATAATCAGAACCGGAGCCTGGAGAAATCTTACAGCGCGCTGGATATCCCACACCAGTACAAGCTCGCTTTCAGCTATGACCTTCCTTTCGGCAAGGGGCGCGGCCGATTCGAGACTGGCTTTCTGCGGTACCTTCTGGGCGAATGGACGATCTCTTCATACACTACGGTGCAGAGCGGCTTCCCGCTGGGCGTCCTGGATAATGCTTATAGCAACTATCTGTTCGCGGGTCCGCCGCGGCCTGACGTGGTGTCGAACAACTGGCGGACCCCCAACGCGGGAACCGGTTCGTTCGATCCGATCGGAAATCTGTGGCTGGACGCGTCGGCATTCGGCCGGCGTCCGAATCCGGCGGTGAACCCATTCGGAAATGCGCCGCGGCTCAACGGCGCTGCGCGGTCGGCGCGAATCGTCCGTGTCAACAGCACGGTGATGCGGGGTTTCACTATAAAGGAGCGCGTGAAGGCGGAGTTGCGCTGGGAGGCCTACGACCTGTTCAACAATAAGGTCTGGACCGTGCCGGTACTCGAGCTGTCGAGCGCCTCGTTCGGGCGCGTGGGTGGCGCGGCTGGCAACCGGACCATGCAGATGGCGCTGCGGCTGATTTTTTGATCGAGACAGAGCCTGAGGGAAGGCGGCCAATCCATTTTCCGGACTCTGGCGGGACGATTGCTCCTGCTAAACTCGAAGATGGAATGACAAAGCAGACCATCCTGTCCTCTATGATCGATATCGGCATCGTGCCGGTGGTGCGGACCAACAGCGCCGAAAGCGCCGTCCGGTCGATTGAGGCCATCTATCGCGGTGGCATTCGGGCGGCCGAGATCACCATGACGGTCCCCGGGGCGGTGAAGGCGCTGGAGAAGGTGGCCGATCAGTTCGGCGACAAAATCATGCTTGGGGCGGGCACGGTACTGGATGCGGAGACGGCGCGAATCTGCATGTTGGCCGGGGCTCAGTTCTTTGTCACACCCAGCTTGAAGGTGGCCACCATCGAGATGGCGCGGCGCTACTCGAAGGTCATCTGCCCCGGCGCGCTGACGCCCACCGAGGTGCTTACCGCGTGGGAGGCTGGCGCGGACGTGGTGAAGGTTTTTCCCTGCGGCAATGTGGGCGGCCCCAAGTACATCAAGGCGCTGAAGGGGCCTTTCCCGCAAATCGAGATGATTCCCACTGGCGGGGTGAACCTGGAGACCGTTCCCGAATTTCTAAGAGCCGGCGCCTGCGCGGTGGCGGTGGGGGGCGAGCTGATCGACGCAAAAACGATCGCCGAGGGAAAATACGAAGTCTTTGAGGAGCGCGCCCGGCAGTTTCTGGCCGTTATCGGCGAGGCCCGCGCCGCAATGAAGAAGTAGCGGCCGCGCCCGCAACCGGTGAAATGCGCGACAATCGGTTGGCGGGCCATGCACACCATCAAGTTCGAACACACCGGCCTGACCGTTTCACGGCTCTGTTTCGGAGCGATGACATTCGGCGGGCAAACCGGCGAAACGGCGGCAAGGGCGATGATCGAGCGTTGTCTCGAGGCGGGCATCAATTTCTTCGACACCGCCAATGTTTACAACGGCGGGCACTCGGAATCCCTGCTTGGCAAAATACTGGGGCACCGCCGGAAAGACATCGTGCTAGCCAGTAAAGTCCGCGGCAAAATGGGCGACGGCCCTGATGACAGCGGCCTTTCCCGGACGGCGATTCGCAAGGCGATTGAAGGTTCCCTGCGCCGGCTGGGTACCGATTATCTGGACCTGTACTACCTCCACCAGCCCGACTACGCCGTACCAATCGAGGAGACCCTGGGCGCAATGGATGAACTGGTGCGGGAAGGCAAAGTGCGCTACCCGGCAGTTTCCAACTATGCCGCCTGGCAGGTTACCGAAATGCTATTTTTGGCCGCCGGAAGCGGGTACAAACGAGCGACGGTCTCCCAGCCGATGTACAATCTTCTGGCGCGCGGTATTGAGCAGGAGTACTTGCCGATGTGCAAACGCTTCGGCGTGTCCACGGTGGTCTACAATCCCCTTGCCGGCGGACTGCTGACGGGCAAGCAGAAGCGGAGCGGGCCACTCGGCGGGACCCGGTTTGACCGCAACGAGATGTATCTCCGCCGGTACTGGCACGATTCGATGTTCGACGCCGTGGAAGACATCCGGGCCATTGCCCGCCGGGCCGGCCGCAGCATGGTCAGCTTGTCGTTAAACTGGCTACTTCACCACACCCAGGCCGATTGCGTGATACTGGGCGCCTCGGGAATGGAACAATTGAACGAAAATCTCGCCGCGGCGGAGGAGGGGCCGCTGGCCGACGATATCATCGGCGCATGCGACGCCAGTTGGGACCGGCTGCGAGGTGTGACGCCGAAGTACAACCGGTAGCAGGGTGCTCCACCGGTCGGTCTCAAAACCAGCGATCCAGTACCGTAGAGGACCAGGGTACTCTGTGGGATCACCAATCGCATTCCTACAATTAATGGTGGGAGGCGAATTCAATGCTACGCGCTGTAATTATCGGCAATGACAGCGCACTCACAGACCCGCTGGAGGGCCTTCTCAAACAGATCGGGCACGCGGCCGTGACCGGCTCGACCGAGGAATATCCTTTGGGAGGCAGGCTGGAGGAGTTTCTCCGTGATCACGCCCCCAACCTGGTCATGCTCTGTCTGAAGCAGTTCGGACAGGCAATGGAGTGCGCGCGGCAGTTGGACTCGGCATACCCACAGTTGCCGGTCCTCGCCCTGGGCCGCGAACCGGCGCCGGACGAACTGCTGGAACTTATGCGCACCGGTGTTCGCGAGTTGCTGACTACGCCGTTCCAATCCGCTTCGACTGCCGAGGCGCTAGTCCGCCTGCGGTCGGCGGTTGAAAAGAGCCCGCCGGCGCTATTCAAGGAAACAAAGTCGGTGTTCGCCTTCCTTCCGGCGCAGGGCGGGGCGGGAAGTTCACTCGTCGCCGCCAATACGGCGGTAGCGCTTTCGCGTACCGGAGAGTGGAAGACACTCCTGATGGATTGCGACATTATCAACGGTCTGAGCCGGCTGCTATTTCGCGCGGATCCGCTGTACACGCTGCTCGATATCGCCGCGCAGTCCCATCAGTTGGATAGCGACATCTGGCGGCAGATGGTGGCGCGATATCAGCGATTGGACCTGATCGCGAGCGGCCGCAGCGACCCCAGCCGCCACCTGGAACCGAGTCACATGCGGCACCTGCTAGGCTACGCCCGCCGGCGTTATGACGTGATCTGCATGGACGTCCCGAACCTGACCCAGGTGATGATCGAAACGCTGGCGGCGGCATCGAAGATCTTCATCGTTTGCACGCCGGAGACGCACTCATTATTTCTGGCCCGGGAGAAGCACCGGTTCCTGGCCAGCCATGACCTGGATAGCCGGGTGGAATTCATTCTCAACCGGCTCCACCGTAGTGCGCGGTTCGCCACCGCCGATTGTGAACAACTGCTTGGACAAACCATTCACACGGCGCTTCCCAATGATTATCAGCGCGTTCATCGCGCCATCCGGGATGGGGCCCCGGTGGATGAGCATTCACCGCTTGGCAAGGCGTTCCATGGTTTCGCTACCCGGCTGATGGCGCCTGAGCGCGTCCACGCGCCTTCCGGCCAGTCGAGCCGCTTTTTGCAACACTTCTGCGTAACACCGAGGACCCGGGCGAGCTGAAACGGCAGCACCATCCGGCCGGATTTTTCGAGTGGAGTCTACTGCCGGCGGCGGGCGGCGTATACCCTCAGCCGGGAGCTGAGCAGGCGAACCTCTTCAATGCCGAGCAGCCACCCGCCGATCAGATAAACGCCTCCGAAGGGAATAAGAATCAACCCGCCGGCCAGCAGGGGATGCGCGGGGCCGACCGCCAGTTTGATCGTCCAGGCGACCACTCCGGCTGCGATGGCCGAGCACCACAGCCGCGCCAGGTAACCGGCCGAAAGGCCCGTCGCCCCGATACGCCGGTTGAGTGAACGGCGCAGGAGCGTGAATTCGATCCAGCCAGCGATTCCGGCCGAAGCCGTCAATCCGGCGACGCCCCAGACGGCGCCGATTCCGATCAGCGGCGGCAGCACGATCGCCGCAAACCATCCCAACGCCGTAGTGAGCGCCACGCGGATAACGGCGAACCTGAGCGGCGTGCGGGTATCACGCAAAGCGTAGTAGGCCGAGGAGTAGAGCCGGCCCATGGTGGAGGCTAACAGTCCCACCGCCGACCCCGCCAGAATGCCCCAAACATAGACCGCATCGGCGTGGCGGAAGCGTCCGGTCTGAAGCAACGCCGCCGCCACCACGTCGCCGAGCGCGAGGAACGCCATCGCCGACGGAACGATGAAGAATGCAATCCGCTCAAGACCGCCGTTGAGCCGCCCGCGAAGATAGGATGCGATCTCTTCCTGGCTGCCCGTGGCGCTGGACATGGCCGGCAACTCGGCCGCGCTCACCGACATGCCAAACAGGCTCACTGGCAGCAGGTAGAGCAATTGGGCATTGGTCAATCCGGTCACGGCTCCGGTGGGCAGCAGGCTGGCCAGAATGGAATCGACGTAGCCGCTGATCTGCACCACGCCGCGGCTGAGGAACACGGGAAAGAAATTGACCACCACCGCTCGCACCGGCGACGTGCGGTGGATCGCCGGGCGCAGTCCGTCAAGCAACCGCAACACGGCCGGAAGCTGGATGGCGAACTGGAGTAGCGAACCGGCGACCGAAGCCCAGGCCAGCGCCACGGCCAGCCGGGCGCGTTCGCCGTGTGGTCCCATTACCAGGCCGCCGATCATCGCGGCGTTCCATAGCACAGGCGCGGTGTAGGAGAGGAAAAATTTTCGATGGCTGTTCAGTACGCCCAGGCACCAGGCCGAAAGCACCAGCAATCCGGCTCCAGGGAAGAGAATGCGGACCAGGCGGATGGTCAACTCCCGCTTTCCGTCTTTGAAGCCGGGCGCGATCAGGTCGATCAACAGCGGCGTGGCCAGCACCCCGAGCAGGACCAGGGCCGAGGTAAGCAGGGCGAGAATCGCGAAGATGGCGCCGGCCACCCGGCGGGCCTCCTCGCTGGATTGATTTGCGCGAAGCCCGGCGTAGACGGGGATGAAGGATGCCGAGAGCACGCCTTCACCAAACAGGTTCTGCAGAAAATTAGGAATTCGGAAAGCCTGATTGAACGCGTCGGCCGCATCCGAACTCAAGCCGAAATAATAGGAGAACACACGCACTCGCACCAATCCGGCGAGCCGGCTGAGCAGAATGCCCGCCGCGACCAGAAAGGCGTGTTTCCCGGAGCTGGCGTGCTGTTGCATGAGAGGGGAGCCCGGCTTACTTCTCCGCCATCCAGGCCAGAAACAGGCCGTCCGGCTCCACGTCTTCCCAGTAGGAGATGTAGCGGCTGCGGACGGTGCGGCAATGGCGCCGCAAAAGCTCCTCTAATTCCTCCCGGCGGAACCACTTCTCCCAGTCCGGCGTGCGAAAGCGGCCCCAGTGTCCCACGTTCTTATCGATGATCACCAGCCTGCCACCAGGTTTGAGCACCCGGCACATCTCCGAGACGGCGGCGTCGATTTCCACGGCATGTTCCAGTGACTCGGTGGCATACACCGCATCCAGGCTGCCGCCGGCCAACGGCAGGGCCGTCATGGTGGCCATGCAGGCCGCTAGCGGCGGTTTCACCCAACCAAGCATAGCCGCGCTGAGATCGATGCCCACGATCCACGCGCCGGGGTTGTGGCCGGCCAGCACACGGGCAAAGCGGCCCTTGCCGCAGCCGATATCGCCCACGCGGCGGCCGTTGAGATCGCCCAGGTGGTCGAGGATCAGCCGGACGTGATAGATGCGCGGATCGATGGAAGAGGGAAAATGTTCCTCATCGGCGGAGGAACGGTCGAACTCGGAGCGGATCCGCCGGAGCAGATCCGCATCCAGTTTCGGGGATTTCGGTTTGACGGGACGCCGGAACCAGCTCACGCGTGAGTGAGAAAGATGGGCAGCCCTGTCTTGTTGGAGTAGTTCGGACGGTAGCGCCCGGTGTTGTACATCGTCTCAACGTCAACGCGGCGTGGACCCAGCTTGGGATCGGGAATTTCCATCATGGCGTAGCGGCCGTTTTCGATGGCGGTCATCAACCCGCTGCGATTCTCGACGATGGCGTCCATTGCCATGTTGGCAAACGTGGTGGCTACCATCTTGTCAACGAAGTCGGCTTCGCCGGAACGCAGTTCGTAGGTCAAGTCGCTGATGATGGTCTCCTCTTTGGTGCGCTTCTTGATCTCGTCGCTCAGGTCTTCGCCGACGTTGGCCTTCTTGCGATGTCCAAACGCGTCGGCTTCGCCGTATTCGCGCACCTTGTACCCCTCCCACTCGGCGCCTTCCGAGAGGATGACCAGGGAGTAGTTACTGGGATTGTTCCGTTTGTCGGCAACCAGCAGGTCGATCATCTTTTCGAGCTGGAACTTATACTCCGGGATAGCGCAGCGGATGCTGGTCACATAGGCGGTGTAGAGAGCCGTGTAACCCGCGTCGCGCCCGAACACGCGAAAAATGCCGATCCGCTCGTGCGAGCCGACGGTGGAGCGCTGGCGCTGGATCGCGCTCATGGCGCGGGTAATCGCGGTGGAAAAGCCGATGCAATATTCGGTATTGCGGACGTCGTTGTCCATCGTCTTGGGGATGGCCACGACTTTGATGTTCTCGCGGTGCAGGCGGGCGGCGTAACTAAGGGTATCATCGCCACCGATGGCTACCAGGCAATCGATCTGCAGCGTCTCTAAGTTCTTCAGCACTTCGCTGGTGATGTCGTAGACGGTGGAAGTTACTCCGTCCTTGGTCTTTTCGCTGGCGGGAAAGTCCTTGTCCTTCAAGTGCTCGGGCACCGACTTCATCTTCTGTGGATTCGTCCGGCTGCTATGAAGGAACGTGCCGCCGGTGCGGTCAATCGTGCGGGTGTTTTCGCGCGACAGCGGAAGGATGTATTTTGCGCGCGAATCCGCATCGTCAAGATTCAGGTTCGTCAGCCCTTCCCAGCCTTTGCGGATACCTACCACTTCACAGCCGATCTCACTACCGCGATATACGACGCCCTTAATCACGGAATTCAAACCCGGGACGTCGCCGCCGCCGGTGAGGATACCAATGCGCTTTGCCATCAATTCTCCTGAGCTTCAATTCAGAGTTTCAAGCCCATTATAACCATCCGCAATGCCCGGTTACCGCCGGATTCAGGCCGGTCCGCCGAACAGAGACAGGACGGAATTGTACAGTTGCTCGGATCGCTCGACGGTGCGAGCCTCGGCGGCGATGCGGAGCAGCGGCTCGGTATTGGAAGAACGCACATGGATCCAGCCATCGGGCCAAATGAGCTTGAGCCCATCGGAACGGTCGGTGCGAACGCCGGGAAACTCCTCCTCGAGCGCCTGCATCAGCGAGCCCAGCCGCCCGTGTTCGTACGCCACCTTGCCCATCCTGCGGTGGTAGCGCGGGAGCGCGGCGGCCAGTTGCGAGATCGTCTGGCCGGTGGCCGCCATGCGGTCGAGCAGGAAGGCCATGCCGGTGTAGCTGTCGCGGCACAGGTGGACGGCCGGGAAAATGATGCCGCCATTGGAGCCTTCACCGCCGATGGCGGCCTTTACGGCACGCATGGTCTCCACCACGTTGGCCTCTCCCACCGGTGTCCGGAACACACGGCGCCCATGGCGGAGGGCGATGTCATCCACGACCGAGGATGTGGTCAGATTGACGACCACATCGCCGGGCAACCGCAACAAGGCGGCGTCCACGGCCAGCGCCAGCACGTCGTCGTTGTCCAGTACAGCCCCATTTTCATCGACCACGGCCAGCCGGTCGCCATCGGGATCGTGGGCAAAGCCGACCTCGGACCGGGTATCGCGAACCAGTTTCTGAAGATCGCCAAGCGTGTCCGGCCGCGGTTCGGCCACGCGCGGGAAGGGCTTGGTGGGGTCGATCGAGATGGCATGCAGTTCCACGCCGAGGACTTCGGAGAGAAAGCGTGGCGAGAGCACCGATGCCGCTCCGTTCACCGCGTCGAGCGCCACGCGGAAACGGCGGGCACGGATGCGATCGGCGTCCACGTGCTGGAGTACCCGCTCGATGTGCAGCTTTGGACCGGATTCGTAGTCCTGGCGGCAGCTTCGGATTTCGTCGTTGGTGGCTTGGGTGAACGCGCTTTGGTGGTAGAGGTCGATCAACTCGCTGCGTTCGTAGTTGTTGAAGAACAGACCCTCGCGGTTGAACAGCTTCAGGGCGTTATACTCGGGCGGGTTGTGCGACGCGGTGATTGCGATACCGCCCCGCGCGCCAGTGGCGCCGGCCTGGATCTGGATGGTGGGCGTAGGCAGCACGCCGGCGTCCACCACTTCACAACCGGCGGCCAGCAGGCCGCAGGTGACGGCGTGTTGCAACATCTCGCCGCTCGACCGGGTGTCGCGTCCGACGATGACGCGCCCCGCTCCAACGTACGTTCCGAAGGCCTGGGCGAAGCCGCACGCCAATGCCGGTGTGAGAAAAGGGCCGACCACGCCGCGGATGCCGGATACGCCGATTTTCAACAGATGTTCGCGCTGGGGCATGTTCTAACTAAAATCCCTGACAGCCTCCATCAAGCTGTCGAATAAAGCCTGGGGCGGATCGCCCCTCTGTTCGGCGATCACGCGCACCACCGGTTCGGTCTGGCTTACGCGGACGTGGAACCAGCGATCCGGCCAATCCACGCGCAGGCCATCGGACACGTTGACGCCGGCAGCGGTACCGGCATAGCGCTCCTGGAGCGCCATCATCAGCAGAGGAATCTGCGGGCTCACCAGCGGCACCTGGCCTTTCAGAATCGAGTAACGCGGGTAGCTATAGACAATGTCTGAAAGTTTACGGTCCTGCTCCACCATCATGGAGAGTACGGCCAGCATGGCGGCGATGCCGTCGTACACGAAGCGGAATTGCGGCAGCATCACCGCGCCAGTGCCTTCACCGGCAATGGCGATCTGCTCGGGACGGTATCCGGCCAGTGCATCAATGGCCGCCTGGCGGCCCACGGGCACACGCACCACGCGGCCATTCGCGCGCCGGGCCACTTCGTCCACCAGCGCCGTTGTGGACAGATTCGTAATGACGATTTTGCCCGGCCCTTTGGGCAGAAAATAGTCGGCGAGCAACGGCAGCACCATCTCTTCGGAAACCGCTTCTCCCTGCTCGGTAGCGAAGGCTACGCGGTCCGAATCGACATCGAACAGGAATCCGGCATCGGCGCCCACGGGCCGGACCAGCGGCGCCAATTGAAGACCGATCGTCGCCATGGTCGTGTTGGGCTCGTGCGCAAAGGCGACACCCTCGATCTTCTGATTGATGAGGATGACATCGAGCCCGAAGCGTTCTTTGAGACGCTGGAGGATGAGCGATGACGTTCCATTACAGCAATCCACCAGAATCTTGAGGCCGCTTAGAGAACTGATGTCGTAGACTTCGCTCAATTCGTCCAGGTAAAGATCCAGGGCGTCCTTCTGGTAGCGCAACCGGCCGATCTGTTGCCATTCTGCGAAATCGAAACGGCGCAGGTGGTAAATGTCGAGCAACTCGCTGGCCTCGGCCGAGGAGAGGTAGGTCCCGCCGGCGCCGAAGAACTTCAGGGCGTTCCATTCGGCCCGGTTGTGGCTGGCCCCGATGGAGACCCCGCCGGCGGCATCCTGGCGCCGAATCGCATGTTGGATCACCGGTGTGGAGACAACACCCAGGTCGATGACGTCGCGGCCGCAGGCCATCAGCGCGGAGACGACACCCTCGCGGATCATCACGCCGCTGGCCCGCGGGTCGCGGCCGATCACGACCGGGCCTGGAGCCGCCAGCAGAGTACCGAAAGCGGAAGCGAAGTCGAGCACGTGGGCGGCAGTCATACCGCTGCCAACGACACCCCGCAGGCCGACCTGGGAAATGCGCAGCGATCCTTCGGCGGCCATGCTATTTCCTCAGGACCAGCCGCCCGAACGCTTCCGGCACATGG
Organism: Bryobacterales bacterium; assembly: GCA_020854055.1. GTDB lineage: Bacteria > Acidobacteriota > Terriglobia > Bryobacterales > Bryobacteraceae > JADZGD01. The sequence goes on along the minus strand of JADZGD010000013.1, from coordinate 42,438 downwards.
AAGTTCACCTTCCCCGTGGGTTGCCAGGCAAGGTATTTGCGATTCGGATCGGCGCCCTGGCAGCGGTAAAAATTAATGCGAAACTCCCGGTAATTCGCCGGCGGACGTTTGTCGATAGCCGAAAAAGGGATCTTCATCTCGACCCAGAAGATCTTCTTGGCGGTATCCAGCCGCGCCTTGGACTCGAAGCCCGACTGCCATGTCCAGCCGTCCGCCGGATGCGGCGCGTCATGGTGAATGTCAAGATCCACCCATTCACCCTGCGGTGAGACTTCGAACTCGTAATAGTGGTTGATATTGTCAAAGTCGCTGCCAATAAATACCTCGGCTACGTCCCAGTCCCACAGATTGTTCGTCTCACTGGTGGTGGAAGGGTTGGGCCTGAGGTGCAACTGCTCGTACGGGCAGGTGAACAGGAAATAGATCGCCTGCTCGCTCCAGAGCGAACGGATGGCGGTCTCATGATTGGCTACCGCCTCTCCGGTCGGACCGTTGGCCATGTAGACGGGTTTGACGCTCTTCCAGTGGCGCGCGGACGGATTCGCAGTGAGTGGGAAATCCGATTTGACGAAGGGGCTTGAGATAAGACCGGGACCATCAGCAAACATAATCGATGTGCAGCCGAGCAACAATACAAGAGCTTTCATTGCTATTCCACTATAAGACGGAACCGGCCGGGCGCGGCGGGTAGTGGGTGGAGAGCGGATCACACGATACACTCGAAGGAGTGCTCAAGCAGCGGATCCATGGGTGTGTACGCCGGCTGGCCGGCTGGTTGGAAGCGGACGTGACCGGCGCGGCGCGCGATCTTACGGCCGAACGGGAGCAACGTCAGCGCCGTGAGGCCGAGCAGGCGCGCCTAATCAGCGAACTGATCGCCGCGCGCGACGCGTTGGAGGCGGAGCGCGACCAATTGAAGGCTCACTGCCAGCGGATTGACCGGGAGTTGGCTGCGTGCGTCGCGCGCGCCACCGAACTCGAACGCGAACGCAACGACCTGCGCATCCAGTTGATGCCGAACGATGAACTTTCGGCGAAAATGCGTTCCGAATGGGACGTCCGGGCCGCTGAAAACGCACTCCACTACACCAACACAGCCGAGAAGGAATGGAGTCTTGACGAGTACTTTGCCAGCGGTGAAGCCAATGTCAGAGAGCAGATCAGCACCGATCTGGCCAACATTTGCCAGGGGGACGACCCCGCTTGCATGCGAGTGCTCGAAATTGGCTGTGGGGCCGGCCGGATAACCAGGGCACTGGCGCGAATGTTCGGCGAGGTGCACGGAGTGGATATCAGCGGGGAGATGCTGCGGCGGGCGCGAAATCACCTGGCAGGCTGCGACAACGTCTTCCTGCATCAGACTAGCGGACTGGACCTCTCGGTGGTGCCGCCCGCAGCCTTCGATTTCGCTTTCTCCTACATCGTGTTCCAGCACATTCCGGCGAAAGAGGTGGTGGAGAACTACATCCGCGATACCGGCCGCTTGCTGAAGTCCGGCCGCCTGTTCAAGTTCCAGGTTCAGGGCTACCCGGCCGCCGGGGCCGAAGTGGCCGACACCTGGCTGGGCGCCTGCTTTACGGCCGCGGAGATGCACACCATTGCGGAGCGGCACGGCTTTGAACTGCGCCACCACCACGGCGAGGGAACACAGGACTTCTGGCTTTGGTTCTTCAAACGCTGAGACCTGGCGGCCGGCCGGTCTTCTACAGGCCCTGAAGGAAGGGATTCCGCTCCCGCTCGGCGCCGATGGTGGTACCAGGGCCGTGACCGGGGACCACCACGGTCTCATCGGGCAGCACCAGCAGCTTTTCCTTGATGGACACGATGATCTGCCGGCCGTTGCCGCCTGGCAGATCCGTGCGGCCGATGGATCCGGCAAAGAGAGTATCACCGGCCACCAGTTTCTCCTCCGCCGGAATGTAGATGCTGATGCTGCCCTGGGTGTGGCCAGGGGTATGCCGCATCTCAAAATCGGCACTGCCGAGCCTCAGCCGGTCGCCGTCTTGGATGTCCTGGTCAATTGGCGTCCGCTCCGGAGCGCGCACCCCGAGCCAGGCCGCCTGCATATCCAAATGGTCGTACAGTTCCTGGTCGTTCTGATTCATGTAGACCGGCGCGCCGGTCAGTGTCTTTAGCCGGTGGGCCCCGCCGATGTGATCGATGTGGGCATGGGTGATGACGATGGCCGTCACTCTCAATTCGTGGCGTTCGAGGATGCCGGCAATCTCCCGAATGTCGTCGCCGGGATCGATCACGATCGCCTCGCCGCCGTGCTGGACACCAAAAATCGAGCAGTTGCAACCGAGCACGCCCACGGGCAAAATCTCGTGAATCATAAGTCGATTGTAAACTGGATACATGGACTTAATTCTGGGCGAATTCCCGCTATTGATTCCCGATTCGGAGGCCGGGCGCAAACGGAACGGCGCTACCGGCGGCTTGCGCCATCGAGCGGACAGTGACCGGAGGAGCTGAACGAATGCCAACCGACGGATACAAGGCGCTTCGAGAAGGCGCCGCCCTAATCGATCTCACGGGCCGTGGCTGGCTGCGCGCCACTGGAAAGGATCGCGTCCGGCTGTTGCACAACCTGAGCAGCAATCACATCAAACAGCTTGAACGGGGCCACGGGCTGTATGCGTTCTTTCTCTCGGTGCAGGGCCGCATTCAGGCCGATGCTTTCATTCTCTGCGGCGAGGATGCGCTGCTGCTCGACACCGAGCCTGAGACCGCCGAGCCGCTGTTCCGCCACATCAAGAAATACATCATCGCCGATGCGGTCACGTTGACGGATGAAACACCGGAGACGGCGGTGCTGGGCGTGGAAGGCCCACAGGCCGCCGCGGCGCTGGAGGACGCCGGCGCTACGCTTCCGGCCGAAGACTTCGCCTGGAACCAATGGGAAGACCGAATGGTGGCGAAGATCTCCTCCACCGGACAACCCGGCTTCCGGGTTTATCTTCCACGCCGGGAAAAGGACGCACTCATCGCGCGGCTGGGACTGGTAGCGGCGACGGCGGAAGATGCCCGCGCCGTGCGGTTGGAAAACGGCGTGCCGCGCTATGGCGACGAGTTCAACGCCGAACATCTGCCCCAGGAAACGCAGCGAATGCATGCCGTGCATTTCAACAAGGGCTGCTACCTTGGCCAGGAGATCGTTGAGCGGCTACGCGCACGGGGACACACAAACTGGCTGTTGTGCCACCTGGAGATCGATTCGCCCAGCCTGCCCGATGAGGGCGCGGCAGTGCTGGCCGGGGAGAAAGAGGTCGGGGAGGTCGCTTCTGCGGTCATCTCGCCGGTCACCGGCCGCGTTCAGGCGTTTGCATGGCTGCGGGCCGAACCGGTCCGGACCAACGCCGCCCTTACGGTCGCCGGGTCATCTGCGCACGTGGCACAGGGCGGCGCGTAGCTCATCGAGCACACCGCGGGGAACCCTCAGGTTGCCTCGCCGGCCCGTGCCAAGAAACGTTTCCGGCTTGACCTCGCCGTGAAAATCGGAGCCGCCGGTTACCACCAGGCCGTATTCCCGGGCGTAGCCGAGATAGCGGGCTGCGTCTTCAGGAGAATGGTCGGAGTGATAGACCTCGATACCGGCAAGCCCCATTTCGACCAAAATCCGGATCAGGCGGGGTTCAAGTACCGGATCCCGGCCGGCCAGGCGTACCGGATGCGCCAGGGAACTGATCCCGCCGGCTTGCCGGATGCGTCCGGCGGCCTCCGCAAAGCCCGGCTCCATTCGCTCTACATAGCCGGGCGCGGATTCATCCAAATACCGGTCGAAGGCCTCCTGGATCGTCTTCACATAGCCTTTTGCCAGCAGGTGCCGGGCGAAGTGCGGGCGGCCGGTGAGGTTGTGTCCCAGCGCCGATACCTCCTCCAGTTGGATCTCGATCCCCAGTTCGCGGAGCCGCATCGCCAGCCGGACGTTTCGGTCCCGCCGCGATTCCTGCAACTCCAGCAACCAGGAGCGGAACTCCGGCGCGGGTCCGGAGTCGGGAAAGTAGCCCAACAGATGGACACTGGCCCGTCCCGGACGGCCGTCAAAAGCGGCCTTCGTGCTCAGTTCGATCCCGCAGATCAACTCCAGGCCGCGGGCTTCCGCCAGCGGTTGCGCCTGGTCATAACCGGCCAATGTGTCGTGGTCGGTAATTCCCAACGCTTCAAGGCGTGCCCGGAGGGCCGATTCAACCAGATCGGCGGGACTGACGGTGCCGTCGGACTCGGTCGTGTGGCTATGAAGGTCAATCAAAGCAAATCAACCCCAAGTCCTTCAGCTTAGCCCAGACGTTACCGGCCGCCTGCTCGGGGGTGCAGGTCGAGGAATCGATGGTGACCTCGGCATCGAGCGGCGGCTCGTAGGGGTCCGACACGCCGGTGAAGTTCCGGATCTCACCCGATAGCGCCTTCTTGTAGAGGCCTTTGACGTCACGGCCGCAAAGTACTTCCAAGGGAGCCTGGCAGTATACCTCAACAAAGTTTTCGACACGCTCGCGTACCTGCTGGCGAGCCTCGCGATATGGCGAGATAGCGGCCACCAGCGCGATTACGCCGTTTCGCGACAGCAACTCGCACACAAATCCGATCCGGCTGATGTTCTCATCGCGATCCGGCTTGCTGAAGCCCAGTCCCTTGGAGAGGCGCGTCCGGACGATATCACCATCGAGCAGTTCAACCTTGGCTCCGGCTTTACGGAAGCGATCCAGCAGAATCCCGGCAAGGGTGCTCTTGCCGGACCCCGACATTCCCGTTATCCACAGTGTGAATCCTTTGTGCATGAAGAATCTCTTCGAGCAGAATATCCAGTTCGCGCCGCGCTCCGCCATCCGGCATGAAGTGCAGGCCACATTCCTTCGCCGCGCCTTGTTCCCACCACCAGCGCCCTTCCCGTCCAGAGCCCGCCGGGCGGGTGCAGGGCTCGCAGCCAATACTCGCGTAACCCGCGGCATATAACGGATGCCGGGGTACACGGTGCCGGGTTAGGTATTCGGTAAGTTGCCCGTCCGTCCAGTCGGCGAGCGGGTTCAGCTTCAGCCGGGGTGAGGAAGTGTCCACGCGCGGCGCCGCGGCGCGCTCGATCCCCTGCGTGCGGCGCAGGCCGGAGGCCCAGGCGTCCAACCCCTCCAAGGCTCGTGCGAGCGGCCTGACTTTGCGAATCTCGCAGCACAGGCGGCGCTGCGAGACCGAATCTCGAAACAGATTCGGTCCGTGCCGGAGAACCATCCCCGCTACCTCGTCAGGATCGGGCCGGAGTACTTCAATCCGGATTCCATACCACGACTGGACCCGTTCGATCATCTCCAACGTCCCGGCGGGCAATCGGCCCGTGTCGATGGTCACCACGCGTACGCTGCGGTCCATGCGGGTGGCCATGTCGATAATGGCCATCCCCTCATCCTGAAACGCAGTGATGATGGCGAATCGTGAGCCGTACACCCGGATGGCCCACTTCAACACGTTGGCGGCATCCAGCGCTTCCAGCTCATCAAGAGTATAAGTGTACAATCTCTATCAAGATACTATAGAAAGACTGCAAATTGCAAAGGAAATGGTGGAACGAACGTGACGCTGGCCTGCGCCCGTCAGGCGGGAATCTGGCCGGACTGTGGCTCGGCGTGTTTCAGCAGGGCGGGCATATTGACCTGGGGCGGATTACCGCGGCCGTAGCGAATCAGGTCCTTCACACGCAGGCGGTTGAGAACCACCGAGACGTGAGCGCGGTTCATTCCCGCGAGCCGCGCGAGTTCAGCGTGCGTGACCGCGAGGCGCACGAAATCGGGCTGCGCCAGCGAAGGATGGCCGCGGCGCCGGGCCAGTTGCAACAACAGGGCGACAATGCGGTCCTCCGCGCCACGTTGCGCCAGAATGTGAATACGCTCCTCGGCAAAAGCAAGGCGCTCACAGGCGCTGACGATGACGGACCGCGCCATCCGGGGGGAGCGTGCCAGAAGAGCCAGAAAGTCTTCTATCGCGATCTCCAGCACCTCGGTCTGGACCAGGGCGCGGCCCGTGGTAGGGGAAATCCGCTTGCGATTGAAGCTGGCCAGGCCGCAAATCTCGCCGGGTTTTACCACCTGAATGACGGTGTCTCGTGATTTGTGGCCAGGCACCAGGATCTCGACCTCGCCACGCTTCACCAGGAATACACTGCCCGATGGCTGGTTCCGGACCCACAGCAAGGCTCCCTTTCGAAACGTCCGCGTGTGTCCGGGCACGCGGTCAGCGCCTAAATCTACGGATCGGGTCTCGCCCGGCAAGCCAGCCGCCAGAACACCCATTTACTTCCCTTCAATTAAATGAGATGGATCCCAACGCCGCCGGGTTACGTCCGATCGGGCCGTGAAGCAAGACCCCCTCCGGCTTGATGATCGGTGCCAGAATGGTCTGGTGGCGTGAAAACTAGCCGCCCGCGGAGGATCCTTGTCTCGTAACCTGCTCTCGCTCAAGTTGCAGTGCGTCGTGTTATTGGCCGCTGTCCCGGCGCTGGTCTCTGCCGAAACCAGCAGTGCCTGGCACCCGGTGATCGATTCCGGAGCGCGCCTCACCGAGCTTTTCGCCAAGCCGCCGGTGGAGTACAGCACGTCACCGTTTTTCGTCTGGAACGGCAAGATGAACCGGGCCGATATCGACCGGTTTCTCACCGCCTGCCACAGCCAGAACATCCGCAGCGTCTTCATTCATCCGCGCCCCGGGTTGATCACGGCGTATCTGTCCGAGGAATGGCTTTCCCTGGTGCGCTACACCGCCGATGAAGCAGCCAAACTCGGCATGGAGGTCTGGCTCTACGACGAAAACTCCTACCCCAGCGGGTTCGCCGGCGGCAACGTGCCGGCCCGGATGCCGGAATCCTACAACCAGGGTGTAGGGCTGGTGCCGCATCGGGTGAACCAACTGACGCCCGGAGACGCCTCCAAATACAAGGTGATTCTCAAACAGGAGGCAGGCGGCTTCCGCGATGTCACCGCCACCGCCGGCGGAGAGACCGGCAAGCCCGGCGACTACTATTGCTATGAGCTTGCTTTCTACCCCAAGGGTCCATGGTTCGGAGGCTGGTCCTACGTCGATCTGATCCACCCTGGTGTCACCGAAAAGTTCATTGACGTTACGATGACCCCTTACGAGCGAACATTGGGGCGCGAACTGGGCCGTCGTGTGCCTGGAGTCTTTACCGACGAGCCGAACATTAACGCCCCGCGGGCCGGCTCGATGCGCTGGACACCCGATCTTTTCGAGCAATTCAGCCGCCGCTGGGGGTACGACCTGAAGCTCAATCTGCCATCGCTTTTCGAGCCGGCCGGGGACTGGCGCAAGGTTCGTCATGATTACTACTCCGTGCTGCTCGATCTGTTCATCGACCGCTGGTCGAAGCCCTGGCACGCCTACGCCGAAAAGAAGGGGTTCTCCTGGACCGGCCACTATTGGGAGCATGGATGGCCCAGCCCGGCTGACGGTCCGGACAACATGGCCATGTACGCCTGGCACCAGGTGCCAGGCATCGACATGCTCTTCAATCAGTTCGCCGAGGGCGTGCATGCGCAGTTCGGCAATGTCCGCTCGGTGCGCGAACTGGCGAGCGTGGCCAGCCAGATGGGGCGCCGCCGGACCCTGAGCGAAACCTACGGCGGCGGGGGCTGGGAACTGCGCTTTGAGGATATGAAACGCCTGGGCGAGTGGGAGTACGTGACGGGCGTCAACTTCATGAACCAACACCTGGCCTTCGACACCATCGTGGGCGCGCGTAAGCACGACTACCCGCAATCGTTCAGCTATCACGAGCCGTGGTGGAATCACTACGGCGTGCTGGCGGAGCATTTCGCCCGGCTGAGCATGGCTCTCGCCACCGGCGAACAGGTGAACCACACGCTGATCCTGGAGCCGACCACCTCGGCTTGGATGTACGCCTCCCGTGGCGGGAAGGACCCGCGGCTGGACGCATTGGGAGATTCATTCCAGACGCTGTTGAACGAACTGGAAGCGCGCCAGGTGGAGTATGACCTGGGCTCGGAAAACATTATCAAGCATCACGGCAGGGCGGAGGGGGCGCACCTGGTGGTCGGCAAGCGGCGCTATGACCTGGTCGTTCTCGGCCCCGGCACTGAGTCGCTGGATACTTCCACCGTGGCGCTGCTTGAGCCGTTTCTAGCCGGTGGCGGAAAGGTGCTGTCGTTCATTGATCCGCCGGGACGGGTGGATTGCGCAGTGAACGACCGGATTGAGAAACTGGCCCGCCGCTACCCCGGCCAGTGGACCCGCGCCGCTTCGCCGGGGGATTCGGAAGCGGTCCGGCTGCTCGCTTCACCCGGGTTCCGGATGAACTGGAATCGCGCAACCGGAGGCAAGCTGTTCCATCAACGCCGGCAGTTAACCGATGGCCAACTGGTCTTTCTGGCCAACTCCAGCCTGGAACATGCGGCAAAAGGAAGCTTCACCATCGAGGCCGGCGCCATCACGCGGCTCGACCCCACCAGCGGGACACGGGCCGCCTATCCGGCCCGCACGAATGGCGCCGGCGAAGAGATCGAGTTCGACCTTGCACCAGGCGGCAGCCTGCTGCTGTTGGCTTCCCGGCAGGGAAAGCCGGTGGCACCCGGTGCTCCGCCACAGCCTGACACCGTAATCCCTTCTTCCGGGCCGCTGGCGGTGCGGCGAATGGAGCCAAATGCGCTGACCATCGATTACTGCGACCTGAAACTGGACGGCAAACTGGACAAGGATCTCTATTTCTTCGTGGCCGCGGACAAGGTTTTCCGGCACTTCGGCTTCGACGGCAATCCCTGGAGCACCTCGGTCCAATACAAGACCGCGATTGTAGATCGTAACCACTTTCCGCCAGGTTCCGGTTTTGAGGCAACCTACCACTTTGACGTCGATAACCCGGATGCTGTCCGCGCGGGGCTGAAAGCCGTCGTTGAGCGGCCAGCCCTGTGGAAGGTGAGCGTGAACGGCCAGCCGGTGGAACACCTTGCCAATCAATGGTGGCTGGACCGCGCATTCGGCGTGTACAACATCGGCGCGCACATCGTCCGTGGAGACAACTCGATCCGTCTGGTGGCCTCGCCGATGTCGGTTCATGCCGAGTTGGAGCCCATTTACATCACCGGCAATTTCAACCTGGAGGCGCAAGCCAAGGGCTGGCGTTTGACACAATCCACCCGGCCGGAGTTGGGCCCCTGGAAACAGATGGGGCTGCCATTCTACTCCTGGCAGATGGCCTATTCCCGGGATTACCGGTTTCAGGAAACGCCCCAAGCGGCCAAGGTCCGGATGGGGCGATGGCACGGCACCGTGGCCGAGGTGTTCGTGAACGGAACCAGCGCCGGCATCATCGGCTGGCAGCCCTATGAGATCGCCATCGGGAAATATCTACGCCAGGGCAACAACCGGATCGAGGTCGTGGTATACGGGTCGCTCAAGAACCTTCTCGGCCCGCATCATCCACCGATCAACCGTGGCCTCACCGGGCCACACAGCTTCAGCAAAGCTCCGGCTCAGACACCGCCCGGAGCCGATTATGACCTGGAAGCCTACGGGTTGATGGAACCCTTCGAGGTTCTGGCCCGATAGCAGCACGGGATCCATCCGGCGCGACCGCGGCGAGCCGCGGCCCTGGGAGTGGGAAGGAATCCGGCGGGTGCCGAACATCGCGTCTCTTCCTAGAGGAAGGGTCATCATACTACCAGCAGCACGCGGGTCCGAGACGATGTCCGCCGGCGTTTCAGCGTCCTGTCCGGCTAGACCCAGACGCGTTCAAACGGCTGGCCAGCCTTGCACAGGTCGCAGGAAGCGGCATCACTCGAGTAGCCTCCATCCAGCTTGGCGAGATAAAGAAGCGGCAATGGCGAGAAATCCGGCGCTTTGGGCGCCGGCTGGTAGATCACCACGGCGATACCGACTACTTCGGCGCCATTGGCCACCACCAGGTCTCTAAGCTGGGTGAGCTTGCGGCCGGTACGCAGGATATCGTCCACCAGCAGTACCTTCTCGCCGGGGCGCTGTTGCAGATACTGGCGGAAGCGCAGCGGCGAGTGTTCGTTTTCGCTCTCGGCCCAATACACCTGGCGCGCCCGCAAGGATTCACAAACGCCATAGGCTACCGGCAGCCCGCCGGTGGCCGGCGCGACAATCGAAAGTTCTGGAATCAGGGCTGCAATCTCGGGGTGGGCGCGCACCAGCCGGCTCAGGGCGACGCTGAGCGTTTTAGCATGCTGGTAATAGCGCATGGCCAGCGCCACCTGCAGATATTCAGTGGCGTGGAGGCCGTTGGGGTATTCGAAATGGCCACTGCGCAAAGCGCCGGTCTGTTTCAGAAGATCGACGACTTCCTCTTTAGTAGGAACGAGATGCATCAATGAGCTCCTTTCCCCGAGATAACGCGTGGGATCGTGCGTAACAGTATCTTCCAATCGAGCGATAAGGACCAGGAATCGATGTACTGCATGTCCATCTTCATCCAGGTTTCAAAGTCCAGCGCATCGCGGCCGGCCAGCGCCCACAGGCAGGTCAACCCTGGGCGCATGCGGAGGCGCCGCCGCTGCCATCGCTGGTACTTTTCCACCTCGCCGGGAACCGCCGGCCGTGGACCAACCAGCGACATGTCGCCCTTCAGCACGTTCCACAACTGCGGCAGTTCGTCGATGGAGAACTTGCGCATGACGCGGCCCAGCGGCGTGAGGCGGGGATCGTTGGGGATTTTGAAAGCGGTGGTCTTACGGTTCAGGTGTTCGAGCGCTTCCTTCAATTGCTCGGCGTTATGGCACATCGACCGGAATTTGTACACCACGAAGCGCCGCCCGTTCAACCCGCAACGCTCCTGGCGGAAGATAGCCGGACCGGGCGAGGTCAGCCGGATGGCCAGCGCCGCCAGCAACAGGACCGGCCACGCCAACAGCAGCACGGCGGCGGCCAGCACCACGTCGGCCACTCGTTTAACGAACAGCAGCAGATCATCGTGCGGGGCGGCGGAAAAGGTGAGTAGCGGGATGGTATTCAACCTGTCCAGGTACACGTCGCTGTTGACGTGCGGAAAGAAGTCGACTGCCACACGGGTGCGCACGCCCTCGTCATCACAGAGCAAAAACACCTCTTCAAAGGAGGCAAGCTCGGTACTGTCCACGGCGAAAATCACTTCGTCAATCACCCGGCGTCGCAGCAGCCGGCCGAGATCATCGATCGGGTAAACCGGATATTCCCGGCTCAGTTCGACCTTTGGCGGGGCCCCCCCGCCGGCCAGAAAGCCATCCAGCCGGATGCCGTAGCGGGCAGATTGCTCAAGCGCAGCGCCTAGTTTCATCGCACGCTCGTTAACGCCCACCACCATCACAAAGTGCGGCGCGCCAAACTCGCGGCGGATGAGTCCCACCACGCTGCCGGCGTTCAGCCGGAACAGGCACATCAGCGTCCAACTGTAGAGGGCGAACAGTAGCAGAAAGCTCCGGCTCAAGTCGAGACGTAGGGCGTATTGAAAGATGACCACCGCGGCGATGCCGGCTCCGCACTGGCGGAACGTGTCGCGCAGGATCGTTCGTGGATGAGCCGAATCCAGCCGGTCGTACACCTGGATCCAGGTGCCGAGCAGTAGCCACACCAGCAGGCTGAAGCCGAGCAGCAGCGCCTTAACCGGTACGGCGATGAAGAAGACCTCATGGAGTGTCAGCCAGTCGCCGAGCGGGCCCGGTATCCGCACCCAATAGCGCGTCTGGTAGGCAGCTTCGAACGCCAGCGCGGTCAGCACTACATCGCTCAGGCCGAACAGTACCCGCACCTTGCGATGATGTCGTGTAAACACCCGGAAATAAGATAGCACGCGGCCGTTACCCGCTTCAGCGCCGGAGTGGCGTTCCGGGGCTGCTACATTCAAAAGAGGTGTTATCAGCGAATGAGCTTGGCAAGAGGACAGCGATCGCCGGCATGCTGGTTAGCGGCGCGCTAGCGGCGCTCAAGCTGAGTGCCGGCTGGATGGCCGGTTCTACGGCGGTTGTGGCCGACGGATTGGAGTCGGCCGCCGATGTGGTCACCTCGGGCCTGGTTCTGTTCGGGCTTGCCGAGGCCGCGCGGCCAGCCGATCAAAACCACCCGTATGGGCACGGGCGCTCTGAGATTCTCACCGGGTTGGCGGTGGGCGTCATACTTTCTGTCACCGGCGCCGGTATCTTCTTTCACTCGCTCGATCTGGTGGACACGGCACACACGGCCCCGGCAGCTTATGCCTTGTGGGCGCTCGTGATCTCGATTACCGCCAAAGCAGTGCTGGCCTTTTTCAAGTTCCGTTACGGCCGCCGCATCCGCAGTTCCGCCCTGGCGGCCGATGCCTCCAATGACGCAGTGGATGCACTCTCGGGCGCGGTGGCCCTGGTTGCGGTGTCGCTCGCGGTAATCAATCCGGCGCGATTTGCGGTCGCCGATCACTACGGTGGCGCGGCGGTGGGGCTGATCGTTATCTTCCTCGGGTTTCGGGTGATTCGGGAAACGACAATGCAATTGATGGACACCATGCCGGACGAAGCCTCGATTGCCGGGATTCGGGCGGTGGCCATCCAGGTGCCTGGCGTGCGCGGCCTGGAAAAGTGCTTCGCCCGCAAGACAGGTCTGCGCTACCACGTGGATCTGCACGTGGAGGTCGACCCGAATATGACCGTGGAGGCCTCGCACAATCTCGGCCACCAGGTGCGGGAAGCGATTCTGAGCCAGCTCGATTGGGTAGCCGATGTGTTGGTGCATGTCGAGCCGGATCCAAGAGTAAAGCTATAATCGAATCGTGAAAGCGCAGCTTGTAGCGATTCTCCTGCTATCGTTGACGATCACCGGCTGCAAGAAGCCGGCCCAGGAGCCTGGAGCCATCCGTAAGGCTATCGTGGACTATTTGGCCGCCAAGGGCATGACTGAAAAGATGATGGATATTGACGTGAAGAACGTCAATTTTCACGGAGACGAGGCCGACGCCCTGGTGGCTTTCCACGGAAAGGGTACCCCGGACTCATCGGGCTTCTCCACCAGCTACGTTTTGGCGCGCAAGGGAAGCGAGTGGGTGGTGAAAGGGCGTAAGGATACCGGGGAGAATTCACACGGCGCCGGCATGGCAACGCCCCCCGGCATGGGCGGTGGCGCGATGAATCCGCATGGCGCTGCTTCGGGCGGCGCAATTACCCCGGAGATGATGCCGCCGAGCGCGGGAGACATGAAGATGCCTCCGGGCCACCCGGCGGTTCCCAAGCAATGAAGCTAGTCGCCGTGATCGGCGGAGGGCCGGCGGGCGCGTTTGCCGGTGAACGGCTGGCGGCCGCGGGCCTGCGCACCATTATTCTGGACGAAAAACTGGCCTGGGAGAAGCCCTGCGGCGGCGGGCTCACCTATAAGGCATACCAGCAGTATCCGTTCCTGATCGAAAACGATACGCCGAAGCGGATGATCCACGACACTCTGCTCTCGGCTCCCAAAGCCGGCAGCGCCCGCCTGAAACTGCGCCAGCCGCTGTTGATCTACTCGCGCTTCGATCTGAATAACATGCTGTTGAAGCGCGCCGAAAAGGCGGGCGCCCAGGTGGAGAAGGCGCGCGTGCTGACGGCGGACCGCCGCGGACGCAGTTGGCGGCTGCAGACCCGCAACGGCGCAATCGAAGCCGATTACTGCGTGGTGGCCACCGGCGCCCGCAACCCTTTGCGTAACGTCGGCACGGAGTGGACCCCGGCGGATACGATGACCGCCCTCGGCTACTATATTCCTGCCCGGCAGGAGCACATCGATATCCAGTTTCTCCCCCACCTGGAAGGTTACATCTGGATTTTCCCGCGCTGCGGCCACCTCTCGGTGGGCATCTGCGGGCGCGGGTACAGCGCGCGGGATCTCCGCGCGCGCCTGGATAGCTATCTGGACGAAAAGGGCATCTCACGCGCGGACGCGGAGTTTTACGCCCACGTGCTGCCCTCGCTCAGCCCGCCGCACTGGCGCAGCAACCGCATTGCCGGCGAAGGGTGGATGGCTGTGGGCGACGCCGGTGGCCTGGTGGATCCGATTACCGGTGAAGGTTTGTACTACGCCATGCGGTCGGCGGATATGGCCGCCCGGGTGGTGCTGGACGACGCGCATCCTTCGGCCACGAAGGCGGCCGCCTACCGGACACTGCTCCACCGCGATTTTGGCTCCGATCTGGAATTCGGCGCAATGCTCGCCAAGCGGCTCTTCCTGGGGCGGTTTCTGTTTTCGAGTGTGCCGGCGCGGATGGTGCAGTTCATCCGCCGCAGCCCGCGGTTCCACGACCTGGTGGAGGACATCTTCTCCGGCAGCCAGGACTATGCCTCGCTACGCAGCCGTCTGCTTCGCAACCTGAACGGCACGTTGCACGAGGTGGTGGTGAACTTTTTTCTGCATCGCTTCATGCCGGCCGAAAAGCACGTATAAATACCGATGAAACTAGCCCGTTCCCAATCGCTTTTAGAACGCGCCGAACGGTACATTCCCGGTGGCGTCAATTCGCCCGTGAGGGCGTTCCGATCCGTTGGCGGTACCCCGCCCTTCATCGCCCGCGGGGCGGGCGCGCGCCTGTTCGACGTGGATGGCAACGAGTACATCGACTACGTTCTTTCCTGGGGTCCGCTGATTTTAGGGCACCGGGCGGCGCCGGTGGCGGAGGCGCTGCGCGAGGCGCTGGAGTGCGGCACCAGTTTCGGCGCGCCCACCGAGCGCGAAATCGAACTGGCGGAGGCTATCACGCTGGCCGTGCCCTCCATGCAGATGGTGCGGCTGGTGAACTCAGGCACCGAGGCGACCATGAGCGCGATCCGCGCCGCCCGCGGCTTCACCGGCCGGGACCTGATCGTCAAGTTCGAAGGCTGCTACCACGGGCACGTCGATTCGCTGCTGGTGAAGGCCGGTTCCGGAATCGCTACCCTCGGGTTGCCCGATACGGCCGGCGTTCCGGCTGCCTTCGCCAATACCACCATCACGCTGCCCTACAATTCGATCGGCGCGGTTCAGGAAACCTTCCGCGATCTCGGCAGACGGATTGCCGCGGTGATTGTTGAGCCGGTGGCCGGGAATATGGGCTGCGTGCCGCCGTCCGCCGGTTTTCTGGAGTGCCTGCGCGAGGTGACCAGCGCCCATGCTTCACTGCTTATCCTGGATGAAGTGATGACGGGTTTCCGCGTCAGCTATGGCGGGGCGCAGGAGCTTTACGGTATCGAACCCGATCTGACTACCCTCGGTAAGGTGATCGGCGGCGGACTACCGGTTGGCGCCTACGGCGGGCGGGCGGACATCATGTTGAAGATGGCGCCCACCGGCCCCATCTACCAGGCGGGTACACTGTCCGGTAATCCTTTGGCGGTGGCAGCAGGCCTGGCGATGCTCCGCCACCTGCGGGCGCATCCGGAAGTCTACACCCGGATGGAACAGATGGGAGCCCGGCTCGCTGCCAACCCCCCGGCGGGAATCACGGTCAACCGGGTGGGCTCCATGTTCACCTTCTTCTTTAGCGAAGAACCGGTAACCGATTACGCCTCGGCCAAACGGTCGGACACGGCCCGCTTTGGCCGATTCTTCCATCACATGCTCGAACGGGGTATCTACCTGGCGCCTTCTCAATTCGAAGCCGGTTTCCTGTCGAGCGCGCACACGCTCGAAGACATTGACCGGACCGTGGCCGCGGCCCGTGAGTTCTTCGAAAAGGACCGCTAAGCGGGCACTACAATCGGCGCCGCATGGCCGAACCGAGTTTGATCCAGGCGTAGGCCGAAACAGCCGCGAAAAACGCCAGGCTCAACAGGATCACCACGATCCGCCGCAACGTCGATGCCTGCCGCACCCGGTAGCCGCCCACCGCGCTCCAGTGGTCGAATAGAAGCGAGACGTGCAGGTGAACTTCGGCCGTGTCGCGGCCATCCATCCGGTTGTCCACCACAATTGCATAATCGCCCGGCCGCGGAACCGCCGCCCGGAAGGTGTATGAAGAGCTGTATGGCGTGCCTGCCACCGTGGTGTAGCTCCTGCCGGCGCGCATACGGTCGACCTGTGAGCGCTCCATCAGCGCCACCCGCACGCCGGATCGGCCGTGTGCCACCATGTAGCTCAACTCCACCATCGGCGCTTGCTTTCGCAGCAACACATCCACCAGGCGCCACTGCGCGGGCGGCACGCGGACAATGTCGTCAATAATGGTCACCTGGGTGGCAGCCACCAGGAGTGCCAGCAAGATCATCCGGTCATCTCGATCCGCGTCGGCGGAACTTTCAGAATAGCCTTATTACCCAGGCCGCGCCGGCGCTGCGCGCGTTGAAAACAAAGCTAAGATAAGAGCTATGGATTCTCGTTTGGCCGAGCCCCGCGACGCCGCCGTTCCGTGGGCATTGCCAAGGTGGAAAACGACGCTTAGCATCGTTTCCGCCGTTCTGCTCGCCGTCGTCTTTCTTGTTTCCGGAACGTGGAAAATTACCGATCCTCTTGGCGCGGCGACCAAAATGACCCAGGCTTTGGTCCCGGCGCCGTTGAGCATTCCGGCCGCGCTGATCTTTGGAATCAGCGAGGCTTTCGCCGGAGTGCTGTTGCTGGTCCCCAGGTTCCGCCGCTGGGGCGCGGTGGTTTCGGGAATATTACTGTTCGCATTTCTGATTTATTTCGCCGTCAACTACGCCGCATTGCAAGGTGATGATTGCAGTTGTTTCCCCTGGATTAAGCGCGTGGTCGGCCCCGGCTTCTTTATCAGTGACGCCATCATGCTGCTGGCAGCGGTGGCCGCCGGTATCTGGGCGCGTCCCTCCCAGGGCCGCACCGCCGCGGTGATCATCCTGGGCGCGGTGGCGGTTTTCGCCGGTGCATCCTACGGAGTGACGGTGGCTCGCGAAACCGGAATTCGCGCCCCCGATGCGATCACCGTTGCCGGGCAACCGATGTCGCTGCAACAAGGCCGGATCCTCCTATTCTTCTATGATCCGATGTGCATGCACTGCGACCATGCCGCCAGGGCACTGGCCAAGCACCGCTGGATCGGCGTCAAACTGGTGGCGATTCCCACGGAAATGCCACAGTATGCCCAGCAGTTTGTGGATGACACGGGTCTTCATGCCGTCAGCTCGACCGATGCAGGAAAGCTGCGTGAGGTGTTCAAATTCGGCGATGTTCCCTATGCGGTAGCGCTGGAGTACGGCCGCCAGAAGGCTGCATTCCGGGACTTCGACGAGAAGGAGCCGGAGCAGGCCCTGCGCCGGCTTGGCTTCATTAAATAGTGTCCGCGCCGGCCGGCGTGATACAAGTAATGGGATGCGCCTGGTTGGACTCGGTATTTCGCTGCTGCTGTGTTCGGGCGTCGTAGCCCAAACTACTGGCGGCCCGGTTCGTAATGAAGCCGCTATCGCCGAACTGGCCGCCGGCAAACGCACCACTGCCAGTGCTGTCTGGTGGGGCTTCGATCCGGCCGATGCTACCTCGGCCATTCAGGCGGCCATCGACTCCGGGGCCAAGACGGTCGTCATCCCATTCGTTAACGCGCCCTGGATCGTACGCCCGATGAAACTGCGCGGCAACCTCGAGTTGGTCTTCGAGCCTGGCGTCCTGTTGTTTGCCAAGAAAGATGAGTTTCAGGGGACGAGCGACAGCATGTTCAGCGCCCAAGGCGTCTCCAACCTGACCATTCGTGGCTACGGCGCAACCTTGAGGATGCGCAAGCATGACTACCAGAATCCTCCCTACAAGAAGGGCGAATGGCGTATGGGCATTGCCATTCGCGGTTGCCGTAACGTGCTTGTCGAAGGTTTGCGGGTGGAAAGCACCGGTGGCGACGGCTTCTATATTGCCGGTGGAGCCGGTCTCCCCTACAGCGAAAACATAACGATTCGCAACTGCGTCTGTTACGACAACCACCGGCAAGGTATCAGCGTGATCAGCGCGCAGGATCTGCTGGTGGAAAACTGCACCTTTTCCGGCACGTGGGGAACGGCGCCCGAATCGGGTATCGACCTGGAACCAAATCATGAGACGGAGCGACTGGTGAACTGCGTCATCCGCAACTGCGTCTTTGAAGACAACCGTGGCCACCAGATTCAGCTCTATCTGAAGCCGTTTACGGACAAGACCGTGCCGATCTCCATCCGGTTTGAGAACTGCCATGCCGGTATGACTTCGAAACCGGGGGAAGGCCCGGAGGGCGGAGCGGGCATCGCCGTGGGCGCAATACGCGACGGCGGTCCGCGCGGGACGATCGAATTCGTCAACTGCACCACTCGGAACACGGGCCACGAAGGGCTGCTCGTTTACGATAAGTCAGCCGATGGAGTGAAGCTGAGTTTGCGCAATTGTGCCTGGGGTGGGGTCTGGACCTCGCCGGCGCTTCGCCACAGCGGCCTGCGGGTTCCCATTATGCTGACCCGGGGCGGCCGGGCGTTGATCGGCCGGCCGGGTGGTGTGGAGTTCGACAATTGCCGCGTCTATGACACGGTCCGCCGCCCGGCCATTGCTGCCGCCGCTGATCCGGCCGGCATGGAATTTCGCGACGTGCGCGGTTTGCTGACGGTATACAACCCGGCCATGCTCGCGCCCAATTTTTGTTGCAGCCCGGCCGGGATCGATCTGAAAGTGGTGAAGCAGTAAAGCGATGAATCCAAAATTGCTGCATTCTGTTAGCTACGCGGGCTTTTGGGGTCAGGCTCACCTGACCTTGAGCGGTTTCATCGATAAGGCCGCCGGGTTGGGATATGACGGCGTGATGCTGATGGCCAAGCGGCCGCACCTGTCGGTGTTGGACTACGACACGGCCGCGGCCCGGAATGTGCGCAGGCAACTGGATGAGCGGGGCTTGCGCCACGTTTGCATCGCCGGATACAACAACTTCACCGCGGACCTGGAGCATGGCGATATTCCTAATCAGGAGATCCAGATCCAGCACGTCACCAATCTGGCTCGTCTGGCTCACGAAATCGGAGCCCAGTCCGTACGCATCTTTACCGGGTATGAGAACCCGGCGCGGGACTACGGCGTCCAGTGGCGCATGCTGGTGGATTGCCTGGGCGAGTGCGCGCGGCGCGCCGCGCCGCTGGGGGTTGCCATTGGCGTTCAGAATCATCACGATCTGGCGGCCGGATACGAGTCGATGTACGACCTGATTCACGCCGTCAACGAGCCGAATTGCCGGGCGATGTTCGATGCCTGGGCGCCGCACCTGCATGGAGTTGACGTAGTGGCGGCAGCGCGCAAACTGGCCCCTGTTGCCATACACACCACCATTGCCGACTACCAGATTCGCCCGCGCTATCACTACAACCCGGCGGCGGTCAATTACACACCCACCACGGCACTGGCGCAGGCGGTGCCCATGGGCCAGGGTGTGATCGATTACCGCGGTTTCCTCGAGGCGCTCCGCGAAAGCGGCTTTGGGGGCTCCATTGCTTACGAAATGTGCTCTCCACTGGTGGACGGTGGTTCGCTGGCGACGCTCGACCGTTACGCCACGGGCTTTCTCGAATTCATGAGATCGATCGAATGCGTAACCGGCTGACGTGATACAAGTAATGGCATGTGCGTACGTGGATGGATCACTCTCTTATTGCTATGTAGTGGCGCCTCGGTGTGGAGCGCCGATGGACCCGTCCGTAACGAGATCGCCATCGCGGAACTGTCAGCCGGCAAGCGCACTACCGCTAATGCCGTCTGGTGGGGATTCGATCCGGCCGATTCCACCGCGGCCATCCAGGCGGCGATCGATTCGGGCGCTAAAACGGTTATCATCCCGTTCGTGAACGCGCCGTGGATCGTTCGTCCGATGAAACTGCGCAGCAATCTGGAACTGATCTTCGAGCCCGGTGTTCTTCTGTTTGCCAAAAAGGACGAGTTTCAGGGCGCGGGCGATAGCATGTTCCGCGCCGACGGCGCCTCTAACCTGACCATTCGAGGTTACGGCGCAACCTTGCGGATGCGCAAGCACGACTACCAGAATCCTCCCTACAAGAAGGCTGAGTGGCGCATGGGCATTGCCATTCGCGGCTGCCGCAATGTGCTGATCGAAGGCTTGCGGGTGGAAAGTACCGGGGGCGACGGCTTCTACGTGGATGGCGGCGCGGACATGCGTTATAGCGAACACGTCACCATTCGCAATTGCGTGTCGCACGACAACCACCGCCAGGGTATTAGCGTGATCAGCGCGCAGGATCTGCTGGTGGAAAACTGCACCTTTTCCGGCACCAAGGGAACCCCGCCCGAAGCCGGCATCGACCTGGAGCCGGATGTGGAAACACAGAGACTGGTGAACTGCATTATCCGTAACTGCGTTTTTGAGAACAACAACGGCCACCAGATCCTGATCTACCTGAAGCCATTTACAGACAAGACGGAGCCGGTGTCCATCCGGTTTGAGAACTGCCACTCGCGGATGACGCCAAAGCCGGGAGAAGATCCGGGCGGTTGGGCCGGCATGGCGGTGGGCGCGATCCGCGATGAGGGGCCGCGGGGGACCATCGAATTCATCAACTGTACCAGTGCCAACACCGGCCGCGAGGGGCTGAGTGTCTTCGATAAGTCATCGGACCGGTTGAAATTGAGTTTCCGTAACTGCGCCTGGGGCGGGGCCTGGAACACGGCGGCGCTCAATTACGGCGGCCTGCGCGTTCCCGTCCTGCTTAGCCTGCGGAGCTCACAGACGACCCGGCGGCCAGGCGGAGTGGAATTTGAAAACTGCCGGGTGTACGACACCGTTCGTCGCCCGGCGGTTGCGGCGGTGGAGGATTCCACCAGCCTGGGGTTCCGCGATGTGCGGGGACTGATTACCGTTCACAATCCCGCGATGCAGCCGCCGAACTTCGGCTGCAAGCCCGCTGGGATTGAATTGAAAGTGGTGAAGGAGTAAAAGCTTCACTCGGCCGTCGCCGCGGGCTTACCGTCGAATAGCGTCACGCGGTACTTCAGCAGCAGCGGCTTGCCGGGTTTCAGTGTGTAGTGCGGCATCCCCGGCCAGGAGACGTTGAGGATGCCGAGGAAGTGGCGCATCAGCCAGCCGTTGTTGGGGAAGCCGGGATTCGGGGCCAGGTCTTCCACCCTCGCCCCGGCATCGTGCCCCGCCACGCTGCCCCAAATCTCGGCCCAGCGCGCCGGTGCCATCACACCATCCTTCTCCATCACCCCGCGGTCGGTTCGGATCAGCGTCCCGGCCGGGCCTTCGTCGCGCGGGGCAAACTTCAGGTAGAAGCCGCCGAAGCCCTTCTTGCCTTCCGTGGTGCCGGCGATCTCCACCGGTTGGCCCGCGGCTTCAAAGCGTAGCGCGAAGTCCAACTGCCGTGCCTGGTTTTTTGCCGGGTGGACGGTGACCTCCACATCTTCCTGCGCCACGCGCTTGCCGGATTCGTCGATGTACCAGCCGTTGGTGACGCCCAGTTTGGCGTAACCGTCCGCAACCTCGCGCGCGGTCCACTTTTCGAACTTCTGGTGGATTCCTTTGACGCCCCACATGTCGTAGCTCTTGCCGCCCACCGCCACCACGGACCAGGTCCAGGCTATGCCGCGATGATGGTCGTGATTGGGGTTGAAGTCGTCGCCTACCTGGACGCCGGAGGGCGTGTAAAACGGGTAGATGTAGCTGGAGCGCCGCATCGGCTCCGGTGCTCCACGCCGCCGCAGCATGCCGTAGTTGTAGGTGAAGACCGGCTTGCCGGCTTCGGTCAACTGAAGTCCGGTGGCTTGGTCGTCGTGAAAGGCGAAGTCCGATTCGGGCGCAATCTCGATCAGACGGATGGAGCGTGGCGCCAGCGTCTCGTTGCGCGTTACCAGTGTGCCGGTGGGGCCAATAAACTTGGCGCCTTCGGGCGTCACTTCGGTCAGGCGCAGGTTCGCCTGGCGCAGGCCGTAATCCTCGGTGTTCAACTGCCACGGGAATGTTACCGGCTCATCCACGTAATTGGCGAAGAACACTCCCAGGTGGCCGTCTTCGGACTGCCACAGCCGGGCTTCCGCCACCGGAACCTTGCCGCGGTGTTTCTTACCCCACGGGCCCCATCCATCGTCTTCGAATTGGGCAATGGGCTTTCGCGGTTCCAGCGGCCCCCACAAACGGCCGAAGGTGACGAATTTTTTCGCCGCCACGTGATACTGGCCGCACTGGCGCAGGTAGTCCTGCTTGGCCTTGTGCTCGGGAGCGAACAGCTCGAAGCCCATCCAGCCGTTCTGGCGCCCGTTGATCAGCGCCTGGCCTTGGGCGTAGTTGAAAAAGCGGTCGCTCTTGCTGATGTCTACCGGGCTGCCAAAGAAAAGTGTGTACCCGGAGTAGACCACCTGGATAAGGGGGATCTCCTCGTCGGTCGGATGGGCCCAGGTGAGGTTGGCGTCCACCAGGTCGAAGAACACCTCGTCGGTGTTTTCCGACGTGATTACCGCGCCGCGATTCTTGCCCCGGGCGGCGTTGCGCACTTTGCGCATCTCGTCGCGGTATCCCTCGGTCCAATAGCTTCCACCGCCAAGCGGGTGGCCGTGGTTTTTAGCGAAGCACAGATCGGCCTGCATGGCGGAGACTTGATCCACATAAACTCCGTTGACGCCTTCCTCGCCTACCAGGCGGTCTACCAGGCCGGCGATGGTCTGCCGCCACATCTCCTGGGATGGGCACATGGCCAGCAGGCGCCCGGAGGCTTCCCCGTAGAAGCTCATGCGGTAGCCGCCGGCCTCATCGAGAATAGCGTGGGGGCCGAAGCGCGGCCAGTCGGGGATGCTGAGGTCGGCGCTGGAACCATTGATATAGGGCATGATCAACAGGCCGCGCGAGGTCAGATCCTTCACCCGTTCGCGAAAGCCGGACTTGGCGGGGAAGTAGTGCGGGTATTCGTTGTCAAACGGCATGTGGTGCCAGTTGTACCAGTGCATGCCCATCGGCACGCCCATCTGCTTCTGCGCCTCGATCAACGGCTGGTTCTGCTGGGCCACCGTACCGTCCCTGTTCTGCCAGAGCCAGTGATCGATCATCCACAGGCCGATGTTCTTGATGGCATCGGGCATATCCACACGGCGCGACAGCGGTCCGGCGGAGGCCCACTTCTGTTGGAGCGCCCATTGGCGGTAATGCAGTGCCGATTGCACCCAATTGCCTCGATGAACCCCCAGCTCCACCGCGTAGTAATCGGGATAGTCCGATCCGGCGACCCCCATGTTGTCCACGTAGTGCACCACGCCGAGCCGCCCCGGCGCGGCGCTTTCGAGCAGAAAATCCTTGGCCCGCGCATTGGGATCCTGCGTGCCCAGGTAGAGCGCTCCCTTGCCGCGAGCGAGCGAACAGAACTGCATCGGCCAGCCGCCCGAGGGATAGCGCGCCTCGATCTTACCGCTCCAGGCCTTCAGCAGATTGCCGCCGGTAGAAACGGTGGGCCGCGCCAGATCGTATTTGCCTGCCTCGGGCGTACCGTTTACCAGCGGAAACGTCACGGTGGAAAGGCCCCAGTAGTCGCTGCGATTCTCCACCAGAACGCGCCAGCGGGCGATGCCGGAATCCTGCGGCAGTTCGATTTCAGCATGAACGGTGAGAATGCCGTTCTCCTTCCAGAAGCGCTGGTCGTTCCATTCGAGCACCGCCTTTTGATCGCCGCCGGGCAGTTCTTCGACCCAAGCCATGGAGCAGGGTTTGGTGAGATTGGTTACCCGCTGGATCTGCGTACCTTTTTGAAAGGCGACCTCCCACAGCAGGTGCTTGCCATCTTCTGGCAGTTTGGCAATGTGGTTCACCTGGGTATCGCGGTCGAGCAGTGTGGCGAGGCCCATCGTCCCCGGTTCGAACTCCATCCGGACCAGGGCGTTGGTGAGAACCATCCCCTTGGCAGGGTCCACCGGACGAATGGCGCCGGCTCCGGCAAGTGGGAGCAAAACGGCGAGCAGGAATGTGCGCGGCAGTTTCATCAGCGACTAGACTATCGCTTTATACACCGCAAGTGCAGCGTTACGCGTCGCCGTGGCGGATCAAAAATACGGCCGTCTCAGCCATCAGGTTCGGGCGCCAGCGCAGACGACGATTGCCGGAAAGGAAGTAGCGGCGCTCAATCTTCCAGCCCTCCTGCCGCGCCAGGCTCTCAAAATCGAGCACGGTGAGGAAATGAATGTTCGGTGAACTGTACCAGTCGTGGGGGAAGCGCACGGTCTTCGGGGCGCGCCCGGTGAACAGGTGCGCCAGCCGCACCGACCAGTGGCCGAAGTTGGGGAAAGCCACAATGGCCCGGCGCCCGACGCGCAGCAGTTCCCGCAGCACGCTCAGCGGGTGGTGTGTCTCCTGAAGGGTCTGGCTGAGGATGACATAATCGAAGGTGCCGTCAGGGTATTCTTTGGTGCTCTCCTCGATGTCTCCCTGGTAGACGGAGACCCCCCGGGCGATGGCGCGCTGCACGCGCGTCCCCGATTTCTCGATGCCGCGCGCTTCCACCTGTTTGTTGGCTGCCAGCCAGGCCAGCAGTTCGCCCTCCCCGCAGCCCAGATCGAGCACGCGCGTACCTGGGTCGATCAGGTCGCTGATGATGGCGTAGTCGCCGCGTCCCAGCACCTCGCGAACGAACGGCTGCCTGATGAGGATGCTGCTGCTCATGCCGCCTGTTCCCTCTGATAAGTGCTGGCCAGGAAGCCGCGCACCAGTTCGGTCTGCTCACCTACCTCCACCAGGAATGCGTCGTGGCCGTAGTTGGATGGCAACTCGCAGTAGGCGACGTCGCGATTGCGCGAGCGCAGTGCGTTGACCATGTTCTGAGACTGATAGCTGGGGTAGAGCCAGTCCGAGGTGAAGCTGATCACCAGGAACCGGGCGGTCGCGCGCTCGAGCGCGGCGGCCAGGGACTTCTGCCCGTTGGTCAGATCAAAGTAATCCATCGCCTTGGTGATGTAAAGGTAGGAGTTGGCGTCGAAGCGATCTACAAACTGGCTGCCACGGTAGCGCAGGTAGCTTTCCACCTCGAACTCGGCTGAAAAGTCGAAACCGAAGCTGTCTTTGCCACGCAAGCGGCGGCCGAACTTGTGGCGCATCGATTCGTCCGACATGTAGGTGATGTGCCCCACCATGCGGGCCACGGCGAGACCGCGCGCCGGTGGTTTGCCGTCGTAGTAGTTGCCTTCGTTCCAATCCGGGTCGGCCATGATGGCCTGGCGGCCCACTTCGTTGAAAGCGATCTGTTGCGCGCTGTGCCGGGCGGTGGAGGCGATGGGAATTGCCGATGCGATCATCTCGGGATAGGAAACGGCCCATTCCAGTACCTGCATGCCGCCCATGGAGCCGCCCGAGACCGACAACAGCCGGCGGATGCCCAGGTGGCCGATCAGCATCTTCTGAAGCCGCACCATGTCGGCAATGGTGATCACCGGGAACGCCATCGCATAGGGTTTTCCGGAAGCAGGATTGATCGACGACGGGCCGGTGGTTCCCCGGCAGCCGCCGAGGACATTGGAGCAGATGACGAAGTACTTGTCGGTATCGAACGCCTTGCCGGGACCGATCATGCTATCCCACCAACCCGGCTTGCCGGTCTCGACGCTGATGCCGGCGGCGTGGGCGTCACCCGAAAAGGCGTGTTCGATCAGGATGGCATTGGAGCGGCCCGGGTTCAGTTCGCCGTAGGTCTGGTAGGCGACATCGGCCGGAGCCAGCGACGCCCCCGAATCGAGAGAGATCGACTCGAACTGAACGAATCTGGTTTCGGCAATCATTGCGCCACTCCCTCGCCCGGCGCAGCCGCCGCGCCCGCGCCCGTCAGTACCCGGATTCCGCGCCAGTAGTAGTGAATGCAACTCCAGACCGCCGCCATCGCAGTGAGACGGAACAGGATGGTGAGCAGGGAAGCGGAATGCAATTCGGAAATCGCGTTGCCGGCCAGGACCAGAACGGCGGTGGCGATCTGCAGCGCCGTACTGATCTTACCCCACACGGACGGCCGGAAATCGCGCAACCGGGTGAAAAGAACCGCCGCCGCCGATCCCAGCGCGATGAGCAGATCCCGGGAAAACACAACCACCATCAACCACACCGGGATTTCATTGGTCAGGCCGAGGGCGATATAGATGGTAACCAGCAGAATCTTGTCGGCAATGGGGTCGAGAACCGCGCCCACGTCGGAGGTCCAATGAAACCTGCGGGCGAGCAAGCCGTCCGCCGCATCGGTGAGGCCGGCAACCAGCAAAGCGGCGAGCGCCTGCGGATACTCCCGATTCAGAATGGCAAGAACGATATAAGGCGTCAGAAACAGACGCGCAAGCGTGATCAGGTTCGGGATGGCTGGCAACTCATCCTCAGGATACCAATGCGTCAACCACCCGGGACGCTAACTGATCGAAACTCAGAACCTCATAGAGGGATGGGTCGGCCAGGATCCGGCTCACCAGCGCCGCGTGCATGGCATGTCCGGCGCGTTCGGCGATGACGTGGCCGAGCAACGGACGGCCGATGAGCGCCAGGTCTCCAATCAGGTCCAGCGCTTTGTGGCGGCAACATTCGTCGGCAAAACGCAACCCCCCGGGGTTGAGTACTCCATCTTCCCTGCTGAAGCATACGGCATTGTCCAGGGAGGCTCCGCGAATGAGGCCCATGTCGCGCATCTGATCGAGTTCGTGCGAGAAGCCGAAGGTGCGGGCGGGCGAGATCTCGATCGCGTAGCGGTCCGGGGTGACCTCTATTTCCAACGTCTGGTGCGCCACCAGCGGATGCGGGAAGAAAATGTCGCAGGTGAGCAGGAAACGGTCGGCGGGCAGAATGCTGATTCGTTTGTTGCCGCTTTCCACGGTGACGGTGCGTTTGATGCGCAGGTAGCGCCGCCGGCGCCGGTAGGTACGGATTCCAGCCGTTCGCAGCAATTCCACCCAGGGAAGGCCACTGCCGTCCAGGATGGGTACCTCCAGGTTGTCGATCTCGATATAGGCGTTGTCGATTCCCATGCTGTAAAGCACGCTGAGCAGATGCTCGGTGGTGGAGATCAGCACGCCCTTTCGCATCAGGCTGGTGGCGTAGCTGACGCGGGCGACATGCTCGGCGCGGGCCGGCACGGGAAAGTTCTCCAGATCGGTCCGCAGGAATACGATGCCAGTTGCGGGTGGCGCCGGTGTAATGCGAACGTTGACCGGGACTCCGCTGTGGAGGCCGGTTCCGCTGGCAGCCACCGGCCGTAGAATCGTCGTTTCAAATCGCACGATTTTCTCCACGTTGGTTCGATCGCTTCCAATGATCAGTCAGTATAAACAAACCCGGCAGTTGGCGCATACGCTTTTCTTACAATATTTTAGCGAGTGACCGGTGTTGCATTTTTACCACGCCGCCCGGTTGCAAACTGTTGCATCAAAGCACCACTGGGCGAATTGACTCCGGACTCCGCCGTCCGTTTTCAAGATGTGGCTATGATGAGACATGCCGCGCCGCCGCCTCTTTCTGATTGACTCGTTCGGGTTCATTTTCCGTGCCTATCACGCGCGGGCGCGCAGCGGCGCGCCACCCATGCGGACCTCCACTGGTTTGGCGACCGAAGCGGTTTACATCTTTCACAATATGTTGCGCAAGCTCCAGAGCGAACATAAACCGGACTACCTGGCGGCAGTCATGGAAAGCGAAGGCCCAACCTTTCGGGACGAGCAGTTCACAGAATATAAAGCCAACCGGGCGGCGATGCCGGAGGACCTGGGCGAGCAGATTTCCGCCATTGGCCGCCTGCTCGATGTGATGCGAATTTCCCGGCTTCAGTTTCCTGGCTTTGAGGCCGATGACGTGATCGGGACCATCGCTCGCCAGGCCGAAACCGGGGTGGACGTGGTCATCGTCTCAAGTGACAAGGATATGCTCCAACTGGTGGACGAGCGCATCTCGATGCTCAACCCAGCCAAGGACAACGAGTGGTACGACCCGGCTAAAGTGGAGCAGTTTCTAGGAGTTCCGCCGGGGCAGGTGGCGGACTTGCTGGCACTGAAAGGCGACGCGGTAGACAACATTCCCGGCGCGCCGGGCATCGGAGATAAGGGTGCTCGCGACATTATCACCCGTTTCGGCTCGGTGGAGGCGGCGCTCGATGGCGCGGCCGGAGTGGAGCGCAAGATGTACCGCGAGAGCCTTCAAAACAATCGCCAGCAGATTCTGTTGAGCAAACGGTTGGCCACCATCGATACGGCCGTGCCGGTCGCGTGGAAACTGGAAGATCTGGCGGCGCGGGAGCCGGATCTTGAGCCGCTGCGGACCTTCTACCGGGAAATGGAATTTTTCAGCCTGCTGCGGGGGATCGAGCCGGCGGCCGAAACGAGCGCCGGCCAGTACCGTAGGTTCGAATCACCCCGGGAACTGGATGAATGGATGGCGGCCGTGCCTGCCGGTGTACAGCTTGGGTTTGCCCTGCGCTCGGGCGGGGAGGGGGAACTCGGCCTGGGGACGGTTGGACTGTCGGTTGAGGCGGGCCACGCGGTGTCGTTTCCGGCAGACTGGCTGGAGCGATTGCGCGGTGTGCTGGAAGACGGGGAGCGGGTGAAGATCGCGCATGACGTCAAGGCGATCCTGGGGCCGCTCGCCGATCGAGGGATCGAACCGCGCGGCTTCACGGAAGACATCATGCTGTATGCCTTTCTGGTGAGTGCCGACTCGGCGGCGTGCGCGCTGGACGCGTTGGTGGAGCGCCACCTGAAGCGGAAACTGGGCGCCACAGCCGAACAGCACGCCGAGGCGGTTGTGGAGCTTTGGAAGATTGTCCGCGAGGAGGTCGTCCGGGATGGGGTCGAAGAGGTTTACCGCACGATTGACCTGCCGCTGATGCCCGTCCTCTCCCGGATGGAGCGTTGTGGTATCCGCATCGACCCGGATGCGCTGCGGCGGCTGTCGGTAGAGATGGATGGCGATATCCAGCGCCTGACCTCAGAGATCCATCAACTGGCCGGGCATCCTTTTAACATCAACTCCCCGCAGCAACTGGCGAAGGTATTGTTTGAGGAGTTGCAGCTACCGGCGCCGGCCCGCTCCGGCAAAGCGAAGGCTCCATCGACGGCGGCCGATGTACTGGAGGCGCTGGCGCCGCGGCACGAGATCGTTTCCAAGGTGCTCGATTACCGCCAGTTAGCCAAGCTGAAGGGCACCTATGTGGATGCGCTGCCACTGCTGATCGGACGGGCGGACGGGCGGTTGCATACCACGTTCAATCAGATTGGGGCGGCGACGGGCCGGTTGTCGTCGGTGAATCCGAACCTGCAGAACATTCCCATCCGCACCGAGCAGGGGCGCGAGATCCGGGCGGCGTTTGTCCCGCGCGAAGGTTGGCAGATGCTGGTGGCCGACTACTCGCAGATTGAGTTGCGGCTGCTGGCCCACATGTCGCTGGATCCGGTGCTGCTCGCTGCCTTCCGCCACGGCGAGGATATCCACACCCGGACGGCGTCGGAGGTTTTTGGCGTTGGACCGCTGATGGTGACACCGGAGATGCGGCGCAACGCCAAGGCGGTGAACTTCGGCATTGTCTACGGGCAGACACCCTTCGGACTGGCGGCGCAATTGGGGATTGACCGGAAGGAGGCCGAGAGCTACATCCGGCATTACTTCGACCGTTACCAGGGCGTGAAAGTGTTCATCGACCGCACCATCGCCGAAGTGCGCCAGAGCGGCGTTGCCAGGACGATGTTCGGGCGTGTTAGGCCGATTCCGGACATCAACTCGAAGAATCCCGGCGCCCGCGGGTTTGCCGAGCGAACGGCGGTCAACACGCCATTGCAAGGAACCGCCGCCGATCTGATCAAGCTGGCCATGATCCACATTGACGGCGAGTTGCGCAAGGGAGGATGGCAGGCCCGGATGCTGTTGCAGGTTCACGACGAACTGGTGTTTGAGGCCCCGGAACAGGAGATGGACGATCTCAGGCGGCTGGTAAAGTCAGCCATGGAAACCGTACATAAGCTGGAAGTTCCCCTGCTGGTAGACACGGGAGTAGGATCGAACTGGCGTGACGCCAAGTAAGCGGCCACGCCCTATCGTCCGATCCATGGCGCGTCCAGAAATACGCGATCTTCCAGCAGGAGCAAGTCCTCTCCGGGTAAGCGCCGGAGC
The DNA here is from genome assembly GCA_020854055.1 of Bryobacterales bacterium. GTDB lineage: Bacteria > Acidobacteriota > Terriglobia > Bryobacterales > Bryobacteraceae > JADZGD01. Next base: position 12,458 of record JADZGD010000013.1, on the reverse strand, counting down.
GCCCGATAGCAGACTCCAGCCGAGAGGCGAAATCCGGCCGAGCCAAGCGGAGCGTCGAAAGCGCTTGCAGGAGAGGGGAGCAACCCGGCGGGCGGCAACAATTCGTGAACGTAATAGCCGCGCTAAATAATCAGCCGAAAGCTGTTGGAGAGGGCCGGCATCTTCCAGACTGAGCAGATCGGGCCTCTTGCCGGAATGCTTGGCGAAGCGGGCCACGTGCAGGATATCGTTACCTTGGGTGGCAGGCGCGAGGTTGCGTAGTTGCATGTCTTCGAGCATGCGTTTTCGAAGTGGTGTCATGCGATGACTCCTCGATCGGTCGATCGGCATCAACCGAGCCCAGTCTTTCAAGGAGCCGCGCGCCACACCAGGCGGGGCTGCTCTCCTGCGGCCGCGGATGATTACCGGGAAGCGGCTTAGTTTAGTGGTTCCCGCAGAAGCGCGGAGCGCGCGGCGGGGTGCGGATTTGCTGCTGGAAGAGGAGAATTCGAGAACGTTCTCGTAAACGGCGGCGAAGTTTGTCCGACGTGTTTGACGATAAATCAGTGCAAAACCGTACGATTGTCATTTTTCTAAAACTCAAAAAAACATTTGACAAAACAAGATATTCGGGTATTCTTTACGCATGTTCCTGAATATGCGTGGTATTCTTCTCGTGATTCTTGTCTTTATTGTCGCGAACTCCGCCTTCTCCCAGCAGAGCGTTGATCCCAGGAACCGCTACGAACGGCTTTTGGCCATCGTTCCGATGACCGGGGCCGGTACGCCCAGCGATCCGGCACGCCCGCTGTATGCACCTGTTCCGGGCAGTGAGATGGCAAAACTGCTGATCGGCTTCAGCTATGTTCTCAGCGATGACGGAAAGTCGGCGCTGGTGGAGTTCGTCGCCCGCGACCGTGCTGTGTTCGCTGACATTCTCAATGACAGGCGGGCCGATACCAAGGTCTGGCAGAAGCACGAGACGAGAAAGGACGACGCGGAGAAGGAGTTCCGAAAGCTGCGCAAGGATTTTGATATCAATTCGTTCGGGACGAGGGCCTACTAATGAGAAAGCCTGCGCTGTGCCTCATTTTCCTGGCATTTCCGTGTTTGGCAGCGTATCAGTACTATTGGAATGATATTTTTCTGGCACTCGGTTCGAACTGGCACCAGAACGGGAGCATCTACGCCTGGGACAACAAGGTGGTGACCTGGGAACCCACCAACGGCGGATCGCTGATTTCGAACCTGAATGTGCCGGACGGCACGCCGCGCTATGAAGTGCGGTCGATCCTTCATCTGCCGGCATCGGGCGGCACATATATTCACTATCTCCGCGCTTCCAACGACGCCCTGTCGGCGCCGGCGCCGGCCGGGACGTATTATGCGATCGAGCTTCAGAATCCGGCCTATGCGCAGGACGGCAGTTGCAGCGCAACGTTGGCGGCGTACAAGAGAGTAAGCGGCGTGGTTACGCTCCTGGGCTCCAACCAGACGACCTGCTCCGACGGGATGATCTTGCGCTCCGTATACACGGGCAGCGGTTTCCTGGCTTATGTCAACGATCAGTTGGCGCTGTCCGGCACGGATTCGAGCATCGCCAGCGGGAAGCCGGGCATCGGCATCCGGGATGCTCCGCAAGTCAATTCGATCGGTACGACCAGCCTGGGTGGGTTGGATACGACGGCGCCTGCGGCGCTGGCGCCGAAGGCACTGACGATTAGCGCTTTCTCCGATCATGTGGAACTCCAGTGGCGGGCCTCTGCGGACGATCCGAACGGAATCGGGCTTTACTCGTACAGCCTCTACCGGGATGGAAACTTTCTGTTTACGGATTACCACGAGAATCAGGTGGAAGATGCCTCGGTCTCCGCCGGGGTCACATACAGCTATCGCGTTGATGCCGTGGATTTCCATGGAAACACTGCCAGTACGACGGTGAGCGTCACGACGCCGTCAACCTGGAGCATGGACCCCCGGCAGGTGGGTACTCGTCCAACGGGCGTCTATTGGGGTGGCGGAGGGGAACAGGTTGACGTCCGGTCAGGGAACTTAAACTACTCGATCCCTCTGCTGACGGCGATGAGCCGGAACGGCACCGCGGCAAAGCTGGGGTTGTCTTACAACTCACAGATGTGGCGCAAGGACGCCAACGGGACATGGAACAGAGGGCGCGATGTTGGATACGGTCTCGGATGGAGGCTGATGGCCGGGTCTATCACACCGGTGTATTCGACTTCGTGGGCGCTGCATCATTTTGTGTATACCGATTCGAGCGGGGCCGAATACCGGTTGAACGTGAACGACAGTGGAATCTGGCGCTCCACCGAGGCGGTGTACGTGTATTACGATCCCTCGGTGCGGCGGCTTTATTTCGCCGACGGCAGCTATTGGATCATGGGCACGATTTCGGGCGGGCAAGAGAGCGATGCCGGGACGCTCTATCCGACTGAGATCCGCGATTCGAACGGAAATCAGGTATTCATCCAGTACAAGGCCGGTGCCGGCTGCACTTTGACGAACACGAGCGCGCGTATCGCGTTCGTTATGGATGTCCGCTACGGCACGGTATTTGGTGGAGGGTACATCTTCCAGTATACGGATGAAGGCCTTCCTCACTTGCACCACATCTACAACCAGGTCGGGACCGCAGAAAATTATACGCTAGGCTATCTGGACTATTCTCTCTACGATCCTTATGACGGGCAGTCTGCCGGGCCGGCGGTGAAGGTACTCACCAGCCTGCTGAACGGCCTCGGCCAGACGACGACGTTCCAAAACGACGCGGCCATCAACCCCACAGGCGGTTCGGGTGAGCTCCGGTACGTGCGGTTTCCCCAGCAAGGATGCATCGGCTGGAACTACGCTACCTTGAGCCAGGCGGCGATTCAGGTCCGGCAGGTGAGCGAGCGGTATCTTTCGGCAGGGACTTGCAGCGGCGATCTCACTTGGCATCACCTCACCATCGATGATACTTCGGCGCTGGGTATCCCCGCGTCAGCGATTGTGCGGGACGATTCGGCGCAGTCAGAAAAGGTCTGGAAGTTCGAGCAGACGCAGCCCGACTCCTACGGAATGGTGACGAGTTTTACCGAGCGCAGCTATCCGGCATCGGTCAGGGCGATCGAGAAGACTTACACCTGGGCTCGATCCTCCTCCAACCACCCTTACATCAGCTCCGTGGTGACGGCGCTGGATCCCGGGCAGTCGTACGGAGTCAGCTCGAAGACAACGCAAACGGTGGATTCCTATGGAAACGTGATCGAGACCAGGCTGTTCGGGTATGGAAACAACGGCAGCGTGGCGGACCGGACATACACCACGACGTATCTGTCCGGCGCGGCGCACATCAGCCGGTACATCCGGAACCGGCCGCTGACGGTCTCTCTGAGTGCGGGAGGGCAAAACTACAGCCTGGCCACCTACACCTACGACACGAATGGCTCGGCGAATGTGACCGGCATCGGCCAGCATGCTTCGAGCGAATACGGCACGTCATTGCTGGCACGCGGGAATGTGGCAACCGTGACTACGATGACCGGGACGCGGACGTACATATATGACATCACGGGCACGGTGATCCAGGCTTCCGGCACCGGGATGCCGACGGCGACGCGAACAGCGGCGCCGGGAATGAACAACACGATGCCGGGGACGATCACCCCGAATAGCGAATCGAATCTGGCCACGAGCTACACCTGGAACAGTTTCCTCGGACTTTCCAGTTACACCGGTCCGGGATCGTACAGCGGATCGGTGAGCTACGATTCGACGGCCCGGCCGCAATCGAGCGTTTCGCCGGCCGGGGCTACCACCACGTATGCCTACACGGATACGACGGTGAAGGCGGCGACGAACGGGCATTGGACGAAGACCACGATGGACGGTATCGGGAGGACGGTGAAGGTGGAGACCGGGGACGCCGCGACCACGAAGTCGGTGGTGGATACCGAGTACGCCCCGTGCGCCTGTTCACCGATGGGGAAGATGAAGCGGGTATCGATGCCACATGCGGCGGGTGCGACGCCGGTATGGACAACGTACAATTATGACGTGATGGGCCGGACGGTGTCAGTAACGGCTCCCGATGGCAGCGTGACCAGCTACGTGTACCAAGGCAACACGCTGACGGTGACGGATGCGGCGGGCAAGTGGAAGAAGTACACCCATGACGCCTTCGGCAACCTGGCGCGGGTGGTGGAGCCGAAGGATGCCGGCAACCAGTACACCACGACGTACACTTACAATGCGTTTAACAAGCTGACCGGGGTCTCGATGCCTCGCAACGGGGTGACGCAGACGCGAAGCTTCGTATACGATGCGGCGCAGCAGTTGCAGTCGGCGGCGAATCCGGAGAGCGGGACGACGACTTACAGCTACACTCCGTACGGGCGGTTGGAATACAAGGTGGACGCGAGTAACAACCGGGTGGAGTACAGTTACGACACTTACAACCGGGTGACGCAGAAGCGGCAGTACGCGCCTGGGATGGTAGAGGACACCTGCCGGCGGGTGGACTACTACTGGGATTGGAATCCGTTCTCGGCGAACCAGTACTGGGGACAACTGACGGCGGTGCGCTACGGAGGGGCGGCGTGCCGCGCGGGACAGAACGTGGAACTGTACTGGTACGGCGCGGGGAATCTGCCGGTGCGCAAGGATATTCAGTTCACCCGGCACGTGGATCTGTTCGGCCGGGATGTGACCGGATCCATGTCGGCCAGCTTCGAATACAACAATGAGGGGGCATTGACGGCGATCACGTACCCGGACGGGAAGCGGTTCTACTACACGTTGGATACAATGGGGCGGCCCTCGAAGCTGACCACGGATATCCAGGCTGCGGACAATTCGATTTGGCCGTTGGACTATGTAAAAGACGTGGTGTACGGTGCGGCGGGAGAGTTGACGCAATGGAAGCACATGGGCGGCGGGGAACTGGACTTGATGAACCAGCCTCTGGTCAATTACTACACGGAGACGCGGACATACAACAACCGGCTGCAGATGACGAGGATCACGGCGAGCCACGCGTACAGCACTTCGAACATGGACGTGGAGTACCGCTACGACACGACCGGGCACAACAACGGGCAGATTGGGTCGATGAAGGACTGGGTGAGCGGGGAGGAGGTTGTTTATACGTACGACAGGCTGTCACGGTTGACGCGGGCGGAGACGGTGAGCAGCCTGTGGGGCCAGAGCTACACGATGGACGGATTCGGCAACCTGACGGCGCAGACGGTGACCAAGGGATCGGCTCCGGCAATGAGTCTGGCGGTGAGCGGGACGACGAACCGGATTACGAGTTCAGGGTTCAGTTACAACGCCAACGGGACGATGGCGACGATGCCGAACTGGCAGGGAATGTATGACAAGGAGAGCCGGTTGGTGGATGTAACGCAGAGCCAGAACGGGACGGAGTCGTACGAATATGACGGCGCGGGGCGGCGAATCTGGATCTCGAACGAGACGATGATGTTCTACGGAGTGGATGGCAAACGGTTGGCCAAGTGCCAGATTCAGGAAGTGTCCTATCCCGCATATGGATACACTTTTGCGTGCACAGGGATTACTTACTTCCTGGGGCAGGTGGTGACGGGCGAAGGAGAGTCCGGCGGGTGGGGGCCGTGGGGCGCGGCGCGGGACCGGCTGGGATCGGTGCGAGCGGCTCCGTACGGTTATTACTACCACGATCAGGGAGTGAATGCGAGTTCGTATTTCCCGTACGGGCAGGCGCGGACGGGAGGGAGCGTGTGGGCGACCTACCAGCCGAGTTCGGTGAGTGGGACGATGTACGCGATGAACCGGGAGTACTCGGCGGCGTACGGAAGGTTCCTGACGCCGGACCCGTACATGGCGAGCGGTGGGGTGGCGGACCCCGGGAGTTGGAATCGGTATGCGTATGTCGGGAATGACCCGGTCAACTTCAATGACCCTAGGGGGCTTTCTCGGACTACCCTCTTTCCAATGTTGTTCGATAACTCCGATGCTCTGGGCGGACGCCTGATGCCCGAAGGAGCCTTTGCGATCTGCGCTCCAGGTCCCGAAGGCAGCCTAAATCCATTCTGCTACTTGCTTGGGCTTGTCTTATCGGCTGCCGGTACGGATGCGGGGGGCGGCGGGGGCACTACGCTGCGGCCTACCGACGCAGCCACGGACGCCACAGCGCGGAATACTCTCAAGGCGCGCCTCAAAGGCTTTGCTGGATCTAACTGCGACAAGGTGTTTGGTGCCGTTATTGATGGTTACACCACCAAGGACATAATTGCCTCCGTCAGCTCGACTGAGTTCTATAACGTAAATAATCAGGCAAGTTCTGATCTTACGCAGGATCAGGTCTCTGGCAATGGCAGTAGCACCTTGCTCAGCCAGTCCCTTAACTCCAACGACCCGGTGGCTAGCACGCTTATCGGCGGAACAGTGCCTGCGGTTTTGCTCGGAGCCAATTTCTTTTCGAATTCCGCCGCAACGTTCCAGGGCAATGTTCTGCTCCACGAGTTGCTGCATGCTTATACCAACTGGAACGATACAGAAGTATTTCAGATCTTTGGTGCTTACGGGTTGAAAAACATTCACGGCGACACCGAGGATATAAGTGCGTGGATGTCGACAGACTGCCTACGTACGCCAACGAGCATGACATGGTGGTAGGGACGATGATCATCAAACATTTCTGCGGGTTGGTTGTGGCCTGTGTGGCCGGTTACTTAGGAGGAACGTTGTCTTCTAAGACAGTCAGCGCGTCGCACCCTGAGATTGTCCGCTCCACACGTTTTGAACTCGTCAACGGAGCCGGAGCAACTCTCGCGACTTGGGGATCTGATTCTACCGGCTCTCGCATGTGTTTCCGGTACAGAGGCGATGCTGCTGCGATGGAGATAGGAGTCTTCGCCGACGGCCGCCCGTTCGTCAGCATGTACGGACGGGATGGTCGAAGGCGACTCGTGATGCAGTTCGATCAAGCAGACAAGCCCATGCTTGGGATGAGCGACGAGAGGTGGGAGGGGCGGGTGCTATTGGGCTTCATGCCACCAGACACTTGGCCCCACTCAAATTGGGATCACTGGGGCCTTGTCTTTCGAGGCTTTGGCTCACAACACGCCGTCGTGGGAATGGGCATGACGAACAGCCGAAATAGCCCGGCAGAACCGTTTCTGAGAATTGGCGGAAAGAACATTCGATAGAACCTGCATGGCGGCGAATCGGGTCGGAGAATCGGGTCAGCTTGCTCGGGGTGCTTTTCGCCAATGATTCGCTGACCGCACTTCGAACATGGACGTGGAGTACCGCTACGACACGACCGGGCACAACAACGGGCAGATCGGGTCGATGAAGGACCGGGTGAGCGGGACGACGAACCGGATTACGAGTTCAGGGTTCAGCTACAACGCCAACGTGACGATGGCGGCGATGCCGAACTGGCAGGGGACGTATCACAAGGAGAGCCGGTTGGTGGATGTGACGCAGAGCCAGAACGGGACGGAGTCGTACGAATATGACGGTGCGGGGCGGCGAATCTGGACCTCGAACGAGACGATGATGTTCTACGGAGTGGATGGCAAACGGCTGGCCAAGTGCCAGATTCAGGAAGTGTCCTATCCGGCATATGGATACACTTTTGCGTGCACGGGGATTACATACCTTCTGGGGCAGGTGGTGGCGGGGGAAGGGGAGGCGTCATCTTCGAGGCCGTGGGGCACGGCGCGGGACCGGTTGGGGTCGGTGCGAGTGGCTCCGTACGGTTATTACTACCACGATCAGGGAGTGAATGCGAGTTCGTATTTCCCGTACGGGCAGGCGCGGACGGGAGGGAGCGTGTGGGCAACCTACCAGCCGAGTTCGGTGAGTGGGACGATGTACGCGATGAACCGGGAGTACTCGGCGGCGTACGGAAGGTTCCTGACGCCGGACCGGTATATGGCCAGCAGCGGGGTGGCGGATCCGGGGAGTTGGAACCGGTATGCGTATGTACAGGGGGATCCGGTGAATTATACGGATCAACAAGGTCTCCGGCTTGGATTAGTTACCGATCTTAGCTACGAAGATCCTGCCGGACGCTCGATATTTGAGTTCTCCTGGGTGCTTTGGGGGCCGCTCGGGGGTGGCTCTCGGACGTTCGGGCCGCTGCTTGGTGGCGAAGGCTACACAACGATACCGGGCACAGTAGATGGCGTGCCAGTGTCTCTTGGCGACGGAGAAGGCGGGAGACTATTACCTGGGATACCCTTCAATTTCGACCGCGGGCCATCGACTTCTTCACCAGCGAACAACCCACCATGTGGTGTTTCTGTTTCCTCTATAGATAGGTACCTCGATTCAAAAGGATCTCCACTGGTTGGCCAAGGCTCCAATTTCATGGCCACCGGACTTAAATATAACCTTGATCTACGACTTCTTGTTGCAATCAGTGGAGCTGAGACAACATTTGGAATACACATCACCGCTGGTCAAGTTAACGCTCTAAATGTACTTTACAACGGGAAACAGTCACCTTTTACCGATTGGCAATTAAACATCAACGCAGCCGGCAACAGTTTTACAAATCCGGCAAACGACTACGACCTAACAGATACGTCAACTATGTAGAGTAAATACTGCGCGGGATCGGGGTGTTCGATTGGTTTGGAGAATCTCAATCGATTTATGAAGGAGCAAGGAGCCGATACGAACGAACTGCACAATCCTTGTACCTCCCTACCATAGCCATGACCATAAACATGCGAGTTATATGCGTTGTGGGTCTAGGTCTGACGACAAGTTTGGCCGTTGCACAAGAGGCCGTACAGGGCAAGTGGAAGTCATTCAAGAGTAGCAACGGTTTCTCTGTGAAGTATCCGGGAAACTGGTTCCGTAAAGGAATCTCCACTGATAGTGTGGCGATCTTGAGCTCAAGCGGCGGAGCGGAAGGGCTGATCATCAAACGCGGCCAAGCCATGATCTTCGTAAAGAAGGATGAGAAGTATACGAATTCGACTCTTTCTCAGATGATAGATCAGTATGCTCAAGATACTGAGGTATTGTTCCGTAAGGATATCCGTAATGACATGGCAGGGCCTCGGGGGTGTCACAAGCTGAAGCAAATAATATCTAGGGAGGCCGCCGTGCCTCCCGAAGGTATGCCGGGGTCAGTGCCATACATGCTTAATACTGAATATTTTTGCGAGATACATGGGCACAAATACGTCACTGTTTTAAGAACATTCGAGAGCGACAGGAAGCAAGCAACGTACCAGAAGATCGCATTGCGTGTAGCGGAAAGCCTCAGAGCAAATAAATAGGACGGAGCGGAGGAGAATCGGGTCAGCCTGATTGGAGTGCTTTTCGCTAATGATTCGCTGACAGCACTTCGAGCATGGACATGGAGTGCCGCTACGGCACGACGGGACGCACCAGCGGGCAGATAGGGTCGATGAAGGACTGTTCCGCCTGAGCTGGAGGTAGAAAGAAGCGTTCTGCCGTTACGATAACGGAGAGAACGCGTGAAGAAGACACGAAAGCATTACACCGGAGAAGAGAAGGTCGCCATTCTGAGGCGGCATTTGCTGGAACGAGAGCCGGTCTCCAAGCTCTGCGACGAGCTGGGGCTCCTGCCAACGGTGTTCGACCGCTGGCAGAAGGAATTCTTTGAGAACGAAGCCGTGGCTTTCCAGGCTCCCGATGGCAGCGTGACCAGCTACGTGTACCAAGGCAACACGCTGACGGTGACGGATGCGGCGGGCAAATGGAAGAAGTACACCCATGACGCCTTCGGCAACCTGGCGCGGGACCGGTTGAGGTCGGTGCGAGTGGCACCGGACGGTTATTACTACCACGATCAGGGAGTGAATGCGAGTTCGTATTTCCCGTACGGGCAGGCGCGGACGGGAGGGAGTGTATGGGCAACCTACCAGCCGAGTTCGGTGAGTGAGACGATGTATGCGATGAACCGGGAGTACTCGGCGGCGTACGGGCGGTTCCTGACGCCGGATCCGTATATGGCCAGCGGTGGGGTGGCGGACCCGGGGAGTTGGAACCGGTATGCGTATACGCAGGGGGATCCGGTGAATTACACGGACCCGAGCGGACTCTACCTCAGCGTGGCCGGCCTGCCTCCCGCGACACCCTTGGTTGCGATAAACACATCGGAGATCGGTGTGGCTCGATTGTTGGGCCTGGCGGAAAGTGAACACTATGAGCTGTTTCTTGCTCGCCAGGTGGGGGGACGACCATCAACCATTGGCTCCAACGCGGGAAGTAATCCTTTGAGTTCCGCGCTAGCAATCATTCTTGCTCCAAACACTAATTGCTATAAGGATATAACTAAACAATTCGGCGCTGCACCCAGTCATGGCTCAATCGAAGACATGAAGACAAAGATCAGTGAGGTTAGGATCTGGGATACAAATATATCAGGCGTTGCTGATCTATCTCTACGGATTGTAGTGCCAGGGGCTGATGAAAAGGAAAGGACATTGGGTGGCTTCGTCGGTAACGACTATGCCGGAGTTCCATACTTAAAGCGCGGGCCAAACTACAAGTTGAGCCATGACATCGTCCTTGGGCAGGCCTACAGGTTCAATGAAGACGGTACGGCAACAAGTCAGGTTCTACAATATCAAATACTTACTCACGAGATGTTGCATATCTATACTGGGCGGAACGATGCGGACTTGGCTACAGGACTAGGATTGGTACTGAATGGGGCTGACCCTTCTTCAGCAATCGGAGCGTATATCAAGTCGGACTGTACTCGGAAGGTATTCTAGCTATGGAACGACTAATTAAGTACCACTGCCGATTGTTGGTAGTTGGAGTGGTTCTGTTGGCAGGGCGAGATGCAGGCCACGCTTTACAAGTAAACCCTGAACGCGATGCGGCCTGTCCCCCCGGAACAAAGGTCTTATTCGCTTACAGTGCAAGAGGTGTTGTATCTTGCGCTGCAGTTCTCCAGGAAAGTCGGTTTGACTTAGATAACGTGCGTAGGATCTCAATGTCTTGGCTGAAGTCACTTCGGAGCCCCGTATTGGCAGAGCTTGTAATAGCTCCAAATGAGATCGACCTCCGGCAAAGCTATTTTGGTACTAATGTAGGTAATGAAGCAGAGCCATCGTACTGTGATAGTCTCGAACAGATGCCGAGAGCTCGGCGGGGTCCCAAGAGCGCAATTGCGCGGATTTTGGCGCTCGGTGACGGCGCACTCTTCAGCTACCGGGCAGATGAAAGAAATAGTAGTAAGGGTGGAGATCTTGTTGAACAGGTTGTTGCTGGCAGGCGTGACCCGACGAAGTTGCTGGTTCATGGGAAAGCGCTTCGCCTACTCCATTTTTCTGTCAAGCGCAGCAGCAGGAATGAACATTCTGTAGTTTTGTTCTTTAGGAGTTCGTCTCCTCCCGAATGTAAGACGGCGTTGCAGGCAGTCCGAGACATACGGCAACGAGTGGGAGGAAGGGACTGGGAAGCGTGGATTAGGACGGATATCTGGTTTTCGAGTGAATTCTTTCCGTTGTTTTTTCGGTTTGCATCCAACGAGGAACGTATTACCCACATAGGAGCGGGTGAAGGGCTCGTGGCACCAAAGGCAGCTCCCTACTATCGGAGGCCGCAACTGAACCTTGCGGATTTCCATGGACGAGTCGTTTGCGATGCGTATGGTCGATATGATCATCTGCAGACAACAAGCTCGCACGCTGCTGATGAACGTGAGACACGTCAGGGAGAGGTCGGAGCATACCGAGGAATGAGGTAGTCAGTCGGAGAATCGAGTCAGCCTGAACGGGGTGCGTTTCGCCAATGATTCGCTGATGGCACTTCGAGCATGGACGTGGAGTACGGCTACGACACGACCGGGCACAACAACGGGCAGATTGGGTCGATGAAGGACTGGGTGAGCGGGGAGGAGGTTGTCTATACGTACGACAGGCTGTCACGGTTGACGCGGGCGGAGACGGTAGGCAGCCAGTGGGGCCAGAGCTACACGCTGGACGGATTCGGCAACCTGACGGCGCAGACGGTGACCAAGGGATCGGCGCCGTCGATGAGTCTGGCGGTGAGCGGGACGACGAACCGGATTACGAGTTCAGGGTTCAGTTACAACGCCAACGGGACGATGGCGACGATGCCGAACTGGCAGGGGACGTATGACAAGGAGAGCCGGCTGGTGGATGTGACGCAGAGCCAGAACGGGACGGAGTCGTACGAATATGACGGTGCGGGGCGGCGAATCTGGACCTCGAACGAGACGATGATGTTCTACGGGGTGGACGGCAAACGGCTGGCGAAGTGCCAGATTCAGGAAGTGTCCTATCCGGCATATGGATACACTTTTGCGTGCACGGGGATTACTTACTTCCTGGGGCAGGTGGTGACGGGGGAAGGAGAGTCGTCTTCGTGGGGGCCGTGGGGCGCGGCGCGGGACCGGTTGGGATCGGTGCGAGCGGCTCCATACGGCTATTACTGGCACGACCAGGGCGTGAATGGGAGTTCGTATTTCCCGTACG
>JADZGD010000012.1 GCA_020854055.1 Bryobacterales bacterium | reverse complement strand
TGTGGCGGGTGAGATGTTGCAGGATCTGAAAGTCGGCCACATTCTCGGTGGCACCCCGCGCAGCATGCAGATAGGCGACTTCATCGGCGTGGCGGCCGCCAGTCTTCTGCTCTATTTTCCGCTGTTGCTGCTGCATCAGGGCAACATCAACGCGGGCGGAACCGGCTTTGGCGACCGGGCGCTATCGGCCCCCCAGGCGGGTTTGATGGCGTCGCTCGCGCAGGGCATCGTCGGCGGCGATATGCCGTGGCCGCTGGTGGTGGTGGGAATCATGATGGGTTTCGCGCTGATCATGGTGCAGGTGCGCAGCCCCATGCTTTTCGCGGTGGGCATGTATCTGCCGCTGGAGACGACATTCGCGATTTTCATCGGCGGTGTCATCCGCTGGATCACGGACTCCATGGGTGCGCGGCGGGCGTTCAACGATGCCCAGAAAGCCCGGGTGGAAAACGCGGGGGTGCTGACCGCTTCCGGCCTGATCGCCGGAGAAGCGCTGATGGGGCTCGGCGAGGCGACATTCCAGTTCTATGAATGGCCGATCCCCGCCGTCTTCGAGCATCCGCCGCTGCTGATTGCTCTGGCGGTGCTTGTGCTGCTTGCGTTGGCGATGATCCGGGTGCCGCTGGCCAACGCCGGCCGGCCCGACGAACCCGCGCCGCCCACGGCGATTATGTGACGGAGATCACTTCGAGCCGAGTGCTTCGAGGCGTGCCTGAAGATCGGCTCGAACCACATTTCTGAGGAAACTTTCAAGCCCGGTTGCATCCGCTTCGAAGCCGGGAGGGAACTCGTCGGCCTCCGGGATGTCATAACCCCAACTGGTGCTGCCGTCTTCCCATATTTCCGCTTCGACCGGGAACCGCTTGTAGTTTCCGGCCCACAATCGCCGTGTAAGTAACCACCCGCCATGGCATCCCGAACCCGATAGCTACCGGTACATCGCCGGTGCGGTCCATTCTTCGGAGCGGAACGGTGAAGCGGGCAATCCTTCGGCGTTGTAGAGGTTGCCGTCCGGGCTGTCCGCCCAGTTGTAGCGAACGTACATCGGCTCCGCGACGCTTTCGCTCGACACGAGGACCGCTTTGCCCTCAATGGCTGCGTTAGCCGGGACGTACTTTTTATCGCGGCCGGCTACTTCGAATGCGCGCAGCGAGCCGCCTTTCGCCGTCAACCCTTTGCCCACGTGGTTGAACCACACGCGCAAGGCCTTGCCTTCCAACGTAACCTCCCGAAACAGCGGGCCTGAATAGACAATCTCTTCGCCGTAGACGATGTGACGCGCCGCCAGCGCGAGCCGGTGGCCTACATCCTGTTTGTTTGTCGGGTGTATGTCGTTCGGGTCGCCGATATCGATGGTGACGGCCATGCCGGTCTTGCTGAGGTCGAGCGCCATGGTCTGTGCCTCCCGGAGCTCGGGCCATTCACTCGCCGCGGGCGTCTTGGCGTAGTTTGCGAGCTGCACGAAGAGGAACGGAAAATTACCCTGGCCCCAGGAGCGGCGCCAATCCTGAATCATCGCCTGAAAGAGGCGCCGGTAAACGTACGAGCGGTTCTTGTGGGCATTGTTCTCTCCCTGGTACCAGATAGCCCCTTTGATCGCATAGGGAGTAAGCGGCGCGATCATGGCGTTGTACAGCGACGAGGGCTCCCAGGGGTGGCCAGGTCCGACCGGAGGGCCGGGCCTGCCGGGCGCCGGAGTGCCGCCCGACGTCTTGTTTTTCTCCTCCCATTCCTTCAACCGTATTTCATACCGGGCGCGAGCTTCGGGGTAATCGGAGATCAGTTGGGCCCAATCCGCATATACGGAAATCAGCGCAGGGTCGGCGGCAAGCGAGGTGGGACTGATCCAGGATTCCGCGGGAGTTCCTCCCCATGCCGATTGAATGACGCCCACCGGTACGCCATACTTCTGGTGCAAATCGCGCGCAAAGAAATAACCCACCGCGGAGAACGCGCCGACAGTATCGGGATTACAGGTGGTCCAGGCGCCCTCGACATCGTCCAGCGGATAGTCCGACGTTTTCAAAGCGGCTTTGAAAAGACGGATGCGGGGGAACCTGGCCGATGCAATCTCCTGCCGCGCGTTATCGGAACGGCTCACCTGCCACACCATGTTCGACTGTCCGGAAGCGATCCATACGTCGCCAACCAGAACGTCATTCACCTGAAGCGTATTTTTCCCCTTCACGGTGAGTTCGAAAGGGCCGCCAGCCTGCGCCGGAGGTAGGAACACCTCCCATCGGCCGAGCGCGTCCGCTGTTGTGCTGCGAGTGCTGCTGGCGAGCGTCACCGTGACCTGCTCGCCCGGATCGGCTTTCCCCCAGATGCGCGCCGGCGCGTCCCGCTGAATCAGCATGTGATCGGAGATCAGAGACGGCAGGCGTACGTCAGCGGCAGCCCATCCCGAGACGGAAAGCAGAATCACTGCGAAGCGAGTTTGTGCCTTGAACAAGACCCTTCCTCCTAATTCCCGCTCGCTCGCGCTCGCGGCTCGGAACGTCTTATCTGTCGTGAGCGAGCGAAGATCCAAGAAGCTATTTGAGATGCTTGAGCATCTCGCTCTCGACCTGCTTAAAGCCGGACGGGACTTCCAGACGCGAACCATCACACGCGGCAGGAGAAAACCTGGCCAACTCGGTGGTCAGCTCAAGCAGGGCTCCGGCACTCGTACCGGAACCGGCTCGCTGGGATTGGGCGGAGGGTTCCGTTGGAGGCGGCGCCGCAGCCTGCTCTTCCTG
>JADZGD010000011.1 GCA_020854055.1 Bryobacterales bacterium | reverse complement strand
TGTTGTTCAACAACGCCGGGGTTTCGGGCTCCGGTGTAAACACCGAAGACGTCTCCTATGAAGAGTGGAGCCGGGTGGTGGCGATCAACCTGACGGGCTCCTTTTTGTGCGCGCAGCAGGCCATCCGCATGATGAAGGCTCAGCATCCGCGTGGAGGCCGGATCATCAACAACGGCTCGATCTCGGCTCATGCGCCGCGACCACGCTCGGCGGCCTACACCGCCTCCAAGCACGCCATCACGGGGTTGACCCGTTCGATCTCGCTCGATGGACGGGCCCACGACATCGCTTGCAGCCAGATCGACATCGGCAACGCGCTCACCGAATTGAGCGCGCGCATCGGGGTAGGCGTGGAGCAGGCCAGCGGCAGAATCGTGGCCGAACCGATGTTGAACGTGGAGCACGTCGCCGACGCGGTACTCTACATTGCCGATTTGCCGCTTGACGCCAACGTGCAGTTCATGACGGTGATGGCCACCAAGATGCCCTTCATCGGACGAGGGTGATGGAGAGGCTTCCCGCGGGCACTTGGGCAGCGGCCACTCCTTCGCGATCGGCTTGCACCTTCCGCGAGCCCAGGCGGTAGGTTGCCAGGGGTTTTGCGCCGGCCAGTATGATGCTTGCCGGGACGGGGATTTCGACCTTGGCCTGGCTCAGTTCGACGTTATCGTGGGCGAAGACCACTACCGTTGTTCCAATCCGCGCGGCGTGTGCCCCGGTGGTGGACTTCAGTAACTCCACGGGCAGCAGAGCGTCCTGCGCGGTTTTCAGCCGGGGTAGCAGCACGTTGAGGAATCGCACGGTGGCGGTACGGGATGACGGTTCGATCTGGATACGCCACAGGCCGGCCTGGGCACCGTTGCGGACACGGTCCGTGCCGGGCGCTGGGAGGTTTACTCCGTTGAAGCCGTCGGCTTCATCTCCGTCCTCTTCCACGTAGTTGTTGAAGTTCGGCCCGCCGATCTTGACGGCCCGGGACTGCGAGGGGAGCAGCACGACATGGGTGAGAACGCCGCGCTCCTGTCCGGTGGTGAAGCGGCGCGCCGAGGTCAGCAGGATCCCGTCTTCGGGCGAACTGCCGGCAACCAACTGCTCCTGGCCTCCCTCGGGTTTGGCGAGGGAGTGGAGCAGGAAAGCGGTGGTGTATTCGGGTTTGGTGGTTTCGACGCGATCGTAGATGACGAAGGCTCGCTCCGGGCGCAGGTAGAGGAACTGGCGCGTTACCAGGGAGACCTTGGCGGCGCTGCCTGGTTCGGCCCAGTGGGTGGAGTTGTAAGCGGCGGTGATGTCGGCGGCCAGATAGTCGAAGTGTTCGGGAACCGAGTCGTAGGCGAGCATGGTAGCGCGCTTGAGATGGGGGCCGGATTCGAGCAGGGAGCGGTAGTGGGCGAGGCCAACGCAGTCGAAGCCGGTGGGGCGGATCACGCGCTGTCCTCCGGAGAGCGCGTCCCAGTGGGCTCCCTTGACGGCACGAAGCGCGGCCGATGTTTCGCCGGGCGCGAAGACGAGCAGGCTGTTGGAGGAGACGGTCTGGATGGTGTAACCGAGGCGGTAGGTTCCGTCGTATCCGCCGGGGCCATAGAGGCCGGTGCGGGGGGCGAGCAGTCCTCCGTATTGGATGGCGAAGGCGCCGGTGTCGTAATGGTCGTGATGGGCGAGCATGTCGCCGGCCTTGAAGGTGGCGTACAACTCGTCCGGGTCTCCCCAGGCCCCGCGTAGAAAGGTGATGCCCAGCGACGCGCGGCCGAATAGCATGGATTGCGGCATGTGAGCGCGCATCCAGAGTTCAGGCCGGGCGGCGTCGTAGCCGGCACTCGGGCGCGGGGCGGGGTCATAGGAGATGGCCGCCCACCACTGGTAAGGGCGGCGGCCGTAGGGCGTGGCGGCGCGGTTGCGGATGTAATCGGCGCCGGCCATCACGGCAGGGTCGCCCGAGATACGGGCGAAGTAATCGGCGGTGATCTCCCACCATCCGGTTTCGCCCGGGACGAGGGAGCCCTGGGAATCGCCGTAGGGTTCAAAGAAGCCGGCCGGGGTGAGCTGATAAACGGACCAGAGGCCGACCTTGCGCATCACTTCGCGGATGGAGATGCCTTCGAAGTGATCGCGGCCGAGGGCGGTGATGACGCAATCGGCGGCCAGGGCGTAGGGGCCGGCTCGATTGTAGATCCAGTAGCTGGCGCCTTCGGGCCAGCCTTCGGTGAGTTGCAGGGCGCGCAGGGCCTCGCCGTAGTGAGCGGCGGCGCGGCGGAGGTTAGCCTTCTGCCCGGGGAGCCCGGCTACGGCCAGGGCGGCCACCATGGCTCCGTTGGCGGCTTGATTGCGGCCATGCCACATGGCCATGTAGGTTTCCTCCAACTGCGCCAGTTCCGATTCGAGACGCTCAATGATTCGCTGTTCGATCTGATTTCTTCGATCGGGGGTCATCGCGGGGTGGTTGAATAGCCAGTCGTAGGCCAGGGCATAGGACCAGACGTCGGAATAGGAGCCCGAGCCGCTTCGGGTGATTTTGCCGTTGAGCAGCCATTCGATGGCCGTTTGGGCATACTCGTCCTTGCCGGTGACGACCCAGCAGGCGGCGAACAGGGCTGGATGTTGATAGCGCGTGGGCTGCTGATCGAGGGCTCTGGCGAAGATGGCGTGGAAGGTGGGGTCGTTGCGGTCGAGGCTGCGCACGTATTCGATGGTGCGTCCGAAGCCCCTGGCGGCGTGGTTGCGGAACACCAGGCGGGGGTGGTCCGTGGCGACAGCGAGATCTCCGGTGTAGACAGGCGGGAAGCCGGGGGGCGCGGCCGCCGGGGCAAGTCCGATCGACGCGGCGAGCAGGGTCAAATGGCGCAGGAAGTTCATGGGTACGTTTCCAGTATATGGGGCGGCCTCGGCGTCACGGCTTGCGGCGAGGGTGGGGTTTGTGCCGGGTTTGACGTTCGGGGGGGCGGGTTGTTGGGTTTGTTTTGTTCGATGCGAGTGTACTCGCCGGCGGTGAGCAGATCGGTGTGCTGGATGGGCTCCACGGGGCTCCGGCGGCCTCAGCGGACAGGGTCAGGGACACCTCCGGTTCCAGGGTAGGATGCGGGACCAGGAAATACCGCCGGCAATTTCCGGAAATAATTGATATATATCGGCAATATTTTTGGAATTGAGCGGCAACGGCAGGAAGCCCGGGGCGGCCGCACGGCACGCGCTATGCTGTAGTCAATGGCCGAACAGAAACTTCAGGTGGTACCGATCGGAGGGCTGGGCGAGTTTGGCATGAACTGCCTGGCGCTGCGCTATGGCGACGATATCATTGTCATCGACGCCGGCATGATGTTCCCGGATGCCGAGTTGCTTGGCGTGGATGTAGTGATTCCCGATTTTACTTATCTCGAGGAGCACCGGGAACTGGTGCGAGCGCTGGTGTTGACTCACGGCCACGAGGACCATATTGGCGCGGTGCCGTTTCTCTTGTCCGAACTCGACGTGCCGGTCTACGGAACCGCCTTTACGCTGGCGCTGGTGGAACGCCGCCTGGAGGAGCATGAACTGGCCGAAGGCGCTCAACTGAATGCCGTCAAACCTGGCCAGGTGATCGAGGCCGGCCCATTCAAGATCGAGTTCATTCACGTCACGCACTCGATTGTGAGCGCGATGGCAGTGGCGATCACCACGCCGCTGGGGGTGGTGATCCACACCGGCGATTTCAAGGTAGACCCGACGCCCACCGACAACATCCTTTTCGACCTGCACACGTTTGCCGAGTACGGCAAGCGGGGTGTGCTGCTGCTGCTCTCCGATTCGACCAACGTGGACCGGCCGGGTTACACCGAGAGCGAGCGGGCGGTACGGCCGCGGCTGGAGGATGTTTTCAACCGCGCCGAGCGGCGCATTATCATCTCCTGCTTCAGCTCTTCGATTCACCGGCTGCAGCAGATTCTGGACCTGGCGGCGGCCAACGGACGCAAGGTGGCGTTTCTCGGCCGCAGCATGATGAATGTTACCGAGATCAGCCACAGCCTGGGGCTGCTGGAGATACCGGACGGCATTCTGCTGCGCCCGCAGGACATCATGCAGGCGCAGCCGGACAAGGTGGTGGTGGTGGCCTCGGGGACCCAGGGCGAGCCGCATTCGGCGCTTTCGCGCGTGGCGGTGGACAATCACAAGCACCTGTCGATCCGCGGCGACGATACGGTGGTATTGAGCGCGCGCATCATTCCCGGCAACGAGAAATCCATTTACAGGATGATCAACCACATTGCCAAGCGGGGCGCCAATCTCGTTTATGGTTCAATGAACCCGCCGGTTCACGTTTCGGGCCACGCCAGCGCGGAGGAGTTGAAGCTGATGCTAAACCTGGTGCGGCCGCGCTATTTCATGCCGATTCACGGCGAATACCGGCTGCTCCGCCGGCACGCTCAACTGGCGCAGCATCTGCGGCACCAGGGACTGGAGGACATCTTTGTGCTGGAGACGGGCGACACGCTGGAGATCGACCGGACGGGCGCGCACCGGGGCGAGCGGGTGACGGTGGGGCGCGTCTGCATCGATTCGGGCAGCATTGACGAGGTGGTGGAAGACGTGGTGATCCGCGACCGGCGGAATCTTTCCGAAGACGGCTTCGTGTTGCCGATCATCGCCATCAACAAGCACACCAGCAAGAGCGAGGGACTACCCGAGATCGTGAGCCGGGGGTTTGTTGGAGTGGACGATAACGGCAGTGACATTCTGCTGGCGGCGCGGCACGTGGTGGCGCGGACGCTGGAAGAATCCACGTCGGAAGAACGCACCGACTGGGGCGTGATGCAGGAAAAGATCCGCGCCGATTTGAAGCGGTTCCTGAACAAGCAAACGCAGCGGCGGCCGCTGATTATGCCCGTCATTCTGGAGGTTTGAGCAAGTTGATCCGGCAGGAAGATGCGTCCGGTTTTTCCGGATACGCCGAGGCTGTGTTTGCTCCGGCGGACGAGAGCGAGTTGAGGGATCTTATCCGGCGGGCGGCGGAGGGCCGGACCCCGGTTACGATCAAGGGCGCCGGAAGCGGGTTGACCGGCGGATCGGTAGCCGAAGGCGGATGGGCAATTTCGCTCGAAAAGTTGAACCGGGTGCAGGTGTCGGCGGGTTTCGCCGTCGCGGGGGCGGGCGCGCTGCTGGCGGAGTTGCACCGCGCGGCCGGCGCGGCCGGACAGTTTTACGCGCCCGATCCGACGGAGACGGCGGCAGCGATCGGCGGCACCATAGCTACCAATGCCAGTGGTTCGCGCAGTTTCCGCTACGGCTCGACCAGGAGGCACCTGCGGCGGCTGCGGGTGGTGTTTGCCGATGGCTCGGTGCGCGAGTTCCGGCGAGGTGACGGGGTAGAGTTTGCCGTGCCGTCCATCCGGCTGCCCGATGCGCGCAAGAACACGGCGGGATATCCGCTGCGGCCGGGGATGGACTGGATCGATCTGATCGCGGGTTCGGAAGGAACGTTGGCGATTGTGACCGAGGCCGAGGTGGACCTGCTGCCGGCAGTGAAGGCACTGGTAACAGGGGTGGTCTTTTTTGCCGGCGATGATGGGGCGCTTCAGGCGGTGGATGCGTGGCGCCCGGTAGAGGGCCTGCGGATGCTGGAGTACCTGGATGGGGGATCGCTGGATCTGCTGCGCGGGCGCTACGACGATATTCCACAAACTGCCGGCGCGGCGGTGTTGTTCGAACAGGTGGCGGGTGCCGGCGAAGACGAGGAACTGGAGGCCTGGCTGGAGCGGCTGGAAGCCGCCAATGCGGACATCGATGGTTCCTGGTTCGCCGCCGGAGCCCAGGACCGGGAGCGGTTCCGGCGCTTCCGGCATGCGCTGCCGGAACTGGTGAACGACCGGGCGCGGCAGAACGGATTTCTGAAGCTGGGCTCCGACTATGCGGTGCCCGTAGCGAGGAACCGGGAGATGCTGGCTTACTACCGGCGGAAGGTGGACGGCGAGTTTCCGGGTCAAGCGGTGATTTTTGGGCACATCGGCGATGCGCACGTTCATGTGAACCTGCTGCCCGATTCCGAGGTCGGGTTTGAGCGGGGGCACGATCTGATGATCGAGTTCGCACGGCAGGCGGTGGCGCTGGGAGGAACGGTATCGGCCGAGCACGGGCTGGGAAAGCGGAAACGGCACCTGCTGGAGTTGCAGTACACGCCGGAGGAGATCGAGGCCATGAAGGCGGTAAAGCGGCGGCTGGATCCCGGGTGGCTGTTGAATCGCGGCAATCTGTTCGCGGTTGAGTGAAAACCGGCGAAAAAGAGATGGCTGGGTATGATAATTTGTTTTGGAATGAAACGAATTGTTCACTTGGGTGCGCTTCTGGTTGCCGGGCTGGTTTGCATTCCCGTCCGGGGTCTTGACCTTTCCCGGGCCGTGGTTCGGGGACCGGTGAATCCGTCCACGGTTGAGAAGAAGGCGGTAGAGACTCTGCTCGAAGAGGTGGAGAAGCGCACGCAACTGCGGCTGGCTACCGGCGGGGCGGGCGCGGCGGTGATCGAGTTGCGGCGCGGTGGAGGACCGGCGGACGGCTACACGCTGGCGGTGGAGACAGGCCGCGTGGTGGTGAGCGGCAACGATGCCCGGGGAGTGCTGTTCGGGGCGGGGCGGCTGCTGCGCGAAGCGCGCATGGAGCGACAGGTTTTCACCATTGCGGATGGGTTGCGGATTACTGCCGCGCCCAAGTATCCGCTGCGCGGGCACCAGCTTGGGTACCGGCCGAAGACCAATGCTTACGATGCCTGGGACACCCGGATGTGGGAGCAGTACATCCGGGAGCTGGCGATTTACGGCACCAACGCGATTGAGCTGATCCCGCCGCGTTCCGACGATGATGCCGATAGTCCTCATTTCCCGCTGCCTCCGATGGAGATGATGGTCGAGATGTCGCGCATCGCCGATCAATACGGATTGGATGTGTGGGTCTGGTATCCGGCGCTGGACAAGGACTACGAGAATCCGGCGGCGGTGGAGGCGGCGGTAAAGGAATGGGGCGCGGTGTTTGCCAGGCTGCCGCGCATTGACGCGGTGTTTGTGCCGGGCGGCGATCCGGGCCATACCGAGCCGAAATATATGTTTCGCCTGCTGGAGCGCGAGACGGCGGAACTGCACCGGCACCATCCGAAGGCTCAAATGTGGATGTCCCCGCAGGGCTTCAACAAAGCCTGGATGGACCAGTTCTACTCGTTGATGGACGCGCGGCCCAAGTGGTTGAGCGGGATCGTATTCGCGCCGCAGGTTCCGGTGAGCCTGCCGGAACTGCGCAAGCGCCTGCCCAGGGAGTATCCGATACGGCATTATCCCGACATCACGCACACGCGCTCCTGCCAGTATCCGGTGCCCGATTGGGATGTGGCGCTGGCAATGACCGAGGCGCGCGAGGTGATCAATCCGCGGCCCGTGGATGAGGCCAACATCTTCCGGCTGATGCAGCCCTACACAATGGGATTCATCACTTATTCGGAAGGCTGCAACGACGATGTGAACAAGTTCCTGTGGAGCATGATGGGGTGGGACCCGGACCGCGACCTGGCGGATATGCTGCGGGACTTTGCGCAATTTTTCATTGGGCCAAAGACAGCCGATGGCTTCGCGCAGGGGCTGCTGGCGCTGGAGCGGGGGTGGCGGGGACCGTTGTTAACCAACGGCGGCGTGGAGACCACGCTCGATCAGTTTCGCGCGATGGAGCGCGAGGCGACTCCACAGCAGAAGGAGAACTGGCGGTTTCTGCAGGGGCTTTACCGCGCCTACTACGATGCCTACGTGCGGCGGCGGCTGGTTTATGAGACCGATTTGGAGAATCAGGCGATGGATGCGCTGCGGCTGGCGCCCGGGACCGGCAGCCGGCTGGCGATTGACCGGGCGGATGCGATTCTGAACCGCGCGCTAACGTATCCAGTGGCTCCGGATCTGCGGGCGCGGGTCTACGAGCTTGCCGAGGGGTTGTTCCAGACGATCCACATGCAGTTGAGCGTGCCACGCTATCAGGCGATTGATGTGGGACGCGGGGCAAGCCTGGATACGATTGACGTTCCGTTGAACGACCGGGGCTGGCTGCAGCAGCGATTCGAACGGCTGCGGACGGTGGATGAAGGGGCGCGGGCGCAAGGGATCGATGAGATTTTGAACTGGGCCAACCCGGGTCCGGGCGGATTCTATGATGACTTAGGCGACACGAGGCGGCAGCCGCATCTGGTTCCCGGGGAGGGATGGGAACGTGATCCGGCGTTCTGGAAGACGCCGCTGGTGGGGTTTGCGTACCGGCCGGAATGGCGTAAATCCTGGCGCGATGACGCCGAGTCGCTGCACGATGAGCCGCTGCGGATGCGCTACACCGGGTTGGATGGAAATGCGCGGTACAAGATCCGGGTGGTTTATGCGGGGGACATGATGGGCCGGTCGAAGATCCGGATGGTGGCGGGCGGCATCGAGGTGCATCCGCTGATGGCCAAACCGCGGCCGGTGGCTCCGCTGGAGTTCGACATTCCGGCCGGGGCAGTTCAGGGGGGGCGGCTGGAGATTAGCTGGTATCGTGAAAAGGGCGCCGGCGGCAATGGCCGCGGATGCCAGGTCTCTGAAGTGTGGCTGATCCGGAAGTGAACCATGGGAAACAATTGGATTAATCCTGTCAAACAGAAGCTGGCCGCGGGTCAACCGGTGGTGGCGGCGACGGTGCAGAGCACATCGGTGGACGCGGCGGCGCACCTGGCGACGCTGCCGTTCGATTTTCTGTGGGTGGAGATGGAACACTCCCCCATCACGCTGGAGACGCTGCGCAACATTGTGCTGGCCACGCGCGGCCGGGAGGCGATGACGTTTGCGCGGGTGCCGGTGAATGAGATCTGGATGGCGAAGCGGGTGCTGGATGCAGGGGTGAGCGGGGTGATCTTTCCGTTCACTTCGACGCCGCAACTGGCGCGGCAGGCGGTGGCGGCTTGCAAGTATCCACCGGTAGGCCGGCGCGGTTCGGGGGCGGGGCTGGCGAAGCTGTGCTGGCCGGCGACCGGCGACTACACGGATTCGGCCGATGCCAATACCGTGGTGATCTCGATGATCGAAGAGGCGTGCGCGGTGGAGCAGATTGACGAGATCGCGGCGACGCCGGGGTTGGATGTATTGTTCATCGGCACCAGCGACCTGTCGTTCTCCTATGGCAAGCGGGGAAACCAGGAAGATCCGGTCGTGCTCCAGGCGGTGGAGAAAATCATTGCGGCCGCCAGGCGTCACGGCAAAGCGGTGGGGCGTCCGGCGGCCACCGGGCAGCACGTCCAGCGGTATCTGAAGCAAGGGTTCCAGGTGTTTCAGACGCCCAGCGACCTATCACTGATGATGACGGGAGCGCAGCAGTATCTGGAGCCGCTCGGAAAGAAGGCCGGGTTTGAATCGAGCGCGATCTGAGGCTGCCGTGGCGCGGCCGGCGCCGTCGTTTGTCCAGAACCCGAATTACAAGTGGTACGTGGTGGCGATGCTGTGGTGCATCGCCTTCTTTAATTACGCCGACCGGCAGGCGCTGTCGGCGGTGTTTCCCCTCCTGAAAGACGAGATGCACCTGACCAAGGCGCAGTTGGGCGAGTTGGGAGCGGCGTTTGCGTGGACCTACGGGCTGATGGCTCCTTTTGCCGGATCGGTGGTGGACCGGATCCGGCGCAAATCAGCGATTCTGGGTGGGCTGCAGGTGTGGAGCCTGGTGTGTACGGCCACGGCGCTGAGCCAGAAGTTCTGGCACCTGCGATTGTTCATGACGATTGAAGGGTTGGGAGAGACCTTCTACTATCCGGCATCCATGTCGCTGGTGAGCGACTATCACGGCAAGCGGACGCGGTCGCGGGCGATGGGGACGCACCAGACCAGCGTTTATATCGGCACCATCGCGGGGAGTTTCTTCGCGGCTTTGATTGGCCAGTATTACGGGTGGCGCTGGGCATTTCTGATTTTCGGCGTGCTGGGCATGGCGCTGGGCGTGGTGCTGTTGAAGTACCTGGTGGAGCCGGAGCGGGGCGCGGCCGACCGTGAGGACCTGCCCGCCGGGCAGCAGGCGAAGGCGCAGGAGAAGCTGGGCGTGAAGGAAACGATGCGAGTGATCTGGACGACGCCGACGGTGTTGATCCTGATGCTGGCCTTCATGTGCGCCAACTTTGTGGCTTCAGGAGCCGTGCTGATGTGGTTGCCGACGTTTCTTTACGAGAAGTTCCACTATCCGCTGGCGCAGGCGGCGCTGTTTGCGACGCTGTTTCTGCAACTGGCGAGCATGGTGGGGTCGCCCTTGGGAGGCTGGCTTGCCGATAACCTGCGGCGCAAGCATCCGGGTGGGCGGCTGATGGTGCAGGCGGTGGCGGTGCTGTGCGCGGCGCCGTTCGTTTACCTGGTGGGGACTACCAGCCACAAGGCGTTTCTGATCGGCGGGCTGATCTGCTGGGGGCTTTTCAAGGGCTTCTACGATGCGAACATTTTCGCCTCGGCTTACGACGTGGTGCGGGCGGAGGCTCGCGGCACGACGGCGGGCTTCATGAACTGCCTGGGATGGCTGATCGGCGGGGGTACGGCTCCGATCGTGATCGGCTACATCGCGGACCGGCACGGGCTGAGCTATGCGTTTTCGCTGGTGAGCCTGGTGTATGTGATTGCCTTCGCGCTGCTGGTGATTGGCATTGTCTTCTTCGTGCGCAAGGATGCGGCGCGGATGGTGGCGCAGATCGAGGGCCATTAATCAACTGGCTTTGATCTCGGTCCAGTAGCGGTCGCGCAGGCGCTGGGCGGCGGGTGGCAGGGTTTCGGTCCACTCCCCGCGAGCCAGTGTCTGCTGGCCGGGGAAGAGCACCGGGTTCGCCTGAAGCGCTGGAGGCAACAGCCGGCGCGCCCCCCGGTTGGCGGGCGCTGCTTTGGTGGCTTCGACGATGGCGGCGGAGACTTCCGGGCGCAGCAGATAATTCAGAAACTGGTGGGCGAGCGGGGCGCGGCGGCTTTCGCGGAGGATGACGGCGCAGTCGGCATAGACGCTGTAACCTTCGCTGGGGAAGCAGAATGCCAGGCCGGGAGCTTCATCGATGGCCTGCTGGGCGGTGGTGGTCCAGAGTTGGGCGGCGAGGACGTCGCCGGCGACGACCTGGTCCCGCACTTCGGCATTCAGGTAGGCGCGCAGCAAGGGCTTCTGGCGGATGGCGGCGGCGCGGGCCTGGGCGATTTGGGCGGGGTCGGTGGAGTTGGCCGGATAGCCGAGCAGCTTCAAACAGGCGGCGAAGACGTCGGCAGGGTCATCGAGCATGGTGATGCGGCCGCGCAGGCGATGGTCCCACAGGGTTTGCCAGGAGTGAATGGCGCCCAGTTTGGCGCGGTTATAGAGGATACCGGCGGCGCCCCACATGTAGGGCAGGGACCAGGCGAGGGTGGGGTCCCAGGGCGGCTGGCGGAAGCTGGGATCGAGCTGCGGCAGGTTGGGGAGCCAGCGGTGGCGCAGCGGTTGTAACAGGTCCATCTGGCGTAAGGGCGCGATGATGTAGTGGCTGGGAAAGACGATGTCCCAGCCGGAGTTGCCGGAGAGGACACGCGCCATCATCTCCTCATTACTTTCGTAGACCGAGTAGCGGACGCGGACGTCGAATTCGCGCTCGAAGTCGGGAATGGTGGAGGGTGCGACGTAGCTGGACCAGTTGAAGACGTTGAGGCGGGGGCGGCGGTCGCGAAGACAACCGGCGAGGCCGGTGAGCGGGAGGAAGAAGAGAGTGCGGCGGGTCATGCTCTTCTGAGGCGCTCGGCGACGAGGATCATCAGGCCGAGCGCGCAGATTACCAATGAGGAGATTGCGTTGACCACGGGGTTGGCTCCGCGGCGGGCGATGGCGTAGATGACCATGGGCAGGGTTTCCGAATCGACGCCGGCGACCAGGCTGGTGATGACGTAATCGTCGAAGCTGAGCGCGAAGGCGAGCAGGGCTCCGGCGGCCACGGCCGGGAGTAGCAGGGGCAGGGTGACGGTGCGGAAGGCGGTCCAGGGCGTGGCGCCGAGATCGAGGGCGGCTTCTTCGAGAGCAGGATCGAAGGTTCTGAGGCGGGCGCTGACAACGATTACCACATAGGCGATCGAAAACATGATGTGCGTCAGGATGACGGTGTGCATGCCGGGGCGGATGTCGAGGAAGCGTAAGACGAATTGGAAGAAGGCAAGCAGGGCGATGCCCATGACGATTTCCGGCGTCACCAGCGAGAGATAGAGGCCGCTTGCGATCAGGGGAGAGCGGCGCTTCCAAAGGCCGTAAGCACACAGGGTGCCAAGGGCGGTGGCGGCCACGGTGGCGGCGATGGCGATGGCGAGGCTGTTGGCGGTGGCTTCGGCCAATTGGGTATCGCGAAAAGCGGTGCGGTACCAGGTGAGGGACCAGCCGGTCCAGATGGTGAAGCGGGAACGGTTGAAGCTGAACAGCGTGAGGATGGCGAGTGGCAGGTGGAGGAAGGCGTAGGTGGCCAGCGCATAGAGGGTGAGCGGGGAAGGACGTTTCATAGGACGTCTTCCCGCCGGTTGAGCAGGCCGATGAGGACGAGCATCACCAGGGCCATCAGGACGAGCGAGAGAGCGGCGCCGAAAGGCCAGTCCCGGGCGGTGGTGAACTGGTTCTGGATGAGGTTGCCCACCATGACGCTTTTTCCTCCGCCGAGCAGATCGGGAGTGAGGTAAGCGCCCAGGCAGGGGATAAACACGAGGATGGCTCCGGCGCGGATGCCGGGGGCGGAGAGCGGGAAGATGACTTTGACGAGGGCGGTCCAGGGGCGCGCGCCGAGATCGGCGGCGGCTTCGAGCAGATGGGGGTCGAGCCGTTCGAGAGTGGCGTAGAGAGGCAGCACCATGAAGGGCAGGTAGCCGTACACGAGGCCGAGGATAACGGCGGCATCGTTGTAGAGCAGGGGCAGCGGTTCGCGGACCAGGTGCAGGGCGGCGAGCAGGGTGTTAACGAGGCCGGTTTCGCGCAGCAGGAACATCCAGGCGTAGGTGCGGACCAGGAAACTGGTCCAGAAGGGCAGGATCACGAGGTAGAGATAGAGATTTTTTCTGGGGCCGGCGCGGGAGATAAACAGGGCCAGCGGGAAGCCCATCAACAGGCAGAGCAGAGTGGCGAGGGCGGCCATCCACAGAGAATGGAACAGAATTTGGGCGTAGAGGGAGTCGGCGAGGCGGGTGTAGTTGGCGAGTGTCCAGGGGGTTCCGGCGCCGCCGTAGACGCCGCGGGTGAGCAGGCTGTAGATGCAAACGATGGCCAGAGGAACGGCGAACAGGACGGCCAGGATGAGAGCGGCGGGAGCGATGAGCAGCAGGCGGAATCGTTGCACCGGGAGCCTCAGGCGGGGAAAGTGATCTCGTCGTCCGGACGCCACCAGAGATGGACCTGTTCGCCGGGATGGAAGGCGCCCTCGGCGGGAGCTACATCGGCGACGATGCTTTCGCCGGAGCTGAGTTTCGATTCGATCCGGAAACAGTTGCCGAGGAACGTGGAGGCGATGATGGTGGCCGGAAAGTGGCGGTGGCCGTTGAGGCTGGGGACGCGGGAGATGTGGATGGCTTCCGGGCGGATGCCGGCGTGGTGGAGCCAGTTCATGCCGCCGAGGAAAGAAGCTACGAAGCGGGTGGCGGGGCGGAGGTAGAGATCTTCAGGCGTAGCCTGCTGCTCGATGCGGCCGCCGTTCATCAGGGCGATGCGGGTGGAGAGCGACAAGGCCTCTTCCTGATCGTGGGTGATGAACAGGAAGGTGACACCCGTGCGGCGCTGGAGGGCTTTCAGCTCGGAGCGCATCTGTTTGCGGAGGTTAGGGTCCAGGGCGGAAAGCGGTTCGTCCAGCAGGAGGACGGCGGGTTCAAGCACCAGGGAGCGCGCGAGGGCCACGCGCTGGCGCTCACCGCCCGACAGTTCAGCGGGCTTGCGATCCTCCTTGCCGGCCAGTTGCACCAGTGCGAGAACGTCCGCGGCGCGGCGGGCGATGCCGGCGGCCTTGCGGCGGCGGAGGCCGAACTCGATGTTCTGCCGGACGGTGAGGTGCGGAAACAGGGCGTAGTTCTGAAAGACGGTGGAGACGTTGCGCTCATAGGGCGGCTGGGAATGGAGGCGGGTTCCTTCGAGTAGAATGACGCCCGAGGTGGGCTGTTCGAAGCCGGCGATGAGGCGGAGGGTGGTTGTCTTGCCGCAGCCCGAGGGGCCGAGCAGGGAGAAGAATTCGCCGCGACGGACGCGGAAGGAGACGTTATCGACGGCCAGGTGGGAGGGAAACTGCTTCGAGATGCCCTCCAGTTCCAGAACGCAATCCATCGGTGTGGGTTATCATAACAGGCTTCGCCGCTGGGGATAAAACACCGCGCGGTATCATCAAATCGTGTACCGTTTGCTAACGGCGGCCCGGCTGGCATTGAACGCAATCCGGGCGCATAAGTTGCGGAGTTTCCTGACGCTGCTGGGCATGATTGTGGGCGTGGCGAGTGTGGTGCTGGTGGGAGCGGCCATCGACGGGCTGGGCGCATACGCGGAGGATACCACCGCGAAGGCATTCGGCACGGATAGCTATCTGGTGGCGCAGATCGCTTCCACGGGACGGCTGACGCGTACCGAGCTGGCGGCGCGATTCCGGCGTAATAAACGGATCCGCGAAGACGACGTTGCCTATCTGCGGCAAGTGACCGGCGACCGGATTTTGTACAGCCCGTACCGCCAGACGCTAGCCGACGTAAAGCGGAACGAATTACGGGAAGAGAACGTGATTATTCTCGGAGTTTCCGCGTCGATGCCGCAAATTCGCGACATTCTGGTTGAGGATGGCCGCTTTTTTACGGAAATGGAGGCGCGAAACCGCCAGCCGGTGGCGGTGATCGGACAGGATGTGCTGGCGGCGTTATTTCCTTCAATGTCGCCGCTCGAACAGACGGTGAAGTTTAGCGGCGTCGATTTCGTGGTGGTGGGTGTGCAGGAGCGATTGGGGTCGGCTTTCGGCCGGCCGCAGGATGATTGCATCTGGATTCCCGATACGGTGTACAGGCGGTTGTACGGTCCGGGGACGTCGCTGGCGGTATTCGGACGGCCGCGGCCCGGCTCGGGCCTGACGCTCTCCGATGCGCTCGATTTGACGCGGGTGGCGCTGCGATCGCGCTATCATACGCCGCCGGGACAGCCGGACAACTTCGATAACCTGACGCCGGATTCGATCCGTTCGTTCGTGGATAACATTTTGGGCTTGATCTCGACGGTGGTGGTTCCGGTGACGATGATCTCGCTGGTGGTGGGCGGGATTGTGATTATGAACATCATGCTGGTGAGCGTGACGGAACGCACGCGGGAGATTGGGATACGAAAGTCAGTGGGCGCGCGGCGGGGCGATATTCTGCTGCAATTTCTGATTGAGGCGGTGGTGCTTTCGGCGCTGGGCGGCGCGATGGGGCTGGTGTTGGGAGCGATTGCCGCGGCGGCGCTGGCGCGGGTTTTCGAGGTGGCGCTGCCGATTACGGTTACTTACGTTTTGCTTGCGCTGGTGGTTTCGACCTTTGTCGGTGTGGTGTCGGGATGGTATCCGGCGTCGCGGGCGGCGCGGCTGGATCCGGTGGATGCGCTGAGGGCCGAGTAGATGCGCATGGCGCGGGGAGAGAGTTTGCGCCTGGCGGTGACGGCCGTTTGGGCGCACCGGTTCCGGTCGCTGTTGACCATTCTGGGGATCGTGATCGGGATCACGACGGTGGTGACGGTGGCGAGCCTGCTGACCGGACTGCGCAAGGGCGTGGTGGTGTTCTTCAACGAGTTCGGGCCGGATAACATCTTTCTGAATCGAACCGGCGGGGATCCGAATTCGGTGAATATTCCGGCGAAGCAGGCACGGAGACGGCCGCTGCGGCCCGAGTATGCGGCGATCATCAAACGGCAGGCCAGCGCGGTGGAGGATGTGGGGATTAGCCTGTACATACCGGACATGCTGCGCGGGCAGCCGATTACGGCGCGGGTGCCGGGCTTTGAATCCGACAATACGTCACTGATCGGCCACTCGGCCAACCTGTTCAGGTTCCAGCCGCGGGAGCTGCGCAGCGGGCGATTATTTACCGCGGAGGAAGACTCGCGGGCGGCGGCGGTTTGCGTGCTGGGGGCGAGCCTGGCGGATGCGCTGTTTCCGGACGGGCGGCCTTTGGGCAGGAACGTGCTGGTGGCCGGGAGCGAGTACACCGTGATTGGCGTATTTGCCGAGGCAAAAGGGGGATTTTTTGGCGAAAATGGCCTGGACCGCGTGGTTAACATACCGTTACACACGGCCGAGGCGCGATTTCCGCAGGTGGACCGGTATTTATTGACAATTCATGCGCGCAACGGGTACCGGCAGGATGCTTTTGACGAAGTGGAGGGGATCGTGCGGCGCATCCGGCGGACACCCGAAGGAGAGCCGGACGATTTCAGTTTGACGACGCCGGACCAGATTGTGAAGCAGTTCGATAACATCACGGGGTTGATCGTGATGGTGTCGATCGCGATCTCGGCGATGGGGCTGCTGGTAGGAGGCATCGGCGTGATGAACATCATGCTGGTGAGCGTGACCGAGAGGACGAAGGAGATCGGCGTGTGCAAGGCGGTGGGCGCCCGGCGACTGGACATCATATTGCAGTTTCTGCTGGAGGCGGTGACACTGACTGGCGCGGGCGGAGTACTGGGCATCCTCTTCGCCATTGCGGTTACGCTGGGGGTGAATGCACTGCTGCCAAACCTGCCCTCCGAGGTTCCGATGTGGGCGGTGATTGCGGGGTTCGCGACGTCGGTGTCGGTGGGTCTGCTGTTCGGGGTGTGGCCGGCGGTGAAGGCGGCCGGGCTCGATCCGGTGGAAGCGCTGCGATATGAATGACCTAGAGGTCTTAATCTCGATTGCTGCCGGGAGAGACCGGGCTGGGGCGAGTACGCCGGTGGCACAAAATGATGGCGTCTGCGCTACAGAGCGCCGAGTGATGGATGCCGCATCAGTTCGCTCTGAATCAAAACCAAACAATTTTCTATCAAATTCCGGTTTTTAGACTTAACAAATAGTACTATTGGCCTTAGAATATTTGAAGAGGCGTACGAAGTCTGGAACCCGGTGGTACCGGGAACAGGTGCCCGGAAGTGCTCTGACACCAGGAAGCGGGAAAAATTAAGAGGGTTTTCCGTCTGGTAGCGTGAGTGTTGGTCTTTTGTGGATTCCGGACCCGATCCAGTCGCGTACGGCGCACCGGTTGAGCCGCCGCACTTTCGATATGCCCATCAAATGCTTTCCGAAGGTTGAGTTTTGCGGGAGGCTGCATTATCTTGCGAACCTTGCCCGGCACCGAGAAACGGGTGGAAGGACTGATTCATGGCAAAAGACTTAAGAGAGCGTGTCAGTGTTGTGGCCGTTCTGGCCGATGATCAGGAACGAAAATCTCTTCGAGGAATTTTTGCGCACTCCAACTGGGATCTACGGTTTGCTCCCACCATAGAAGCCGCGGAACGGCTGCTGCTCCGTTCGCCTGCCGGCATTTTGATTGCGAGTGAAGAACTTCCTCAACAAGACACCTGGCGCGATGCGTTGCATCGCACACAGCAGATTATGAGCCGCCCATTGCTGATTGTCGCCTCCCGTCTGGCTGACGAACGGCTATGGGCCGAAGTGCTGAATATCGGGGCCTACGATGTTCTGGCTACGCCGTTCGATCCTCGCGAAGTATATCGTGTGGTGAGTTTTGCCTGGCAGACCTGGAAACGCACGAAACATCTTTGTGGGGTCCGTGAAGGCGAGTTCATCACCGCGGCCGCGGCAGTCTGAGTTCCGCCGGCGGGCGGGATCCGCTATCCTGACCTTTATGGACGAAAAGAGTGCGAGTGCCGATCTGCGCTATCCCATTGGTGTGTTTGAGCGGCCGGCCAGCGTGAGCCGGGAGGCGCGGGAACAGTGGATCGAACAGATTGCCGGGCTGCCCGAGCAGATTCGCGGGGCGGTGGACGGATTAAGTGAAGTACGACTGAGCACGCCCTATCGTCCGGGCGGGTGGACGGTACGGCAGGTCGTGCATCACCTGGCCGATGCGCACATGGACAGCTACATCCGGTTCCGGTTGGCCCTTACTGAAGACGAACCTCTGGTCAAGCCATACCTGGAAGCGCGCTGGGCGGAGCTTCCCGATGCCCGGGATTCGGGAGTGGAGGTATCTCTGATGTTGCTCGATTCGCTGCACGAGCGCTGGGTGCGGCTGCTCCGGGCGATGAAGGACGAAGAGTTTGCCCGCACCTACCGGCATCCCACGGCCGGAGTGAGCCGGCTGGACACGACGGTGGCGCTTTATGCGTGGCACGGCCGCCATCACGTGGCGCAGATTGATGCGCTGCGGGAGCGGATGGGCTGGCAGTAAATCTCAGCGCGGTCCGGCGGCGTACATTTCAATGACACGTTCGATGGCGCGGCGGCAGACGGCGCAGAATCCGACCGGATCGCGAGTGAACATCGTGCAATCGAGCTGGGGCCGGTAATAGCCGGTGGCTTCGTACATGGCTCCCTGGAATGCGCCGACGCGCTCCCGGTAGCGGGCGCCGGCGAACAGGGCGGTGAGCTTCCGTTGTTCCTCCTTGAAGAGCGCTTCCATTTGGCTTTCGGGAAGTTTCTTTTCGCGAATCTCGCGGCGGCGCTGCTGGATCTGCTTTTCGATCGCTTCCATGGGCAGTTTGGGCCAGGGTGTGGGTAAAGGTGTGCCGGGCTCGATCAGGGTGGCCCACTTGGCTGCTTTCGGGTCGGCGGTGGCGTTGGGTTCCCAGGGTTCGGGGCGGTCCGCGCTGGCGGTGTAGGCGACGTCCGAGGTGTAATACTCGTCGGCCAGGCCGGCGAAGTGATGCCCGAATTCATGGACGAAGATATAGGGAGTCGAGGCGTTATCAGACGCGACCGTGGCGTAGAGATTGAAAATGCCACCCCCGCCGTACTTGCGGCCGTTCGTGACAATCTCGATGAACTCGTAGGGGGCAGCGGCGGCAATGTGCCGGAGGCGTCGGTTGTCGAAGGTCAGGATGTAGCGTTCGGAGCCGAAGGCGTCGTAGCTGGCGCCGAGGGGTGAGTGGCGGTAGATGCCATCGGAGGGGCGCGAGATGCCGCTCTGTGGGGCGGGGGTATCGATGGCCCAGACGTTGAAGTCCGTGCGGTGCTGCTGGAAGGGCGCGGCGGCGAAGAGGAGTCCGGCGAGACGGCGGGCATCGGCGTGCCACTTATCCATTTCGGCGGCGGTATAGCCATCGCCTAACAGCAGCAGATCTACCTTTCCAGCGGGCGGCCCGTTGTAGATCACTTTCCAGACGTTCAGACTTTGGGGCGGACCGGCGCGGTTGATCTGGGGATCGGCCGGATCCAAGGGAAAGTTCCACAGCGGCTGCCAGCGGTTCTGAGGGCCGCGTTTGCTGATGCGAACGTCAACTCTTGCCGGAGGCATGGGGAAGCGCAGCGACTCGGAAAAGGCACGGCGAAGCCTGGCGGCTTCCGCTGTGGTTTCCCACTCGCCGTAGATGCTGGCGAAGCCGCGGGAATACCAGAGCGTTCCGGTGGCGGCGTCGCGCGCTTCAAACAGGTACTTGCCGAGGTTTGAGGTATCGATGCGTTTGTCCGGCGGGCCGCACCAGGGGCCTTCGGTTTCGATGCGGTCCAGGGCGAACTGCTCGTGGCGGGCATCGCCGGAGTGAACGAAATCGACGCGCAAAGTGACGGGTTGGGCAGTTGAGGAAAGCGTTGCGGCGGCCAACAAGAATAGAGCGATCAAGAGTTCCTCCCGGAACAGTCTCTCTCAGTGTAGTGGGGGCAGGAGGAGGCTGGAGGGAGTGTCAGCGGCTGGTGGCTCGCGGTTCGCCGCAGGGAGAGAACACCACGCGGTCGCGGCCGAGGGCTTTGGCGCGGTAGAGCGCTTCATCCGCGGCGTGAATCAGTTGCTCGGCGCCGGATTGGGTGTCAGGCAGGGCGGTAGTGGCGCCGAAACTGGCGGTAAGGTGAATCTGGGTCCCGGTGAGGACGACAGGTTCCGCGCCGATGGCTTTGCGGAGCCGTTCCGCCTGCGCTTCCGTGGTGGCTTCGTCACAGCCGGGCAGGATGATGAGAAACTCCTCGCCGCCATAACGGCCGACGCCGTCGTAGGGGCGGACGGAGGCCAGCATGCGCTGCGCCGCCTCACGGAGTACCGCATCACCGGCGATATGGCCATGAGTGTCGTTGACGTTCTTGAAGTGATCGAGATCCAGCAGAATGATGCCCACCGGGCGTTGTTCCCTGGAGGTGCGAGCCAACTCCCGGTGCAGGATGTCGAAGATGGCGTGACGGTTCCAGAGTCCGGTAAGGACATCGTGGGTTGCCTGTTCCCGCAGGGCTTCACGGGCGGTGAGCAGTTGGGCCTGCAGGTCGACGATACGGCGTCCGGCGCGAAGGCGGACGTTCAGTTCGTGGTTGTCGAAGGGCTTGGTGACATAGTCGTCGGCGCCGGCTTCGAGGCCCTCGATGAGGTCTTCGCGGAGGCTGCGGGAGGTTAGCAGAAGGATGTAGATGTAGGGTTCGCCATTCTTTTCGCGGATCTTACGGCAGATTTCGGGGCCGCTGAGTCCGGGCATCATCCAATCGAGAATTGCTATTCTCGGAGCGTCGGGGCCGTCCAGGATTCTCCAGGCCTCGGCTCCGTCGTTAGCGATAACGGCCTGGTATCCCCACTTGCGAAGGGTTGCTTCGAGCAAGTGCCGGGAGACGAGGCTGTCATCGGCGATCAGTATGCGCATTGCTTCATTTCCCGCGCGAGAGCTTATCTCCCTCATCGACCGAACCAGAGTAAAGCGTTAATCGGGTTTGGAGGCTAGCTCGCTGAAATGGTACAGCGCCAGGGTTTGAGCCGCAAACATGCGACATTCTATTCGGAATTGTAACTATCCTAACATGCTTCCACGCCCGCCTTCTTAACTGCGGGGAACATCGGTACGAAACGGGCTGGCAGGCAATCCGGCGCCATTCACCAGGTTGCAATCCGGGTCGTCGGCCCATCCGTAGCGCACGGCTACCGGGTCCGGCACCTCGGCCGCGGAGACGACGACGGTCTCCCCGTCGAGCCGGGCCTCGGCGGGGACGAAATTGCCGTCGCCGGCGGCGATCGTGAAGCCCTTCAGCGCTCCTCCCCCGGCAGCGGCGAGTCCGCCGGCATGATGGAACCAAACACGCAGGACGCCGGGTTCGGGCGTCACCTGGCGAAACAGGGGGCCACTATATTCCAACTGCTCACCGTAGGCCAGTTTGCGTGCCGCCAGCGACAGGCGGCGGCCGACCTCCTGTTTATTTTTGGGGTGGATATCGTGCGATTCGCCGATGTCGATGATGACGGCCATGGCGGTATTGCGCAGGGCCAGCGCATCGGCCTGGGATTCGCGCACGATGGGCCAGTAGGGATTGGCCTTGAAGTTAGCTATCTGCACAAATAGAAACGGAAAATCGCCCTGGCCCCAGGCACGCCGCCAGTCTTCAATCATGGTCCGGAAGAGCCTCCGGTAGATGTAGGCATACTTTTTCGAGGCATCCGATTCGCCCTGATACCAAATGACTCCGCGGATGGCGTAGGGAGTCAGCGGCGCAATCATGGCGTTGTAGAGGCCACTGGGGGTAGAGGGGTGACCCGGTCCGGGCGGTGGCCAGGGTCTGTGGGGAGCGTGCTTGCCTTCCGTCTGGGCTTTGCGATCGGCCTCTTCCCACTCGGCCAGGCGCTTTTCGTACTCCTGCTTGGCGACGGGATACTTTGCCAGGATCGATGTCCAGTCATCGAAGATGAACTTGAGCAGCGGCTCCGATTCGAGAGCCGGGCGCGAGGTCCAGGATTGAGCCGGTGTACCGCCCCAGGCGGATTGGATGAGCCCCATGGGAACGTTCAGATGCTTTCGCAACTGGCTGCCGAAGAAGTACTCGACTGCGGAGAAGCGGGGCACCGTTTCCGGGGTGCAGATTTTCCATACTCCGGTGACGTCATCAAGCGGTTGATCGGATTCGACCAGTTTCACCTGGAACAGGCGGATGGCGGGCTCGTTGGCCGAAGCGATGGCCTGGGCGGCGTTATCGCTTCCCTGCACATCGAACTGCATGTTCGACTGGCCGGAGCCGACCCAGACTTCGCCGATCAGGACATCATGGATGACGATGGTATCGCCGGAGTGAACGGTCAGTTCATAGGGTCCGCCTGCCTTCATCGGCTGCAGCCAGGCCTCCCACTTGCCGTTGGCGCCGGCTTTGGCCTCAGCGGACTGACCGTTGATGGCTACCGTTACCGCTTCGCCGGGATCGGCCGTGCCCCAGATGCGAACCGGCGCCTGTTGCTGAACGACCATGTGATCGGACAGGAGGGCGGGCAGTTTGACCGCGGCGGGGGCGACCACCGCCACCGTGATACCGGCTAACAGCAACCCCGTAATCCGCCTGAAGCGCTTGAGCATGAGAGAAGGCTCTCCTTGGGAACCTTCTTCAGCTTACTCGACCGGCGATGGGCGGCGGTTACTTATAGCTGACCCGCCAGATACGGTTGGCACCGTCGTCCGAAATCAGCAGGCTGCCGTCGGGGAGCACGAGCAGGCCGACCGGCCGGCCCCAGACCTGTTTCGAGGTGGGCGAAAGCATCCAGCCGGTGAGGAAATTCTCGGGTGGGCCCGATGGGCGGCCGTTTTGAAACGGAACGAAAGCGATGCAATAGCCGGTGCGTCTAGAGCGGTTCCAGGAACCGTGCAGCGCCAGGAACGCGCCGCCGCGGTAGCGCTGGGGGAAGGATTGCCCGGTATAGAAGCGGAAGTCGAGTACCGCGACATGGGATCCGAGCAGGACGTCTCCCTTTACGGTTCGGGCCACCAGGTCGGGCCGTTCTCCCTTGTGGCGCGGCTCCTCATGTGGCCCGGTGTAGGCGTAGGGCCAGCCGTAGAATGCGCCCTGCTTGATGGAGGTAAAGTAGTCGGGGACCAGGTCGTCGCCCAACCCGTCGCGCTCCTGCACGGAGGCCCAGAGCGTATCGCTATTGGGGTACCAATGAATGCTGACGGGGTTGCGAGTGCCGGAGGCGAAGATCTCCTGGCCGGATCCGTCGGGGTTGTAGCGGACGATGGCGGCGCGGCGCGGATCTTCCCCGGTATCGACATTGCTACCCGACCCAATACTCACATAGAGCTTCTTCCCAGCCCGATCGAACAGCAGGCAGCGGGTTATGTGGGCAGTGGTGAAACCGGCGAGCGAGATCACCTGCTGGCCGGGACCGACGGTGAACTTGTTCTCATCGTAGGGATAGCGGGTGACACTTTCCGGTTGAGCCACGTAGAGGTAGTTCTGCCACAGGGCGAGGCCGTAGGGCCGGTCGAGCCCGCTGATGAGTGTTTTGCGGAGAGACGGCTTCGCTTCCGGAAAGACGATGACCGAGCCCGGCCTGGCGCTATCGGCAAGCAGGATTTCTCCTTTGCGCCCGAGCAGCATGAAGCGCGGCCGGGAAAAGCCGGTGGCCCAGACGCCGGCCTCGAAACCGGCGGGAAGTTTCAGGGTGGCGCCAGCGGGTTGAGGGATCACCTTCGGCGAGTTCCCGACGCTTTGGGTGGCAAAGGGAGCCGGCAGTGTCTGGACCGGCTTGGGCAGTTGAAACGCGGCGGCTATTCCCAGTAGCCCGCCAAGGCAGATCAGTAATGTTGCAAGTCGCATTGAAATTTCATCGCTCCGAGCGGACCTCGCCGGACGAGGCCGGTGCTAATAGACTTCGAAACAAAAGACTTCGTCGGACCCATCCGGGCTCAAGCCGTACTGGCCATCTTCCAGATACTGGTTGGCTTCCACGCGGTACAAACCTTCCTCCAGCCGGCTGACGATCAACGGGATGGGGCGGGCGGTTTTGCTGGCCTTTCTGGCGCCGATTACCACCTGGCGCTGTCCGTTCTTGATTTCGAACTTAAACAGTTGCAGGCGTTCGGCGGCGAGTTTGCCGGATTTCAGCAGGAAGATGGGTTCGGGTAGCGGCGTCCGGGCAGTGGAAGTTTCCCCGGGGACCGATGCAATGGTTTCCTTACCCTTCTCGTTTTCGGTGGCCTTCAGTTCCTCGGTGGGAATCAGGCTCGATGCGTGAAGCAGGTAAGGCAGATCGGCTTTGGGCGGACGCGGGCCGTTGTATTTTTCGGCCAGCAACAGGACCGCGGATGCGCAAAGCAACAGGATTAGTGGGCGAGCCTTGATGGTGAGCATCCCTATGAAACTATTGTACGCCGCCCGACGGAGGGGGGCGTAGTTCGAGCGTTTCGAGCAGGCGGCCCATCTCGGATGGGTTCACCGGCTTGCGCAGCACGAAGCCTTCGCACTTTGAGGAAGGCCAGCTTGCGGCTTCGTCGTAGGCATCGGTCAGGAGCACGAAAAAATCCAGGCGGTTTTTTACGCGATCGAAAAACTCCACCCAGTGCGAGCCTGGCAGCAGGAGCGAACAAAAGGCGCCGTTGAAGCGGATGCGGAAGACCAGGTCGAGGGCCTCCTCGGCGTTGGAGACAGGTACGGCGCGGTGGTGGCGCGCACCCAGGCTGCGGATCACATCGCGCCGCGTGGCCTCGTTGGGCTCAACTACAAGCACGGTGAGGGGAGAGCGGGCGTCCGATAAAGATTCGGATGGCGAGACGGCGGGCACCGACGGGGCGCGGTGCAGCGGCAGTTCCACCTCATAGCGGACCGAGTTGGCGGAGGCGCGAACGAGGCGGATTTCTCCGCCGTGGGTTTGGGCGATGCTGCGCAGTACGCCGAAGCCGAGAAGCGTGGAGTCCTCGCCGATTAGCGTCTCAAAGGTATCGTTCTGGGGGTTGCGCCGGGGATCGTGCGTGAAAGCGATCTCCACCTGCACCCGCTGTCCAGTGGCGCTCATGGCGATGGAGAGCATCCGCTCAGGGCTGGTGGCCGAGGATATCCGGGCGCGGGCGAGCAGGTTAACCAGGATCTGTTCCAACTGGGTGGGGTTCCCGAGGACGCCAACGGGCTCGCCGGGCAGGCGAAGGCGCACTTCGAGACCATGGGAGTCCCAGTCGGCGCGGAGGTACCCGCCGATGGTGTCCAACAGAGCGCGCAGATCGACGACTTTCACTTCCGGCTGTTCGGTTTGCGCGATGGCTACCAGGCGCGCCACCAGTTCGGCCGCGCGGGCTGCTTCACGGCCGATGGAGCGCATGGCGCCGGTGGCTTCGGGGAACAGTGTTGGGGTGGTAGACGAAGTTTGGGAGATGGTATCGAGCGGCTGTTTGAGATCGGCGGCTACGCTGGAGATGAGCTGGCCGACGGCGGCAAGTTTCTCGGTACGGAACAGGCGTTCCCGCACGGCCTGCTGGTCGATGCGTTCGAGGGCGTTAGCGACCAGGTTGCCAAGGTGTTGGGCCGCCATCTGCTGTTCGACGGTGAATGACCGGGTGTCGATGGAGAAGTCGAGCTGCAGTACGCCGGCGACATCGCCGCGGCGCAGAAGCGGCGCCAGCAGCAGGGCGGACGGAAGAAGACCAGCGGCGGTTGTTTCACCGGCGGAATCCCGGCGGTGTGTTTTGCCGAATACCATCAGCGTTTTATTACGGACGGCCGCCTGCAGGGAGCCAGCGAGGAAGCCGTTACCACCGGCCACCGGATAGGAGTGGCGGACCGGATCTCCTTCCCAGATGACGGACTCGAGTCGATCTCCCGCGGCGTTCAGAAGAAAAAGACGAACTCGGATCACGGGGGTCTCGCGCACCAACTGCCGTGACAGGCGCATCAGGATACCGCTGGTGGACCCGGCGGCAAGCGCCGACTCGCCAGCTTCGTTGAAGGACCGAACCACCTGGCGCAGCCGGGCCAGGTGCCGCGATCGCATCCACCCGATTCCCAACAAGCCGATCACCGCGAGCAGGCCAATCAGCAAGGCATAGGGCGCGACCGGCCAACCCCGTTCGACCAGCACGACCGCCGAGGCGGAGTGAATCAGCACCTGAAAGCGCGGGCGCGCCGGCGCGGGAACATATTTCATGGCGACGCCGGTGACGCGGACCTTGTCTCCGGCTCCCATTCGGGCCAGGCTGTTGCGGGCGCTATATTCCAAGCGCGGCAGAAACACCTGCAACAGGCAGGACCTATTGCGCAACTTCAGAGTCTCGCCGCCGGAGTTTTCGTCAAAACTCTCCACTCGCGTCTGGGTGACGATCAGAGTTCCCTGATAGCGGGAGCCACAGAGATCTTCGGGGCTGACCTCTTTGGGAGGGGGCGGGTCGCCGTCGGCGATGCGGGAAACGGCTGCCGTTTGGAGAGTGGGGAATCCGGCGCGAAGATGCGGAACTCCGGAGGCTTCGATACGGTCGCCGGGCCGGAAACCGGCGAGTTGCCCGCCGGGCGCATCGAGGATGAGGCCGTAGCCGGATTCGTCCTGGATGGGCAGATAAACGAAATCAAGGACCGGGGTTGGGGGTAAGGAAACAGTGCCGCGGACAGTGACCGGAGCCGGATTCTCCGGCGGGGAGCTTACCGGTTGCGCGCGCTGCAGGGCCTGTCTGATGGATAGCAGTTCGGCGGCGAAGACGGAGTTGAAGCCCAGCGCAAGGAGGGCGGTTGCGACCTTGGCGCGGCGAAATGTTAGCGCGGCTCCTGTTCGAGCAGCCATCGTTGCAGATCCGGATCGAGGAAATTTCCGACTTCGATATCGACTGCCAAGGAAGAAGCGCGGGCGGGGTTGATTCCCACCACACGCGCACCGGCGCGGCGTGCCGCTTCCACCCCGGATGCGGAGTCCTCAAACACAATACAATCGGCGGTTGGAACTTCCAACTGTTGGGCGGCGAGGAGATAGATCTCCGGGTCGGGCTTTGGGTGGGCTACCTGGTGGCCATCGAGGACCACCTGAAAGTAGCGGCGCAGCCCGGCGCCGTCCAGCACGAAATCGACGTTCGCCGCCTCGGCGTTGGAAGCGACGGCCATTTTTTGCGATTGGTGGCAGCCCAGAAATTCGCGAATGCCGGGCACGAGGCGGGCATCGAGTTGCGGCCGCATCAATTGGCGATAAAGTTGCTCTTTTTCGGCTCCGTGACGGAAAATTTCACTCTGTTCCATGGGCCGTCCGAAGAAATCGGCAACGATGGCGTCGTTGTGTTTTCCGTGCATTCGCTGGTCAATGCGGTCGATCACCAGGCCGTGGGCGGCCAGATACCGGCGCCAGGCCTCGGTATGCACGGGGTTGGAATCGACAATGACGCCATCCATGTCGAACACCAGGGCGATTTTCGAATTCATCGCCTGCAATTCGATTGTCCGCTGATCCGATTCATTCTCATTTTGCTTCGAACGGAAATCATAGCAAAGTTCGTTCGTGACCGAATGGAGCTAGCGGAGGCGGATCGTTACAGTATTCGAGGTATAGCCCGCCAGGGTGATGGAGAGTGGGATGTCACCGTGCATGTCGCGAAGATCCGGTTTCAATTCGACACGAAGCTGATCCATTCCGGGAATATTTTCGATGGGCCCGGCGAAAGCGGGCGCCAGCGAGCGGCCACCCAGGTTGACGTGGACGTCGGAGAGAGCGGCGCGATTACGGAATCCGGTTCCGTTGACCACCAGGTAGAGGCGGCCGGAAATGCTGTCCAGATCGATGGGCACGGGCACGATGGCGCCGCCGGGGGTGGTGGTGGCGATGTCGCTCCAGGTCTCACCGCCGTCCGGGCTGACGCTGAGCAGGCTGCCCGAGGCCAGCCCGCTCGAGTTGGCGGCGAGCAAGGCCGGGGCCACGGGAGCGATCTCGAGCGGGGCCGAGAGCGTTCGCCCGTCCCCGCGGGTGATGGTAACGGCGGCCGGGCCAGCGGGCACGGCGGCGGGAACCAGGTAGAGCACGAGCGAGGGCGCGACCAGAAAGAGCGGCGCGGCGTATTGATTGCCGTCGCCGGCGGTGATGGCGAGGCTGGTGCCTTGCAGGCTGAACTGGGGCGAGGTGGAATCGGGCGCCTGGAAGAAGGTGGTGGCCAGGTCCGTGCCGAGGGCGGCGCCGACCGAATCGGGCGATAGCGGGATTGGGAGATAACTGGCGGCGGAGACGTTGCGGAAGTCTCCGGGGGAAGGCGAGACATTGATGAGGGTGGCAAGGGTACCCCCCGTGCCGGTAGCGGCGCCGCCGAGCACGGCCAGGTCGGGCTTGCCATCGCCGTCGAGATCAGTGGGAATTACGGCGGTGGGATCCTGGCCGCCGGCGAAGTGGACCTCCGGCTGAAAGGTCCCGTCGCCGTTACCGGCCAGATAGGTGAGGTCGGTGTCGCCGCAGCAGTGTGGAATCACCAGGTCGGGGATGTGGTCGCCGTTCAGGTCGGCGATGGCGGCACGGCCGGGCCCAAAGTCGGTAGGGATGGGGGCGAAGGTGGTGAAGTTGGCGCCGCCCTGATTGAGTAATGTAACGAGCCGGTCGTCGTAGTTATCGCCTTGGGTAGTGGCGACCAGGTCGGGGCGTCCGTCGCGATTGAGGTCGGCAATGGCAAAATCGAGGCCGGCCGTGCCCAGCGGGTAGCTGACCGGATCGAGGAAGCGGCCACCGCCTTGCGCTTTCAGGATCAGCAGGCGGGCGGGATTCTGGGGCTCGTCGAAGGCTCCGGCGTCGCCGATGATCAGATCGGGGGCGTGATCGCCGTCGAGGTCAACCAGCGCGAGTCGGGAAACGGAGCGGGCGGTGGCGATCACCGCGGGCGGCGCGAATCCACCGGTCTTGCGGCTGAGCAGCAGTACGACGCTCGATGGATCGCCGTAGCCCGGGCCCTTGACGGCGGCGGCCAGATCGGCGCGGCCATCCTGATTGAGGTCGGCCGTGGCCAGGGCGGCGACACCGGCGGAAAGTTCCATCCGGCTGGCGGTTTGAAAGGTGCCGTCACCGTTGCCGTAGCTGATCCAGACGGCGCCGGGGGATGATTCACCCAGAGTGAGGTCGAGGTTCCCGTCCTGGTTGAAGTCGGCGGCGGCCACGGATGAGAAACGGGCGCCGGAGCCAGAGGGAAGGACGCTGAGTGTTTGGGCGGCGAGCAGCGCGCCGGTGCCGGCGCGCAACATGAGGGTGATGGTTGGCGGGCTGGTATAAGGATCGATGGCGATGAAGTCCTGGCGGCCGTCGCCGTTGACGTCGGCCATGACGTAACTGCTGTACTTATGCGGCGTTCGCCGGACCTGGGCGGCGCTGAAGGTTCCGTCGCCGCGGCCAAATAAGACCGCCACGTTACCGGTCTGTTCGGTAGGCGCAAAGGCGGTGGGCAGCCCTTCACCCAGCACGAGGTCGACGTTGCCATCCTGGTCGATGTCGGCGGGGAAGAGAGTGGCCGGCTGGTTGCCGGCGACGTAGCTGGTGAGCGGATCGAAGCCTCCGTCCCGGTTGGCGAGCAGGATGCCGACGCTGCTGTCAGCGCGGAAGGAGAGCGCAAGGTCGAGGCGGTGATCGGCGTTAAGGTCGGTGGCGGCGACGTAGGCGGGGGTGGAAGGCATCGGGAAAACCTTGGGCTGTCCGAAGGATGTGCCGCTGCCGCGATAGAGAGTGAGGGTGTCCGGATAGGCGGTGAGAACCTGGAGATCGGCATTGCCGTCACTGTCGAGGTCGGCCGCGCCGATGTTGGTGAGGATTCCGCCAGTGTGGAAGGTGGTAGCGGGGGTGAAGCTTCCGCCCGGATTGCCGAGCAGGAT
Source organism: Bryobacterales bacterium (assembly GCA_020854055.1). Classification (GTDB taxonomy): domain Bacteria; phylum Acidobacteriota; class Terriglobia; order Bryobacterales; family Bryobacteraceae; genus JADZGD01. The sequence goes on along the minus strand of JADZGD010000011.1, from coordinate 143,913 downwards.
GAGCACCGTTGAGTCGTTGAAGCCGATGGCCAGGTCGATGCGGCCGTCGCCGTTGAAGTCGGCCTGGGCGAAGGCTTGGGGGTCGGGTTTGGGGAGGGGCGTAAAGATCGCGGCTCCGAAGGTTCCGTCGCCTTTGCCGGGCAACACTTTGATTCCGGCAGGTTCACTGGTGTGGTAGGTGTAGGCGGCGAGCAGTACGGCGATGTCGGGCTTTCCATCGCCGGTGTAATCGGCGGTGAGTGATGCCACTCGGATCTGGCCGGCGGGGTAGAGTTCGGAAGCGCGGACGGTTAAATCGGAGTTGGCGCGGAAGAGGCGAATCGAGTCTCCATAGAAGAGGTTCCACAGAGCGACCGGCGTAGCGTCGCCGGCGTCGGGAATCAGCAGCACGGAGGAAGCCGGCGAGCCGGCGGGACGGGTGCGGAGCTGGAGGCCCTCGCTTTGATGCGGCTCGGCGGGCAGGCATCCGCGAAGGCGCCGCTCAAAGTTAGGGATCGGATTGCCCCGTTGGTAGGGCTCGGCGGAGAGATAGGGAAAGGCGCTGTAGGCGCCACCGGGCTGCTGTTCCACCACCAGCAGAGAATCTTCGACTACCAGCGGAAGCTGGCGGGCGGTGAGAAACTCGATGGTTGCGCAACGCGGAGGGACTGCTCCCCAGGCGATGGCGCCGGCGAGCAGTGCCGGCAGCAATCCGAATCGCTCTGTTTTGTTCATGCTGCCTCCTGGACGCGCCGGTTCGGAATCAGTTGCGGGAGTAGACGCACTGGCCCGAAACGATCGTCTTTTCGATCAGGATATTGTGCTGGTCATCTATCCTGAACAGGACCAGGTCGGCGCGCTCGCCCGTAGCCAATCCGCGCTGGCGGTGTGCAATCCGCCCCACCCGGGCGGGGTTGCGGGTGGCCATGGTAACCGCTTCGGCAGGCGAAAGGCCGAGCATCTTCATCAGGTTTGAAACACCGTGATCCATGCGCAGGGCGCTTCCGGCCAGGCGCGTGCCCCCGCGTAGGGTAACACGGTCGCCGGAGGGCCACAGTTCCACGTCCACCACACCCAGTTTGTAGAGCCCGGGGGCGCATCCGGCGGGCATTACGGCATCGGTGATGAGGATGCTGCGCTCGATGCCCTTGGCCCTGAGCGCGACTTTCATGAAGGCGTGGCCGAGGTGGATGCCGTCGATGATGAAGCTGGCGGCGAGGCGGTCATCGGCCAGTTGTTCCCAGATATAGTTGGGATGGCGCGGCAGGACTTTGTGCGCGCCGTTGCCGAGGTGGGTGGAGAGGGTGGCGCCGGCGCTGACGGCGGCCTGGATCTGTTCGGCGCTGGCGTTCATGTGGCCGATGCTGACGGTGACGCCCTCACGCACTACGTGCTCAATATAGGCGGGCGTACCGGGCCACTCCGGGGAGATGGTGATGAGCCGGATATTTCCTTCGGCGGCGTCCTGCCAGAATTTATACTCCTCGATATCGGGCGGGCGTACCCATTCGACGGGGTGAGCGCCGCGCGGTCCATCCTCGGGAGAGATATGCGGCCCCTCGACGTGAATCGCTTCGATTGCTTCGCCTTCGGCCAGGGTCCGTTTGGCTTGGGCCAGGTTTCGCAGCGAGCCGGTGATATCTTCGAACGACCCGGTGATGACGGTGGGGAAAAAGCGCGTTACGCCGGTAGAGTAGAGTACGCGGATGGAGCGGGCGATCTCCTCCTGTGAGGAGGCAGGCGAACAGTAATCGACACCGGCGAAGCCGTTGACCTGGATGTCGATCCAGCCGGGGGCGACGTACAGCCGTTCGGCGGGAGGGGAGAGCAGATGTTCAACGGCGGTGATGGCGCGGTCAAAGGTCAGCTCGACGGCGGTTCCGGTGGTGATGTCAAACGCTGTGCACGTGCTCATGGTCGTTCCTTTCCAGGGTAGCTCCATCGAAACGAAACATTTTTGGTCACTTCCGATTTATACACAGGATCTTCACAGGAGGTTGCGTGTAACGGGTCGATTTTGCTTCAAATTATATCTGTTGAAAAGGAGCCGGATATTGTGTTTTGCCTCTTCCGGCGGGGCGGCGGCTGCTGGTAATAATTGGGGAGATCCCCTGCGGGCACGATCGACGGGTAATCTCGGGGGAGGTGGCCGTAATGATCGTGTCCGCGGATCAGTCATTCCTTTCTGATACTCAGCGGAAAGTCATCAACTCAGGTTCGTCCAGATGGGGAATGCGGTTGAAGCCGAACAGGTGCGGTTCCTGCCGGCGGATTCGCAGGATGCTCCACGAGGCGTTGTAGAGCGCCTCCACCAGATTGGAGAACTTCCCATCGGCGAGGCCGACGGCGCGGGCGACGCCGAGGCCGATGGGCGTGGCCGAGGTGAAGATGGCGGCGTTACCCTGAACCGGCGTGGAGCAGCAGGTGGCGAGAGCCGCCTCCACGCGGGCGCGAAACTGCGCGAAGGTTTCGGCGTCGATTTCGAAACGGCCGGTGAGCCAGGCTTGCATGACGGCTTTGTCGCAATCGGTCCAGTGGCGATGGACGGCGGCTTCCGGATTCTTCAGCTCTTCGATCATCTGTTGGTAGCGTTCGCGGAACCAACTATCGGCCTGGGACATTTGCGGAGCGATTGACTGATAGACGGCGTAAAGGTCGAACTCGCTCCAGCGGGGGTCCAATTCCAGTTCGGGAAACGGGACTCCCAGGCGCTGGTAGGCGTTCTTCACCAGGTGCGCGGTCTGCTGCTGGCGTTCGAGGCCGCCCATCCAGGCGCTTTCAAAGTGAACCTTGCGGCGCGCCAGGTACTCTCCGAGGCGGGTTGCCTGGCGGATGCCCAGTGGAGAGAGGGTGTCGTAATGGTCACGGGTGCCTGCCTGTCCGTGGCGGAAGAAATGTATTTTGTGCAAGGCCGGTCGAGTCCTCAATGGGTGAGGATTTCCTCCAATATTCCGGGAATTTCAAATACGGCGCGGTTGTTGAGGGTGGCGGCGCTGGCGCGGAAACGCTCCATGACGCCGGGTTCCAGCATCCGCCGTACGGCTGGAACGATCCGCCGGAAGCTGTTCACTACCAGTCCGGCTTCATGCTCGCGGACCCATTGGGCATTGTAGCGCTCCTGGGGCAGGGTCCAGGAGTTGGAGTCGATGATGACGGGCAGTTTCATCCGCAGTGCTTCGCTGATGCTGCCCGGGCCGGGCTTGCCGATCATGAAATCGGCCAGCGCCATGTAGCGGGGGATTTCGGTGGTAAAGCCGGCGATGTGGGTGGCGAGACTGACCGGCATTCGGTGCAAGCGCTCTGCAAGGCGCTGATTGCGGCCGCAGATGAGTATCAACTGGAGGGGGAGACCGGAGGCATTCAACCTTTTAAGGATGCCCGCCATCACGGTGGAACCCTGGCCGCCGAACAGAACCAGGGCGGTGGGTGTTTCCGCGTGGAGGCCGAGGGCGCGGCGTTCGGCGGCGCGGTCAATTTCCAACGCCTGGTAGAAGATGGGGCGCAGGATCATGCCCGAGGCGCGATGGATGAGGTGGGGCGGAATGCCATGCTGGCGGGCCTGTTCGACGGCTTTGGCGGAGCCGCAAATGACATGCTGGGGCTGGCGTTCAAACCAAAAGTGGGGCGGATAATCGGCCAGGTCGGTGAGGATGGTGACATAGGGAACCCGGGGGGCGGCACGGCCGAGAGCCTGGTACATGGCGCGGTTGAAGTTGGGCACCAGGGAGACTACCATTTCCGGCGTGTCGCGGCTCCAGAAGGCGGTGAGCAGTTTTACCTGCTGGCGGTGGAACATGCGGATCACCAGGTGCATTCCGGCGGTGAGTTGGGGGGAACCGAGCGTCCAGCCTTTTTTGAGCATCAGGTTATAGATGTCTTCGAGGCGGAGACCGGTGAGTTTGCGGAACACGTCCAGGGGGTCGAGCAGTTCCTGGAGGTTGACCATGCGGATCTGCCAGGGGCGGCCTTGCTGTTCGACGATCGATTTGAGGGCGTTGGCGGCAGCGCGGTGTCCTCCGCCGGCATCGAAGTAGATGAAGTCGAGTTTTCGCAAGGCTGAAGCCTTATGGTAATCGAGGTGGTTCGGGTCCGGCGTAGTATTCGCTTTCGAGGATGAGTTCGGCGGCGGTGACGGGGGCTACCCAGAGGATGTGGGCGGCGCGGGGGTGGACAACGTTGGCTCCAGCGCCATGGATGATGACTTCCGAGTGCTGGTAGCCGCCGATCCTGCGGCTGCGGATCGCCCCGATGCTGGATTTGCGCAGCAGGATCCAATCGGGGCCGGTTTCTTTTTCATAGCGCGCATCTTCGGCGAGGCCGAGCGGGTCGGAGCCTTCGACGATTTCATAATCGCCGGGCCGGACGGCTGCCGGGACGGTGATCTGGTGGCGGCGACGCTGGGTGCCGCCGGTGATGCTCCATCGGGAGAGGATTTCGAAACGGTGGCCGTCGATCTCGCACCACCAGCGGCGCTCGAGTCCGGTTTCGGTGAGTTGCCCGCCGGTGCAGCCGAAGACGCCGGCGAGGCGGCGGGTCGCGCGGTGCCGCACGGCCAACTGGTTGTCGAGACGCGCGGGGCCTTTCTCTTCGCCGAGAGGCGTGGTGTTGAATGGGAAGTGCGAGGAGTAGGAGAAGCGGGCGTACTTGTCGCGGTGGGCCGGTTCGAAGTGAGCGGCGGCGGCCTGGGCGAGGCGCACTTGTCCGGTGCCGCCGGAGCCGGCGATGATCATCCCGATGCCTTCGAAGCGATGGAGGAAATCTCCGCCCTCCACCGGCAGCGGGTCTTCATCGGTGGTCCAGAAGGGGTCGCCGGCGGGGATGGTGAACAGGTTAAAGGCCTGCATGCCCCAGTAAGGATGGCCGTTGTCGATATAGGAGTCCTTGATTCCGGTGGAACCGGATGGGGTGAAGGTTTCGCGCAGTTTTCCCCGCGCGTGGTCGAAGCCGCCGATATCCCACTGGTATCGAATATTGCGGCGGACGATGGCGCGCAGCAGGGCGGGAGAGTGCGGCCAAAGGCCCTGCTGGTAGGCGAGTACCAGCGGGGTGGCCACCGCCCAGCGATAGATGAGAGAGCGGCCGAACAGGATGTGGCTTCCGTTGGCTCCGAAAAATAGCGGGGCATCACGCAGGAATGCCTTCAGGCGGGTGGCGAACTTGCGCGACCACTCGGGGTAGCGCGCGCCCACCAGGCGGTTCCAGTAAAGAAAGTGGCTGGCGAAGACCCAGAAGTTGTAGTAGTCGAAGGTGCCCCGTTTCAACGAATCGGTGTACCAGCCATCGTCGCCGGGAGCGGCGAGCGAATCGAGGAAACCGAGGTCATCGAGCATGAAGCGCTCGTCACCGGAAAATTCGGGCCAGCGGGCGGCCAGGGCGAGGCGGCAGGCGTGGTTGACGGCGGTAAACCAGGCCCAGTTGTTGGCGCGCACAGGGACCCGGGTGCAACTGGCCAGCCACTGCTGGATGTTGGCGCGTTCGGCCGGGGTGAGGCTCGGCAGCAGATGTTCACGGGCAAGCCAGAGGGACCAGGCGACGATGGAGGCTTCCACCTGGCGCTGCTGCTGCTGGTGAGCAGGCGACGGCAGCCAGTAATCGGGGTGAGACGGATCGAAGGCGTGGCGAAAGGCCGCCAGCAGGGCTTGCTGCTCTCCGGCGGTGGCGCGTCCGGAGGCGGCCCAGGCGGCGAGGGCGGGCATCATGCGGCTGACCGAATCGTAAGTCTTGCCGGAGCGGGCAAGCGCACCGGGCATCAGCGTGCCGTCTCTGAAGTCGCAGACGGCGAGGCTCGGCGAAGTGCGGCGGGCGTTGCGCAGGTAGCCGTTGAGGATAGGGCGGAAGTAATTTTCAAACGGATCGGCGAATTGCGCCAGCAGCGGTGTGGCGGCTGCCACCTGGAGGCATTGGCGGCGGGTTAGAAGCGAACGCACGGCTCTCATTTTAGCGGTTGGGCAGCGGGATATGGTCCTTGTTAGCGGCGAGCCACTGGTCGAAGGACTGAAGGCGGGGATTGAGGCTGCGAGTGAACTCGATGCTCCGCGCGCCGCAGTAGTAGTCGTTGAAGTCGCGCTTGAACTGGAACATGTTGCCGAGGTCGTCGGCGCCGGGGAAGTCGAAGGCGCGGAAGACATCGGGCGGCACGTTGTTGTAGCGGACCTGGCGGTGGAGAGCTTTGGAGAGCGCGGCAGCGATTTCAGCGCCGGTAAGGTGGGCGCCGGCAATACCGACGGTTTTTCCGATGAACTCCGTGCCGCGCTGGAAGATGCCGTAGGCGCAGCGGCCGATATCTTCAACCGCGATGGATGGGAGTTTCTTGTCATCCAGGGGGAAAGTGATCATCAGGTCGCCGGCGGGATCCTTCTGCGGCGCGGCGCCGGCACGGAGGAAGTTGTCGTAGAAGAACGAGGTCAGCAGAAAAGTAGTGGGCACGCCGAGGGCGGTGAAGATCTCGTTGGACTCGCCTTTGCCATCGTAATGAGGCACTTTGTACTTTTCGTGCAGCGTGGGCATGCGGTTGTCGTCGAGCGGCACCCATTTCCGGGTATCTTCGAGCGTGGACCAGATGACGTGCCTGAGCCCGGCGGCTCTTGCGGCGCGCGCCATCACGGCGGCCTCGGCCAGTTCCTTTTCGGGCAGGAAGTGATCCCAGTAGAAGGTGACACAGAAGGCGCCCCAGGCTCCCTGGTAGGCGGCTTTCATGGCTTCAAAGTCGTCGATGTTGGCGGCGACGACTTCGGCGCCGAGAGCGGCCAGCGCCCGGGCTTTCTCCGAATCCGGGTTGCGTGTCAGCGCGCGGACCGTGAAGCCGCCGCTTTTGTCGGCCGTAATCGCGCGAACCAGGCCGCTTCCCTGATGGCCGGTAGCGCCGGCTACGACGATGATTCTCTTATCGCTCATTCCCCAGGTCCTCCTTGTTACAGCGTACTCTCGATCGGTTGAGGGCAGCCGGCCGTATGGTCCAGCAGCCGCAGTTCGGCGGGGGTCAGCTCCCTCCAGTGCCCGATTTGGAGGGTTCCGATGGCGAGCGGGCCAATGGCGATGCGCACCAGCTTGGAGACCTTGCTTTCGATGGCTTCGAGCATGCGGCGTATCTGGCGGTTGCGGCCTTCGGTGATGGTGATTTCGAAAAATGTGTGGTTGCCGGCGTCGCGCAGCCAGTCGATTTGGGCCGGGCGTGTGAGGCCGTCTTTCAGTTGGACGCCCTGGCGGAGCCGGTCCAGTTGTTCGCTGCTCAGACGCGTTTGCGATTTCACCAGGTAGGTTTTGGGAACCTTGAACGCGGGGTTGGTGATGCGTTCGGCAAACTGGGAGTCGTTGGTCAGCAGCAGCAGACCGCTGGTGTCCAGGTCGAGGCGTCCCACGGGAAAAACCCACTGGGAGACTCCGGTGAGGAGCTGGTAGATGGTGGGGCGGCCCTCGGGGTCGCGAGCGGTGGTGAGGTAGCCTTTGGGTTTGTAAAGCAACAGGTAGTATTTCTCTCCGGCGGCGACGGGTTTGCCGTCCATGGTGACGCGGTCGTGTTCCAGGTCGACCCAGTGGTTGGAGTCGGAGATGATTTTCCCGTTTACTTTAACGCGGCCGGCTCCGATCCAGGAACAGGCGTCGGTGCGGGAGCCCAGACCGGCTTTGGAGATGACGCGCTCCAGGGTCTTGAGGGGGCGTTGGCCTGGTTTTGCGTGCTTTGGCGCGGCGGCGGGATTCCGGCGATCTTTATGGTACTTTAATCGTTTCAAGGAGGAACCGATGCGTCCGGCGATCTACGCCATTGCCATGGTGGCGGCCTTCCTCCCCAATCTATCAGCTCAGGATACCCGGGTGAGGATGGATAGCGCGCAAATTGAGGGCCCGGATTCGGCGGATGATGGCGCGCGCTGGCTGGCCGATCTGCGCCACTGGCGGATGGAGCGGCTCATTCGCATCGGGTTCGACGATGCGCAATACCGGCGGCCGGAGCTGGCCTGGACCGGGCGCGCCTTCGTGCAGCCGCAGATGATGGCGGAGGAGCGGTATTTTTACGATCCGGTGGCGCGCCGTTACACGGTGGACCGGTATCTGGACGACCTGGAGAAGCGGTACGGGGGCATCGATGCGGTGTTGATCTGGCCCACGTATCCAAATATCGGCATCGACGACCGCAACCAGTTCGACCTGTTTCACGACCTGCCGGGCGGGATGGCGGGCATCCGCCAGATGATCGCCGATTTTCACCGGCGCGGGGTACGGGTGCTGTTTCCGGTGATGCCCTGGGATCAGGGGACGCGCGACAGCGGCGAGCCGATGTGGGAGACGCTGGCGCGCCAACTGGCCGAAGTGGGCGCCGATGGAGTAAACGGCGACACGCTCGAAGCGGTGCCGAGGGCGATGCGCGTTGCATCGGACGCTACCGGCCATCCGCTGGCGTTGGAACCGGAGTTTCTCCGCATTGATGAGGCGCTCGGCTGGAACAATATGAGCTGGGGCTCGCTGGCCTCTCCGTTTGTTCCGGCGATTTCGCGCCACAAGTGGCTGGAGCCGCGCCACCTGATGAACATCTGCCGGCGCTGGGACCGCGATAAGAGGGACTCGCTGCAGCATGCCTGGTTCAACGGAACCGGCTATGAGAGTTGGGAGAACGTTTGGGGTATCTGGAACCAGATTTCCGGGCGTGATGCCGAGGCGCTGCGCCGGATAGCGAAACTGGAGCGGCATTTCGCCGATTTGCTGGTGGCGGCCGGGTGGGAGCCACATACTCCCACGCTTCGATACGGGGTGTTCGCTTCGCGCTTTCCTTCGGCGGAAAGGACGCTATACACCGTAGTCAACCGCAACGAATTCACTGTGGCGGGCGAGCAGTTGGAGATCCCCCACACGGCCGGGGCGCGTTATTACGACGTGTGGCACGGGGTGGAGTTGAAGCCCGTAATTCGCGGCGGAGGCGCGGTGGTTTCTTTCGAGATGGAGGGAAACGGATATGGCGGCGTGCTGATGACGCGAGAGGCGGATGGGGGGTTGCAGCCCTTTCTTGCCGGGATGCGCGAACTGGCGCGGGTGAAACTGGCGGCGCTCGATTCCGGCCACCGGGTGCTGGCGCAGCAGATCACGCGGATTGCCCCTACCCGCCGCGCCGCCGCCACGCCGGAAGGGATGGTGCGCATCCCGGGCGCACGGGCCTGGTTGTTTCGTGTTTCGGGGATCGAGATTGAAGGCAGTAACCAGTCCGGTGTAGACGTTCAGTATCCGTGGGAAGATGCAGCGCGCCGCCATCACCGGCGTACCATGCGGATCGAACCCTTTTACCTGGAGCGCACGCCGGTAACGAACGCCGCTTTCAAGAAGTTTGTGGACGCTACGAAGTATCATCCGGCGGATGACCATAACTTCCTCAGGCACTGGGTGGGAGGCAGTTATCCGCCCGGCGCGGGCAATCAACCGGTGCGCTGGGTGTCCTTGGAAGACGCACGGGCCTATGCGGAATGGACGGGCAAGCGGCTGCCGCACGAGTGGGAGTGGCAGTATGCAGCCCAAGGCGATGATGGCCGCCTCTATCCCTGGGGCAACCAATGGGAGGAAGATGCCGTTCCGGTGCCCGACACCGGGCGGACGATGCGCGCCCCCGACGAGGTGGGGCGGCATTCGAAGGGAGCGAGCGTGTTCGGGGTTGAAGATATGACCGGACTGGTGTGGCAGTGGACAGAGGAATTTACCGATGAACATACTCGCGCGGCGATCCTGCGCGGCGGAAGTTACTACCGGCCGCAGGGTTCGCGCTGGTATTTCCCACAGGCGTACCAATTGAACCAGCACGGAAAGCTGTTGATGATGGCTCCCGGGAAAGATCGCTCGGGGGCGGTAGGTTTCCGCTGCGCGATGGACGCGGAATAGGAGAGTTATGCGGACGCTCATTTGCTTTGGGGTATTGATATCCGGCGCGGCTCTATCTCTAGCGGCGGCTGGTCCGGTGAAGAAGATCTCCGTGGAAGATCTGCGGGATCGCGTAGCCGGAGGATGGGCGGGACAGATGATTGGCGTCAGTTTCGGCGCGCCCACCGAATTCCGTTCTAATGCGAAGATCAACGACTCGGCGCTGCCCAAGTGGACTGCGGACCGGGTTTCAAACTCGCTCGGGCAGGATGATTTGTACGTCGATATGACGTTTGCAAAGGTGCTGGATGATAAAGGGCTGGATGCCACCACCGAGGATTTTGGCGCAATGTTCCGCGAGGCGAAGTACCACCTTTGGCACGCGAACCTGGCGGCGCGGCGCGCGCTGCGCAGGGGCGTGCCGGCGGCGCTGTCGGGCACGCCGAAATATAATGTCCACGCCAATGACATCGATTTTCAGATCGAGGCAGATTTCATCGGGCTGATGGCTCCCGGGCTGCCGCAATCGGGTACCGATATCGCCTGGCGCGCGGGGCGGGTGATGAACTACGGCGACGGCATCTATGGCGGAATATTTGTTTCCTGCATGTATTCAGCGGCGTTCTTTGAACCTGACCCGGTGAAGGTGGTTCAGGCGGGGTTGGCGTGCCTGCCGCCGCAGAGTCCCTATGGCCGGCTGATTTCCGATGTGCTGGCATGGCATCGGCAGCATCCTGCGGACTGGCGCAAGGTGTGGCAGTTGATCGAAGACAAGTGGGACAAGCGTGAACCGTGCCCCGAGGGGGCGCTGTTGCCGTTCAATATCGACGCTAAGTTGAATGGAGCTTATGTGGTGCTGGGGCTGTTGTACGGCGGGCGTGATTTTGGCAAGACATTGGATATTTCGACGCGCTCCGGGCAGGATTCCGACTGCAATCCAGCCACGGCGGCAGGTATTCTTGGGGTGATGCTGGGGTACAAGGCGATTCCCGAGCAGTGGAAAGGCGGTATTCCGGCGATCGCCGATAAGAAGTTCTCCTACACCGACTTTTCTTTCCACACCATTGTGGACAGCAACATGAAGCGGGCGCTGGAGTTGATCCGGAAGACCGGCGGACGGGTGGATAAGGATACGGTATCGGTGAAGGCGCAGAATCCCAAGGCTACGCGGTTTGAAGGCTGGGATGATTACGGCTCGCCGGTGGAGCGCATACATTCGAATAGTTCCCGTTTCGCCTGGAAAGGTGACTGGCGTGAGTCGGGCGGTGTACGGATGTCGGCGGTGAAGGGGGCGGAGGTCACGATCTCCTTCCGCGGCACCGGCGCCATACTGACCGGACCGTACCTGGTAAGCGGCGGAAAGGCCGATGTCTACCTGGATGGCAAGCACGAAGCGACGGTGGACGTTTATCCGGATGAACCGAGCCGGAAGAACGGAGACGCGGTGTGGCACGGGTTCAAACTGGCCAACACCGGGCACACGCTACGGCTGGTGGTAAGGGGCGAACCGTATCCAGGTTCCCAGGGCGCCGACATCGGGGTGGCGGATCTGATTGTGTTCCGTCCGTAGCGGGTGTCTTCTGTTTTATCTTTGAAGAGTGCTGCTGGAGATCAGCGGCGAGCGGTGTGGTTCCGCAAGGGAGGAAGTGCGCGTGTTTTTCAATTGGGGCCGCGATGGGCGGCTGACGGTTTTCCTGGCGCTGGCGGCGGCGATCTTGTGCCCGGCCCAAACGGCTCCACAGTTCACCATCTCGACGATTGCGGGCAATGGCTCCGATGGGTATGCGGGCGATGGGGGCGCGGCGACCAGTGCCCAGTTGAATGAGCCGATTGGACTTGCCTTTGACAAGGGCGGTTTGCTGTACATTTCCGATCAGTTGAACCATCGCGTCCGGAAGGTGGGCTCCGATGGGAAGATCGCGACCGTAGCGGGCAGCGGAACCCAGGGTTACGGTGGCGACGGCAAAGCAGCCACCGACGCGCTGCTGTACAATCCGGCGGGAATCGCCTTCGACTCTTCCGGCAACCTCTACGTCGCGGACACGTTCAACCATGTGGTGCGGAAGGTGGTGAGCCCGAACATCAGCACGGTGGCGGGCGACAACGTGGCCGGTTATTACGATGGCGGTACGGACCAGAAGGCTACCGAAGCGGATTTGAACACGCCGATCGGCGTGGCGGTGGATGGTTCGGGGAACGTTTTCATTGCGGACACGCTGAACCACATTATCCGTAAGGTGACAAGCGCCGGGGTGATTTCGATTTACGCCGGCAACCAGACGGCCGGCTATACGGGTGACGGCGGACCGGCGGCCAGCGCGGAGTTGAACTACCCACAGGGACTGGCGCTTGATGCGGCGGGGAACCTCTATGTCGCCGATACGTACAATCACCGGATCCGGAGGATCGGCGCCGATGGCGTGATCACGACGGTTGCCGGCGGCACATACGGCTTTGGCGGCGATGGCGGGCCAGCGGTGAAGGCGTCGCTGAGCTATCCCAAGACGGTAGCGCTCGACGCAGCCGGAAACTTGTACATTGCCGACTGCATCAACAGCCGAATCCGCATGGTGACGGCGTCCAGCCAGACGATCTGGACGATTGCCGGCAACGGAACATTCGGCTGGACCGGCGACGGCGGCCTGGCCACGGACGCCCAACTTCGTTTTCCTAATGGCGTGGCGGTGGATAGCGCCGGCAGGGTGTACGTTGCCGATTCGGGTAATGGCTCGGTGCGGATGCTGACTCCGATTGCCGGTACGGAGAACGCGTCGGACACTCCCAGGATCAACCAGAACGGCGTCAGCATTTCGGCCGCCTACGGCGGCGATCTTACCATTGCTCCCGGCACATGGATCGACGTGGCGGGCGCAAACCTTGCTTCGCATGCCCGAACCTGGGCGGCGGATGATTTTGAGGCATACAAGGCGCCGACGGCGCTGGATGGCACGACAGTGACGATTGGCGGTAAGGCGGCCTATGTGTCCGCCATCAGCCCGCGACTGGTAACGGCGCTGGTTCCGGCCGATGTGGAGGCCGGCGAGCAGATGGTAACCGTAACCAGCGGCACGGGGACGACAGCGCCCTATGCTGTGACGGTGGAGACGAGCCAGCCTTCGCTTTACACGCTTCCAGCGTTCCAGGTAAACGGGACGCGGTATGTGACGGCGCTGCTGAGCGATGGCGCGTATGCGCTGCCGGCGGGCACGCTGAGCGACGCCGGTTGCCGTCCGGCGAAGCCGGGCGAACGGGTGATTCTCTACGGCACGGGATTCGGTCCGGTCAATCCGGTAAGCGGCACCGGCCAGATCGTGCTTTCGCAGAATACGCTTGCGACGCCGGTGGAGATCTACTTTGGGGATGCGCAGGCGTCGATTCTTTCGGCCGGACTGGCGCCAGGCAAGGTGGGGATCTATAAGTTCGAGGTGGTTGTGCCGGCGATGGAGGCGAACGGCTCGGCCCCGGTTACTTTCAAGTTGAACGGGGTGAGCGCGAAGCAGGCGCTGTATATCGCGGTGGGGAACTGAGCCCGATAGCGGCGGGTTCGGAACACCGATGCGATCCGAACCCGCATTAAGACGCGATTAGGGGAGCGCCTTGATCTTCAGATCCGTGAACTGTACCTGGTAGGGTTTGCCGACGTGCATCTGGAGCGCGATGACGCCCGAGGTGGCGATGGAGGGGTCGGTTTCGACGTAGTCCACGGTCTTGAAGCCATTCAACTCCAGCGTAATGTGGTTACCGATGGCGCTGATCACGTAATCGTTCCAACCGGTCTTGTGGATGACCTTGGCCAGTGTCTCGGGCGGCGCCTGCACCAGTATCTTGTTCCGGCGGGCTTCATCGTAAAGGCAGCCCCAGTATTTGTCGCCGATGTCGGCCTGGAAGCCGTGAACCTGGTGGGAGCCGGCCGGCGCGGAACTGCGGAACTGAATGCCGCTGTTGCCCTCACCGGTCACCATGCGGAACTTCGCTTTCATGATGAAGTTGGCGTATGGCTTCTTGTAACGCAGGAAGGTGTTGAACTTCAGCCCGGTGGAACTGCCGACGATCATGCCGTCCTGCACGCTCCAGACGCCGGGTGTATCCACTTCCCAGCCAGAGAGGTCCTTTCCGTTGAACATGGACACGAACTTGCCGGGTGCATCCGCTCCGAGGGTAGCGAGCGCCGCCAGTCCGAGAATGATTCCTAGTTTCATATTGTGTTATGCCTCCGCTTGCGCCGTTTGAATGTCAACCCAGGCTCCCGTTTGCGCCGAGAGAAGTACCGCATCGCAAACCCTCTGCGTTTCCAGCGCATCGCGAAAATCGGGCCGTACCCGCTTGCCCGATTCGACGGCGGCGACGAAGTCGGCAAGAGCATTGAGGAACGTGTGTTCGTATCCGATGGTAGTGCCGGGCACCCAGTAGTGGCTCATCCAGGGATGCTCGGAATTGGTGACGTGAATTTTGCGCCAGCCGGCCAGGTGGGACTCGATCTTTTGGCCGGACTGCAACTGGTTGTATTCGAAAAAACTGAGGTATTGCGGATCTTCAAGATCGAAGTACACGCTGCCGGCGGCTCCGTTCAACTCAAATGTGTTGAAGTTCTTCCGGCCGCGGGCGTAGCGGGTGGATTCGAAAGTTCCGATGGAGCCGTTGGCGAACTCGGCCAGGAACATGCAGGCGTCGTCGATCCCCACCGACTGCACGGCGCCGGTGATGGCGTGGGTGCGTTCCTTGATGAAGGTGCGGGTGAGCGCGGTGACGCGGCTGATGGGGCCGTTGAGCCACATGGCGGTATCGATGGAGTGGGCCAGTAGATCGCCGGTGACGCCGGAGCCGGCGACGTTTACATCGAGACGCCAGAGTGCGGCGCCGCCCTGGGGCAGGTCGGGCGAGATGGTCCAATCCTGTAAGTACGTTGCGCGATAGTGGAACGGCTTGCCGATACGGCCTTCATCCACCACCTGCCGGGCCAGCGCGACGGCGGGTACGCGGCGGTAGTTGAACCAGACCATGTTGGGGACGCCTGCCTTTTCCACCGCTTCGGTCATCTCTTCGGCCTGGCGAACGTTCATCGCCAGCGGCTTTTCGCACAGGATCATCTTGCCGGCTTTGGCGGCGGCCAGGACGATCTCGTAATGGGTGTCGTTGGGGGAGGCGATGTCGATCAGGTCGATGTCGGGCGCTTCCACCATGCGGCGCCAGTCGGTCTCCACGCGTTCATAACCCCAGTTCGATGCGAAGGCCTGGGCCTTGGAGGCGTCGCGCGCGCAGACGGCTGTGAGAACGGGCCGATGCTGGACAGCGAAAAAATCGTTCAGGCGCTTGTAGGCATTCGAATGGGCGCGGCCCATGAAGCCGTAGCCGACGATTCCGATGCGCAGGGGCGTCATGCGGAGGCTCCCTCCCGGTGGTTGCCGTAGGCGGCGATCAACTGATCCAGGCGCGTCTTGCAGGCGGCGGTGGCGCTCCAGGCGTCGGGCCAGAAGCAGAGGTCGATGGTCCACCAGTCGTGGGGCACACGGGAGGCGCGCACCAGTTCGGGCATGATGGCGTCCATGTCGAGGATGCCCAGGCCGAAGGGGGGATGGGTGGAGGTTTCGTCCTCTCCGTTGGCGTCCTTGTGGCAGGTGTTGTCCGAATCGATCAGGTGGAGGTGTGTGATACGGCCGGAAAGCAGGCGGATGAAGTCGAGTTGGGAGGCGAAGACCTCCTTTTCACCTTCCTGGCGGGCGCCCTTTACGCCTACCATCTGGCCGTGGCAGGTGTCGTAAAGGATGCCGAAGTTATCGCGATTGACGGCGTCGTGGATGCGCACGATGTCGCTTGGTTTGTTGAAGGCGAAGCCGGGTTCGAACTCCCATGCTATCTGGAGGCCGTGATCGGCGGCGATGGCCGAGCAGGTTTGCCAGGCGCTGACGGCGCGATTCATGGCCGTGGTGTAGTCGATTTCGCGAAGGATGGTGGGTGGTTGAACCGAATCCACGCGAATGCCCCCGATGCCCAGATCGCGGGCGAAGACGGCGTTCCTGGTGAACTCGGCAATGTACTTGGAGTTGTCGGCGGTGTTCAGCAGTTTCTCTCCCCAGAGGTTGGCGGCCATGCCGCTCAAGCCCAGACCGCGTTCGGCAAGGCGCGCCTTTAACTCGGCGCGCTGGCTGGGTTCCGGCATCGCGCCGGGCCAGTTATCATCCGGCCCGTTGGGGTTGCCGGGATTGGGATGCGGCGGGAATGCGCCCAACTCCACTCCCTGAAAGCCTAACTGTTGTAGCTTGTCGCAGACGGTCTCAAAGTCGATCGGATCGGCCGCATAGGGTCCGATCGTATATGCCCATGAACCGATTGAACTACGCTTCATATGGTTTTTTCCCCACTAATGATTCGGCATCCGGGTTATCCGGCCCGAAGTGCTTCAACATCACCAGGTTTTCGGTCTTGCTTCGATTCTCGATCACGATACCACTTTGGGCGGCGGCGGCGGTGACGAAGAACTCGTCAGCGGTCATCTGGCCGTAGCGGATCATGGTGGGCGACTCAGCGGGAAGCGGGCCGAACATGCCCCGGCCCTGGACCACCAGCGCGCCATACGCCGCGCCGTCGCGGATGGTTGCCGAGCGGCCCGGCAACACGGTCAGCTCCTTGGCCGAATAGTGGCGGGTGGACCAGGTGACCCACTTTTCGGTGTAGCCGGCGTCGCGCATTTCGGCCTCGTCCTTTACCGGGCGGGGAATAAATCGGCGGTTGCGGGCGAATTCGGGTTCGAGATTGGCCGGCCAGTCGATCATTTCCAGCATGTAGTCGAGGTCATGGTGCTTTTCGGGGGGAACGTCTTTCACCAGCAGGGACCAGGATACGGGGCGCGATTCCAGCAGCGACTGATAGACGGCAAACACATCGGAGTTTACCTGGGGTTCATAGGTGACTAGCGAACCGGGGGCGTGGAGTACCCCGGGGTCGATCTGCCAGCCGGTGCCCGGTTTCAGTTTGTAGGCTTTGGAATATTCCAGTACGCCGTTGTCGCCTTCGTCCCAGCGCTCCAGGCAGCGGCGGATGTCGTCCGGCGTGGTGCCGGGTTCGAGCCCCATGAAGGAATAGGGAAAGTTATTCGGTTTGAAGTTGTATTGCGGCGGAAAGTAGTAGGCTTCGGGCTTGGGGTTGCGGCCTACCAGACGCGCGAAGTGTTCGTTCTGGTGGAGGTGGTGGGGGATGGGGCCGAGGTTGTCGAAGAGCTTCGAAAGCGCGTTCCAGCCGCCCTGCTCGCGCATTACGGCGGCGCCCAGGAAGCGGTCTCCCATTGCATCGATCGCCTTTTTCAACAGCACCTTCTTGCCGCCGGCCGCGATGTAGCTCAAGCCTTCGTCTTCGGGCGTGCCGGGGCCGTTGTCGGCAGGCGTAGTGGAGCAGAGCCATCGCTCGTCAATGCCGCCGCGGTGGGCGCCGAGGGCATAGAGGTCCTCGGTGGCGAGCCTTAGCCTGCCGCCGGGCATCAGGAAGGATCGGGGCACCCAGCAGGGGGCCATTCGGAAGATGCCTTCTCCCGCATCGAGCGCCTGCCGCAGCAGAGCGATATCACCGGAGCTGGACTGGAGGTTGCTCATGGGCTCAATTCTACCTTTTGGCCGAAGGATGAGACGGGGATGGAGGGAATTGCTAATCTCGATACCGGAGAATGCGGATGCCGGCAGGCATGGATGAGGAACACGATGGCCGAAGAAGTTAGCGAGAAAAAGCGCGCCGCGGCAAATTCCGCGGCCCAACTGGTGCAGCCTGGAATGCTGGTTGGACTGGGAACCGGTTCCACGGCGCGCTTTGTGGTGGAGGCACTAGGGCGGCGGGTGCGCGCGGGGCTGACGATCACGGCCGTTCCGACTTCCGATGCCACGGCGGCGCACGCGGAAGCGGAGGGGATCCGGTTGGCGTCGCTCGACGACAGCGGGGCACTGGATTTGACGATCGACGGGGCCGACGAGGTAGAGCTCGGCACGCTGAATCTGACCAAGGGCCTGGGCGGCGCGCTGTTGCGCGAAAAGATTGTCGCTTCGGCGAGCAGGAGGATGATTGTTGTCGCCGATGACCGCAAGTTAGTGGAGCGTCTGGGCGCCAGGGCGCGGATACCGGTGGAGGTGATTCCTTTCGGCTGGCCGCTGGCGGCGCGCCGGATCGAGGCGCTGGGGGCGGTGGCTGAGTTGCGGCGCGCGGCGGATGGGGTTCCGTTTCGCACCGACGGCGGACACTACATTCTGGACTGCGCGTTCGGTCCGATTGCGGACGCAGGTTTGCTTGCTTCAAAACTGGACGCGACGGTTGGCGTGGTGGAGCACGGTTTGTTTCTGGGAATCGCCAGCGAGGTGCATCTCGCCGGCGACGCGGGTGTTACTATCTTCCGCCGTTGAGCGGCGCGATCAGTGTTTGAGATGCCAGACGCGCGCGCCGAAAGGCTCGAACCGTTCCCGTAAGGCGTTCTGGTGAAGGCCGGTTCCGCGGCCAGCGGTGAACAGCAGTTCGGCCGAGCGGTAGTTGGCGAGACCGCTGAGGGTGACATCCACCGGATTGCAGTCGGCGTTGACGGCGATCAGCAGCGCGCCGCCGGGGGCTGGCTTGGCGACCCATTCGATGCCGCGATCGAGGGAGTGGCCGGTGTCATGGTACGCCTTTTGAACCGCCAGCGGCAGCGGCCGCGCGGCCAGGCTTTCCGCGACCGTTTTCAACTCCCTGGTGGCGGCGGCCAGGTCGTCCCAGAACGGGTGTCCAGCCGGGGTGAAGGATAGACCCCAGTAGATGATTCCGTTGGCTCCGTGGACGATGGTCTGGTATTGCATGAAGCGCAACTGGGCGCGGGTGGGGAAGAGGATCATCTTCGGATCCCGGTCCTTGTCGCGCAGATTCTCCCAGGCGAATGCCTGTAGCACCATGAAGGTGGCGCGCCGGGGTCCGGCTACCTGGCGGATCTTATCGGCGTACTGGCCCACCTGGCTGATGTAGGTGTTGAGGAAATCGCCCTGGCGGCCGTCGTCATGAAGGGCATAGGACGGACGGATGCCGTGGGGGATCACCGGGTAGATGTCGGTGGCGAGGAAGTCGCCGCCGGGATTGTACTTTTTGAGGGTGCTCACCAGGTTGGTGGGGGCATGGTTCAGGTAGACGCCGTGCCCGGGGTCTAGCGTTTTGAGGAACCGGTAAGTCTCGCGAATCACTTCGGGAGGGATGCGGGCTTCCGTCTTTCGCCAGATATAGGAGGGCTCATCCTCGGTTTCCCAGAACAGCAGCGCGGGGTGGTCCTTATACTCCATCACCAGTTTACGGATGCGCTCCTGGTCGGCGGCGCGGGTGGATGGTTTGATGGAACCGACTGAGGCCCATGTGCGCATGCCGAGTGAGTGGGCCTTGTCCATGGCATCTTTTTTGGGGCCGGTGTGGATGAACTGGAATCCCGCATCACGAGCACGCTCCCAACCATCGGGTCCATTGGGCAGGTAGTAGGAGCCGATGGCGAAGGTGCGCTTGCCATTCACCAACATCATGCCGTCGGTGTCGGTTAGCGGGGCGTACACAGCCGCGCGGGCCAGGGCTCCGGTGGCCGCGGCCACGAATTCTCTGCGGTTCAATCTCATTGAGAAAGCCTCTCGAGCATGGTAACGATCCTTTCACGGTACTCCATCCAGGTCTTGAAATCCGGCGTATAGGAGCGCAGTTGGCGGCTGATGTCGCTCACGTTCTGCTGTCCGGCGGTTACGAAGGCTACCGCGTCTTCGAGCAGCTTTTGCGCTTCAGGGGAATTGGCGGCCCGGTTGTGAAGCATGGTCAGCAGTTCGTAATCTTCGATGCCGTCGCGCGAGGCCTCCCAGCGCTTGGTGGTCACCGGGCCGGACGCGGTGGGGTAGACCGACCCGTATTCGGTACCCAGATTCGGGTCGAGGAACCAGAAGGGCGTGGACTGATAAACCCAGTAACCGCCGCCGGTCATTCCCATTTGGTAGGAGACCCAGGGCTTCATGCGGTAGAAGCCCAACGGATCGAGGTGGCGCTGATCGGCCGGCGCTTCGTATTGCCAGTATTGAGCCGATGCGGCGATGGACTTCATGCCCGCCGGGTCTTCGCGGATCAGGTGGAGGTCGGGTTGGATGATGGAGAGAAGGTGCGCCACCGGCTTGAGAATTTCGGGTTTGGCTCCGCCGGCCGGGTCGGCATAGAGGTGGATCTCCGGGTCGGCTGCTTTGATTCGTTTGAGATTCGTCATCCAACGCTGGTAGTTCTTGTCGTAGCCCATCAGGCCGGGCTCATCCTGAATGTAGAGCGCGTAGTCGGAGTAATTGAGGCCGAGCCGCTTCATGTGGGCGGAGTACCAGCGGATCGCCCTGCCATATGTCTTTTCTTCAAGCGCCGGCGCGGGCTGGTAGCCTTTGGGCCACTCCACGTTCACCGAGCCCATAATCAGGAAAAGCACATGGCCGCGGAGCTTGGCGATCATCCGGTCGTGGGCCGCCAGAGCGGCACTCTGTACATTTCCTTCGGTATCCACGCGGAGAGTAATCGGGGAGAGGTTGAAGACGTTGATGCCGTGATCGAGGGCATCAACGTACGTGCTGTTTTCCAGGTCGTTGTCCGGCTGGCCGCCGGGAAAGTAGAGCCAGTTCTGTTCGCGGTAGCTTCGTTTGTCCGGAAGCCGGACGTTGGCGACGTGAATGTCGAGCCCGGCCTGGAGCGGTTCCCGCGGCGAGGCCAGATCGCCGATGCGGATCGGCGTGTGATGATCCCCGGCGGCGAGTTCCCGGCTGCAGATGGTCAACCATACCTTGCGTGTTTCGAGTGGCCCCAGGCGGATCAGTTGCCCCTCGCCCAGTTTCGGCAGCACGTCCTCGGCCGGTTGGCGGGGATAGGCGTTGGTTACCAACGGCACTTCGCGAACCGCCACGACCTTGGGTGATGGAACGGAGCCGATTGCGTCCACGGCAATGCGGAAGGACGCCGTCCGGGTTTGGAGATTGGTTAGCGTGAAGGCCGCCGATTCGTACTCGTTACCCACCATGCGGACGGCGATGCGATTGGGCGGTGGCGGGGAGCTCTTGAGGAAGGCGGCCGCATCCAGTTCCGTCCATGGGTCGGCGATTGCATAAACGACGGCGTCTGCTACCGGCGGGTCCGCGGCGAGGCGTTCGAGCAGCGAGGTGTAGTAGCGGTGGGCGGCGCGCAGGTCGTTGAACGCGCTGGCTGTTCGGGTGCTTTCGGCAAATGAGAGTAAAGCCCTGGTCTCTGCGATAGCCCAGTCCCTAAGATCGGCGCGTGAGCCGAGCTTAGCCCCAAGGCTGCGCGCTTGCGACTCGAAGCGGGCCTGCCGCCGGCGGATAGCGGCGAAGGCGGGGGCCAGTGCGTAGTCAAATTCGCGGCGCGCCGTTACGCGGTTTCCGTTGGCCTCCAGCACCGTCAGCGAGACCTTGTAGCGGCCTGGAGCGGCCGCGGTGAAATTGCCGTTTACCCGGAAGGCATCCGCGTCATTGCGTATGATGCGCGCCTGGACGGTTCCATCCGGCGCCACCGTCCGGAGGGAGGCGACCGCGCCTTGGGGCAGGGCGCCGGTGGGAACGTCGTTGACCCCTTCGACGGCTTCGCGGCGTTCGGCTGCCGGAAGGGGCGCCGGGCGCGCGGCGGTCTGCCGGCTCGCTTTGGCGGAGGCGAAGAAGCCTGAGCCATCGCCGCTGCCGCGAACGCTTGCCCAAAGCATCCTGGCCCGGCCCGGCGATTGAGACAGGCGGTAGCAGGCCAGTTTACCGCCGCGGGTATTCACCAGCAGTTTCACTTCGGCTTGCCCTTGAAAGCGCACCAGCGAGGGCGAATTGGCTCCGCCGCCGGGTAATGCCACGGATTGCAGAATCTCGCCCCGCGCGTTCAATGCGTAGAGCGACTTTCCGTTTTCGCCGGCATCGCGCACCACCTGGAATATCGTGGCCTGGCGGTTGCCCTCCAGATCGGCCACCGCCGGCGCGAAGAAGATGCCGCGGCCGTCGAGTTGCGTTGACCAGAGTTGTTTGCCCTGCGTATTTACACAGTAGACGCGGGTGTTCTTGTCGCCGAACAGGATCTCGTTGTTGCCGTCGCCATCGAGGTCGGCGATCGCCGTCGATTGATAGGTTTGCAGTTGCGAATCAGCCTTCCACAGTTGGCCGCCGGTGCGGGCGTCCAGCGCCCAGATGCCTGGCTTGAACTGCACATAGGAAGAGGGAATCAGCAACTGGTAGCGGCCGTCACCGTTGAGGTCGGCCACCAGCGGCATGGAACGGCCGAACCGTCCGGCAAGCTGGCGCGTCCACAGCACTTCGCCGCGATGGTTGATGGAGATCAGCTCGCGGTCTTCGGTGGCAAACAGAATCTCCGGTTTGCCATCGCCATCCACGTCGCCGGCTACGGGTGGGCTGAGTCGGTAGTGGGTCGCGCGTACCTCCAGTTTCAAGTGGCCGTTGGTGTCGAGGACGATCAGGTAGCCAAGGCTGTCCGTGAGCAGGATCTCCGGCGCGCCATCGCCATCGAGGTCAGCCAGTACCGGCAGCCGGTAGCTGCCCATATTGCTTTCCCGCGAGTACTTCCACAGGCGCTGGCCCTGAAGGTTGAAGCAATAGACCGAGCCCCAGAGGTCGACGGCGATGATGCCGGTGCGGTGGTCCTTCCAGAGGACGCCGGCGACCGCTTCGGCGGCGGCCGGGCGGTCGAGCTTCATCGCCGCCGTTTGCCTGCCGGATGGATCGATCAGGAGCACTTGACCACCCACCGTGACCAGAACGCTTTGGGCGGCGGCGGCCGATGGCAGTGGGACCGGCGGGCCCGTAGCGGCACCCGTTTCCATCGTCCAATCGGCTCCGATAATCGGTTCTTCGGCGCTGCACAATGACAGTCCGGCCAGCAGCCAGACGGCGGCTACAACGATACGAATCACGACGGGTTCTCCAGGCGCTTCTGTTGCGAGGCAGTACCAAACGTATTACTATTGACGGTGGCTGTCAAGGACGGGCACGGAGGCCGGGGTATTGATGCGCCCCCTGGATTTTAGCCGCGATATTGCCGCGCGTTGGGAAATGCAGACTCACGCCGGTGCGGAACTGCTTTCGCAAGCAGGAATCACGGCTATCCTGCTTGATCACCCGAAGCCGGAATTCGCTGAAGCCTGCCGGCGGCGGGAGATCGCGATCCATCCCCGCGCCGCGCTGCCCTGCCATTCCCTGTTGCAGCTTCCGGCTTCCGGTATATGCGCGCTCGATGACGGAATCTGGCCGGGTATCAGCCAGCCGGGGAAGGCCGAGGATCCGAATGCGGTTGCCAGCGCCAGCAATCAACCGTGGCTCGATGCCAACGGTTTTCGCGTTCAGCATTTGCGCGCGTTATTCCCGAATCGCCCGGCGGTGCTGGCCTACCAGCCGAATGAAAAGGCGGGCGTGAA
Source organism: Bryobacterales bacterium (assembly GCA_020854055.1). Taxonomy (GTDB): domain Bacteria; phylum Acidobacteriota; class Terriglobia; order Bryobacterales; family Bryobacteraceae; genus JADZGD01. Next base: position 120,686 of record JADZGD010000011.1, on the reverse strand, counting down.
GGCCGAGCGGTTGCTGCCTTATTCATCGCTGGAACTGGCTCTGGTGGAGGCCTGGGCCTGGGGCGGGAACTTCCTGCTGACGCTGGATGGCGACCTCACCAAGGCGCTGGAACAAAACGACCCGAAAGCGATGAGTGCCTGGGGCGAGTTGGGCCGGACCACGCGGTGGCTGCGGGAGCAGCGGGCGATGTTCGGATTTCCGGCGGTTCCGGTGCTGACGACATTGGTGGAGGATAGCGAGGAGACGGCCGAAATTACCAACCTCCAGGTGCGCAATAATGCCTCGCCGGCACTGGCGCCGCTGGTAGCGCCTCCGCGGCCCGATCCGCAAACGGTGCGTGTGCTGGTGGCGGTTAACCTGGCTGAGAAGTCGCGTCCGGCGGCGGCCGCGGCCATTATCGATCATGCGCGGCGGGGCGCGACGGTGATCGTTGATGAGCCGGGGGCCGATGCATGGTGGCGCGGGCCTGGGTTGCAGCGGATCAAGGAGGAATCCGACCGGATTACTTACCGGCTGGGCGCCGGCGCGGTGGTGGGGTATAAGGAGCGCATCTCCGATCCTAGCGAGTTCGCGCTGGATGCGATCGATTTCGTCGGCCAGCCGAACCGGGCGGTGCGGCTGTGGGCAGCGCCCACCGTGCTGGCCCGCGCCGTCGGCACGCCCCACGGGGCGGCGCTGATCGCGGTGAACTACGGCCAACCGATCGATGTTGCAGTGCAGAGCCGCATCCGGGGTCACTACCGGCGGGCGACCATGATTCGTCCCGATGGGGCTCCCACCGCGCTGCAGGCCGTCCGCCGGGGAGAGACCACCGAAGTTCAAGTTCCCCAGATTCGTAAGGTGGCAATCATCGTTTTTGAATAGAATAGTGTCAACGCAGGTAACGCGCTCTTATTCTGGGAGGAATCAGACATGGCGCTCACTCGGCGAGAGCTTCTGTATTCGGGTAGCATGGCTGCCACGGGATTGCTGACCGGAGCCAACCTGCGGGCGGGGGTTGCCCGCACACCGGGTAACTACTTTGCCGTTCATCCTTTCGTCGAGGCGAATCCCAAGGCCGTTTTCATCAAACGGACCAACGTTGCGAACAAGTTTGCCAGCGAAGCCAAGCGCGGCGAGGGCCTGGCGCTGGCGCGCGAGATCCTGGTTCCGGCGGATCAGCCCGGCATTCCCGTCTCGCACCGCATCATCCTGAAGCCGAACTTCACCAGTTTTCGAGTGAAAGGCAAGCCTGACGCCGATTTTCTCGGCACCGGCACGGACTCCGATTTCTACGAGGGGATGCTGATCGGCCTCAAGGAGTTGGGTCTGACGAAATTCCACTTTCTCGAAGCCAACCAGTATCAGAACTGGAATATCCGGGGCTTTTTGGATATCAATGAGCGGTACGGCGTGGAAATGAACGAGACCGACCGCCGCGTGCGCCACTTCCGCGATGATTTCGAGATGACCTGGTCCCGTGTTCCCGACGCCGTCGTCTATTCGCGTATTCCGCACTATACGCCGGTCAACGAACCGGACACCTGGGTGCTGAACATTGCCAAGTGGAAGGCACACGGCATGTGTATGTCACTTTCCGTGAAGAACGTGCAGGGGTTGGTGGTAAAACCCTTTGTGCGTTTCTGCCCGGGCTGGGCCGGCGTTACCGGCGTGGAAGACTTCATGAAGCCCGACATCGCCCGCAATGCCGAGAGCCGCATCCAGCGCTATTTCGACAGCCATGTGCGGATGAAGTACGCACGCTACGACAGCACTGCCGCGCTCAGCCCGGTTCATCAGGAGATCTGGGCTCACAAGACCTGCGACAACCACAGCGTCATCAAACCGGGGTTGAATATCATCGAAGGAATTTCCGGACGGGACGGCGACGGGTTCGGCGTGGGCCGTGATTATCTGACCAACATGCTCCTGTTCGGCAAGAACCCGTTCCGGCTGGACGTTATCGGAATGTACCTGGGCGGGCACGAACCGGGCAACGTGAATCTGTTTCGCATTGCCAAGGAGCGCGGCCTCACCGATACGTTTAATCCGTGGGAGATTCCCATCTACGAGTGGAAGGACGGTGCGCCGGTTGAGCGCAAACTTTCGGATTTCCCGCGAACTCCGCTGAAGACTTACTACCTCCAGCGAACCGGTGAGCCGCTGTATCACCTGGTGAACGAACCGTTCGACTACGACCGCATCCGGGTATGAGATCGCGGGCGAGGCGGCGCTAGTAATTCAGGCGCTTTACGATCTGTCGTATCCGGCGCTGGCGCAACTGGTTCTGGATGGCGCTGGTGATTCGGGCTTTAAGGGTGAGAAGGCGATTCATCGTGTGTTTCCGAAGCACGCGGTCTGCCATTCGCTAAGTAATTGAAAATGGGGACCGATTTTCGGTCCCGTTCGGTGGCAAAATCCTGACGGTTTCATTCCGGAAGTCGTAATCCGGTCACGATTCCACTTTGAACCACTAACCGGCGTTCTCAGCGGCGCCTGACAGCGAACTCTGTTGGTCGAGATATCGCTGGCGGCTCTCCTGAATGAGACGGCGAGCCTCCCGTGGGCCGCCCCATCCTTCCATACGCACCGCTCTACCCTCCAGTTCTTTGTAGATGCTGAAGAAATGTTCGACCTCGCGGCGCACGTGGGGAAAGATCTGGTCGAGCGTATGGATCTGGTCGTAGCGCGGGTTCCGGTTCGGCACCGAGATGATCTTAAGGTCGTTCTCCTCCTGATCGACCATGTTCAACACGCCGACCGGGCGCACTTCGATCATGCAACCGGTAAAACTCGCCTCCCCGGTGAGCGCCAGCACATCCATCGGATCGCCGTCTTCGGCGAGGGTTCCGGGGATGAAGCCGTAGTCCCCTGGATAGTGGACTGGGGAGTAGAGCACGCGGTCCAGACGGAATAAACCCAGTTTCCCGTCATATTCGTATTTGTTGGCCGAGTTCTTGGGCACCTCGACAATCATCCGGACCAGCTCCGGACATTCTGCCCCAGGATCAAGATGATACAGCGTTTGCACTCAGTTAGAGTATCAGATCCGTGTTTTCGGGGCGACCGGAAATGGCCTTATGACGTCCTGCCGGGCGGCTCGCCGGGCGGTCACACACACCAGTGCAAATTCCCACCAAAAGACTATTGCAATCCCCCGGGAGCCGTGAGATGATCTTTCAGTGGCCGAAAGTGGTCGAGTTTAGAGTAAAGTGGCCGATGCGATCCAATCCGACGCTGGAATGCCGCCGGATCCCCCTCGTGGGATCTTGCAGGCGCGCTGCGACGAGAAAGGAAGGCTGAAGCTACCGGCCTCGGTTGCGAAGTACCTGAAGGATTCGGGAGAGCAGAAAGTCTTCATAACCACACTCGACGAGCGCATAACACGAATTTATCCGATTTCGGTCTGGAAAGAAAATGAAAAGTTTTTCCGGTCGTACCAGGCGAATCCGGCGGCGAAGAATGATGTCTGGTTCATCCTGAACGACTGGGGGGCGGATTCCGAGATTGACTCTCAGGGCCGGGTGCTGGTTCCGTCTGAGTTGCGGCGGCACCTGAACATCCAGGATCAGCCGGTGTGGCTGTTCTTCGCCGCCGGCCGTTTCGACGTGATGTCGAAGCAGGTTTACGACGAGCGCAAGCAGCGCGCTCAGCAGGATCTTCAGAACAAGGTGGAGATTCTGGAACAAGGCGGGCTGCGGTGAGGCATGCATACGCCGGTGATGTCCGGGGAAGTGTTGGACTATCTGGCAGTGCGGCCGGAGAGCATCGTGGTGGATGCCACGGCCGGACTGGGAGGCCACACGGCCCGGATTGCCGCGCGGTTGTCGACGGGCAGGGTATTCTCGTGCGACCGGGACGGCGAATCGATCGAGTTGGCGCGCGCCGCCACGATGGCGTGGGCCGAGCGAATTACATTTGTTCGAACGAAATTTTCCGGTCTGCGCGCGGCGCTGGCTGGACTTGGGGTCGGGAAAATCAACGGACTGCTCGCCGATCTGGGCGTCAGCCGGTATCAACTGACCGATCCCGAACGCGGTTTCTCTCTCTCTGCGGAAGGGCCGCCGGACATGCGAATGGACAGAACCCAGGAGCTTACGGCGGCCGACTTTTTGAATTTCTATCCGGAGAGAGAACTGGCGGATTTGATTTACCAATACGGCGAAGAAAGGAGGGCACGGCAAATAGCCAGAGCAGTCGTTCGGGCGCGGCCGATTCGAAGCACGCTTCACTTGGCGCAGGTAGTCGAGTCGGTCGCGCGCCGGACGGGTCGCACTCACCCCGCCACCAAAACGTTTCAGGCACTTCGGATGGCAGTCAATTCCGAGCCGCCGGAACTGGATGCGCTGCTCGAGTCGGGCCCGGAGTTGCTCGGCCGAGGCGGGCGCTTTGTCGTTTTGACATTCATGTCGTTGGATGACCGCAAGGTAAAGAACTGTTTCCGAGAATTAGCCCGGCAGAACCGCGCCATCCTGCTCACCAAGCACGTGGTGACGCCGAGCGAGACCGAGGTGGCGTCTAACCCAGCCTCCCGCAGTGCCAAACTGCGCGCGCTGGAGATGACATAGACGGAATTAATACAATGGCCACGCTGACATGCAATCGTTTTCTTTCCGCTTCCACCGGGCTTGAGTTGGCCGGCAGCGAAGCGCATCCGGGACACGAGATTTCCGGGCTGCCGCCGTTTGTGACGCGCAGCATCCCGTTCGAAGATATCTGGTTCGCGAAGAAGCCGATGGACAACTCGCGCCTGGTGCGTACGCAGGATCCGCAAGAGCGGAAGGTCTACTGGAATTCGATCGCCGTTCTGATTGTTGTTGTTGCGCTGGGAATTGCCTTTCTTACACCGGCCGCGGCGGGCTTGATGGACGGCTATACGATCCAGGCGCTGAAGCAGGAGCAGCAGCAACTTCTGCGCGAGCGCTCCGTTCTGGAACTCGATGAGCTCCGGCATCTCAGTCCGAAACGGCTGGAAGAGCTTGCCAGGATGCAGCAGTTTGTCGATCCCGGGCCGGACCAACTGGTGTTTCTCGACAAGGGAGAGACGGTCGCTCTCAATCACGCTCGCCCGAAGCCGTAGCACTCACTTCAGGAGTACGCCGTGGAACCGTACGCTGAGACAGAATCCCTCTCTCGTGTCCGGGTAGTAACCCGGATCCTGGTTGCCTGGGCGCTTATCATTTTTCTCCGCCTGATCATTCTTCAGGTTGTTCAGCATGACGAACTCCGCCGGCTGGCCGCCGCGCAGCAGACGCGGCAGGTGGAGATTCTCGCTCCGCGCGGCAGGATCCTTGACCGGGAAGGGCGCCCGCTGGCGATGAGTCTGCCGGTGGACTCGATCGCGATCGATCCGGTGCGAATTCCCGACCCTTACACAGCCTCAAACATTCTGGCCGGCGTGCTGGGGCTCAACCAGCCCGAGTTACTCGGCAAAATTCTGGTAGGCGCAAAGGCGGGCCGTCACTTCCTTTGGGTTAAGCGCCGGATCGAGCCGGCCGAATCCGAACGGCTGGCGAGTTTTGGATTCGACTGGGTGGAATCCCGCCGGGAGAGCCGCCGTTTCTATCCCAATGGCGCGCTGGCGGGTAACGTAATCGGCAGCGTCGGGTTCGACGAGCAGGGTAATTCCGGGCTGGAACTGGCATATAACGACGAACTATCCGGTCATGCAGGGGAGCGGACGATGCTCAATGACGTCCGCCGGCGGGCGTTCAGTGAAGTTGTCGATAACGAAGCCGAGGCCGGCAGAGACATCACGCTGAGTATCGACCAGCAGATCCAGTTCGTCGCCGAGCGGGAACTGGCGCGCGCCGCCGTTGAGAATCACGCCGGAACCGGGACCGTCGTGGTCATGGATCCGAACACCGGCAATGTGCTGGCGATGGCCAGTTACCCGACGTTCGATCCCAATGAACCGCTGAAGAAGGGCTCCGGGTTGGCGGCGCGCGGCAACCTGTGTGTAACCACTCCGTTTGAACCGGGTAGCGTGTTCAAGGTATTTACCCTGTCGGCGGCGCTTGAAACCACCAATCTCACGCCGGAGACACCGATCAACTGTGGGGGCGGAAGCATCACTCTATTCGGGCGCACAATTCACGACACCCATCGCTACGGCTCGCTGAGTTTCGCCGACGTGCTGGCAAAATCGAGCAACATCGGGGCGATCCAGATCGGGCTGCGGGTGGGTGACGAGAAGCTTCACGACTATCTGCTGCGTTTCGGATTTTCGCGCTCCACCGGAAGCGGCATCCCCGGCGAATCGGCTGGGGTAATCCATAAACTGAGGCAGTGGTCGAAGAGTTCCATCGGTTCGGTGGCGATGGGTCACGAGGTGCAGGTCACGGCGATGCAGTTGGCGCAGGCATGCTCGGTTGTAGCGAACGGAGGCAAACTGGTTCCTCCACGGACCGTGCTAAAGATGAAGTGGCCCGATGGCACCGTGGAGCCGGAGCCGGTTCGGCCCGCTACCAGGGTGCTCAGTCCATCCACGGCGCTGACGATGCGGCGGCTAATGGAGGGAGTCGTGCTGCACGGCACAGGCACCCGGGCCAAGATGCCGGGCTACACTAGCGCCGGAAAGACGGGAACCGCCCAGCTTTACGACTTCAACCTACGCAGTTGGGTACACCGTTATAACGCCTCGTTCATGGGGTTTGCGCCGGTGAACAATCCGGCCGTGGTGGTGGTGGTGACCCTTTACGGTACCAGTGGCGGAACGGCGGGCTATGGTGGCCCGGTGGCCGCGCCGGTGTTCCGCGAAGTGGCTTCGACCGCGCTGCGGGTGTTGAACGTGCCGAAAGACCTTCCGGAAACGCCGGCTCCAGTGAAGGAAGCCGCGCCGGCAGACGACGACCTGGCGATCGCCGGGCTGTCGGCGCCGTCCGAACCGCCCCAGCCGGAGGCCGTCACAACACCGCCGGCCGTCACCCAGCTTCTGCCGGCGCCGGTTGTGCCGGCTAATTTTGTGGGAATCTCGGGACGCCGTACGCCGGACTTCGTCGGCCGGACACTGCGCTCGGTGATCGAAGAGGCCAGCGCCAGCGGGGTTCGCATTGAGTATTTCGGTGCTGGCATTGCAAAAGCGCAGACGCCGGCGCCGGGAAGCGTCTTATCTCCAGGAGAAACCGTTCGTGTTCAGTTTGGCCGTTAGCGGTTATGGCGAGCCGCACTTCAGGGAGCATATGCCATGACTTTGGCCGGACTGCTCTCAGGTGTGGCTGTTACCAGCCCGGTTGATCCGGCCTTGGCGGCAATCGAGGTTGCCGGACTGGATTACGACTCTCGTAGAATTCAGCCCGGCTTTATCTTTTTTGCCTTCCCCGGAGCCAAAGTAGATGGCCGTCTGTTTGCGCGGCAGGCAGTGGCGAGTGGAGCGCTGGCGGTGGTGAGCGAGCTTCCGCCTCCGGAGGATTTTTCCGGTCCGTGGATTCAGGTCGCCCACGGCCGGCAGGCGCTGGCGGTGGCGGCCCGGAATTTCTACCATCGTCCCGATGAGGGACTGGCGATTACCGGTATCACCGGCACTAATGGCAAGACGACGATTGCCTTTCTGGTGGACTCCATTCTAAGAACAGCCGGGTTCACCACGGGATTGATTGGAACCATTGAATACCGGCTTGCCGGCGAGGTATTGAAAGCCGTCAACACCACCCCGGAGTCACTCGACCTGATCCGGTTCTTCGATGCCCTCGGGCGGCGCGGCGGCAGCCATGTCACAATGGAGGTGTCTTCGCACGCGCTCGATCTCGCTCGCGTATTCGGTTTTGGGTTCCACACCGCGGTGTTCAGCAATTTGACTCGGGATCACCTGGATTACCACCACACCATGGAGGCTTACTTTGAGGCCAAGAGCCGGCTGTTTTCCGGCGCCGGCGCCGAGCCTCCACGCTTTTCGGTGGTGAATATCGACGATGAGTACGGCCGGCGGCTGCCGCGGGCGGAAACTTTCATCTCCTACGGATTAAGTCCGGATGCCGAGGTTCGTGCGACAAATGTAGAAATTGAATTCCGGCGTCTGCGATTTCGGGTTGAGCACAGCGGCCGGAGCTATCCGGTTGAGACGCCGCTGATTGGTAAGTTCAATGTCTACAACATACTGGCGGCCTGGGCCAGCGGCCTCAGTTATGGTATCGATGCCGAGACGATCACCCGGGGCATCGAGGCTGTCGGAGGCGTTCCGGGACGTTTCGAGCGGATTGATGAAGGCCAGCCGTTCCTGGTGATTGTCGATTATGCCCATACCGACGACGCCATCCGAAATGTCATCTCGGCCGCCCGGGAACTGCATCCGAAGCGGGTGATTACCGTTTTTGGCTGTGGCGGCGACCGCGACCGCAACAAACGTCCATTGATGGGAATGGCGGCCGCCGAGGCGAGCGACCTGGTTGTGCTCACCTCCGATAACCCTCGTTCAGAGGATCCTCTCACCATCATCAATGATGCGCTGGTGGGGTTGCGCCGATTCGAGACGCCGCTGGTGATTGAACCGGATCGCGAGCACGCCATTCGACGGGCAATCGAAGAGGCGCGGGAAGGTGACATTGTTCTTATTGCCGGCAAGGGGCATGAACCTTACCAGATTCTGAAGGACAGAACCATTCATTTTGACGATCGTGAAGCGGCCGCGGCGGTGCTTCGCGGATTTGGCTACCGGCGGGCAGGGAAATGAGACTGGATCTGGCCGAACTCGCCCGGGCGATGGGCAGCGCGGTGATTCCCGCCTCGATGCCGGTGGCGGCATTCAGCACCGACTCCCGATCGGTGGCGCCGGGGGCGTTGTTTTTCGCTCTTCGCGGCGAGCGGTTTGACGGTAATGACTTTGTCCAAACCGCGTTTGCGGCGGGCGCCGCCGCCGCCGTTGCGGACCGGCCCCAGGATCTCCCCGGCCGGCCGGTGCTCCCGGTGGCGGATTCGCTCGAAGCGTTGCAATCGGCGGCGCGGCTGGCCCGTTCGCGTTATTGCGGGCGTGTGGTGGCGGTGACCGGCAGCGCCGGCAAAACCACTACCAAAGAGATCATTGCCGCCCTGCTGGGGGCGGAGTTAGCGGTCGGCAAGAGTAGCGGGAACTTCAACAACCATATCGGATTGCCGCTCTCCATTCTCCACCTGGCCGCAGACTCACAGGCGGCGGTGCTGGAAATCGGCATGAACCATGCGGGTGAGATCCGCGGTCTGGCCGGCATTGCGCGCCCCGATGTGGCCGTGGTCACCAACGCCGGGTGGGCTCACATCGAGAACTTCGACTCGCCGGAGGGTATCGCTCTAGCCAAGCGGGAACTGGTGGAATCGCTCCCCGCGGATGGTGTCGCCGTGCTGAATGCCGACGATCCGCGCGTGGCCCGCTTTGCCGAAGTTCATCCGGGCCGTAGTATTCTGTTCGGGCTCTCCGAGCCGGCTTCGGTACGGGCCACCGATGTGGAACTGAGCGCCGAAGGAGTTCGATTCCGGGTGGATGGGGTCGCCTTTGAATCGGAGCTGGCCGGAATTCACGGCGTGCGCAACATTTTAGCGGGCATCGCCGTGGCCCGCGCGTTCGGCATTGGGCTGGAGCGGCTGGTGCCGGCGGCGCACGGTTTGCAGCCTGGAAAGATGCGCGGCGAACGATTGACATGCAACGGAATTACTGTTTGGAATGATAGTTACAACTCCAATCCCGATGCGGCCCGGGCAATGCTCGAGGTGCTTCGGGACACGCCGGCGCGGCGGCGCATTGCCGTGCTGGGGGAGATGCTCGAACTCGGCCGTTGGTCCGAGCCTCTGCACCGCGACGTCGGACGTTTCGCCGTCGAATGTGGGGTGAATGTGCTCGTTGGGATACGCGGCGCAGCCCGCTCTATGGTGGACGCAGCCATATCAGCAGGCATTGCGGCTGACGCCGCGTACTTTTTCGGCGAGCCCGTTGAGGCGGGGCTGCTGGCAAAGAAACTGGCCGCGGAAGGAGACGCGGTCCTGTTCAAAGGCTCGCGGGCGACGCATGTCGAGCTCGCGCTGCAATCGTTTCTGGATTAGGCGATGCTCTACTGGCTGCTGTACGAACAGCTCTACCCGCATTTCACGCCGGCGCGGGTTTTCAGCTACATCACGTTCCGGACGGCGTTTGCCAGTCTGACGGCGCTGTTTCTTTGTGTGGCACTCGGCCCGTGGATGATCGCGCGTCTCAAGCAATTCGAGATTTCGCAGTATATCCGCGAGGAAGGCCCGAAGTCGCACCAGAAGAAGGCCGGCACGCCGACGATGGGCGGGTTGCTGATTGTAATTTCGATCGTGGTGCCCACGCTGTTGTGGGCGAACCTGTCGAACACCTATGTCTGGCTGGCGCTGTTTGGCCTGGTTAGCAACGGCGCGATCGGTTTTTATGACGATTACACGAAGGTACGGGGCAAGCGCAATCTCGGGTTGACGGCGCGCAAGAAGCTGCTGTTGCAGACACTGACGGCGCTGGCGATCGGGTTCTGCCTGCTCTTGCTTCACGCCCGCGGAGCGTATTCGACGGCGATGAACGTGCCGTTTTTGAAGACCTGGCGGCCGGACATGCTGCTCGACTCGTTTTTGCGCAGCCCGCTGACGTACCCGTTGGCGTTCATGTTCTTCTACCTCTTCATCGCGGTGGTGCTGGTGGGCATTTCCAATGCAGTGAACCTTACCGACGGGCTGGACGGGCTGGCCATCGGCCTGATGATCATCGCGGCCGGGGCGATGACGATTCTCACCTACGTCAGCGGTCACAGGACATTTTCCATGTATCTGGAGTTGTCGCGCCTGCCCGGCGCCGCGGAACTGACCATCTTCTGCGGATGCATGACCGGGGCGTCGATCGGATTTCTCTGGTATAACGCCCACCCGGCGCAAGTCTTCATGGGCGACGTGGGCTCGCTGGCGCTGGGCGGCGGGCTGGCGACTGTGGCGGTGCTGATCAAGCAGGAGATTCTGCTGGCCTTCATCGGCGGTGTCTACGTGATTGAGGCATTGTCGGTGATGATCCAGGTGGGCAGCTTCAAGCTTCGTGGCAAGCGCGTGTTCAAGATGGCTCCGCTGCATCATCACTTCGAGGCGCTGGGGTGGCAGGAGGCCAAGATCATTACACGGTTCTGGATCGCGGGTCTGGTGCTGGCGCTGTTTGCATTGACCACGTTGAAGTTGCGTTAGGGCCGCTGGCCGGCGGCCGGTTGGAACGGAATGAAGATTCGGGGAGCGAAGATTCTGGTGGTGGGCCTGGCCCGGTCGGGGCTGGCGGCGGCGGCGCTGCTTGGCGAACGTGGCGCTGTGGTCATCGCTTGCGACACGAGGCCGCTCGATCAGTTGCCGGAGGCCGCCGCGCGGCTGGAACAGTTGGGCGCTCCGTTTCACGTGCAGGCCGATGCCCCGTTTGAACAGGTGGATGGCATTGTGCTCTCCCCTGGAGTACCGGCGGACCTGCCCCGGATCGAGGCGGCACGCGCCCGGGGCGTGCCTGTGATCGGCGAAGCGGAACTGGCGGGTTATTACCTGAAGGGCCCCATTGTGGGTATCACCGGGTCCAACGGCAAGACCACCACGACCGCGCTGCTGGGCCATCTGTTGACACGATGCGGAATCCCCTGCCAGGTAGGCGGGAACATCGGCACCCCTCCGGCGGCCATGGCCGGCGCTTCCCGCTACGGGCAGTGGAACGTACTGGAGCTTTCCAGTTTCCAACTGGAGACGATTTCCAGTTTCCGGGCGGCAATCGGCGTCTGCATTAATGTAACGCCGGATCATTTGGACCGGCACCACAACTTCGAAAACTACGCCCGGGCCAAACGGCGCCTGTTCGAGACCCAGACGCCGGGCGGGTTCGCCATTCTGAACGCCGACGATGCGGCCACTGCCGCCTTTGCGGACCATACCGAGGCTTGTGCGAGCTGGTTTAGTCAGCTCCAGCCTCAACCGCAAGGGGTCTGGGTGGCCGATGGCGCCATCTGGCTGCGCGGGGCGAAGCTGATGCCGGTAGGCGAGGTTCCACTGCGAGGGCGTCACAATCTGGAGAACGTGATGGCGGCGTCGCTGGCGGCTTTTCTGGCCGGAGCCACACTGGAAGGTATCGCCGGCGCCGTGCGCAGTTTTCCGGGCGTGGAGCACCGCCTCGAGTTCGTCCGCGAGGTCAGCGGAATTGCGTTTTACAACGATTCGAAGGCAACCAACGTCGATGCCACACTGAAGGCAATCGACGCTTTCCAACAGCCGATCTGGATCATTCTCGGCGGCAAGGACAAAGACAGCGACTACACCGTGCTGCGGGAGCCGCTGGCCAAGCGGGCGAAAGCCGCGCTGCTGATTGGGGCGGCGGCTGGCAAAATTCGGGGGCAACTGGCTGGCGCGCTCCCGCTGATTGAAGCCGGAACGATTGACCGCGCCATTGGCGAGGCATACGCCGGGGCCCGGGCGGGCGATGTGATCCTGCTGGCGCCTGCTTGCGCCAGCTTCGATCAGTTTGCCAGTTACGAACATCGTGGACGGGTGTACAAGGAGATGGTCCGCGCCCTGGAGGAGAAAGCGAAATGACCCGGATCCGGACCGATATGTATCTGTTTTGGTGTGTCGTCGCCATGGTGGGGGCGGGCCTGATCATTCTTTACAGCGCTTCGTCGGTGGTGGCGCAGTTCAAGCACGACTCGAATTTCTTCTTTTTCTTCCGGCAGGTGGGCTGGGCGGCGGTGGGTTTTGTTGCGCTGATGACGATCAAGAACCAGGACTACCGCCAACTGAACATGCCCCAGTGGGCCTTCGGCGCAATCGGCACGGTGATGGCGCTGCTGCTGCTGGTGCTGATTCTCGACACGCACAGCCACCGCTGGCTACGTATGGGCTTCCTCTCCATACAGCCTTCGGAGTTCGCCAAACCGGCGCTGGCGATCTTTCTGGCGTTTTTCGTCACCCAGCGGGCGGACACGCTCAACAGGACGAGAACGGTGCTGACGGCCGCGCTCGCTCTCGGCCTGCCGGTATTCGCGGTGGTGGTTGGCGACCTCGGCACCGCGGTGGTGCTGTTGGCGACAGCCGCTGTGGTGTTCTATGTGGCCGGCTTGCGACGAAGGTATTTTATTGGCGCGGGTATCATCACCGTGATGCTACTGTTCGCGGCAGCAGTGCACAAGCCGTACCGGTTGCAGCGGCTCATTGGATACGTCGATCCGGAGTACAAATTGCTGGACATGGTTGGGCTGAAGGACCGGGTCAAGCGCTATGCGGAAAGCTCCAACAGTTCCCGCGATCCCAGCTACCAGGCGCGCCAGTCGAAGATCGCGGTGGGCTCGGGCGGAGTGACCGGGCTGGGGCTGATGCGCGGTAAACAGAAGCTGTTCTTCCTGCCCGAAGCCCACACGGACTTCATCTACGCAGTGGCGTGTGAAGAATTGGGGCTGGTGGGTGGCGGCCTGCTGCTGGCCGGATTCATGTTCATCTGCTGGCGTGGATTCCGGCTCTACTGGATCGCGGCCGATGATTTCGGACGCAATCTGGCGCTGGCAATTACCTCCTGCCTGGTGATTCAGGCATTGATCAACATGAGCGTGGTGCTTGATATCGCGCCAACCAAGGGAATCCCCCTGCCAATGATCAGCTACGGCGGCAGTTCGCTGTTGAGCACGCTGATCTCGATGGGGCTGCTGCTCAGCGTCAGCGACCGGACCGCATGATGGCGTCCCATACGTTCCTGATTGCCGGAGGCGGCACCGGAGGCCATGTGATTCCGGCGCTGGCCGTGGCACGGGAATTAAGACAGCGGGGCCACGAAGCGATCTTTGCCGGCACACGGGAGGGAATGGAGGCACGGCTGGTGCCCCAGGCCGGATTTGCCATCGAATGGGTGGAGATTGGCGGATTGAAGGGCGTGGGCCTGGGACGCCGCCTGCGGACACTGCTCCAGTTGCCGGTGGGAATCGCCACGATTGTCCGGTTGGCGCGGCGGCGTCACCCGGCGGCCGTATTCAGCATGGGAGGGTTTGTGGCCGGCCCGGTGGTGTTGGCGGCCCTGCTGTGCCGTCTGCCACTGGTGGTGATGGAGCCCAATGCCGTGCCCGGTTTCACCAACCGCCGGATTGCCCGGGCGGTGGCGCGCGCGCTGGTCAGCTTTTCCGAGACGAGCCGCTATTTCCCGGCGGGCCGGACCGAGGTGACCGGGTTGCCGGTGCGGGCTGACTTCTTCGCCATTCAAGCGAAGCCGCGCGAACCGGCGCTGACCATACTGATTACCGGCGGCAGCCGCGGGTCGAGAACCCTTAACCGGGCGGCCAGAGAGAGCTGGCCGCTGTTTCGGGCCGCGGGCAGGGCGGTTCGCATCATTCACCAGACCGGCGCGGCCGAGTTTGCCGCTACCAGGGAGGCCTTTGCCACCTGCGGGCTGGAGGGCGAAGTGGTGGAATTTATTGACGACATGGCGGCCGTGTTCAGCCGCGCGGACCTGGTTGTGTGCCGTTCCGGAGCGGGAGCCGTCAGCGAACTGGCGGCGGCCGGGAAGCCGTCCATTCTAGTGCCGTTTCCGTTTGCCACCGACCAGCACCAGCTTCACAATGCCGAGGCGCTGGCCGCCGCGGGCGCAGCCCGTCTGGTGCTGGACCAGGAACTGGACGGCCAAAGGCTATTCCGGGAGGTTTCGGCGCTGGCCGGCGGCGAGACCACGCTCGAGACGATGGGGCGGGCCGCCCGGAGCCTGGCCCGGCCCGGAGCCGCCGGGAGGGTGGCCGATATACTGGAGGAACTGGCTTCGGGATCGGAACGGGTTCGGAGCAAGGCGGGCGCAACTCCCGCATTTTGATTGACAGCGGACCAGAAAGCCGAAACAATAACGACATAAAATGTTTTTTAAGCCCCAGCACCTGCATTTCACCGGCATCGGCGGCATCGGCATGAGCGGTATTGCCGAAGTTCTGCTGACGCTGGGGTATGAAATCAGCGGTTCGGACCTGCGGCTCAGCCCGATCACCGAGCGCCTTCAATCGCTGGGAGCGACGATTCACGAAGGGCACCAGGCGGCTAACGTTCAAAATGCCAAGGTGCTGGTGGTGAGCTCCGCCGTGGATGAACTGAATCCGGAAGTGCAGGAGGCGCGGCGGTTGGGAATACCCGTGATTCCCCGCGGTGAGTTGCTGGCCGAGTTGATGCGGCTGAAATTCGGGATTGCCATCGCGGGCAGCCATGGCAAGACGACCACCACGTCGATGGCGGCGCATATCCTGAGCGGGGCGGGGCTTGATCCCACTGTTGTCGTGGGTGGGCGTGTCGGTGTTATGGGTGGTAGCAACGCCCGCATCGGCAAGAGTGATTTTCTGGTGGTCGAGTCCGATGAGAGCGACGGATCGTTTCTAAAGCTGGCGCCGATTGTGGCGGTGGTCACCAATATCGATCGAGAGCACCTGGATCACTATCACGACATCACCGAGATCCGGCGCGCATTCACCGAATTTGTGAATAAAGTCCCGTTTTACGGCGCGGCGATCGTCTGCATCGACGATGAGAATGTACAGCAGATTTTGGCCAGTATCGGGCGGCGCGTCATTACCTACGGCACCAGCGTCACCGCCGACTACGTAGTCTCCGAAGTTACCTGCGGACATTTGTCAAGCGACTTCCGCCTCAGCTTCCGGGGGCGCGATCTGGGGATCTTTCATCTACCGCTTGCCGGGTTCCACAATGTTCTCGATGCCACTGCGGCGGTGGCCGTGGCACGGGAACTGGAGGTAGACGTAGAGGGAGCGCGGCTGGCGCTCGGGAGCTTCAGTGGCGTGGAGCGCCGCTTTCAGATCCGGGGCAGGGAAAAGGGCGTGGCGGTGATCGACGACTACGGGCATCATCCGACGGAGATCCGTGCGACGCTGGCTGCCGCCCGGCAGTGCAATTTTCAGCGGATCCACTCAATTTTTCAGCCCCACCGCTATACCCGCACCTATCACCTTTGGGACGAGTTCGCACGGTCGTTCAGCGGGGCGGATACCGTTCACGTGCTGGACATTTACGCCGCGTCGGAGAAGCCGATTGAGGGTGTAAGCGCCGACAAACTGGTGGAGCGGATGCGGAGTTTCGGCCATCGCGGGGCGCATTACGCCGGCAGTATGGATGCCGCCGTGGCTGCGGTCGTACCGCTGCTCGAATCGGGCGACGCGGTCATCACCCAGGGCGCCGGCAATGTTTGGCAGGCGGGAGACCGTGTGCTCCAATGGCTACGAGGGAGTCCGTAGGATGGCACACCGGACCGAATCCGCCGTTGAAGCCCGCCGCAATTTCCGGTTGGGAATGCGCGTGGCCTTCTATTTGCTTGCTTTTTCGGCGCTGGCGGTGCTAGGGCTGCTCGGATTCGGACGCTTGGAGCAGCACCTTATCCAGAGTTCGCGGTTCATTGTTGCCGGGCCGGCGGACTATGGCGAGCAGAGCCCGAATCTGAAGGTGCGCGGCATAAAGAACACTTCAAGGGACGCGGTTAACGCGGTGTTCCAGGGGGACTTTGGCCGAAGTCTCTACCTTTTTCCGGCTGCCGAGCGGAGACGTAACCTGCTTGTGATCCCGTGGGTCAGGGAAGCGCGTGTGATGCGTGTCTGGCCCAATAGCGTGCGAGCCGACATTGTGGAGCGTGTTCCGGTGGCCTTTGTCGCGGTTCCGGGCGCGGCAGGCCAGCCGTCGCGGTTTGCAATGATTGACGGAGACGGCGTTCTGCTGCAGGCGAGCGGCGCCAGGTTCCATCTGCCGGTGGTAGTGGGGATGCCGCTTGGGGCCGGGATTGAGGCACGCCGGGATCGGATCCATCGTGTTCAGCGATTGTTAAAGGAATTTGGCCCGCTGGTTGATCGGGTATCGGAGATTGACGCCGGAGAGCCGGACAATCTGAAAGTGAGCGTGGAAATGGACCGCCGCGCCATGGTACTGGAGCTGGGGAACCAGCACTATGCGCTGCGGTTCAACGGATTCCTTAATTATTATCCGAAGATTCGGGACCGGTTGCCGAATGCTACGGCGTTCGATCTCCGGTTGGAGGATCGCATTACTGCGGTTGGAGGGAGTTCCAGTGTCCAGTAAGAGGCAAATCGCCGTCGGCGTCGATGCCGGCAGTGCGCGGGTGCGTTGTGCGATCTGTATCCTTGAGGGCGGCCGATTGCGCTACGCGGGTCACGGCGAGGCATCATCGAGGGGATTTACCAGAGGCCGGATCACCGACCAGGGGGCGCTGAGCGCGTCGATCCAACAGGCGGTTCAAGCGGCTGAACGGGTGGCGGAGGTATCGGTAGAGGGCGTTGTCATCGGAATGGGCGGCAGCGCGGTGGCGGGCGCCAATAGCCGTGGCCTGTACGAGTTTGGCCGTCCGCGCGACATCGAAGCGGACGATCTCGGCTATGCGGTCGAGCGCGCCACCCGGGTGCGCCTTGAAGATGACCGGATGATTCTACAGGTATTTCCGCAGGATTTCATCGTCGACGGCCGGGCCGGTTACCGCAATCCGCGTGGGGCGCTGTGTTCGCGGTTGGAGGCCAATGTCCATGTGGTGACCGTCTCGGTGCAGGACCACCAGTGCCTGGTGAATGCAGCTAACCAGGCGCAACTGACCGTGGAGGAGACGGTTTTTGAGCCGATGGCCGCGGCCTACGCCGCCGTGTTGCCAGAAGATCGCAACCGTGGCGTGGCGGTGGTTGACATCGGAGCGCATTCCACCGACATCGCGGTTTATGATGGCGACGCGCTGCTGCTCGCTTCCAGCCTGGCGCTTGGAGGCGACCATTTCAGCCGTGACGTGGCCCATGCCCTCTCGATCGCCTTCTCGGATGCCGAGATGCTGAAGGAAGAGTTCGGTTGCGCCCTGCTCGGTCTCACCTGCGATGCCACCCTGATCGAGGTTCCTTCGCCCGACGGGCGGCCCTCGCGGGAAGCCACCCGCAAGGAACTGAATTATGTGCTCGAAGCCCGCGCCGATCAACTGTTTCAGCACGTTAAACTGGAGTTGGCCAAAGTGGGTATGGAGCAGTCCCTGCTGGAGGGCGTGGTGCTGACCGGCGGTGGAGCGCTGCTCACCGGAATGTGCGATATGGCCGAGCGGGGGTTGAACTGCCAGGCGCGCAACGCGCTGCCGATCGGCATTGAAGAGTGGCCGCTCGACGTCGACAATCCGAATTGGACCACCGCCGCCGGCATCGCAATGTACTCGGCGCGTCTGAAAATGAAGGAACAGAAGCGGAAGGCCCCCGGCTTCATGGGGCTGGTGTTACGCTGAGGGATTCGCTCCAACGATTGCGGGGGCGTGAATATTGGAGAGTTCGGGCGGCAAGCGCGCCATGAGCGGCGGCCCGGTGGAGGTATCGTTATGGGGCAGCTTGATGCCAATCTGGATAATTTGAAGTTCGAGATCCAGGAAGATTCCCTGCTCGGAACCAGAATTAAGGTGATCGGCGTAGGCGGCGGGGGCGCAAACGCCGTTGCCCGGATGATGGATGAGGGGGTCTCGGGTGTCGAATTCCACATTCTCAACACCGATGTTCAGGCGTTGAACGCCTCGAGCGTGCCCAATAAACTGGCTATCGGCGGAAAGATCACCAACGGCCTCGGCGCCGGATCGGATCCTGAAATCGGGCGGCAGGCGGCGCTTGAGGATACCGAGAGGATTATCGAGATTCTCGAGGGCGCCGACATGGTGTTTGTCACGGCGGGTCTGGGCGGCGGCACCGGTACCGGGGCGGCGCCAGTGGTTGCCTCGCTGGCCAAGGGACTCAATGCGTTGACGGTGGCCGTGGTCACCAAGCCTTTCAGTTTCGAAGGTTCCCGCCGCATGAAGCAGGCAGAGAAGGGTTTGGCCGAGTTGGGCGGTACGGTGGATACGGTCATTTCGATACCCAACGACCGGCTGCTCGAACTGGTTCCCAAGGGGACCAGCTTCCTGGACGCATTTCGCACCGCCGACGACGTTCTGCGGCAAGCGGTGCAAGGCATCAGCGATATCATGACCACGCCCGGCGTCATCAACCGCGACTTCTCCGACATCCGGGCGATCATGCTGGGCATGGGTTACGCGATGATGGGAACCGCAACCGCCAAGGGAGAGAAGGCTGCGGTTCAGGCGGCCGAACAGGCGATCAGTTGTGCGCTGCTCGAGGAAGGCGGTGTGAGGGGCGCCCGCGGGGTACTGATCAATATCACCGGATCGAGCAGGCTGGGGATTCACGAAGTGAACGAAGCCTGCAGTCTCATCCGTCAAGCGACCGCAAATGACGATGTGCAGATCAATTTCGGTGTCGTGCTAAACGAATCGATGGGTGATGAGGTGAAGATCACGGTGATCGCCACCGGTTTCGAGCGGGAGAACCTGACCCAACTGGAGCGCCGTCCGATCACCACCTCGGCTGACCAACTGGAGCCGGTGCCGGCCACGCCGCCGCCACCGGCCATTCCCCAGGCTCCCGAGACCGTCTACGAGGAGGTTGCGAGCGGCTACTTCTATGAGCCGGCGGCAGCCGAACCGCCTGCGGCCGAGGCGCCGCCGCCCGCGCCCGAACCGGCGCCCGCGGCGTCGGCGGCACACAGCGGGGAGCCTGCTCAGGACGATTTCGATACCCCGGCGTACCTTCGCCGGGAGCGGCGGCTTTTCCAGTAGTTGCGCGATCAGCAGTCCTGATGATCGGCGAAGTGGCGGTCGATGGCCGCCTTGTATCTGGTGGCCAGTTCGTGCGAGAGACTCTCCATTTCCGGGTGTGACAACGGTTGGAAGCCCTTCGCGATGCGGATGTTCTCTTCGATCATCGCCAGCGACGGCATGCCGATCACCGCCGCCGCCACCGGCAGGGACATCGAGTAGCGGATCAGTTTTTCCACCGGCGCTCCACCCAGCAGCTTCTCCTGGGCGAAGACCTTCATCGCCGTCACGCCCATGTTTTTCTTCTTGGCCGTCACCAGCGCCGTCGTCTCGAAATGGTCGTGCCGCCCAGGGGCGAGTTTTGCCTGCCCTTGCCGGGCGGCGTTGAGCGCCATCTGGGTGCAATCGAAGTCGTTGTGTTCCAGCGCTTTCTGTAACACCAGCGGATCGGCATGACAGGTGACACCGATAAACCGCGTCACTTTCTGGCCGCGCAGCTTGTAGAGCAGCTTGATTACGCCATCTTTGGCTTCGGCTTTTGCCAGGTCGTCTTCACCGCCGAGCGCGTGCACGTGGATCAGGTCCACTTGTGGAACCTGAAGGCGCTTCAGGCTTCCCTCTATAATCCGCATCGCTCCGTCCGCGTCGCGGACGTTGACCTTGGTCGCCAGCCACAGTCCCTGTTTGCCGCCGCGGGCCTTCAATACCTTGCCCACGCGCGTCTCGCTCTCGCCGTTGCCGTAGCCGTAGGCGGTATCTATGTAGGTGATACCCAGGTTGAGCGCCCGGTTCAGCGCCTCCAGCGCTTTGTCTTCTTCCTTGTACATGAGGAAGCGGCTGCCGCAGCCGAAGGCCAGTATGGACACCCGGGCTCCGGTTTTTCCCAGGATCCTGGTCGGCATCCCGGTCTTGGTATCCACCGCGGCGCCGGTGGCAGCGTTGACAGCCAAGCCGCCGAGCGCGGCAATTTCCATGAAATCACGCCTGGTGATGCTCATTGAATGTGTTCCTCACCGTCGATTATGATACTCGATCGCGGTATCATTCGCCGGATAAATGCAGGGCCACGCTCCGCTGGTGGGGTTTTGACCGGTGTTCGAATACGTAGATCCCCTGCCAGGCGCCCAACGCCAGGCGCCCGGCGATCACCGGGATGCTGAGCTGAACTCCGGTCAAGGCGGCGCGCACATGGGCCGGCATGTCGTCGGGCCCTT
Organism: Bryobacterales bacterium; assembly: GCA_020854055.1. Classification (GTDB taxonomy): domain Bacteria; phylum Acidobacteriota; class Terriglobia; order Bryobacterales; family Bryobacteraceae; genus JADZGD01. The sequence goes on along the minus strand of JADZGD010000011.1, from coordinate 99,931 downwards.
CGATGGTGTGCCGGTAATGCGGGTCGTTGTCGGGCGCGATGCGGCCGAAGTAATCGTTGAGGTCGCGGATTACGTCGGGGTCGGCGTTCTCCTGAATTACCAGCGAGGCGGAGGTGTGCCGGATGAACAGCGTCAACAGGCCGGTGTGGATGCCCTGTTCGGCCAGCCAGGCGGCCACCTCGCCGGTACATTCATAAAGCCCCTTGCCGCGGGTTGCCACCACGATCCCGGCCACTGCCTGGCGCATCACTCCACCGTGACGCTCTTGGCCAGGTTGCGCGGCTGATCCACGTCGCAGCCGCGGCGGACGGCAATGTGGTAGGCCAGCAACTGGAGCGGAACGATCTCCAGGATGGGCAGCAACTGCTCGATAGTGTGGGGGATGGTGATCACGTGATCGGCCACCTTGCGCACGTCGGAGTCGCCCTGATTGGCGATGGCGATCACGCGGCCTTCGCGCGCCTTCACTTCCTGGATGTTGGATAGCGTCTTCTCATAGCGCAGTCGGCCGTTCTCGTCGGCCGGATCATAGGCAGCCAGCACCACTACCGGCAGCTTCTCGTCAATCAGCGCGTTTGGCCCATGCTTCATCTCGCCAGCCGGGTAGCCTTCGGCGTGAATATAGGAAATCTCCTTCAACTTGAGCGCGCCCTCAAGCGCGATGGGGAAGTGAACGCCGCGTCCCAGAAACAGGAAGTCGGTTGCCCGGAACAGGATCCGCACCAGGTCTTCGTAGACGGCCTCGTCGGAAAGCACGGTCTCCATTTTCGCCGGCAGGTGCAGCAGTTCCTGCACCAGCACCAGGCTCTGTTCCGGGCTCAGAACGCCGCGCGTCTGCCCCAGATACATCGCCAGGATGAACAGCGCGGTCAACTGGCAGGTGAAGGCTTTGGTGGAGGCGACCCCGATCTCCGGTCCGGCGTGGGTGAGCAGCGTGCCGGCCGCCTCGCGGGTGATCATGGATCCGACTACGTTGCAGATGGCCAGCGTCTTGGAGCCTTTGCTCTTGGCCTCGCGCTGGGCGGCCAGGGTGTCGGCCGTCTCGCCCGATTGGGAGATCACCACGGTAAGCACGCTGGCGTCGACAATGGGGTCCCGATAGCGGAACTCACTGCCGTAGTCCACCTCCACCGGGATGCGGGCGTACTTTTCAATCATGAACTTTCCGGCCAGAGCGGCGTGCCAACTGGTTCCGCAGGCGACGATGCGCAGGGAGCGGAACTGGGGGAAGTCCTTCGGCTGGATGTTCATCTCGTCCAGGAAGATCCGGCCGCTCTCCTGGCCCACGCGGCCAAGCAAGGTGTCGCGCACGGCACGCGGCTGCTCAAAGATCTCCTTGAGCATGAAGTGTTTGTAGCCGCCCTTCTCGGCCATGATGGGATCCCAGAGAATGTGCGACACCTGGCGCCGGATCGGCCTGCCGTCGAAGTCGGTCAGATGCACGCCCTCGGCCGTCAGCACCGCAACGTCGCCATCGGCCAGGAAGAACATGTCGCGCGTGTGGTTGAGGATCGCCGGCACGTCGGAAGCGACGAAGTACTCACCCTCGCCCAGGCCGATGACCACCGGCGGCCCGTTGCGCACGGCGACGATTTTATTCGGGTCCGAGCGGGAGATTACGCTCAACGCAAACACGCCGCTCAACTGCTTTACCGCGGCGCGCACGGCTGTTTCCAGGTTTCCGTTGAGGGATTTTTCGATCAGGTGGGCGATCACCTCGGTATCGGTCTCGGTGACGAAGCGATGCCCCTGGGCCTCCAGATCGCTCTTGAGTTGCAGGTAGTTTTCGACAATCCCGTTGTGCACCACCACCAGGTCGCCCTTGCAGTCGCGATGCGGGTGGGCGTTCTCCTCGGTGGGCCGTCCATGGGTTGCCCAGCGGGTGTGGCCGATGCCGAAGGCGCCCTCCACCGGATTGAGCCGGATCACTTCCTCCAGGTTTCGCAACTTGCCGGATGCCCGCCGGATCGAGAGTTGCTGCTGAGCGTCGAGGACAGCCAACCCGGCCGAATCATAACCGCGGTATTCCAACCGGCGGAGTCCGTCCAAGATGATGGGAACCGCTTTGCGTGTCCCCACATAGCCCACAATTCCGCACATCCCCGCCCCCTCTCCCGATTACTCGGTGTTTAGTCGTCGATAAATTCCACCCGGAAATCTTCGATTACCGGATTTGCCAGAACGTCGCGCGCCATGGTGTTCACGTCGGCGGCCGCCTGTTTCGGGTCGGCGCCTTGTTTGAGTGTGAGTTCGAAGAACTTTCCCTGCCGTACGCTGGCGACATCGCGGAACCCCATTCCGTTTAATGCGGATTGGATGGTTTGTCCTTGAGGGTCGAGAACGGTCGTCTTGGGAGACACGTACACACGCGCTTTCATATATCCCTTATTGTAAGAGACCAGGGACTCCCACCACCTGCCGTACTCCAGTTCCGGTACGGACTGGAACCAACCGTCATTTGGAGGGGGATTCGGTGGCGTTGAGTACCTGATTCCGGCCTGCCGGGCCATACCGGGGATGTTAAAATTCGAGTGGCGCCGGTATGGATGTATTCGAAGAGTTGGTAACGCTTCGCCGCAAGGGCCAGAAGTGCGCGCTGGCGACAATCGTCGGCGTGCGCGGCTCGATTCCCAGCTATCCAGGCGCCAGGATCCTGATCCGCGAAGACGGTTCCATCGCCGGAACCATTGGCGGAGGATGCGTTGAGGCAGAGGTCTGGAGCGCCGCCCGCGAAGTGATGGACACGGAGAAGCCGCGCCGGCTCAGCTTCAACCTCGGCCAGGATGCCGCCTATGACAATGGCCTAATCTGCGGCGGACAGCTTGACGTGTACGTGGAGCCTATTTTGCCTTTGCCCTCGGCCTTCATTTTCGGAGCCGGCCACATCTCCCGCAGCCTGGCGCGCGTGGCGGAACTGGCGGGATTTCGCGTCACTGTGGTGGACGATCGCGAGCAGTTCGCCACCCGTGAGCGATTCCCCGATGCCGACCAGGTGTTGAGCGGCGAATACGAGTCCGTTTTCCCGGGACTGGAGATCAACGAGAGCAGCTACATCATCATCGTCACCCGCGGCCATCGCGACGATATGCGGGTGCTCAAATTGGCCGTCTCCACGCCGGCGCGCTATATCGCCATGGTGGGCAGCAAACGCAAAGTGATCGGCATCATCAAGGAGTTGGAGCAAGAAGGGATACCGCGCGCGGCATTTGAAAATCTTCACGCCCCCATGGGTTTGGATGTCGGCGCGGTCACGCCGGAGGAGATCGCCATCTCGGTGGCCGCCGAGATGATTGCCGTTCGGCGCGGGGCGGCCTCTGATTGGCGCTCGTTGTCGCTCTCGCTGATGGCGAGCGCGTCCACCCGCGCGCTGCTCAAGTGACCGTAACCGGGCTCATTCTCGCGGCCGGAGCCTCTGTCAGGATGGGCCGGCCCAAGGCGCTTCTTCGCTATCGCGGGGAGTCCTTTCTCGACCGCATGATCGGTCTGCTGTCGGCCTGCTCGGATGAGGTGATTGTCGTTCTCGGCGAGCAGGCTGATGGCATCCGGGCATCCCTTGAACGCGCCGGCATGGCGCGCTTCGTGGTGAATCCCGACCCCGCGCGGGGCCAGTTGAGTTCACTGCGGACGGGCCTGGCGGCCATCGCCGGCGGTGCCGTTATCTTCAGCCCGCTCGATTATCCCGCGGTTTTGTCCTCGACCGCCGGCGCGGTGGCGGCCGCGCTTCGCGAAGGAGCCAGCCTGGTGGTGCCGCGATACCAGAATCGCCACGGCCATCCGGTGGGCATTTCAGCCGCTCTGGCCGGCGAGATTATGGCGCTAGCCGATGATGCTTCGGCTCGGGACGTGATCCATCGCCACGCGGCCCGCTACCTGGATACCGATGATCCTGGCATTCTGTTGGATGTGGATGATCCGGCGGATTACCTCCGGCTCGTGCAAGAAGGTTCGCTCGAAGAGGAATGACTCGCGCCAAACGATTTGTCCGTACCGGCCTGGCCGTCGCGCTCGGTCTGCTGGCGCTTCTGACGGCCGCCACGGAATATCTTTCGGCCGATCGTTTTGGCGCGCGGATCCGCCAGGCACTCGAAACCTCGCTTCACCGCAAGGTCGAGATCGGCAAGGTACATTTCAGCCTGTTCCACGGTCCTGGTTTCACTGTCAACGATGTCCTTATCGGCGAGGCGCCGACGCACGGTCTGGCGCCGTTTGCCTACGTGGACACGCTGGACGCGCGGGTCAGCCTTACCAGCCTGCTGGCGGGAAATCTCCGTTTCTCGTCGTTGCGGCTGGTGGAGCCGACCCTGAACCTGGTCAAACTGGCCGATGGCCCGTGGAATGTCCAGCAATTGCTGGCAAGCGAACTCGGCCGGCCGCGCGGCAGCGGGTCATCCGCGGCGGCGCTGCCGGAAATCCAGGTCCGTTCCGGGCGTGTTGATTTTCAGTTCGGCACGCTGAAATCGGTCTATTACCTGACCGATGCCGACTTCGACATCTGGGAAGACGGCGGCGCGCTGGAACTGCGCTTTTCCGGCTCTCCCGGAAGGACCGACCGTCCCGCCCAGGGTTTCGGCCGCCTGATTGCCAATGGCCGCTGGTTGCACTCCACCGCCGGTGAACCCCGGGTCCAGTTTGATATCCAGTTGGATCGCAGCAACATCGCCGATGTGATGACCCTGATTGCCGGCCGGGACGTGGGCGTGCATGGCGAACTCGCGTCGCAGGCGCGCCTTTCGGGCCCAGTCTCGAATGTGAAGGTAAGCGGCCAACTACAGATCTACGACATCCACCGCTGGGATCTGCTGCCTCCCAAAGGCGAAGCCTGGCCGCTGGACTACGCCGGGACCATCGATCTTCGCCATCAACGGGTCGCGTTGCAGTCCGGCCGCTCAGACGGCAAGGACCTGCCCCTGGGGGTCCGCGTGGAAGCCTCCAACTACCTGACCACGCCCCACTGGGCCATTACCGCCACGGCGCAGGATTTTCCGGCGGCGGCGTTGATTGAAGTGGCGCGGCACATGGGGGTGGCGCTGCCGCCGCGCGCCTCCGGGGACGGCAAGTTGAACGGGGAGTTGGCCTGCTCGTCCGATGGGGGACTTCGGGGACAGGTGAATTTGTCGGATGCCTCGCTCGAGGTTCCCGGCACCGATCCCATGCGGATCGCCTCGGCGCGCATTAATATCGCCGGCGGCGAGATCCGTCTCGATCCGGCCACGTTGTTGTTGCACCGGGAGGAGAAGGCTGTGGTTGAGGGGCTCTTCCGGCCATCGGCGCGCGCGCTTTCGGTGAAGATCTCGACGCCGGCATTTCGTATCTCCGACCTTCGCACGGGAACCGGTGAGCTGCTGGGCGCCGGGCGCCTGCCGCTTCTGGACAATTGCCCGGCGGGAACCTGGCGGGGATTCCTGCGCTACGTGGCCGAGGGTGATGATCCGCCGGAGTGGACGGGGGTTTTCGAGGTGCATGACGCCAGCGTGGCCGTACCAGGGATCGCCGGTGATGTTCACCTGGACTCGGCCGCCGTTTCGATCAGTGGAACCCGCCTCGGGATGAGCCGCATCCGCGGCAGGGCCGGCAAACTCAATTTCGAAGGCGAATACCGCTATGAACCCGGGTATACGCGGCCGCATCGCTTCCGCCTGGTTCTGCCCGAGGCGCATGCCGCCGACATCGAACGCCTGTTGCTGCCATCGCTCCAGCGTTCCCAGGGATTCCTTTCGCGCACCCTGCGTATCGGCCGCGCATCCATTCCCGAATGGTTGAAGCAGCGCCGTGCCGCGGGTACCGTGATGGTGGGGAGCCTCCGCGCCGGAGGGACGCTGGTGACCGATCTGCACGCCGATGTCATCTGGGATGGCGTTCACGCTCAACTGCTGGGCGCCGAAGCCAGCCTCGATGGCAACCCGATCGGCGGTACGTTGAGCGCCGATCTGAGCGGAAACGTTCCCATGTACCATGGCCTCGCGTTCGTGGACGCGGTGGAAACCCGGCTTGGCGATGCATCGATCGCGTCGGATTTCGAAACGAGCGGCGTTGGAGCCGGCGCGCTGCTGTCGCGGCTGCGATTGGCAGGCGTACGCGCGTCGATTGATGGGGTCAGGTTCGAGGGCAAGGCCTCGCTTGCCGGTGACGGCCAGATAAGAGCGGATCTGGCCAGCGGCTCCAGGCAATTGCCACTTACACTCACGCTCTTTCCATTTGCCATCGAGCCGGCAGTCCCGGCGGTGGCGGTCCCGGCCACGCGCAACGGCGCGGCCGGAAAAACTCCCTGAAGTTTCCCGTTCAAGACTAAATGGGAAGGGGCTGGGCTAAAATAGTAATGCCTCCATGGAACCCACGCCTCTTTCCACAGCGATACAGGATGCCAGGGATACGGCGCGCGATCAGCTTGCCGCCGTGTGGCAACTGCAGGTGGAGCGCATTCAGGAAGAACTGGCGGGCGGTTGGAAACAGCAAATCGAGAAAGTGTTTGAAGACCGCTTCAGCGAGCTTGGCGCCCAGCTTGAGGGTGCGTATCGCAGGACGCTGGCCGAACAGGTGGAAGCGGGCATCGAGGCGCGCAGCAAAGAGGCGCGCCGCCAGCAGGTAGAGACGCTCAACCAGGCGCTGCGGCGGATGCACAACGCCCAGGAGCCAGCCGGATTCTGGCGGGCGCTGGCCGGCGCTTGTGAGCCCCATGCCGCGCGGGTGGCTGTCTTCAGCGTGCACGGCCAGCGGTTCCGCTGTGAGGCCGCGCGGGGCTTCGAGAACGCCGATCGCATGCCGGGAAAGGAGTTTGCAATCGCCCTTGCCGCCGCCATCGACAGCGCGATCACGACCAGCGAGGTGACAATTGCCGTCCGTAGCGCGGGCGAACTCTCCGAGCCGCTGATCGAGGCGTTGGGTGAATCGGGATCCGAAAAGGTTTATATCTTCCCCATTGGCAACCGCCGCGCGGCCGGTGGCGTCATCTATGTTGAGCAACCCGTGGAGGTCAGCGCGATTGAATTGATCAGCAACGCGGCGCTGGCTCCGGCGACGGCGGCTGCGGGGGCTTCGGCGGCTTCGGGCGGCGCGGATCTGATTCGGATTACCACCTCGGACGCGCCCGTTATACCGGCGAATCCCGATTGGGCGGCGTTGAGCGCGGCTGACCGCGAGTTGCACATGAGAGCGCAACGCCTGGCGCGCGTTCAGGTCGCCGAAATCCGGCTCTACAAAGCACAGGCGGTGAAGAAGGGGCGGATGGAGAGGCGGCTCTTCGATGTGCTTCATAGCGAGATCGAACTGGCAAGAGCGAATTTCCGGAGGCAGTATATGACGTCAACGCCGACTATGGTCGATTATCTTCATCAGGAACTTGTACGGACACTGGCAAATGATGACCCTGCACTTATGGGCCCGACATATCCCGGTCCGCTGGCCTGACGGCGCCCGCGGCGTCGTTGTCTTGTCGCTGCTGTGCGGTTTTCTAGCTGTTTCGATCGCCGCCGCGCCAGAACCGGGCGCGAAACGAACCGCCGCCGGGCTCAGTTCACTGGCGAGCGGCGTCCGGTACCTCGACGCCAAAGAGCCGGGACGGGCGGCGCAAGCTCTTGAACTGGCGCGGAAGTCTCTGCCGCGGTTGGAGGATTACACCTCGTTCTTTCTGGGGCAGGCGTTGTTTCAACAGCAGAGCTTTACCGCCGCCAGCGGCACATTGGAAACAGTCTGGACGATGGATCCGCCCTCGCCGTTGACCTCGCGGGCGGTGCTGCTGGCGGCTCAAGCCAGGCTCCAATCGGGTGATGCGGCCGGCGCCGCTAAACTTGTACGCTCGTATTGGGTCCGGTTGCAGCGTCCACAGGCGGACATTGTGCTGGCTGCGGCAATCGAAGCATCTGGCGAGGGGCGCGCAGCCGCACTGGCCTACCAGCAGATTTTTTATCAGTTTCCCACTTCGCCGGAAGCGGCCGAGGCCGATGCCGCGCTCGCCCGCCTGCGCGCGTCTCTGGGCGATTCCTACCCGCAACCTGACGCAAAGACCGTTCTGGCCAGGGTTCAGACGCTGGTCGAGACGGGCGAGACTGCCCGCGCCAAGCGCGAACTCACCGCACTCATCTCCACCACCAACGGAGAAAACCGGGAACTGGCGCGGGTTCGCCTGGGAGCCGCCGATTACTTTGGCGGCGAGTCGGGCGCGGCCTACCGCTATCTCCGGGACTTGCGCACCGATGGCGCGGAGGCCGATGCCGAGCGTCTCTATTATCTGGCTAACTGCGCCCGCCGTCTCGACCGCAGCGACGAAATGCTCGCCTGGACCGGCCAACTGGGTGAAAAGTATCCGGGTTCCGTCTGGCGGCGCGACGCGCTGGTCAGCGTGGGCAACTATTTCGTTGTCAAGAATCAACCCGCTTCTTATTTGCCGCTGTTTAAGGCGTATTACGAGTCGTTTCCCGACGGTCCGCAGGCTGCTTATTGCCACTGGAAGGTGGCCTGGAATCAGTACCTGGAGAACCGCACTGGAGCGATGGACCGCCTGCGCTACCATGTGCTGCATTTTCCGGCCGACGACAAGGCGGTGGGCGCTCTCTATTACCTGGGCCGCATTAGCGAATCGTCTAAGGACTATGCCGCCGCAAGAGCCTATTACCGGGCGGCCTCGGATAACTATCCGAATTTCTACTACGGAATTCTCAGCCGCCGGCGCCTCGGCAGCACGGTGCTGGCGCGCGCCGGCGCCGCGCCCGGCGTTCAGGAGTTCCTTGCCAGAGTCAGCTTTCCGCACCCCGACTTTGGCGGATTTCACCCCAGCGCGGCCACCGAACTCCGCATTGAACGATGCCGCTTGCTTTATCAGGCGGGTTTGAACGATCTGGCTGAAGGCGAGATGCGATTTGGCGCTAAAAACGGCGCTCAGGGGCATCTGCTTGCCCAGGAACTGGCCCAACGCTCGGTCCGCGAAGGGAATCCTTCCCAGGGCCTTCGGTGGATCAAGGCCTTGGCTCCGAACTATCTGTATATGCCACTCAATGCGGCTCCGGCGTCATTCTGGCGTTTGGCATTTCCTCTGCCGTTCAAGAACGAACTGGCGCGCAACAGCAGGGCCCATTCACTCGATCCCTACATGGTTGCCGCGTTGGTACGGCAGGAATCGGAATTTAATCCGGCGGCAGTGTCCCGGTCGAAAGCTTACGGCTTGACGCAGGTGCTGCCCTCCACCGGCCGCAGTATCAGCCGCAAGGCCGGTATCCATCATTTTCGCGCCTCGATGCTGTTCAGCCCCGAGATCAACCTGAAGTTGGGGACGCTTTATGTCCGGATGCTGCTCGATGCCTTGGAGGGGCAGTGGGAATCGGCCCTGGCCTCCTACAATGCCGGCAAGTCCCGTGTCGTGAACTGGAGGACGTGGTTCGATTTCCGGGAGCCAGCCGAGTTCGTGGAAACAATTCCATTCACCGAGACACGGAACTATGTGCAGATGGTGATGCGTAATGCCGACGTGTACCGCCGGCTGTATGGCGAGAACGCTCATGCGGCATTGAACGCGGCGCCTGACATTCCGGTGGTTGTCAAGAAGGTATCCAATTCTCCTGAGCCGGCCGCGAAACGCAGGATCGCCGGCAAGCACAAGGTGAAAACCCACGCGAAAACCGTGAAGCGGTCCCGAAAAGCCGCCACCGCCCGCTCACACAGGAAGAAACACACCAGCCGGACCGCGAGCGTGAGATGATTCCGGGCAGCGCCGGATCCGGTTGCCGGCCTGATGCCCGGGAGTTGTTGCCACTAGAGGCCACCATGTATATTGGTTTCGACAAACTCCAATTTCGCAGGTAATGCAACCGTGAAGAACCCGAACCTCCGAGCCATTTGGCTTCTGCTGGCTTTGTCGCTGGCTCTACCAGGAGCGCAGCGCGCCAAGAACGTGATTCTTTTTCTTGCCGACGCCGGCGGCATCCCCACGCTGAACGCCGCCAGTATCCAGATTTACAATGACCCGGCTAAACTCTTTGTCCAGCACATGCCGCACCTGGCATTGTCGGACACCTCGTCGGCCAACAACTGGGTGACTGATTCGGCCGCCGGCATGACGGCCATTGTAACCGGTCACAAAACGAACAACGGCGTGATCTCGCAATCGGCCGACGCCATCCCATTAAAGAAAGACGGCGCGCCGCTGAAGACAATTCTTGAATATGCCGAAGAACATGGCCTGTCGACCGGCGTCGTTTCCAACAGCTCCATGGCTGACGCAACTCCGGCCGCCTGTTACGCGCATTCCAACAGCCGCAAGCAGGTGGGCAACATTTTCTCTCAGGTGTTGAAGCCCCGCTATGGGGACGGGGTAGACGTCATCATCGGTCCAGGCCGTGATCAGATGCTGGCCGCGACCCGGGAGATGGGCATTGATATGCTGGCCGAGCTTCCCAAGGCCGGTTTTTATGTCGCCGATACGCTCGACGGAATCCCGTCCGGCACCCGCCGCGCCGTGATTCTACACAACAATCCCAATCATGACCTGGCAGCGGCTACCAACGCCGCCATCAAGATTCTGTCAGCCAATCGGAAGGGCTTCTTCCTGATGGTCGAATGCGATGTTCACGCCAACCGGCTGCCGCAGGCATTCGAACGGGTCGCCACGGTGGACAAGATTGCCGCCGATACGGTTCAGCGTATGAGCCGCGATACCCTGGTATTGTTCACCGCCGACCACTCCTTCGATTTACGGCTGGTCGGCGCGCCCAAAGGACAGCCGCTGTTCACCGGCGGCGATAACCGCAAGGGATTTGTCCCCAAGAGCATGCTGATCAACGGTCATCACAGCGGAGAGCAGGTCCTGGTCGCCGCACAGGGACCGGGCAGCGAACGTGTCCATGGCTTTCTGGCGAATACGGATCTCTTCGGCATTATGCTGAAAGCCTTTGGCTGGCGGGAGTCGAAATAGGTACCGCGGCGCGGCCGAAGGTTACCTCGCCTCTTTAACGAAGCGTGAGTCTTCGGCCAGCAGCCGGTTGCGATCCCAGCGGCCGGTGTGAACCGCTACCCGGTAGCGAAGCGTGAAGGACTTTCCTGCCTTGAGCAGGTACGGCTTGTAATAGATCAACGCGGCCTCGGCGAAGTGGAACGGCGAGGCGTTTTTCGGCTGGATAATCAGATACCACGGGGTGGGTGCGTGCAGGTTGGCCGGGTGGTCCAGGATGGCCACCCCTGCCTCGCGGCCTTCGACCGCTCCACTGTAATCCACGCCCGTCGAGCCGGTTTCGCACATCAGTCCGGCCGGTTGCGCGGCGGGTGGCTGCTCTTTGGTAGTAGCAGTCCGTGCGTCCGTCAGCTCCCGCGCGAATCGTATCGATAGCCCGGCATATCCGCCCCACGGCACGCCATCTTTATCTCCAACTACTGGCGTGCGATTGATATCGACATCCTGTTTTCCGGCGGTGAAGGTCATTGTCCAATCCAGATAGTAAGTGCCCGAGGCATCGGGTTGGGATGCCCGGATGGCGCGCCGCTCGCTCAGCAGGGGCGGCTTGCCGGGCTCGTGATAGGAGAGATCGAGCGTGATTGCGGCGTTCGCTCCCGGTCCGGTACGCACGCGGACGTTCTTCCATTCCGTAAGTCCGCCCGGTTCTTTGTCTGCGGCGGATTCTTTCTTTAATCTCGGTTCACGCGGATCGGATTCCCAGTAGTTGACATGATTCAAATACTTCCAGGAGAACCAGAGCGCGTGATGCCAGGGGTGGTCGGGCGGGCTGTTCCAGGTCAGCACGGTTCCATCGGACAGCGCCAGTGGATGAAACATCGGTTTCGGGATGTCGTTCCCGTAACGAAATTGCCACACCGTCTTGTCTTTCGTCACCAGGGCGATGGAGCCTGGTTCGCGCCGCCAGCGGAATTGGGGCCCCTGGGCCAATGCGGTTGTCGAGCCGATCGCGTTCCAGATGCAGATCAGCAGCACAAGTCTTTGCTGGAGCATGTTCACTCTCATATTATGTTCGTACCGCCGGCTTCATGCAGTCCATTTGCACTTTACCGGCCCGGTGTGACCAATGTCACTGACGATAACGCCGCCTGGAGAGAAGCTGTATCCATGGCGAACCAAGAACTGGATTTGCGTTCGATTCCGCACGGCCAGCGGCATCCTCTGGTCTTTGGCACCTTTGACAGGTTGCAACTGAACGACTCGTTCGTACTGGTCAACGATCACGACCCGGCCCCGCTGCGCATGCAGATGGACTTCATGCGTGCCGGCCAACTGAGCTGGGAATACGTGGAACGCGGCCCGGAAGCATTTCGGGTGAAGATTACACGGGTGAAAGACGCGCCTGCGAAAAAGGAAAGCAGCGCCGCGAATCCCGCGTAAAGCGAAACTGCCGGGCGAGGGTTCAGAGACCATGATTGCGAGCCGGCGACTAGCCTTGGAGGGGCGCTGTCCGTTCGGCTCGCAGCATCCTGATGTGTGCTGGCGCGGTTTGTTGCGCCGCGCGTCAAGTTCTACATTCTACGAGCGACAAGCGAGTAAGTTGAGTTAGCGGTGTGCCAACTCCACCGGTTGGCGGGAGTCCCGCCTGGCGTGACGGGGGAGGCGCCTTCATAACTTGTAATAATGGGCGTATCGTGCAGACAGATTTGAATCACGCCCTGAACGACGCGGTTGTTCGCCGCCTGGCGGGCGAGCGAGTTTACAGGAGCGGGGATGATTATTACCGCCGTGGACGCGTGGAAACCATCATCAGCAGCGCGCCCGGTATCCGGGCCGCCGTCCGCGGGAGCGCGAATTACTCAGTCCATCTAACTTCGGATAAGGGTATTCTTCAATACGCCTGCGACTGTCCCCAAGGCGCTAGTGGCGCGTTCTGCAAACATTGTGTTGCCGCGGCGCTCCAATGGTTGGATCAGAGCGGCGCTACCCGGGCCGGCAAGCGGCGCCGCAAGGTGAAGGAACCAACGCTCGAGGACGCCGCAAGAATTCTGCAGGATACCAGCAAAGACACATTACTGCGGATGATGCTCGATTGGGCACGGAGCGACGACCGCGTTCGTGATCACCTCATTCAGTATGCCGCGCGGCAGGTGGGTCCGGACTGTGGCGCGGCGGCGGCTGCCAGAGCATTCGATGAGGCCGTTGGCGTGGATTGCTTCGTGCATTATCGGGAGGCGGCGGCGTGGGCGCGCGGCGTGGGTCGCGCGATTGACTGCGTTTCGAAGTTACTCGAAGATGGCGGGGCAGCGGCAGCGATGGAGTTGTGCGAATCGGCGCTAGGGAAACTGGTGAATGCGGCCGGCGCCATCGACGATTCGGACGGGCACATTGCCGTCTTGCGGGACCGGTTGCACGACATACACTGGCGAGCCTGCCAGCAGGCCCGGCCCGATCCGGTGGCTCTTGCCCGGCGGCTATTTGAGGCGGAGTTGCACAGCGGGTTGGACGTTTTCCACGGCGCCGTGGAGCAGTATGCGGAAATCCTCGGGGATGAGGGCCTCAAGCAATACCGGCTGCTGGCCGAAGCGGAATGGCAGAAGGTACCCGCCCGAACGGCCGAGGATCGTTCCGACTGGGGAGAGTACTTCCGTATCACCCACATCATGGAGTCGCTTGCCCGGACTTCCGGCGATACGGAGCAACTGGTGGCGGTGATGAGCCGCGACCTCTCCCACCCCTACGAATACTTCCGAATCGCTGAGGTGTACCGTGAAGCGGGGAAGAGCGACAAGGCTCTTGAGTGGGCCGAAGAGGGACTGAAGGCGTTTCCCAAGCATACCGACCCCAGGCTCCGTGAGTTAGCCGTCGAAGAATACCACCGCCGCAAAAGGCACGCGGACGCGATCAAGCTGATGTGGGAGCAATTCGCCGAGCGCCCGTACCTGGAAGCATACCGGACGTTACAAAGTCATGCCAGCCGGTCAGGCGACTGGCCGCAATGGCGCGAGCGGGCGCTGTCAGAGATCCGGCTGCAAATCGCGAATGCGAAACTGCGGCTGCATGGCGGGGTGAGGCACCGCTGGGACCAGCCGCAGGCTGACCACTCCCAACTGGTTGCGATTTTCCTCTATGAACGCGACACGGACGCTGCCTGGCGAGAGGCGCAGGCCGGCGGCTGTTCGGCGAATCTCTGGCTGCAATTGGCGGCGGAGCGGGAAAAGCAACACCCGGCCGACGTTGTGCCCATCTATATGCAGCACGCCGAGGCAGACACCCAAAGCGGGCGGTACGAAGACGCAATCGAATTGCTGGTGAAGGCCGCCGCCGCGATGAAGCGCTTGAGCCGCGGCGCGGAGTTTGTGCTCGCGCTGGAAGCGCTGAGAGTAAAGTACAAGATCAAGCGCAACTTTATCAAGCTGCTGGAGCAGAAGCGCGATCTGCTCTATCTCACCTGAACGCCGCACGGTTCCAGGCATCGTTAAGACGGTATACAATGCCCGGGTATGACGGATACACCGACAGCCATTGTTACCGGCGGCGGCAAGGGTATCGGGAGAGCGTGCTGCCAGGTCCTGGCCGGCGCGGGTTTTCGCGTGATCGTGCTGGATAAAGATGAGGCTGTCACCGGTGTCGCCGCCGCCATGGCCGGCGATTGCCGGGGATTGGTTTGCGACGTTTCTTCCCACGAAGAGGTTAGCCGGGCCTTTGAGCGGTTCCGCAATGAATTCGGCCGGTTGGACCTGCTGGTGAATAACGCCGGGTATCACATCGCCAAGAGCGTGGAGCAGACGAGCGAACAGGAGTGGGATTTCCTGTTGGCGACCAACCTGAAAAGCGTTTTCCTGTGCTCGAAGTTCGCAATTCCGCTGCTGCGGGAAACCCGCGGCTCCATCGTGAACATGGCGTCCATGGTGGGCCTGGTGGGCCAGCCTAACGCCGGGGCTTATACGGCCTCCAAGGGCGGAATCATCGCCATGACCAAGGGTATGGCGCTCGATCTGGCGGCGGACGGCATTCGGGTGAATTGCGTCTGTCCCGGGTGGGTGGCGACCCCGCTGGTGGATGATTGGTTCAGCCAACAAAAGGATCCCGAACAAACCCGCCGTCACATCTATGGGCTGCATCCGATGGGGCGCATCGCCGGCGCCGAGGAGGTGGCGCGGGCCGTGCTGTTCCTCGCGTCGCAGCAAGCATCCTTCATCACGGGCATCGCTCTGCCGGTCGATGGAGCCGTCACGCTCGGCTATTGACCCGGCGGGTGGCTCAGAGCCCGAACGGACCGCCGGGCAAGTCCACCTTCAGGTTTCCCTGCTCGTCAAACGTGGCATCGAACGGGTCCGACAATACCTCCAGCCGCGGATTGCGGCGGATTTCCGGAAGCAGCGGTTCGCTCATCACCAGGCGGCCGAGTTCCATTGTGTTGCGGATCCAGACGATTTCCACCTCGGAGATATCCAACCTTCCGACGGTGGCGGCCATGGTTTCCAGGCATTGGCGATCAGACGGGAAGTGGGGCGGGATTTTGATGCCGGCGAAGCTGGATGCGGTAAGCGCGTTAATGCGCGTGGGAGTCCAGTCAATGGCATCGAGCAGGCGGTCCGGCACCATGTCGGCGAAGCCGAAACCGACGGCGTTTCCGTAAGAAAGCGGACTAATGCCGCGCAAGTAGATGCGTTCGATGATGGGTGTTTCGGGCCAGGGATTGTAGTGTCCGGCGACGTTGCGGTTGATGATCTTGGTGTCCATGCCGGCCCCGCTGATGGTCTTGCCCGCTTCATCCACAATGAGGATGTCGGCGTGAGGCACGGGCACGCGGGGCATCCAACGCTTCGCCAGAACCAGATTCTGCTCTTCGCGCTGTTCCATCATCTCCACCGGCACGGCCTCCAACCGGGCGGTGTTGTGGTTGGCATCCTCCAGAATCGCCAACCCGCCCAGGATCTTCCCGGACCCGATTACCTGGCGGCCGACCGTACGGATTACCGTTTCCAGGCCGAGCCGGTAGCCGTAGGTGTGGTAGCGTTTGGCGCCGGCGAATTTGCCCAGCCCGATGGCCATCATCTTGTACAGGCCGCTCTCGATCTTGCCGGCGAAGTCGGTGTGCCACTTCACGCGGCCCACCAGGAAGACGCCGTCGCTTTCAAAGGCGGCGCGGTCCATGAAGGCCTCAATGCCGTCTCCGGTCTTGCCGAGCGAAACGACTTCCAATTGGCTGACGATGGGCGCTCCCACCTGGTCTTCGGTGATTCCGTAGTGAGCCAGCACGCCGGCCTGCCCTTCGGCGGTGGCGGCGCCGTGGCTGCCCATGGCAGGAAAGATGAACGGGCGCATGCCCGACTCTTTCCAGTATCCGACTACGGCTCGTACAATAACGTCAAGATTGGCGATTCCCCGGCTGCCGACCGCGATAGCGACGCGCGCACCGGGGGCAAGTCGGGCTCCGAAGTTCGCTGCGCGGAGTTGACCGTGAATTTCTTCAGAAATGTTGGGGATTGCGTCGTCGGCGAAGTGCTGACGCACCAATAAAAGTCGTGGAAGCGGCATCGACTGTCAGTATAACCGCGTTGGCCGGCGCCGCCGGCCGGGGGTAGCTTACTCGGTTTCCGATTCCCACTCGCGCTCGAGCATCCGCGAGTACTCGCCGGACGCGTAGAGGTCGAAATCGAAGGTGTCGCGGCCGATCTCGGCAGCTTCGCTGGCGCGTTGCCAGAGCAGATACATCGCGTCGGCGAAACGATAGTAGTTGCGAATGAAGTCCGTGGTGAGTGATTCGCACGATGGCGCTTCGGAGAACACGGCATTGAGTCCCAGGGCACGCGAGAAGATGGCCTTATAGTCAGCCACTCCCCAGCGGTTGAGCTTTTCGCGGACCGATTCGGGCGGATCTTCCACCAGCAGCCTGGCAAAGCTTTGGGCCTGGACACCGGCCAGGCTGAGTTCTTCGTCGCGTCCGGCCAGGTCCATGCACTGCCCGATCCAGCGCAGCAGGTCGCGGCCGACATAGAACAGCATCCGCACTTCGCAGTAGCGGCCGTCGATCAGGCGGCGATCCAGCTCATCCACGGAGAATTCACCGGCCGGAAGCAGACCCTGCATCATCAGGTTGGCGCGCGAGCTCTCGACCAGTTTTCCCGGCGCGCCGGCGTCGGAAAAGGGGTGAAGAATCAATGGAGGCAGCTTCCAATGCTTCTTCAGAGGTTCGGTCACGGTCTGCATGTACTCTCTGAATTTATCGGTCATTCGCCAGCAAAAGATTAACAGAAACCTCCAACGAAAGAATGAGACTTTCGGACCGGTACTAACTGGAAACCGGGGGTACTGAGGTTCCGAAAGAAGTGAAAGAGGACTTGGCAGCGCTGCCGGGTGCCGCTGTGGGACCCGCGGCAAACCGGCAAGATCGTACGGCCAGGAGCGGTTATTTAATGGGCGTTGGCAGTTTCAGTTCGCAGCCGCAGTCTTCGCCGGCGTTATGGGCCGTTTTCTGGTACTGAATCTCATAGTCGATGATCTGGCGCAAATCGGACCAACTGATGCCACCCAAAAGGCGCCGGCCGTTGACAAACAGCGTCGGCGTCTGGTTCACCTGAAGCGACCGGGCCATCTCGATATTGCGATTCACTTCGGGTTCGGTAGTCTTGGCATCCATGCAGTGCTGTAGGGCGAGTACGTCCAGGTTGGCGCCCTTTGCCCACTCGAGCACCTTCGCACGAATGTTGTCGGCGGTGATCTCCGCTTGATGATCGTAGAGCCAGTCGTGATAGGCCCAGAAGCTCGAGTCGCGCTGATGGAAGATGCAGCGGCCGGCGATGGCGGCAGCCTTGGCCCAGGGGTGGATCTGCTCGAGCGGGAAATCGATGAAATAGGTTCGAACCTGCTTGGGGTAGGCAGAGGGCAGGTTCTGACGCAACATCTTGGCCTCTTCCTTGCAATAGGGGCACTCAAAGTCGCTGAAGACCACCAGCACTACCGGCGCGCCGGGCGTTCCGAAACTTGGCTCGGAGGTGGTCTTGAGCTTATCCAGGTCGTTCTGAAAGGGGTTCTTATTGATGTTGTAGATGTTTCCGGTCATGATCTTGCTGCCGTCCTTGGAGATATAGAATGTCTGCTTTTGGGAGGCAAGACCGGCGGTGGCGTGAACTTCCACTTGCATCAGGCCGGGGATGGGAGAGGGAACGGGATCGCTGATCTGAACGCTGATCTGAGGGCCCCAGACGCCCATATGGCGGACATAGGCTTCGAGCGTCGCTTTATCGAATGCACTCTTTTTCGATTCACCCGGCGCGCGATGGGCAGCGGCCTTTTTCGGTGCGGCCTTGTGTGCGGAAGCGGGCTCTGCCGCCGCCGGAATGGCGACACAGAATGAGAGTACCGCCAGGGACAAAAGATCGCGCGCTCTGATCATGATGGATAACCACATTGTAAACGGAGCAGGGCGGGTGTGCCGCCGGCGCCGGTGTCACGGGCGTTGCCAGTTGAGCAGCCTTTGGGCATTCTTGCGATAGAGCTTTTCAAGCAGGGGCGCTGGCAACTCGAGTCCGTACTGGCGCCACCACAGGCGTCCGCGAATATACTCGTCGGCCGTTTCGAGCAGACGCCACCAGCCACGGTACATTTCGGCATCGGCGCCCATATCGGTGCCGAACATGACGCGGTCGCTGTAGCGGGCGAGGAAGAGGGCGGCGGCGCGCGGAGTCCGGCCCAATTCGTAATCCCGCGCCGCGATATCGAGGTAGAGATTCGGGTACCGGTCCATGTCGGTGCGGAGCGCTGCCAGATCGTTGCCCTGATTGCTCAGGTGGCAGAAGATGAACGTGGTTTTCGGATTTCGCGCCAACACGCGGCCGCGTTTGGCCAGCAGTTCTTCATAGGATGGCACCGGCTTACCGTAAAGGTTAAAGACCTGGAAATCCGGGGTGCGTTCCTGGTGTGGCCCCAGCGGACGGAAGCAGGAGGGGTGATCCGCCAGGTGGATGTTCACCGGGAGGTGAAGCGTGGCGCACTTTTGCCAGACCGGGTCGAGGCGCGGGTCGTCAATGTGCAGCCGCTGTCCCGGGGGGCGCTTTTCATCCTGGATCCCCCAGCCTTTGTCGGAGATCTCACCCACCCCGCGGGCTCCGTCGCGGTAGCACTGCTCCAGGGCGGCTACGGCACGTGTGGAGTAGCCAGGTTTGTCGAAGTCCCGGGTCTCGAGTCCGCACCAGACCTGGAAACGGTCCGGGTAGGCCAGAAACCATTTGGCCTTGCGGGCAAAGGTGTCGCCGGTTCCATCGATGAATACAACCGCCATGGCAACACCGGTGTCATCTAATGTCTTCAACCAGCGGACCACGTCGTGCGGCGACTTGATTTCGCTCATGTCGTCGTGGGTGTGGACGTCGATTACCGGGAAACGGGCTTTTTCGACCTGCGTCTGGGGCACCACGACGGATGACTCCGGCTCGTAATCCTTTAGCAATACCGAGTCCATGGGGCCGGCCTTCACCGGCACGCCGTACTTCATCTGCGGCGTCTGTGCCGGCGCCAGGCCGCCGAGAAGGCAAATAACGTATAGAATATGTCTGCCCATACCAGCACGCAATTGTAGCTGATTGGGGCCGCTTCGGCGGAGTGTTCCGGGGTGTGATTCAATTTGAGGGGAGGAATTCCGCATGGACAGACGCAGCTTTCTGAAGTCCGCCGCGCCCGTAATCATTACCGGCACGGCGCTTGGCCGGGGCGTGGCGCCACCCGCCAGCGACCGCGTGACTCTTGGTTTTATTGGCACCGGAGGCCGTGGCGGCGATGGGTTGATCAGGAACGCCCTGGTTCATGCCGATTGCCAGTGTGTCGCTGTTTGCGATCCGTTTCGCGATCGCCGCGAAAAGCGCGCCAAACAGATTGAGGACTCCTATGCCAAGCGCAACGGTTCGGCCGGCTTCAAAGGCGTCGCCATGTACAACGACTTTCGGGAACTGCTGCGGCGCAAGGACATCGACGGGGTCTGCATCGCCACACCCGACCACTGGCATGTCCCCATCATGATTGCCGCTGCCCGGGCCGGTAAGGATGTGTACGTGGAAAAGCCGCTCAGTCCCACCGTGGAGGAGAACCTGCTGGCTCGCAAGGTGCTGAAGGAAACCGGCCGCGTCTTCCAGTACGGCACACAGCAGCGCGGAGCGGAGCATGTACGCCGTGGCTGCGAAGTGGTACGCAGCGGGCGGATCGGCAAGATCCACGAGATCGAGGTGGTCGCGCCAACGGGTGAACCGGGCGGATCGAAGGCCACGGCGCCGATTCCGGACGGCCTCGATTGGGAGATCTGGCAGGGCCCCGCGCCGGCGCGGGAATTTCAGCCGGCCCGCTGTGTGACTCCCGGCCACTACCACATCACCGACTACAGCATCGGGTTTCTGGGCGGTTGGGGGGCTCATCCGCTCGACGTGCTCGATTGGGCGCTGCCCGTTCCCGCCGTGCCGGTGGAGTATGAGGGCACGGGCCTGATTCCCACCGAAGGCCTTTTCGATACGGTGATGCACTGGGAGGTGCGCTGCCGCTACGCTAATGGGACGGCCATGAGCTTTAAGACCGGTCCCGATTCCACCACTTTCCATGGCGCGGACGGTTGGGTGCGCATCAGCCGGACGGCCATCTCGTCGAGTCCGGAGTCTCTGGTCTCGGGTTTTGCCAAGACTCCGTTCAACAATATGGGCGAGAACCATCTGCTCAACTTTGTCAACGCCATCCGGCGCAGGGAGGCGCCTGAGAGTCCCATCGATTCGGCCCTCCGCTCGGACCTGATCAGCCACATGTCGAACATCGCCGTCCGCACCGGACGGAAGATCCGGTGGGATCCGGTGAAAGAGACCATCATCGGCGATGCCGAGGCGTCCAGGATGCTTCGGCGTGAACAACGCGCGCCGTGGAACGTGTTTGTCTAGCCGGGTGCGCGCTGGGGTACGATAGGATTCTCGATTTTTCCGGAGCTCCCGGTCTGAAAGGCGGTTTCTGGTGGAACCACCCGTACTTGGTCTTCTGACTGTTGTTTTCGGCGGCCTGTTTCACGGCAGCTTCGCCCTGCCGATGAAGAAACTGGAGCGGGTTTGGGCCTGGGAAAACATCTGGCTCATCTATTCGGTGGCCGGACTGGTGGTTTTGCCGCCATTGTTGGCCATGCTCACCGTTCCCGGACTGGGTGAGATCTACCGGCAGGCCTCCCCGGGAATGCTGTGGCTTGTGGCGCTGTTCGGTCTCGGTTGGGGGACCGGGTCGGTACTGTTCGGCCAGGCCATCAGCCGGATCGGAATGGCGCTGGGATTTGCCATTATTCTTGGCATCACCAGCAGTGTCGGTTCGTTGCTTCCGCTGGTGATTTTCGATCCGGGAGTCATCGGCACCGCCCGCGGCAAGACGCTGCTGGCCAGCATTGCCATCGCGGTGCTGGGCATCATACTGTGCTCGATGGCCGGGGCGCAGCGCGACCGCGATGCGCATAGCAAGGGTACTCCGCCCAAGAACAAATTCGTCAGCGGCCTGGTGGTGAGCATTCTGTCGGGCATTCTTTCGCCGATGCTGAACATCGGCTTCGTGTTCGGCCAACCGCTGCAGGCGGCTGGGGCTGCCCACGGCGCCGGGGCCAGTTTCGCCGCCAATACCATCTGGGCGCCGGCGCTGCTGGGCGGGTTTCTGGCCAACGCCGGGTACTCTATCTATTTGCTGAACAAGAATCGTAGCTGGGCGCTCTACCGGGGGGCCAAGGCAAGCCCGGCTGCCTGGGCTGGCGCCAGCCTGATGGGGTTGCTCTGGTTCGGCGGTCTCAGCATCTATGGCATGGGAGCGGCGGCCATGGGGCAGTTGGGCGCCGTAGTGGGCTGGCCGGCATTCATGTCCACGGTGATTCTGACGGCCAATTTCCTCGGCTTCGTGGCCGGCGAATGGAAGCATGCCGGACCGAGAGCCAAGCGGCTGGAGTGGTCCGCGATCGCCGTCCTGATCCTGTCCATCGTCGTCGCTTCCCGCGTCGCCTGACCTGGGCCGGCGTCGTATACTGGCTGCAACCGGAAATGTTATGAAACGCACTACTTTTCTGCAGTTGCTGCTGGCCTCCCCACTGGCTGCGCAACGCAGCGCCGGCAGTTGGGAATTTCTCGAGTACTCGTCGGTCTTCCGCGATGTTCATGGGATGCTGCCGGCCTATTTGAAGGGCCGGGCCGCGGAATTGCTTGCCTCCAGGCGGAAAAAGATCGAGCAGATTCATACCGAAGCGGACCTGGCCCGGCGCCGCCGCTATTTCCGTGAGCGTATCTGGAGCGTGCTGGGCGGCGAACCGGAGCGTACGCCGCTGAATGCCCGGATTACCGGCACGGTCGAGCGGAACGATCATCGCATTGAGAAGGTCATCTTTGAAAGCCTTCCGGGGTTCTATGTCACCGCCAATCTGTATCTTCCCAAGAGCGGTTCAGCGCCCTATCCCGGGGTACTGTTCCCGCTGGGGCACGAACCCGGCGCCAAGAGCCACCACGCATGGCAGCGCTGCCTGGTGAGCCTGGCACGGCGAGGTTTTGTGTGTCTCACCTGGGATCCGATCGGACAGGGGGAGCGGATCCAGTACTACGATCCCGATCTCGACGACTCCAAGGCGCGCGCTTCAACCATCGAACACACCATGCTCGGCCAGAAGTGCCTGCTGGCCGGCGCCACCACCGCCTCGTTCACCATCTGGGACGGAATCCGCGCGCTGGACTACCTGGTATCGCGCCCGGAGGTGGATTCCAACCGAATCGGTTGCACCGGCAACTCGGGCGGAGGCACCCATACGTCCTATTTATCGGCGCTGGATGACCGGATCAAGGTGTCGGCGGCGTCCTGCTACATCACGTCGTGGACGCGGATGCTGGAGTCGATCGGGCCGCAGGACGCCGAACAGATCTTCCCCTGGTTTCTGGCCGACGGTTTTGATTACCCGGACTATCTCTACGCGCATGGAACCAATCCGTTCATCATCCTCTCGGCCATCCGCGACTTCTTTCCGATATTGGGCGCCCGCGCCTCCTATCGCGAGGTCAAAGAGACGTTCACCCGCCTGGGGGCCGCGGATAAGGTGTCGATGTTTGAGTGGGACGACGGGCACGGCTACAACCCGCAGCGCCGCCTGGCCGGTTACCGCTGGCTGACACGGTGGCTGAAGGGCGCCGAAGACACGTCCCCCGAGGCGCCGGTGGAACTCGAAAGCCCCGAGCAGTTGCAGTGTACGCCGACCGGCCAGGTGGCGACTTCGTTTCCCAACGGCATTGACGCGCACTCCATTATCCGCCGGCGCGTGGCGGCTCAACGGCCGCATCGCAAGGCAGGCGCGGACGAGTTGCGCCGCGCGGTAGCTGAACTGTCCCGCTACGAAGCGCCGGCGGCAGCCGTGCCCGCGGTGACCGGCTTCGGCGTCGTCTCGCGCCCGCGATCGAGGGTGGAAAAATTGGCGATTGAAAGTGAATCGGGCATCCAGGTTCCGGCGCTGCTGTTTCTGCCTCCGGGTGAAGGACGCCATCCGGCGGTGTTGATCGCGGATGCGGCGGGCAAATCTTCGGCCGCCGGTGTCTCCGAACACCTGGTGGAAAAAGGGGCGGTGGTACTGGCAGTCGATCTGCGCGGCTATGGCGAGACGCGGCCGAAGCCCGAAGGTGGCTCCTGGTCACGGGCTTTTGGCGATTACGATAGCGCCGCCACCGCCTGGCTGGTGGGGAAGACGCTGCCCGGCATGCGCGCCCGCGACCTGGTTTGCGCAGTTCGCTACCTGGTTTCGCGGCCGGAGGTGGATTCCTCCCGCATTACTGGTGTAGGGGTGGGAACCGCCGCCGTGCCGATGGTGTTTGGGGCGTTATTTGACAGTCGAATGAAACGCCTGATCCTGGAGGGTATGCTGGTGTCCTACCAGGCGGTGATCGACGCACGGTTGAACCAGGACGCGCCCGAGCAGATCGTCCCGGGCGCAATGGCTCACTTCGATTTGCCGGACGTCGCCGCTGCTCTCGCCCCGTGCCGGATTGATCTGACCAACCCGGTGAATCCGCTTGGCCAGCCAATGTCACAAGCGGAGGCCGAGCGCGCCTACGCTCAGGTTGCGAATGTGCGTGTCAGCGTGCGCGATGGCGAGGATGAGCCGTTCTCTACCTTCCTCCCCGCGCTGCTCTCTGCGCTTTAGAGCCCGTACCAGAGGGTTCGACGCGCCAGGCCGCCCACCACGCGGGCGGCTTATTCCGCCAATCGGACATTGACCCGGCTCAGGGCAAGACCCTCGACATCCGCCGAGCGGCGGGCTGGAGCTCCATCCCGTAATGAATCCTACAAGTAAGTTATTTTACAATGACTCTTTCTGTACAATCGCAAGGAAGTATGATCTACTAGCCGTGTCAGGTGGTTTCGCCGCCAAGGCGGTGTTTTGACGTTTTTGTTAAGTTTTTGGGCATGGTAGCAATGGTTTAGCAGGAGGTGTATGGCCATCGCTACGGTCCCAAATCTCAATTGCAGAAGGGAGTTGATCGCGATGGAAGCGGCAAGTTTTTTTCCAGTAGCAAGAAAGCTTGTAATCTTATTCACGTTTGCTGGTGTCCCACTCGTGGCTCAGACCGGATTGGGTGTGATCCGCGGTACAGTACATGACTCGAGCAAGGCGGTGATGCCGGGAGCGCAGGTAACTATCAGCAACACCGGGACAGGGACCACCCGCAGTACGGTGTCCAACGAAGCGGGTATCTACGTCATTCCGAGCGTTGCCGTCGGACCCTACCGGATGTCGGTCAGCGCATCGGGTTTCAAGAAATGGGAGAGTGAATTCACGCTGGCCGCCGGGCAGACCCTCAGCATCGATCCCGTGCTGGAGGTCGGCAGTGTGGAAAATACGATGGAAGTGACCGGCGCGGCCCCGACCATCACAACCGAGGGCGCCCAGGTAGGTGACATCAAGGATGCGCTTCGCATTCATAACCTGCCGCTGAACGGACGGCAGGTGACCACACTGTTCGACCTGACGCCGGGCGTGGTGGGAGGCGGCAATCCCCGTACCAACGGCATGAAGGTAGGCGCCACCGAGATGCTGCTGGATGGCGCATCGATGGTGGACCGGTTTGGCGGCGGCATGTCGCGCGTGCAACCCGGTCTGGACACGGTTCAGGAATTTCGTATTGAAACAGCCGCCTCCGGCGCGCAGTTTTCGCGGCCGGCCACCGTTTCGCTGGTTACCCGCAGCGGAACGAACGACTTTCACGGCGCGGCGTTCGAAACGTTTCGCAGCAACGCGGCTGGATTGCGGTCGCGCGCCCGGCAGGACGTCCGGGGCGACGCGGCGAAACTGATTCGCAACGAATTTGGATTTTTCGCCGGCGGACCGGTGCTGTTACCCAAGATCTATAACGGCAAGAACCGGACGTTCTGGTTCATGGACCTGGAGTATCTCAAGCAGCGCCAGAACTCCTACGCCGAAGCGAGCGCCTTCACCCCGGCCATGTGGAACGGTGATTTGAGCAATATGACCGATTCCAGCAGCAACAGGTACACGATTTACGATCCGCTGACCACCGGCGCCGACGGCGCGCGCTCCCCGTTTCCGGGTAACGCGATTCCGGGCGGGCGGATCAATAATGTCGCCAAGGTGATGCAGAGCATCTCGCCCGTTCCCAACTTCAACCTGGATCAGAATCCATGGTTGACGCACAATTTCCGGACGTACTACCCGTCGATCACCAATACGCACTCGATCACGTTCAAGGGAGACCACACGATCTCCGACAAGGATACGCTCTCTGGCCGCTATACCCAATCACCGAGGTTCAGCGCGGTGTACGGTGGTGTGTTCGGCTTTCCGGCCGTGGGTTGCACCGATTGCGGCGGGTCGTCGCGGCAGAACTACATGAATTACTCCGCTACGCTCCGCGAGACCCACGTCTTCACCCCCACTCTGATCAACGAACTGTTGCTCAGTTTCAGCCGCAATGCCGGCGATTCGGGTACGCTCGGCGACAACGTGAGTTGGGCGAACAAGCTTGGCTTCCCGAATCCATTCGGAGTAACCGGCTGGCCCAGTATATACACCGATGCCGGCGGCTTTCTCTATGGCGGCGGCTGGGATGGGGACAACCGCAAGAACCAGATGCTCACGGCCTTCAACATTGAAGACAACGTCACCTGGGTGAAAGGGAAGCATAACCTCCAGATGGGCTTCAAAGGCCGGTTGGAACGTAACAACATTCGTGAAATGCAACAGGCTCAGGGAAGCCACAGCTTCTATTCCGCCTGGACGTCGCTCTACGATCCGCTGGCTCAGAACTCGACGCCTTACACCGGTTCGGGGTTCGCCGATCTGCTGATGGGACTGCCGGCCAGCCTGAACAATCAGTACAACCGGGGTTACTTCTACTTCCAGCAGAAGGAGTTGGGCCTCTATTTCAACGACACCTGGAAGGTTACACCGAAGCTGACCCTGGGGCTCGGGCTTCGATGGGATCACTGGACTCCTTACAAGGAGAAATACAACCGGCTGGCGACCATCGATATGAACAACCCCACGGCGTTCCAGGTGATCAGCCCTTACTCGACCTCGATCGACCAGATGCCGGGCGTCCCATCCGGCGTTCTTGATAGCTGGAGGATACGTGGCCTCAGTTGGACCACGGCGGAGCAGGCGGGGTTTCCCGGAGCGTTGATGGACACTGCTTGGAAGGATTTTGGACCACGCCTCAGCCTGGCCTATCGCATCAACGAGAAGACGGTGATTCGCGCCGGCTATGGCATGTATTACTGGCCGATGCCGCTATCGCAGATTCTTCAGATCAGCCGGACGAGCTCTCCGCTGAACCTGGTCTTCTCCAATAATCCGGTAGACCGGAATGGAAACGTGCCCAACTATGCGCTGTTGAACGCACCCTCCAGCAGCGACTATATGCCGAACGTGCAGATCGACACCACCGGAATCGCCGGGATTCCATCCACTTCGCGGCCGATGGTGGTGATGGATCCGAAGAATTGGGCCGATGACCGCATGCAGCAGTGGACGTTCAACATCGAGCGGGAGATCATGAAAGAGACCTCTCTGCGGTTGAGCTACATCGGTACCCACGGCAGCAATCTCGAGCAGCGGGTAGGCTGGAACACGCCGGAGTCGGCGTTTAATTACATGACGCGCACCGGTCTGAACATTAAACCCGGTGCGGCAGGTAACGATCTGCGCCGCTTCAACCCGAACTGGAATGCCACGCTCATCTCGCACATCGGCTTCTCCAATTCCAATTCGGCGCAGGTGGAGGTACAGCGCCGGTTTGCCCAGGGGCTGAGTTTCCAGGCCTTCTACGTCTATAACCATGCGCTGACAACCACCGACGCGAATGGATTCGGATCGGGCGCCGATGGGGCCACGGTTCCGGAAAACAAGACGATTCTCGGCCAACCCTCGCTTACCATGGATCAGCGGCTGCGCCTGGTGTACTACAACTCGGCGGCCATTCCTCCACACCAGTTGAAGTGGAATGGCGTGTATGACTTGCCGTTCGGCAAGGGCAAGAAGTGGGGCGATGGTGCCAGCAAACTGGTCGATTCGATCATCGGAGGGTGGCAGATCGCTTTCATCGGCTACTGGCAAAGCGGCAACTGGCTGAACCCGGCCAACTATGTCTGGTCTGACCCGCACCTCGACTCCGGCCAGCAGATGCGTTTCAAGTACTCCGGCGTCGACTCGATATTGTACTTCAAAGGTGATTTCGATCCCACGCTGGCCAAAGGCGTCGACCAGGGCAGACTTCAGGCGTTGGTGCCGCTGGACCGGGGGCAGCGCGCCATCCATCCGGTAAGCTCCAACGGTACTGCGTACAACAACCAGGTGCAGGTAAAACTGGCCGATGGATCGGTTGTGAATGCGGCGGTTACCGATAACTTCACTTGGAACCCGAAGAACTCCATTCTCGGTCCGCGCGCCTGGAGCGAGGATCTCTCGGTGTTTAAGTACTTCAATATCACCGAGCGGATCAAGCTTCGCCTTACGGGTGACTTCTTCAATGCCTTCAACCACCCGAACAACAACAATCCCAATACGACCACCGGTCTGATCAACATGAGCACGCAGGCAAATGATCCTCGCATCATTCAGCTCACGGGCCGGATAGAGTGGTAGCAGAAGGAGCCGGTCGAGAGATGGTCCCGCGGGCTGCGGTCCAAAACGGCTTCTTCTCGAATCGGTGCTGTTTTCGGTAGTACGAATTACGGCCGGTTGCCAAGAGCAACCGGCCGTACCTTCCTCAGCGTTCCTGTTTCCCTCAACGTTCGATGATCGTCCGGGCCGCCCTGTGTGAGATTAGCCACCGCGCAGGGTTACTCCACTGGCCGGCTTTATGCTCTTGCAGAGAACAAAATCTTGAAAACCGGCCGCAGTGAAAGTAAACAGTTCGTATTGTAATGTATCTAACTAATTAATTGTTTCGCAATGAGACTTTCTAGGCTCTTGCAAGGAACTGGGCACTCCGAGCCATGCCAGGAGGTTCGGTCTGCTCTGTGATGGCGTTTTCACTTCAAATTTCGGTCCGCACACTGCTGCAGTGTCTTGACAAGATGCGAATTGTCGCTCATAATTAGCCCAATTCTCACTTGCAGAAGGGAACCGACCGCGATGAAATCAACGAGTTTTTTTCCAGCAGCAAGAAACATAGTAATGTTTCTAACGCTTACTAGCGTTCCTCTCCTTGCACAGACCGGACTTGGGGTGATCCGCGGCACTGTGCATGACGCCAGCAGAGCGGTAATGCCACGAGCACAGGTCACCATCACCAGTACCGAGACCGGAACTGTGCGTAACACGCAGTCCAACGAAGCGGGCATCTACGTGATTCCGGGTGTCGTCGTCGGGCCGTACAGGATGACGGTATCTGCGACCGGCTTCAAGAAGTGGGAGAGCGAATTCACACTGGCCGCCGGACAGACCCTCAGCATCGATCCGGTGCTTGAAGTCGGCAGCGTGGAAAACACGGTGGAGGTAACGGGCGCGGCCCCGGTAATCACGACGGAGGGCGCGCAGGTGGGCGACGTCAAGGACGCGCTTCGCATTCATAACCTGCCACTGAACGGACGGCAGGTGACCACACTGTTCGACCTGACGCCGGGCGTGGTGGGAGGCGGCAATCCCCGCACTAACGGCATGAAGGTGGGCGCCACCGAGATGCTGCTCGATGGCGCATCGCTGGTGGACCGGTTTGGCGGCGGCATGTCGCGCGTGCAACCCGGCCTGGACACGGTTCAGGAATTTCGCATCGAGACGGCTGGCTCCGGCGCCCAGTTTTCACGGCCGGCGACGGTCGCGCTGGTTACCCGCAGTGGGACGAACGACTTTCACGGTGCAGCGTTCGAAACGTTTCGTAGCAACGCGGCTGGCTTGCGGTCGCGCGCCCGGCAGGACGCCAGTGGCAGCGCGGCGAAACTGATCCGCAATGAATTTGGGTTTTTCGCCGGCGGACCGGTGCTGATACCTAAAATCTATAACGGGAAAAACCGGACGTTCTGGTTCATGGACCTCGAGTATCTCAAGCAGCGCCAGAATGCGTATGCCGAAACGAGCGCATTCAGCCCTGCAATGTGGAACGGCAATCTGAGCAACATGACCGATTCCAGCAGCGACACGTACACGATTTACGATCCGCTGACCACCGGCGTGGACGGCGCGCGCTCCCCGTTTCCGGGGAACACGATTCCGAGCGGGCGGATCAACAACGTTGCCAAGGTGATGCAGAGCATCTCGCCGGTTCCCAACTACAACCTGGATCAGAATCCTTGGATAACTCATAATTTCCGGACCTATTATCCGGCGATCACCAACACCCACTCGATCACCTTTAAGGGTGATCACACGTTCTCGGATAAGGACACGTTCTCCGCGCGCTATACCCAATCGCCGCGGTTTACGGCGCAGTACGGAAACGTCTTCGGTTATCCGGCCGTCGGCTGCACCGATTGCGGCGGATCGTCGCGGCAGAACTACATCAATTATTCGGTCACGGCCCGTGAAACGCACGTCTTCAAGCCCACCCTGATCAATGAGTTACTGCTTACCTTCAGCCGCAACGCGGGCGGTTCGGGTACGCTGGGAGACGATGTACCCTGGGCCACCAAACTCGGATTTCCGAACCCGTTCGGAATAACCGGGTGGCCCACCATTTGCACCGATGCCGGCCAATTCTTCTACGGCGGCTGCTGGGATGGGGACAACCGCAAGAACCAGATGTTGACGTCTTTCAATATTGAAGACAACGTCACCTGGGTCAAAGGGAAGCATAACCTCCAGATGGGCTTCAAGGGCCGCTTGGAGCGTAACAACATTCGCGAACTGCAGCAGGCTCAGGGAAGCCACAGCTTTTACAGTAACTGGACGGCTCTCTATGATCCCTCCGTACAGTCATCGACCTCGTACACAGGTTCGGGTTTCGCCGAGATGTTACTAGGTCTTCCCAGCAGCCTAAATAATCAATACAACCGCGGTTACTTCTACTTCCAACAGAAGGAGCTGGGTCTCTATTTCAACGACACCTGGAAGGTTACGCCGAAACTAACCTTGGGATTGGGACTTCGCTGGGATCACTGGACGCCTTACAAGGAGAAGTACGACCGCCTTGTGAGTATTGATATGACCAACGCCACGGCGTTCCAGGTGATTACTCCTAACTCAACCTCGATCGATCAGATGCCAGGGGTGCCGTCCGGTGTGCTCAATAGCTGGAAACTGCGCGGCTTAAGCTGGACTACCGCGAACCAGGCGGGTTTCCCCAGTTCGCTATTTAAGGACTACTGGAAGGATTTCGGTCCACGGCTCAGCCTGGCCTATCGCTTGAATGAGAAGACCGTCATCCGCGCAGGCTATGGCATGTATTACTGGCCGATGCCTCTATCGCAGATTCTTCAGGCGAACAGGAAGAATCCGCCGCTTAACCTCGTATTTTCCAATAATCCGGTGGACCGGAATGGAGACGTTCCGAACTATTCGCTGCTCAACGCGCCTTCGGCGAGTGACTTCATGCCGAACCTGACGGTGGACACCACCGGTATCGTCGGCATTCCATCCACTTCAAGACCGATGGTGCTGATGGATCCGAATAACTGGGCCGATGACCGTATGCAGCAGTGGACGTTCAACATCGAGCGGGAGATCATGAAAGAGACCTCCCTGCGGCTGAGCTACATCGGCACGCACGGCAGCAACCTCGAACAACTTGTTGGATGGAACACGGTAGAGTCTGCCTGGAATTATATGAACCGGACGGGCCAGAACATCAAGGCCGGCGCGGCGGGCAACGACCTGCGGCGTTTCAATCCGAACTGGAGCGCCACCCTCACCTCGCATATCGGCTTCTCCAACTCGAACTCGGCGCAGGTCGAAGTGCAGCGGCGCTTTGCGCAGGGGTTGAGTTTCCAGGCCTTCTACGTCTACAATCACGCGCTTACAACCAGCGATGCCAATGGATTTGGATCGGGCTCCGACGGCGCCACGGTTCCGGAAAATAAAACGATCCTGGGTGAGCCTTCGCTTAGCATGAATCAGCGGTTGCGGCAGGTGTATTATAATTCGTCGGCCATTCCTCCGCACCAGATCAAGTGGAACGGCATCTACGATCTGCCCTTCGGTAGAGGCAAGAAGTGGGGCGATGGCGTAAGCAAGGCCGTTAACCAGATTATCGGGGGCTGGCAGATCGCTTTCATTGGCTACTGGCAGAGCGGCAACTGGCTGAACCTGGCCAATTATGTCTGGTCCGACCCGAACCTCAGCTCCGACCAGCGGATGCGGTTCAAGTATGGCGGAGTCGATTCGGTGCTTTATTTCAAGGGCGACTTCGACCCGACGCTGGCCACGGGCGCCGACCAGAGCAAACTTCAGGCACTGGTGCCGGTGAACCGCGGACAACGCGCCATCCACCCGGTGACGTCCAATGGCACCACCTACAATAATCAGGTGCAGGTCAAACTCGCCAACGGTTCCGTTGTCAACGCTTCCATCACCGACAACTTCACGTGGAACCCGAAGAACTTCCTGCTGGGTCCGCGCTCCTGGAGCCAGGATCTTTCGGTGTTCAAATACTTCAGCATCACCGAGCGGATCAAGCTCCGCTTCACGGGTGATTTCTTTAACGCCTTCAATCACCCGAACGATAACAATCCCAACACGACCACCGGGCTGATCAACATGAGCTCGCAGAGGAATGATCCCCGCATCATTCAGCTTACGGGTAGGGTAGAGTGGTAGAGAAAGGAGTCGATTGAGAGGAAGCCCCGTAGTCTGCAGCCTGAAACGGCTTCTTCTCGGATCGGCGATAACTTCGGTAGTACTGATCACGGCCGGCTGCCAGAGACAGCCGGCCGTTTCCTCCCCGGCTGGCTCTTCTTCTTCCTCCACGTTTCAGCTTTACCGCTTCGACGATCATCTGGAGAGCGACGGCAAGGTCCGCGCCGATTCGAAGTCCTCGCCGGCGATGATGGCGGAGAGCGTTGTCTGGCATAACTTCGTCAATGAAGAATCCATTACGTGGGGGCTGCTGCGCGGCCGGATCGGATTCCGCGGCGGGGATCTGATCGTCAAAGGAGAGGGCAGCACCGCCGTTATCCTGGCTCCGCCGAAGCCGGTAATCGACTGGACACGGTATGAAGCGGTGGAGATGGTTATGCTCGCCGAAGGAGGACGCGAGACCAAGATCAAGATCGGCAACGACGAGTACCGCCAGCGCATTCCCGCCCTCCACAAGTACGAAACCTACCGCTTCGCCGTCGCCATTCCGGATCCCGGGCCCCGTCCCCTGGCGATCATGCCGACCGACGGTCTGTTCGACCTGGTGGCGATCCGGTCCATCCGGCTGGTGCCGCGTAAGGCCGATTTTCCCAAGCTGGCCGGACGCGACTTTATCGGCAAGCGTGACGAATTCCGCAATTGCGTCTACGTCCATTCTCCGGCGACCATCACTTACGAAAAAGCGATTCCTAAAGACGCGCATCTTACCGTGGGCATGGGCATTACCGAGTCGACCGCACCGGTCACCTTCCGCGTACTGGCCAACGGCTCCACCGAGCTGATGAGTAAGACGGTATCGGATGCTTTCGCCTGGAGCGATGCCGATATCGACCTGAGCGCTTACGCCGGCCGGAACCTGCGCATCGACTTTGTCACCTCGTCCGCGCGCGAAGGCACGGTAGCGCTGTGGACCAACCCCGTGCTCACCCGGGCCGCGCCCAAACCCAAGCTGAACGTTCTCATCTATCTGATCGATACCCTGCGCGCCGATCATGCATCGGTTTATGGGTACCAGCGCAAGACGACTCCGTTTCTCGATCAGTTGGGCGCCCAGGGTATGGTGTTTGACGACTGCCAGGTGCAGGCGCCCTGGACCAAGCCATCGGTCGCTTCGCTGCTGACGTCGCTGTACTCCTACACGCACGGACTGATCAACGACTATGACATGATTCCCGCCGGTTCGCCGGCGCTGGCCGAGGAGTTGCGAAAGGCCGGTTACGTCACCGCGGGTGTGATCGCCAATCCATTCGCCGGACGGCTTTCGGGTCTCCAACGCGGCTTCGACTTTTTGGATGAGTGGTCGGTCATCCAACGCTACCGGAATGAGAAAGAAGACCGCGGAACGGACTCGGCGGCGGTGAACCGGATTCTGTTTCCCTGGCTGGAACTGCACAAGAACGAGCCGTTCTTTCTTTATGCGCACACCACCGACCCGCATGCGCCTTATCGTCCGCCGGCCGGGTTTGAGGAGAAGTTCGCCAACCCGGCTGAGTCGTCGCAGTTCGACCGCGAATACATGAAGATGCGCGATGTTCGCCAGTACGGCGGCGGCACCGTAGTGGATCGCGCGGCGGTCAAGAGAGCCGGACTTGACCCGGACCGCTTCATTCGCCAGGCCGCCGACCGGTACGATGGCGAGATCCTGTTCAACGATTTCAATTTGCAGCGGCTGGTGGACAAGCTGAAGCAGTTGGGGATATTCGATAACACGCTGCTGATTGTGGTTTCCGATCATGGCGAGGAATTCTGGGAGCACGGATGGACCGCGCATGGCCAGTCGCTTTACGCGGAACTGGCCCACGGTGTGTTTCTGATGTACAACCGGAAGTTGATTCCCGCGCCGAAGAGGGTGGCGGAGCCGGTTCAGTTGATCGACGTGATGCCCACGATCCTGGATCTGCTGGGTCTGCCGATGCCCGAGATGGTGCAGGGACAGAGCCTTGCCGGATTCGTACGCGGCCAGCCATTCCATCGCCGCGGGGCCGTGGTTACATCGCGCTACGCTTCGCCGCACTACCTGGGCCACGTTAGGGAAAACGGCACTGATCTGTTCGCCATGATGGATGCCAACTGGAAGCTGATCTTCCGGCGGCAGGCCAAACGGGTACGCATGAAAGAAGTGGAGCTTTACGATCGCCGCGCCGATCCCAAAGAGACGCGCGACGTCGCGAGCGGGAATCCGCAGCAGACCGAGTTGATCCGCCGCGAGATCGGCCGCTGGATCGAGGCTCAGGACAAGATTCGCAGTTCGCTTCAGAGCGGCGGCAAGGCCACCATTGATTCCAAGACGCTGGAGCAGTTGCGCAGCCTCGGCTATCTGGGCGGTAACTAGAACGCGCCGACTGCGCCGGATGTGCCCTCGAAGCCTGATACCATGAACGCGATGTTTCGAACATGGATCTTTGCCTTGCTGGCCGTCACGGCCGCGGCTGCTCCGTCCAGGGTAGCTGCGCCGTCCGAAACCAATTGGATTCCCGCCGTTGATGCCCGCTTCGAGGTCGATGGCCTCCCGTGGTTCAAAGAGAATGGCGGCGCCTGGATTCGCCTTCCGCTGCGGATCAAGGATCAGGTACGCCCCCCGGTTTGGAATCTCGCTCAATCTCCCAGCGGCGGCCGGATCCGTTTTCGCACCAACTCGACGATTTTTGCCATCCGGCTGGAGTATCCCTCACCGCCTGACATGGAGAACATGCACGCCTTCGGGCAGACCGGCGTGGATCTGTACCTGGATGGCTACTATCGCGGCTCCGCCGTTGCGCAAAAGGACTCGGCGCCGGGTAAGGTGATGGAGCATCTCTATGTGGATCTGACCAAACAGCCTCGCAAGGAGCGCGAGGTGGTGCTTTACCTCTCGCTCTATAAACCGGTGAAGGTGCTGGCGATCGGCCTCGATCGGGAGGCGCGGATTGACAAACCGTCGCCGTTTTCAGTTGCCCGGCCGATGGTATTCTACGGCACTTCGATCACACAGGGCGGATGTGCCAGCCGTCCGGGGATGGATTATCAGGCTATTCTGGCGCGCCAGTTGAACCTGGATTACGTCAACCTGGGCTTCTCAGGAAATGGATTGGGTGAGCCGGAACTGGCGCGGGCAGTCGCCGAGATCGATGCGTCGATGTTCGTGCTCGACTTCGCGCAGAACAATCCAACGGTGGCCAGTCTGCGCCAGAACTATGAGCCGTTTCTCGACACGGTGCGTGAGAAGCATCCGGGGACACCGATTCTCGTGATCACTCCGATTGGAAATGCACGGGAAACGCTCTCTCTGGAGAAGACCCGGATCGAACTCCAGCGCGAATTGATTCGCGGCATTGCGAGCAAGCATATCGCC
The DNA here is from genome assembly GCA_020854055.1 of Bryobacterales bacterium. Classification (GTDB taxonomy): domain Bacteria; phylum Acidobacteriota; class Terriglobia; order Bryobacterales; family Bryobacteraceae; genus JADZGD01. Next base: position 64,450 of record JADZGD010000011.1, on the reverse strand, counting down.
GCGGGCGATCAGTATCTTCAAGTGGTGGAAGGAACCGACCTGTTGGGATTCGACCGTATGGATGGGGTGGTGGACGGTGTGCACCCCAACGATCTTGGCTTCTGGTGGATGGCCGAAGGCCTGGCGCCGCGAGTGAAGAAAATCTTCCACCTCGACCGGCCGGCCCAATAGGGGGGACTGCCTACTTCAGCAGAATTCCTGCGGGATTGTATCCTTCGCCGCGCGGTTCGGCGCCCAGCCAGACGGGCCGGGAGTGAGCGATATCCAGTTTCACCTGCTTCTGTTCACCGGGATGTAGGGTGTATGGAACGGCGCGTGGCCCGTCCAATGTGGCTGCCTCTTCCGGATACGCCCAGATGTCGTAGACGCCGGACTCTGAACTCCGGCCGCGGTTGGTGATGGTGAGTACGGCTTCGGTGGCGCCGGTCTTTTCCAGCCGGGCTTCGATTACCGCCGTCTGTATCGCCAACCCCATGCCTTTCACCCAGGCCGCGTCAACGGCTACCGTCTGCGGAGAGATGTGATTGCCGGATTGGCGCAAGTCCCAATGTGTCAGGTGATCGTAATAAGCAACGAATTTCCCAGGACCCCAGATCCAGTTGTCATCAACGGTGTTGCCCTTGGGCATCGCCGGCTCGTCGTGGGTTAGCGTGAGCAGTTGCGGATAACGCGACCGCCACGGTTCCTGGCGGAAGGGCATTGCGTCCAGGCGGTCGAACAGCGTGTTGTCACGGCCGTCGAACCAGAACTTCGCCCAGCCCAGGCCTCGGGCATCCATGTGAATGGCGATGTCGCAATCGACAAAGCGATTGGCTTCGATGAGATTGTCCCGCCCGCCGCCGATCATCACGCCACGGTGCGCGCGTTCGATTACGTTGCCGCGGATGATGGTGCCGCTGGCGCAGTCGTCCAGGTAGACCGCATTGACGTCGCCGTGGCCCAGGTTGTGGAAGTAGTTGCCGATGACGGCGTTGCCGCGCTCCGTCCAATCACGGCCCAGGTAATAGGCGCCGACGTCGCCGGTCTCCATCGCCACGGTGTGGATGTCGTTGGCTTCGACCCGGTGTTCATTGCCGCCGAGCAGGATCGCGTTGTGGGGAGCGTGGTCAATGGTGTTGCCGCTCACCTGTTGGCCTACTCCTTGCAGATAGATGGCCGGCGTGTAGGTGCGTGACCAGTACCCGTAGTGGTGGATACGATTGCGCCGCGCGAAGTGGCGGGCGGCGGTGAGGGTACGCCGGTCGCCACCGGCGAGGCTGAGTCCTCCCTCGCCGGTGTAGGCGATCTCGGTGTCTTCGACGCCGCTGTTTGAACCGCCTTCGATGACGATTCCGCGATTGCCCAGGTTCATGATGCGGCAGCGGGCAATCAGGTTCCCGGAGCCGCCAGTGATGTGGATGCCATCGCCGCGTGAATACTCGAAGCTGAAATCGCGCAGTTCGATGTAGGAGGCTTGGCGCATCGCTATCAGCGGTGTATCGAGCACCGAGACAAAGGGCTCGCGCGCGCCGGCGGGCGGCCAGAAGTAGAGCATGCCGGTGGCGCGGTCCAGATACCACTCGCCCGGTTCGTCGAGTTCTTCCAGTAGATTGAGTGCCATCCAGCGCTGGCCCGGCTTGTAACCATAGACGACGTGTGGGGCATCGGTGAGGATCATCTTGGCCGTGGTGTCGATGGAGGCGACATGCTCGTAGGTGTCGGCCCAATCGTAGGTCCAGTAGCCGTGTACCCAGACGTCGGGGGCGTTCTTCCAGCGCTCGGGCCGGCTGGAGTCGTAGGCAAAGCGGTCCTTGGACTTCGGCGGCGTCCCGGCGCCGATGTATGCCCAGCCGTGGTTGGGCCAGTGAGCCAGCGGCATGGGACGACCGCCGGCAAACAACTCCAGTCCGGCCGGATGAAGGGGGCGGCTGAAGCCGCGTGAGACGATCTTGCCGAAATCGGTGATGCCCTGTTTGCGTAGATCGGCTCGTTTGATGGATCCCTTCCAGCGGCGCCATCCGGCAACCGGCTGGCCTCCGGTGAGGCGCACTGTTTCACCGGCCACGGCACGATAAACTACCGGGTGGCCAGCCGAGCCGGAATCTTCGGCTTCGAGTTGAAACGTTTTGGTGAGACGGTAAGTCCCCCCGCGCAGCCACACGGTCGCGGCTTTCGATGGACCAGCCGCGCGCAGGGCGTCACGCGCGCGTTCGAGCGTCCGGAACGGCTTCTGCCGCGTGCCCGGATTGGAGTCGGAACCCTTCGTGGAGACAAAGAAATCGCCATGAAGGCAACCGCACAGCACCAGCGCCAGGCACACGGTTCTCATGTCGAAAATCGTATCAGTTTGAGCCGGAACGACGTTGCAACCGTACCCGGAAGGTCCAGCGGCCGGATCCGATCATCTTCTTTTCGCCGGCCGGCAGCAGAACCGTAGCGGTGGCGTTAGGTGGAACTTCGGCCTGGTAGACGAGTTCACTGCCGTTCTTTTTCCAACTGCTGGTGATACGTCCCAGCACCGAATTGTACGAGGCGTGCGCCCAGGTGATGCTGCCTGCCGGCGTGGGACGCAGCGTGATACGCTGATCGGGCGGACGTGACAGATCGAAGTCGATACCGGCCAGGTAGCGGTAGAACCACTCTTCGGCGTGGCCCAGCATGAAGTGGTTTTGAGAACTACGCGGATCCGAATCCCAGGCTTCAGTCAGTGACGTAGCACCGGCTCTGAGTTGGGCGGCGTAGCTGGGCGGATCGGTGGCCGAGAGCATGTCATAGATCACGTCGGAACGGCCGCCCTCGCTCAGAGCCTGAATTACAAAGTGATAGCCGATGTCGCCGGCCGTGGTGTGATTGGCGTGGGCGCGTACGTCGCTTACCAGGCGGTCCAGCAGCCGCGCGCGATCCCGTTCCGGAACCAGTCCCAATACCAGTGCCATCGCCGAGGAGCACTGGCTGCCGCGGTCATACCTGGCTTCGGCAGCCGAATAGAAGCGGGCGTTGAACGCCTGGCGAACGGCGGCAGCCTCCCGCTGCCACCGCGCGGCTTCGCCGGGCTGGCCGTTGAGGAACGCGGCATGGCGTAACGCTTCGAGATCGGCGTAGTAGATGGCAGTCGCCGTTACGCCCAGCGCGGTGAGCTTGGAAACGCCTGGATCGCCCGGTCCGATGTCGTACCAGTCGCCGAGCCCGTAACTGAGAATCCGGTCCTGCGCTTTGCCGGATAGATAACCGGCATAGCGGGACATGACTTCGTATTGGGAGGCCATCAGGCTGGGGTCGCCGGAAAATCGATAAACCAGCCAGGGATTCAGGATCGCGGCGCTACCCCACTCCGGCGAATCGCGGAAGCCCTTGCTGAATACGGTGTACTCGGGCGCGATGTCGGGCACCAGACCGTCCCTAAGTTGGGAGTCGCGGATATCGTTCGCGATCTTGGCGTAGAGCCTGGCGGCGTCGAAGTTGTAGAGGATGGACGGTCCGGCGAGGTGGGATTGTTCGAGCCAGCCCAGCTTTTCGCGATGCGGGCAATCGGTGAGCACGCTCTGCATGTTGCTGCGAATCGCCGCCAGAATCAGTTGGTGGATGCGGTTGAACAGTGTGCTGGAGCAGGAGAACTCGCCCACCACCGGCGCAGCCGCGTGGATGAATTCGCCGGTCAGCGATCGGACGGTGACACTGGCCGGGGCCTCTACCTGCACATAGCGAAAGCCATAGTAGCTGAACCGCGGAGCCCACGTCTCGGCGGCGCCGCCCCGGAGCGTGTAGGTGTACCACTGGGGCTGGCCCGAACTGCGCTGCGTCACCAACCCGCCGGCGTCCAGCAGTTCGCCGGGAATCAACTTCACCGCCGCCCCCGCCGGACCCTGGACCCGGATTACGGGCCAGCCGGAGAAGTTCTGCCCCAGATCGTAGACGCGGATGCCGGCGCGGGGCGTGGTGACGTCTACCGCGTGGAATGTTTGCATCACCCGTATCGGAGGATTGGATGCGGCAGTCAAACGACCGCCGGGCCCCTCCACCTCTCGCGCCGGCTGCCAATCGGAAGGCTGTCTGCGGGCATCGTAATCTTCGCCGCCATAGGTGTGCGAGTAGAGGATCGGTCCCGGTGCTGCCTGCCAACTGGCATCGCTGACGATCTCTTCGATACCGCCGCCCGCGTACTCGATATGCAGGCGGGCAATCATCTTCGGTTCGCCCATCGAACCGGTGAACTTGGTGTAACGTCCCGGCGTCTTCGCTACGTGGTACATGCCGTTGCCAAGCATCACCCAGGCCGTGTTCTCGCCCGGCGCCAGCAGTGAGGAAACGTCGTAGGCATCATAGAGCACGGTTTTGCGGTAATTCGTCCAGCCGGGTGCTAATACGGCATCGCCCACCTTCCTTGCGTTGAGCGAGAACTCGTACTGGCCGAGGCCGGAGACGTAGAGCAGCGCGCGCGCCACCGGTTTGGTGAGGCGGAAAGACTTGCGAAATACCGGCATGCGTTCGCCCTCGGCCGGTCCGGAGATCCATTTCGCGCCTGCCCAACTGGTGGGAGCCGGCCTCCAGAAGGCGGGTCCGCTCCAGGAGGAAACCCTGCCCGCGCTATCCCAAACCCGCGCCTTCCACCAGAAGATTTCGGGCGCCGGCTTGCCTGGGCCGGCAACCTCGAATGTCGCCCGTGAGGCCACCTTGCCGCTATTCCAGAGATCACCGTGATTGCGCGCCAGCATCTCTTTTGTCGATGCCACCAGGATCTGGTAGGCCGACTGCGCCAGGTTGCGCGCCCCCGGTTCAGCGGCGCGCAGCTTCCAACTTAGCCTCGGTCTGGCGGTCTCTACCGCGATCGGGTTATCCTGGCCTTCACACTGAAGATGTACCGGGATGAGGGAACGAGCGTTAAGCGAAGCCGCAATCAGCAGTAGCGGGCCGAAAAGATACACGCGCATCTCATTTCCGACTATGGCATAAATATGATCACCCGAAGAGAACTGCTGGCCGCCCTGGCGGCGGCGCCCATGGCCGGCGCATGTAACCCGCGCGGCCTTGAGACACCGTATAAACTCGGACGCCTGATTGTGAGCGGCTCCGGCCACGAGGGAGCGTTTGACCGCATTGCCGTGGATTGCCCGTTTGTGTTCTACCACCATCGCCGGTTTTGGATGACGTATCTCGGCTTTGACGGTATCGGCTACCAGACCGGGCTGGCCTCTTCCAATGACCTGGCCGACTGGCGTTCCGAAGGAGCTATCCTGAAGCGCGATCCGGCCTCGCCCATCGCGCGCTACAACATTGCGCTTAATTGGATCCTGCGGGAGAACGATCTGGGCTCCCGGGGACGTCTGCGTAAGGTGGGCGGCCGCTACGTGGGCGTCTATCATGCCTATCCAGGCGCCGGCTTTGAGGTTGGCCCGGCGGTGATCGGTCTCGCCTGGAGCAGCAACCTGCGGGATTGGAAGGTGGATGAGCCCTGCCTGCGAGCTTCCGATGGCGCCGCCTGGGAGAAGGCCGGCCTGTACAAGCCCTGCCTGGTGGAGGATAGCGGAACCTATTACCTTTTCTATAATGCCAAGAACCTGCCCACCCACTGGCGGGAGCAGACCGGCGTTGCGACATCCAGGGATCTGAGGAGCTGGACGCGCTATGAGGCGAATCCCATCCTGCGCAACGGTCCCGCCGGGAGCCCCGATGAGCGCTTTGCCAGCGATCCTTGCGTGCTGCGCGACGGCAAACGCTGGGTGTTTTTCTACTTCGGCCTGGATAGCAAGGGTGTCGCCCGCGACCTGGCCGCCACTGGCCCGGATCCGTTTCACGCAGAAAAGTGCAGCCAGGTGCTGATCGACGTGGGGCCTCCTGGAAGCATCGATTCGACATACGCCCACAAGCCTTCGGTGATTACGTATGAGGGCGTGCTGTATCACTTCTACTGCGCGGTTTCCAAAGTGAACGGCAAGGAAGTGCGTGGCATCTCCGTGGCCCGTTCGAAACCCTGGTAGACGGACCTAGCATTCCCTCAGGGCCTGGGCGCAGGCGATGGCGGTATTGGCGTGGATGCGTACGGTATCGCTCAACTCGAGGGCGTAACCTCCGGCCAGCGTTACGGCCACCGGAATTCCAAGCCGGATCGCCGGATCGAGCACCAGCCGGTCGCGCAGCATAAGGCCCTCGATGGTCAGCGAGAGTCCACCCAGTTGATCCTCGTAGTAGGGGTCGGCGCCGGCCACGTACATTACCAGATCGGGCCGGAAGCCTTCGATTGCGGTTTCGTAGGGGCCGCGCAGCCGGTCCAGGTATTCGGTGTCGCCGACACCGTCTTCCAGGTTGATATCCACGGTGGATGGGGGTTTGTGGTCGGGATAATTGTTGAGCTGGTGAATGGAGAGGGTGAATACGCCGCTGTCGCCGGCAAAAATTGCCGCCGTGCCGTTGCCCTGGTGTACGTCGCAATCCACTACCAGCGCGCGTCGAATACGCCCTTCGTGTTGAAGGATTCGGATGGCCACGGCCACGTCGTGAATGGCGCAGAAGCCTTCGCCGTGGTCGGGGAAGGCGTGATGAAAGCCCCCGCCGATGTTGAAGCCGATACCCTCTTCAAGCGCCAGGCGCGCGGCAAGCGTAGTCCCTCCGGCCGCCAGCCAGAAGGCATGGACCATCTGCTGGGAGTACGGCACTTCCAACTTCAGCAGCTCCATGTAATTCAGCGTGCCGTTCTTCAGGTTGGAGATCCAGGTTGCGGTGTGTACCAGGCGCAACTGGTCGTCGGTGGCCGATTCGGGATCGGCAAAGTCCTCCACGGAGGCGAATTCCTCGCGCAGCAGCCGGGAGCGAACCAGGCGGTACTTGCTCGACGGAAAAACGTGTGTGCCGAAGTTGAGGTCATATCCATCGTGATAGACAAGGTGAAGGGGAAGCTTGCGCGCCATCGGGATCTCGAACGTGCCACGGGCCTGATGTTATGTTGGCTCTTATGGCAAACCCGGCGCAAGCGAGCCCGGTTCAACCGGGAAGACTCTTTCGTTCGTCGACGAGCGGCGTGCGATATGTGGAGCGGTTCCGGCCCCAGGATGCAAACCTGAAGTGGCTGGCGTGTGGGGAGTTTCACCTTGAACCCGGCGCCGCTTCCGCCGGTTACAGTTTCCCCGGCGAGGAGAGTCTGCTGTTTCAGTGGAAAGGCAGTTCCGAGGTGCGGGTGGACGGCGGCGTCCTGACGGTGGCCCCTTACGACATTGTCTACATTCCGCGCGGCGCGCCGTTTTCTATCTTCAATTCCGGTGGCGAGCCGGCGAGACTGGTTCACACCCACGCCGTCGCCGAAAACGCCCATCCGGTTTTTCATTCGCGCTTTGCGGAACTGTCGCGGCTGGAGGAGCGCATCCGTCGCCCCAAGGGGAAGATCGTTTATCTGATGTTCGACGTTTCCGAGAGAGCGGACAAACTGGTGGCCGGATATACGTTCTTTGAACCGTATGCGCGCTCCTGGCCGCCGCACAATCACACCGACCAGGAAGAAGCCTACATCTTCATCAAGGGCAGCGGCGCGATGGAGGTCTATGAGAGTCCGGAGACGCTGAGTTTTGTGCACAGCGTTTCCGAGGGAGATATTGTCACGATTCCGTTTCTGAACTATCATCCGGTCTTTTCGCAGCAGGAACCGCTCGAGTTCATTTGGTGCATTGCCGGAGAGCGTTACTGGGTGGGCGACAAGCGCAAGGATTTCCTTACCGGAAACCTGTCTTCACTCACCACGTGACACCAATTGCCGTGGAAAACGGTCTGTTGCGCTGGTTCAGTTTGAAATGGAGAGACGGAGTGCTCCGCCTCGGGCGGGGATTTTCAAGGCTTGAGGGTCCACCGGTCCGATGTAGCTTCTGTAAGGCGCGCGACGGCGGTGCCGCCGCCACCAGCGCAACCAAACCCCACCCTGCGCCTTATCTAGGAAAAAATTTAGAAAAGCCGGCTTGTGATCGCACGACATCGGAAAATCCGTACTAGACTGTACTCGTGACACCCGCTTTCGGCGAGAGTACCTTCAAAGAACTGGAAGGTGCCCTACGCGGCAGAATACTGCTACGCGGCACAGAGGGATACGATCAGTCGCGCCAGGTCTGGAACGCCATGATTGACAAGCGCCCGCTCGCCATTGTCAAAGTTGCCGGCGTCTCCGACATCCAAGCCACCGTCAGGTTTGCGCGGGAACGCGGCCTGCCGGTAGCGATCCGCGGCGGCGGGCATAACGTGGCGGGGAGCGCCGTGTGCGACGACGGCCTGGTGATTGACCTTGCGGCGATGAAATCGGTACGGGTCGACCCGTCCGCCCGGCGCGCGCGTGCCGAAGGCGGAGTGCTTTGGGGCGAATACGACCGTGAGACGCAGGCCTTCGGATTGGCCTCGCCGGGCGGCGCGGTCTCCACCACCGGAATCGCCGGGCTCACTCTAGGCGGGGGCTTCGGCTATCTCTCTCGTAGCTATGGCCTGGCTTGCGACAACCTTATCTCCGCGGATGTCGTCACCGCGGAAGGCGATTTCGTTACTGCCAGCGGCGACCAGCATCCGGACCTCTTTTGGGCGCTGCGCGGCGGCGGCGGAAACTTCGGTATCGTGACTTCGTTCGAGTATCAATTGCAGCCGGTCGGGCACGTGCTGAGCGGATTCGTCGCGTTTCCCTTCACGATGGCGGAGGCCGTGCTGAAGCGCTTTCGTGAAGTGGCCTTGGAAGCTCCCGACCATCGCGTCTGGTTTGCCGCTATTCTTCCCCTTCCGGGCGCAGGCAAACTGGTGGCCGTGCTGATGAGTGACTTTGGCCCTGAAGAAGAGGGGTGGCAAGCGCTCGGTCCCATCCGCGAATTGGGGTCGATCGTGCTCGACACTGTGGCCCGGGTTCCCTATTGCGTTATGCAGCGGCAACTGGATGCGAACTCCCCGAAGGGGCAGCGGCATTACTGGAAATCCGCATACCTGAATGAGTTGTCCGACGAGACCATCGGCTTGCTCGTCAGTGCGATGGAGAACACCGAAGGAGTCCTCGATCAGGTCATGATTGAGACCCAGGGCGGGGCCATTTCCCGCATCGCCAAGGATGCGACGGCGTTTGAGCATCGGCAGGTGCGGTTCAACCTGGGCATCTTCGGCGTTTGTACCAATCCCGGACTCGATGAGGCCGTGATCGCCTGGGCGCGTAGCTTGCACGGACGAATCCTGCCCTACTCGACCGGCGGCACATACGTGAACTATCTTTCCATGGGGGACGACGTGCACACTGCCTACAGTGATGCCCGTTTCGGCCGCCTGGCCGGCATTAAAGCCCGCTACGATCCCGGCAACCTGTTCCGCTTTAACCACAACATCGCGCCGGCCCAATAATCTGCCCATCAGAGGAGAGTCGAGCAACCGGCCGGCCGCGGGCTGCAATGTTCGTTGGACGTCTACTACTTTGTCGCGGGCACGGCGGAGGAGGCGAACTTTTCGACCTCCGCCAACTGTTGGCGAACCTGGTCGGCGTCGTTTGCCTTGGGCGCGAATTCCAGGTAGTTCTTCAGTTGGGCCGCGGCTCCGGGGTAATCCTGTTTGTCCGCCAGAATGACGCCCAGCAGATGGTTCATCTTCGGGATGCGGTGTTTGGTGTCGATCTCGATTCCCCGCCGTACGGATTTTTCCGCCAGATCCAGGTGGTGCAGGTTGTACTCGGCCACCGCATTAAAAAAGAACGCCTGGGGCGAACTGATCGGATCGAGCTTGATGGCTTTGCCGCTGTACTCGGCGACATCGGCCCATTTCTGCTCCGACGACGCCAGGAATGCCAGCGGCAGGTAGGGCTTGATGAACTTGCCATCGATCCCAACGGCCTTGGTGTACGCGTTGCGGGCCTCGGCGCGGTTGTTCTGCTTCTGATAGTACTGGCCTAATTCGAACCACGCATCGGCATATTCCGGATACGCCGCAAGCGCCTTGTGCAGATGCTTGGCGGCATCTTCCCACTTGTCTTTTCGTATGGAATCGCGCGCCTTGTCATATTCCTTGCGGGCGTCCTTGGGCGCGGCCAAGCTGTTGGCGCTGATGATGGTTCCCTCTACGTTTGCCAAACGGTGCAGGATGATGGTGCCGACATCGGGGTTATCCATCACCCGGCGTCCCGCCAGGTTGACGACGTCGGAGCGGTAGCCGGGCAGCGCAGCGCGGATTTCGCAGCCCATCAGCATCCGTTCATTGACTCCGCCCCCCATCATGGAGCCGTAGCCGCCCGTTCTTCCCATGGTGGCAGTATCGCCGCGGCTGGTTGTGCCCATCCCCGTGTCGGACATACCCGGACCCATGCCGGGGGCACCGCTGGTGCTGGCGTCCATAAACACGCCCTGGCTCCGGCCCAGTTCGAAACTGAATCGGCCTTTGCTATCGGTGTAACCTTGGGGACGAACCTGGGATCCGCAGACCAGTTCCATCGTCGCGAAGTCCGGCGGCGGGGTGCCGGAATCCGTTACCACCTTGCCGGAAACATACATTGGCCGGCTCATCATCTCCGGATATTGCTGGCCGGGCTGCTGTGTTCTACCCGGAAGCGTTGAGGGCGTGTTCGACGGCGTGTTGCTAGGAACGGTAGGAACGCTCGGAACGTTTGCCGGCGTTCCCGAAGATCCTGTTGACCCGCCGGTGTTGCCTCCCGCGGGTCCGCCGCCGCCCCTTGTCTGAGCCTGGCCGGAAGCTGCAATCAACACTGAGAGTGCGACGATGCCCGTCCACTCCAAAAACCGTGCATGCGTCATGGAGGAACCTCCTCGGGTTAGACATATTATGACACCAAACCGCGGAAATTCCGTTGGCGTTAGAATGAGGCGAGGCAACTTCCGATGTTCCGATTCAAGGTTCTACTACCACTAACTGCTCTTGCAATTCTCGCCGGCTGCTCACAAACCTCAACGAAACCGGTCGCGACGAAAGAACCGGAAAAACCGGCGGAGCCTGTCACCGGCCGCTACGCGATGTACCAGATGTTCACCGCCGCCCGGGCGTGGGCTCCCGATATCCAGATTCTGCGGATCCGCAACGTTCCCGTCCGTGGCGTGCCTGCCGAACCAGGCAAGGCGGGCGCCTGGGAAACGGTGTTTGTATCACCCTCAACGGGGAGAGCCAAGACCTATACGTATTCGGTCGTTGAGGGCGAAGGAAATCTGCACAAAGGTGTTTTTGCCGGTTTGGAGGAGTCCTGGTCCGGGCCGCGGGGGCAGACGAAACCGTTTCTCATGCAGGCCATCAAAATCGATTCCGACGAAGCGCTGAAGGCTGCCATGGCGAAGGCGGCCGATTATGTCAAGAAGAACCCGGACAAGCCGATTAACTATCTCGCGGAGCTCAACGAACGCTTTCCCAACCCGGTCTGGCGGGTGATCTGGGGTGAATCGTTGGGCACCAGCAACTTCTCCATTTATGTCGATGCGACAACGGGGAAGTACCTGCAAACGATGCATTAATGGACCGGATTCGCTCCGTTCAGCAGTCTTGCTACCTCATCGCGGACCTGTTCGGTTAGCGCGCTACGGTCATGGATTTTCAGCCCGGCGGTCGGAATCGGCCGGGCAATCCTCACCGTCACGTGTCCGGAGCGGACGTGGACGGAGCCCATGGGCAGGACTGGCCTTGTGCCAACCAGGGCCACGGGCACAATCGGCGCGCCGGCGCGAATTGCGATATACGCCGCGCCTTCTTTGAACGGCCGCATCGCCGCGGGGGATCGGCCCCCCTCGGGAAACACCAGAATCGACACGCCCCGTTCGCGAACGATCCGCCCGGCGTCGTTCAGCGTCTTCACCGCTGCCCGCGCATCCTCCCGCGGAACCGGTATGTGACCCGCCCGGTGCAGGTGGGTCCCGAGGAAGGGAATTCGGAACAAGCCGCGTTTGGCCAGAAAGCGAAACTGCAACGGAATCCATGCCAGAACGACCGGGGTGTCCATGTAACTCAAGTGATTGGACGCGATTACATAGGGTGCCCGAGGGTCGATCTGCTCCAGCCCCTCCACTCGCACGCGCACGCCGGAAATTGCCAGCAGCATTCGTGCCCAGATTCGTGCCACCTTGTGCTGCGCGCGCCCGGTAGAGTCGAACAGTGAGGCTGCCATCGAAATACTGCCCATGAGGATGGTGGCCAGGACGATCAGCGGGTCGGTAATCAGGATTGCCCGCAGGTAGCTGAGAGACATGCGAATTTACCAGTTTACGAACAATGGCCGGGCTTCACCCACGAGGAAGAGGGATCCGGTGAAGAACACCACGTCGCCCGGCGCGGCTAACTGGCGCACCATCCGTACCGATTCGGCAACGCTGGCCGCGGTCAGCGCGCCCGAACTTCCGGTGAGCCGGGCGAGCGCTTCGGGGCGGATCGCCCGCGTCTGGTCCGGCATGGTCAGAATCAGCCGGCTGGCCAGGGGGAACAGGATGCCGGTAATCTCCTCGACCGCTTTGTCCCGCATCGCTCCGTAGACAATCCAGACCCGGCGTCCTCGAAACAGCGGCTCGATGTAGGCGGCTAGCGCGCGGGCTCCGGCCGGATTGTGGGCTCCATCGAGGAAAATATCAGGCATGGTGGAAACGCGTTCCAGACGTCCGGGCCAGCGCACTCCCCCGATGCCGTTTTCAATGGCCGCGGGCGCGATCTCCATCCGATGCAGCGCCAGTGCGGCGGTGAGAGCGTTGTCCAACTGATGGTCACCCGGCAGAGGGCAGTGTAGGGACAATGGCAGCGGCGTGTGAACCTTCAGGTCCGAGCCATCGATCGAGGCGGGGCCACGCTCCACCCGGCAATCGACGATCCGCTCCACCGGCGCCGCCAGTTCGGTGGCGCGCTCCAGAATCACGGATTCGGCCTCGGGCCGCTGCCTGCCCAGGATCGCCGGAACACCGGGCTTCAGAATGCCGGCCTTCTCCGCGGCAATGGCTTCGAGCGAAGTCCCCAGGTACGCCTCGTGATCGTAATCCACGGGCGTAATCACGGTGAGAGCGGGTGTAACGATGTTGGTGGCGTCCAGCCGTCCGCCCAGGCCGACTTCCAGCACCGTCCAATCCACCGCGTATTTCTGAAATAGCAGGAACGCCATCAGGGTGACGGTTTCAAAATAGGTGGGATGCAGTTCAAGGGAGCCGTTTTCGAGCAATTGCTCGGCCAACTGATGAACCTCGGCGAAAGCAGCGGTGAAATCGCCCGTGCTCACCGGGACCGCGCCGATGCGGATTCGCTCGGTTGGCTCCGAAAGATGCGGCGAGGTATAGAGCCCCGTGCGATACCCGGCTGAGCGCAAGCCGGACTCGATCATGGCCGCCACCGAGCCCTTCCCATTGGTTCCGGCCACATGAATGATCCTGCCCGCTTGTTGCGGGTTGCCCAGGGCGGCGGCGAGTTGGGCTACCCGGGAGAGGCCCAGTTTTGCGGTCTTGACTTCATTCCCCAGCGCGTAGAGGAAGCGGACGGAATCGGGATAGTTCATCTGTGGACGGGGCTGAATTGACGCGGCCCGCAAACTCGAATTCGTTATGATTAGATTTTACCCGGCAACCCGCCTGCCCCGGAGGCCGTTCAGATGGTGAGACAGTCCCGGTTCCGGTCATCCGACTTTTTGCCAAATTCCAGCGTCTTTCAAAAGGAGCCGATCGTTGATCTTTCGGGAGGTTGAAGACCGTGACCTCATTCGGAGGGCTCGCCGGGGAATGGTGGAGGCTTATAACCTCCTGGTCTCCCGGTGGGAGAAGCGTGTCTACAACTACCTGTTCCGGCTGGTGGCGAATCGGGAGGACGCCTTGGACTTGACGCAGGATACCTTCCTCAAGGCCTACCGGAATCTGGCCCGGCTCGAGGACGAGAGCCGTTTCGCTCCCTGGTTGTTCCGCATCGCGCACAACGAAGCCTACTCGCTGCTGCGCAAGACGAAGCCGGACGGGGAGTTGGAGGACGAGGCGCCGATGCCCGGCGCCCGCGGGCGGATGTTACCCATCGAGGTGTCCATTGCCGTGGAATCGGCCATGGCGCGGCTTAGCGAGGATCAGCGCGAAGCGGTGGTGTTGAAGATCTATCAGGGGTTCAAGTTCGAGGAGATGGCCGAAATTACCGGCTGCCCGGTGTCCACCGTGAAGTCCCGGTTATACACCGCACTGAATCTTCTGAAGACGGCTCTGGCTCCGATTGATGCGCGGGGTGTGGAATGAGTTGCTCACCGTTTGATCTAAGGGATTTTTTGTTCGACGAACTGCCGGCCGCCGGGAGACGGCAGGTGGAGGCGCACATCGCGGGTTGCGGCGGCTGCCGGGATGAGTTGGAACGGCTGCGATTGACGGCAGCCGTGCTGCGGACCGTGCCCGATGAGGAGATTCCGCGGCGGATCGCCTTCGTCTCCGACAAAGTCTTCGAGCCTCGCTGGTGGCAGGTCTGGAACCTGGCGCCGAGGCTGACGTTCGCCTCTGCCCTGATTTTCTCTGTCGCTCTCCTGGTGCATACCTTTGTCCGGCCCGCTCCGGTGGTTTCCAGCGCGGAACTACAGGCGCGGGTCGCGGCCGAGGTCTCCCGGAGAGTGGCTGCTCTCCCGGTGTCCGCCCCGGCTCAGCCGGTGGATCACCTGATTCGCAATGCGGTTGAGCAGGCCCGCCGCGAAGGCCGGCAGGAGACGGCGCGGCTGGTGGAGTCCGCTGAAAAGCGGTTCGAGCTCCAGCGCCGTGATGACCAGATGGCTTTTGACGAGAAGCTGGACTACATGGGACGGCAACTCGGAGTCTATCGCCGCGCAAGCCTGGAGCAGAGGGGCCTCGAGTGAGACACCTGCTCGTATTGCTGGCTGCCGGCGCGGTGCTGGCCGCGGCCGAAAAGCCGGTGGTGCCGCGCGATGCGATGAAGGTGGTGGAACAGAGTTTCAGCAACCGGTTGGTGAAGCTCAGCACCGACACGGCGCTGGACATTGTCGGTGAGCCGCGCGGTATTTACCTGCCGGGCTATGGCGTGGTGATCTCGGCCGACGTCAACCTGATATCCATCGTGCTGTCGCCTTTCCGGCCGGCGCTGAGCCGGGAAGAAGTGGTCAAGTTGCACCAGCGCAAGCTGGCCCGCCTGCCGATGCTGCGCAGCGCCATGCGGCAGGTGATGGTGGATGCGGCCAACCAACTGGACACCGTTCCCGGGGACGAGCGGATTGTGGTGGTGGTGTCGCTGTACAACTTCAAGTACGAAGACGTGGACGGCCTTCCCGGCCAGATCCTGATGGAGGCCACTCGAAAGCAACTCGTGGGTTTCGGCCCCAAGGCGCTCGATGACGCTATCGCCGCGAAGCTGAAGACTCAGGAGTTTGATCATGCGGCTCGGTGAGATGCTGATGGAGCGGCGGTTGATCACCGCCGGCGACCTGGACCGGGCGCTGGAACTTCAGAAGGACCGTGGCGAGAAGATTGGCAAGATCCTCATCGACCTGGGGTTCGTTGCCCAACGCGATGTGCTGGCAGCGCTGTCTGACCAGCTCCAGATTCCGCTGGTAACCTTGGACGGACCACCGCCGGCGGCGCCGGAGACCGAAGGGTTGTCGAACCGGTTCCTGCGCCAGTTCCGGGTGATTCCGGCCGCGATGGAGGACTCGCACCTGGTCCTGGCCATGGCCGACCCGCTCGACTTCGAGACTCTGGCGGCGGTTGCGAACTTCACTGGCCTGCGGGTGAAGGCGGCGCTGGCGGCCGAGCAAGAGATTCTGGATGCCGTAGATCGCTACTACGGCGAGGCGGAAAGGCCCGAGGCCGGGTTTGACGACGATCGTGGCCTGGCGAATGAAGACCTGGAACAGCTTCGCGATATGGCCAGCGAGGCGCCGGTGATCCGCCTGGTGAATACGATGATTGCCCAGGCGGTGGAGAAGCGGGCGAGCGACATTCACCTGGAGCCGTTTGAGAAGGACTTCCGCGTGCGCTACCGGGTGGATGGCGTGCTCTACCCGCAGGACCCGCCGCCGCGTGAATTACGCGCCGCCGTCATTTCGCGCGTCAAGCTGATGGCCAAGTTGAACATCGCCGAGCGCCGCCTGCCGCAGGACGGGCGCATCAAAGTGAAGACCATCGGCCGCGAGGTGGATCTGCGCGTTTCCACGCTGCCCACGCTGTACGGCGAGAGTGTCGTCATGCGCCTGCTCGACCGCTCCGCGGGCGATTTCTACGATCTGCGCCGGCTGGGCTTCGATGACCGGATGCTGGCGCGGATGGAGCACTACACTTCTCTGCCACATGGCATCTTTCTGGTGACCGGACCGACCGGCAGCGGCAAATCGACCACGCTCTATTCGGCGCTGAAGCGGATCAACCAGACCGACAAGAAGATCATTACCATCGAGGACCCGGTGGAGTACCAGATGGACGGGATCAACCAGATCCACGTCAATCCGCAGATCGGCCTGACGTTCGCGGCCGGTTTGCGGCACATTGTCCGCCAGGACCCCGACGTCATCATGGTGGGCGAAATCCGCGACCGGGAGACGGCCGATATCGCCATTCGTTCGGCGCTGACCGGCCATTTCGTCTTCTCCACGCTGCATACCAACGACGCGCCCAGCGCCATTACGCGGCTCACCGATATGGGTGTGGAGAACTACCTGATTACGTCTTCGCTGGTCTCGGTGTTGGCGCAGCGGCTGGTACGGATGATTTGCAGTGGCTGCAAGACGCCGGCCGATGTACGGATGGCGCCCGACGGCGAAGCGGTTCAGACCTACCGTGGGGCAGGTTGTGATGTCTGCTTCGGCAGCGGCTACCAGGGCCGCGTGGGCATCTTCGAACTGATGGAGTTGACCGACGAGATCCGGCGGCTGATCATGCACAACGAGGATGCGGTGCAGATCACCGCTGCCGCCCGTCGCAACGGCATGCGCAACCTGCGGGAAGACGGCTGGTTGAAAGTGCGCGAAGGCGTCACCACGGCTGACGAAGTGATGCGGGTGACGCAGGAATTCTGACGGTGGGAACGTTCTACTTCAAGGCGGTGACCGGCGACGGCAAGGTGAGGACGGGTAAACTCACCGGCGACGATGAGAAGCTCATCGCCCGCGAGTTGCGCCGCCAGGGGCTGGTGCCGGTTTACGTCGGCCGCGAGCAGAAGCGATCCTTCAACCTGAAGATGCCGGTCTTTGAAGGCGGCAAGCGCAAGGACGTGCTGTTCTTCACCCAGGAGATCTCCACGCTGCTCAATGCCGGCGTGCCGGTGGACCGCGCTCTCACCATCAGCAGCGAGCTTTGCGAGCGGCCGCGCTTCCGCACCGTGTTGATGGACGTCATCCGGGTGCTGAAGGGAGGGCGTTCGCTGGCCGACAGCCTCGCCACCCATCCAGATTATTTCCCCGACCTGTACATCAACATGGTGCGGGCGGGAGAAGCCAGCGGATCGCTTTCCACGGTGTTTGAGAGGCTTTCCGAATTCGAGCGCACGCGCGACGATCTGCGCAACTACATCATCTCCTCGATGATTTATCCGGCGCTGCTTGCCACCGTCGGCGTAGCATCCATCCTGGTGCTGATGTACTTCGTGGTGCCACGCTTCGCCTCGGTGTTCCAGGAATCGCACATGCAGATGCCGCTGCCGACCAAGATCATGCTGGAAGTGAGCGGCGCGCTCCAACGCTATGGCTTATTCGTACTGGCGGGCCTGGTGATCGGGCTGGTGTCGTTCCGAACCTGGATCGGCACGCCGGCGGGGCGGCTGTGGTGGGACGGGGCGCGGCTCAAGGCTCCCGTTCTGGGTGACGCGCTTCTGAAGGCGGAGGTAGCCCGTTTCGCGCGGGCCATGTCCACGCTGGTGGCCAACAGCGTGCCGCTGGTGCAATCGCTGGGTATCGCGCGGGCCATCCTGAAGAATCAGAAAATCGCCGGATCGCTGGAGATGGTGGCCAGCGGCGTGAAGCGCGGTGAAGGCATCGCCGGGCCGGTCAAGAAGACGGGAGTGTTTCCACCGCTGGCCGGACACCTGCTGAGCGTGGGTGAAGAGACCGGGCGGCTGGATGCGATGTTTGCCCGAATGGCCGATCTTTATGAGGCCGATACACGGACAGCCATCAAGCGCTTTACGGCGCTGCTCGAGCCGATGGTTATTCTGGTGATGGGAATTGTGGTGGGTGCTCTGATCCTGAGTATCCTGTTAGCAATTACCAGTATCAACGAGGTAGCTCTATGAGGAATCATACGTTGGAAGCGCAGGGTGACCGGCGCCGGGCGGCGCGGGCCGGCGTGACGCTGATCGAAATGCTGGTGGTGGTGACCATCATCGCGTTATTCGCCGCGCTGGTGGGACAGAGAATGTTCGGAAACGTGGACAAGGCGCGTGTCACCGCGGCCAAGGTTCAGATCAGCAACCTGGTCAATGCCGCGGCCCAATACAAGCTGGAGAACGGCAACTTCCCCACCACGGAGCAGGGGCTGGCGGCGCTGCGGCCATTTCTCGAAAAGGACATTCCGCTCGATCCCTGGAAACACCCCTATGTCTATGTCTATCCGGGGGAGCATGGCGACGGGCCGGACGTGATTTCCTACGGCGCCGATGGGCAGCCGGGTGGTGAGGGAATCAACGCCGACATCGCCAGTTGGAAGAACTGATGCGGTATCGCTCGCCACAGGCCGGCGTCACGCTGCTGGAGTTGGTGATTGTGCTGGGGCTGATTGGGCTGCTGGCGGCGATCTCATTCCCGTCGGTCAGCGCCGGCCTGGACTCGTTGCGGCTGAATACCGCCTGCGACCAGACGGCGAGCTTTCTCAACGCGGCGCTCGACCGGGCGGAACGCCGGCAGCAGGTGGTGGAAGTCACCATCTCCCGCGCGGCGTCAACGCTCACTCTGCGGTCGACAGAGGCGGGATTCGAGCGTGTGCTGGCGATGCCTGGCGGAATCACGATTCTCAATGTATTGCCCGAGGTGGCCGGTGAAAGCGAAGAGGCTCCGCGGCGTGTCGTGCTGATGCCCGGCGGCGCCATCCCCCGCTTTGGCGTGGAACTTGTTGACAAGCGCGGGAGCCGCCGGATTGTCCGGGTCGATCCCATCACCGGGGTTCCCGAAGTGGAGCGGCCACAGTGAACCGCAGGGGATTTACGCTGCTCGAAATGCTGGTGGCGACCGTCATCATGGGGATCGCCGTCACCGGCTTGCTCTCCAGCCTGACTGCCTCGCTGCGCAACACGGCGCGTCTGACCGAATACGATCGTGCGGCGATGCTGGCCAGGCAGAAGATGGACGAAATTCTGCTGCTGCCGCGAATTCCCCTGGGAGTTCCGATGGGGGAGAATTTCCGGCCGGAGGTAATGGGGGGCCTCGAATCCGGGTGGAAGGCGCGCGTCACGCCGTTTGAACGCGGTCCCGCGGGCGTTGCCGGTTCCGAGATTCTGGAGCGAATCGAACTGCGGATCTGGTGGAAGGCGGGCGGCCAGGATCGCCACTTCAACCTGGAGACCTATCGCGCCCGGAGACTCGACGCGGAGGATGTCGCGGTTATCGGAGTGCCGCGGGGATGACGCGCCGTCGTTTTCAACGTGGCGTCACGCTCATCGAGCTTTTGATTGCCATCTCCATGCTGAGCCTGCTTTCGGTAGGCATTTTAATGTCCATGCGCATGGGTCTTGGCACCATGGCGCGCACCAACGCGCGGCTGATTCAGAACCGCAAGGTGCAGGGCGTCATCCGGGTGATGGAGCAGGAAGTGTCCGGCCTGATGCCGGTCTATGCCAACTGCAATGCGGGAGGGGGCGTGTCCGGCGTGCGAATCGCCTTCTTCCAGGGCGAATCGCAGCTCATGCGATTTGTGTCCAGCTATTCGCTGCAGGAGGCTGGGCGCGGCTATCCACGAATTCTCGAGTATCTGGTGATTCCCGGAGATGAGGGCAACGGCGTGCGCCTGGTGGTGAACGAGTATCTGTACTCGGGTCCCCTGTCAACCGGCGCGTTCTGCTTCGGTCTGGCCTATGACGAGGGATTGGGCGTTGCCATGCCGCAGTTTCGCCCGGCCGAGGCAGGCACCCAGTCTTTCGTGCTGGCTGATAAGCTGGCGCGCTGCCGCTTTCTCTACCGGGAAGCAATGGCGCCACCGATGAGGGCCGCCTGGACCGAGCGATGGGTGAAGCGCGGATGGCCGTCGGGCATTCGCATCGAGGTGGATCCGCTGGAGCCGGACCCATCCCGGCTCCAGGTGAGCACGTTGACCATTCCGGTGCGCATCACCAGGGATATGGACCGGGAATATGAAGACAACTGACACCCGGCGCGGCGCCGCGCTGCTGGCCGTGTTGTGGCTGTCGGCGGCGCTTTCGGCCATCGCGTTCACGCTGGCAACCACGGTCCGCGCGGAGACAGAGCGAACCTCCACCGCCGCCGACGGGCTGCGTGCCTACTACCTGGCCGAAGGAGCGCTGGAGCGGGCGTTGCTCTATATGACCTACGGTTCCGGAGTGAGAAATCCCGACGGGACGGCCCGCTACTGGGAGAACGGGCAGAGCTATCTTCATTTCGACTTTCCGGGGGGGCGGACTCTGGTGGAGGTGGTTCCGGAAACCGCCAAGCTCAACATCAACGTCTGTCAACCCGATGAGTTGTTGCGGCTGCTGATGGTGCTCGGCGTGCCGCCAGGCCGCGCCGGGGAGATCACCGCGGCGATCATAGACTGGCGGACGTTCGTTCCTCCAGGCACCATTACCCCGTTTGATTCGCTGTATCTTTCCAGCCCGTCGTCTTTTCGGGCGCGGCATGCGTCGTTAGGAGAGACGGAAGAACTCCTGCTGGTTCATGGAATGACGCCCGAAATCTACTATGGCAGCTATGAGCGCGGCCCGAAGGGCAACCTGGTGCCCCATCCCGGGCTGAAGGATTGTGTGTCCGTGTTTGGTTCGATGGGCAGCTTTGATGTCAATTCCATACATCCCGCGCTGATGCAGGCACTGGGCCTGACGCCGGAGACGATCCATGCGATCGTCCTGCGCCGGCGCATCGCTCCAATTCGCGGCGCGCAGGAACTGATGGCGCTGGTTCAGGCATCCGGTCCGGCCGGCCAGCGATTGAGAGTGGGTGGCAATTCGATCTTTACGCTGCGGGCCACAGCCCGGCCGGTACGTGCCGGCGGAAAACTTTCCGACCTGGCGCGTTCGATTGGCGTCACCGTACAGATGCATTTCATTGGCACCTACGACAGACCCTACGATGTTCTGCGATGGTATGACAATGCGCCGGTGGCGGAGGGTCTCGGAAGATGATCGCTGCGGGGTGGAAGCGCTGGCTCGCCATCGGAACTGGCATTGGTATCGAGATCGGACCGCGGGACCTGATCGTGACTGTGGTCCGGGCGCGCCCCAATGGAGTGACGATTCTCGGCGCGGCGGCGGTGGATAAATTTCGCCAGCGGCCGGCCGCGGAGTGGGGGAGCGATTATGCGGCGTTTGTCCGCGGACTGGGCGCGGCGCACATTCCCGCAACCGTGCTGCTGCCGCGCAAAGACGTCATTGTGCGGCAGGTTGCGCTGCCCGGCGTCGCCGACAACGAACTGGAGAACGCAATCGGCTACCAGGCCGATTCGCTCCATCCCTTTAGCGAGGATGAAGCGGTGCTCGGCTGGAGGCGCATTCCCGGTACCGATTCGGTGCTGGTGGGCGTCGCCCGGCGCGGCGTGATTGATGAGGTAATGACGGTTTTTAACGAGGCCGGAGTCAAGGTGGCGGCGCTCACCTTCTCCGCGTCGGTCTTGTATTCGGCCTCGCGTCTGTATTCGGTTCCGCCGGCGGGCGGACTCCTGGTGCTGCAAACGTTTGACGGCGGTGTGGAGGCGTACGGGGAAAGCCCTTCGCGCCCCATCTTTTCGGCCTGCTTTCTGAACGGCGCCGAAGGCCGGGCGCGTACGTTGACGCTGGCCGAGTTGCGGTTGGATGATACGGTGGAAACGCTGGATGCCACCGGCATGTTGCCGCAACCGAAAACCACGCCCGAAGATACCAGTTTCCACGCTATCGCCTTGCCCTACGCTTCGGCGCTTTCCGGGGCTTGCCCACGCCTGGCGCCGGCCGTGAATCTGTTGCCGGAGGGGCAGCGGGCCTCCTCCTCGCGTGCCATCTTCATTCCGACTCTGGTGCTGGCGCTGCTGCTCGTGGCGTTGCTGGTCGGCCTGGCATCGTATCGCACGATAGCCGATCGCCGCTACCTGGCCACGCTTCGCCATCAGATCCAGCAACTGGAACCGGCGGCCAGCCTCGTATCGCGGCTGGACAGGGAAGCCGCCAACGCTTATGCGCGGATCCGCCTGCTGGATGATTTCCGCAAGCAGACCCGAACCGACATCGACACTCTGAATGAACTGACGAACATTCTTCCGCCTCCCATTTTTATCTCCAACCTGGAGATGACCCTCGACACGGTCAACCTGGCCGGCGAGGCCGAGCAAGCCGAACCTCTACTGAAGACTCTGGATGCGTCGCCGTTCTTTCAGGGATCCGAGTTCGTAACGTCCTTCCAGAAAAGCGGCAAGATCGAAGTTTTCCGGATCCGCACCCGGCGCGAGGGAGGCGTGCGGTGAGCATTTCGGGGCGCGACCGCAAATTGCTTGGGTTGTGGGCCGTGGTGATGATTGCCGGAGGCATCTATTACTTCTCCGGAAGCGGTGATTCCACACCCGGCGTTGCGGCATCGGTGGATAGCATTCCGCTGGCCGAACGGAGGGTGGCCCGAATGCGGCAACTGGCGTCGATGGTTCCGGGCAAGAAGCACCTGGTTGAGCAGGCGCGGGCTGATCTGGCGTCGCGAGAGAAGGGAATGCTTGCCGCGGACACCGCTCCCCAGGCGCAGGCCATGCTGTTGCAGTTGATGCAGAAGCTCGCCAAGGCAGAGAACATTGAACTGAAGACGAAGGAGCTGGGCCAGGCGCGCCCGTTGGGAGATGCGTACGGGGTGGTCACCGTTTCGATCGGGTTCGAATCCACGATCGATGCCACGCTGAACCTGCTTGCCCGGATCACGCAGCAGCCGGAACTGATCGCGACCGACCAGGTGCGCATCAGCGCGGCCAACGCAAAGCAGAAAACAGTTCAGGTGCGGCTGACGGTCTCCGCGGCGGTGCCGCGCAAACTGGTGCCGGAAAAGAAAGGGTTGGCGGCATTTTGAGGCGCAGACTGGCTATTGTTAACCTGGTGCTGGCGGTTGCCGTGGCCGGTCTTGGCTGGCAGTTTCGCCGCAATTGGCGCGCATCCGAGGCCCGCCGGCAGCAGGCGATCCAGCAGAAGGTAAAGCCCGCGCCGGCGCCGGTAGCTCCCCTGCTGCCGCCCGTTGCCGGCGTAAACTCCGCGCAATATGCCGGCGTAGCTCAGAAGATGTTGTTCTCGCGCGACCGCAATCCCAACGTGGTTCTCGACGTGGCTCCCCCTCCGCCCATGCCGGCGCTGCCTTTTTCCCATGGCTTCGTCGACTTTGGAGGCGATCCCACCGTCTTATTGAGCGAGAAGCCGGCAAGCTCCACCAAGGCTTACCGCCCGGGGGACGAGATCGGCGATTTCAAGCTTGTGTCGGTAAACCGGGAAGAGATCGTATTAGAGTGGGACGGCAAACAGGTGAGGCGGACGCTGGCTGAGATTGCGGCCCGCAACGCCCGGGTCGAACGCCAGGTGGAGGCGCCTCAACAAGCGGCGGCGGCTGCGGCGCCACAGCCGGATGCGCCGGCTGGTACCACCAAGATCTCCAGCGGGGACAACCAACTGGGGCCGGGTAAAGAAATGGCGCCGGGCTCGGAATTTCACATGTGCCAGCCCGGCGACACCACGCCGGCGGGGACCGTTGTCAACGGCCTGAGATTAGTGAAGAATGCGACTCCATTTGGCGGCTTCTGCCGCTGGGAGCCGGTAGGTAAACCATAAGGAAATTCGATGAAGAAGCTGATCACGGCAGTATTGTGTTTGGGGACAGCGCTAGCGGCCGGCGCCGCCTCCGATTCCGCAAAGCCGGCCAACGCCCAGGCGGCGCCGAAGACCGGCGCTTACAAGACGGATCGGGCGGATCCGATGCTGGCAAGACTTCCGGCCGGCGCGAAATTGGTCAGCCCGAATACGTGGGAATATACCGATCCGCAAGGGAAGAAGTGGATCTACCGGCGCACGCCATTCACTCTGGCCAAACTGGCCGTGGCCGACCATCCCGAATATGATCGTGAGACCGTGGTGGACCGGCGGGCCGTGGATATGGCCACGGCCACGGATAAGGGCGATGCCATCGAGTTTACCCGGCCCGGCCCTTTCGGCCTGCTTAAGTGGACCACCAGGAAGAGTGATTTGAGCGCGTACGAACGCCGTGTTTGGGAGCGTTACCAGGGCAAGAAAGCGGACGCGGCGCCGCGGGGCGCCGCCGCGGGCGGCCAGGAGTAACGGCCGATGTTTTCGCAGCCCATCCGAATCGGTTGTGCCGCCGTGGCGCTGGCTTCGCTACTGGTGGCGCAGACCCCTGTTGTCATTCCTCCCGGCTTCGGTCCCTCGGCGGACAAATTGAATCGCCCGCCGGAGGAGGCGGCTCCGGCTACCGGCCAGGTTGCGGACAAACCGGTCCACACCAAGAAGGCGGTACCGGTTACCATTCCGCAGACTGCCGGCCCGGGAGGCCCGGAAACGGGCAGTCTCAATCTGGACAATGCCTCGCTCACCACGGTGATCGATCTGTTAGCGCGGCAGTTGAAGATCAACTATGTTCTCGATCCGAAGGTGCAGGGCTCGGTCACGCTATTCACCTACGGAGAGACCAAATCCATCGACACGCGCGCGCTGCTCGACCTGGTGCTGCGCATCAATGGATTTGCCATGGTGCAGAATGGCCCGGTCTATCGCATCGTTCCGCTGGTAGATGTTGCCAGCCAGCCACTGGCTCCCGAAGAGAAGCAGGCGCAGGCGATACCCGAAGACGACCGTGTGCGGCTGAATCTGGTCTTTCTCAAATATGTGAACGCCGATGAGCTATCGAAGCTGTTGGAGCCGTTTCTCGGCCATGGGGGCAAGGTCTATACGTATGCGCCGGCGAACCTGCTCATGATCCTGGACAGCGGCCGGAACATGCGGCGCACCATGGAACTGATCGCCATGTTCGATAGCGACACGCTGGCCGGACAGCGTGTGCGCCTGTTTGACATCAAGAACAGCCGGCCCACGGATCTGGCCAAGGAATTGGACAAGATCTTTAAGTCGATCTCGTTGAACGAGCGGCTATCTACCATCAAGTTTCTTCCGCTTGACCGGATCAACACGCTGATCGCGATTGCCAGCAACCCCGGCGTTTTCAGCCAGGTCTCCGAGTGGTTGAAGAAGCTGGACATCGCGGTCGCCGCGCCGTCGGGCTCCGTGGATAACTATGTCTATCGGGTGAAGTACGGCCGCGCCGAGTTCATCGGAATCGCCGTCATGTCGCTTTATATGGGCGGCGGCATGATGGGCATGATGGGGATGATGGGCATGATGGGAATGATGGGCGGCATGGGCGGTATGGGCGGCATGGGCGGCGGTATGTATGGGGCATCGATGTATGGCGGCGGGATGTATGGGAGCGGCGGTATGTACTCCGGCATGGGCGGTATGGGCGGCATGGGCGGGATGTATGGTGGAGGAATGTACGGCGGCGGGATGTATGGCGGGGGCATGTACGGAATGAACCCGATGATCGGGGGCCTTCCCAATTCGATCATCAGCTCGGGCGTTCCGCCCCTCGGCACGACTTCGACTCCGGTTCCGGCTTCAGGTACCGGCACGGCCGCGGCTCCTGGCCCATCCGCCGACCAAACCGGGCAGTATCTGACAGGGAGCACGGCGAGGGCCGCGGCGAGAGGTCCGCAGATTGTTCCCAATCCGATGGATAACACGATTCTGATTCAGGCGACTCCGGAGGAATACGAGTCGATCCTGCGGCTATTGAAACAGCTCGATATTCCACCGAGACAGGTTCTGATCGAAGCGAAGGTTGTGGAGGTAACTCTCAGCGGCGCTTTCGCCAGCGGAGTCTCCGCATATCTGCAGCGGCTGGGCGCCAGCGGGGCCAACACCGCCAGCTTTGCGCATCAGTTTCAGGGATCGATGGTTGCGCCTTACACCACGCTCACGGCCGGCCTTCTGGTGGGCAAGAGCCGCGAGTTGTTGGGCGCGCTTTCGTTGAGCGAGAACGCAAGCAAGACGAAGACTCTTTCCGAACCGAGCGTCATCGCTACCGACAGCATTCCCGCTTCAATCAACGTGGGCGAGGAGGTGCCAACGCTGACGGCGCAGGCCGTCACGGGAGTACAGCAGGGCGGCAACTCGTTATTCGCCAACTCGATCGCCAATCGCAGCACCGGCGTCACGCTGAACATCATGGCGCGCGTGAATCCCAGCGGCGTTGTGACGCTGGTGATCAACCAGGAAGTGAGCTCGCCGCAGGCTCCGTCTTCGACGTCGGCAATTCAGTCGCCTTCTTTCTCCAAGCGCACCGTGCAGACGCAGGTCACGGTGGAGGACGGCGATACGATCGCCATCGGCGGCATCATCAACGAGAGCAACGGCATGAGCAGCTCGGGTGTCCCTTTGCTGCACCGGCTACCCATTGTGGGGGCGGCGTTCGGGAACCGCAGTTACACCCGCGACCGCACGGAACTGGTGGTTTTTCTCACGCCCCGGGTGATTTACGACACAGCTCAGATTCGCGACGCCAGCGAAGAACTGAAGTCCAAGTTCCGCAAATTGCGCAAGGCCATCGACCAGTAACGCCCGACTCCGCGCTTCAGTCGCCGGACTTTGGCGCCGGACCCACCGGACCTTCGATCTGGATGAGCGTTTTCGCCGGATCGCCGGAATGCGGCGCGGGCGGGGTCAGCAGGCGAATGGGAAGTCTCCCCCAGTGTTGCAGGCGCTCGATCAGCGGCAATAGGCGGCGCACGGTGCGGCCGTGGAAGACCAGGCTGCCGACGACCAGCGCGGGGTGGGGGATGTTGATGAGGCAGCGCGAGCAAATATCGATTTCGTTGGCCCGGCCGAGGGCGTGCAACTCGCGCATTTGCCGCATCCCGGGCGAGTTCCAGATCTCTTCGAGCGACTGTTTGCCGAGGTGGCCGACGGGTTTTCCGTCCAGCATGTAACTCTGGCAGCAGGGATAGACGTCGCCGTTGTGCTTCACATACATGGGACCGCGCCACAGGTAATGGCAGGGCCACCTCCAGTCGGCGGACTGGTGGCCGGCCTCGGGCTGCATGAGGTTGGTTTCATCCTCTTTCAGCCGGACCTGATCGACACCGGGAACTGCCGACCAGAAGCGTACGAACTCTTCGGTCTCGTTGCGGTTACGTTCCATGACCACCATCTGGACGACGATCTGCACGGGCAAGCGGCGCTCGTGCTTCATGCGGGCGAAGCGCACGAAGTTGTCCCTCACCTTTTCAAAGCGGGCGCCTTTGCGGTAGAACTCGTAGCTCTCCTTGGTTGCGCCGTCGAAGCTCAGGGTGATGTGATCGAGCCGGGTGGAGAGGAGGCGGTCAGCGGCTTTTTCGTCGAGCAGGGTGCCGTTGGTGGAGAGGAGGGTGGAGATGCCGTGCTCGGCGCAGTACTCGATGCGGTTGAAGATGGAGGGGTCGAGCAGCGGCTCGCCCAGTCCGATCAGCATCATGTGTTCGGCCGAGCGGGCCGATTCGTTCACCAGCCGGGTGAAGATACCGTCGAGCATGTCTTCTTTGGGCTGGGGGTGCGATTCGCGCGGGCACATCGGGCAGTAGAGATTACATTTGGCCGTGGTTTCGACGATGTACTCGACCGGCAGGGCATTCACCCGCGTGTGGCGCCGGAGGTAACTCCAGAGGAGCCTGGCGCGATTCCATGCTCGCATGATGCTCCTTTAATTGTAGCGGCAGGTCGAAAAAGAGGTATGAAGCCGCGGCGGCTGGTATATTGGCGGCTGAGATGCGCGTTGTGCTGACGGGAGCAGGCGGGTTTATCGGCACCAGGCTCAGCCGCTGTCTCAAGCTCAAGGGCCACCACGTGACACCGGTGCGGCACGATGAGTGGGATGCGGCGGAGGGGCAGTTTCCGGTGGGTCTCGTAGAGGGCGCTGGGGCGGTGATCCACCTGGCGGGGGAACCGATCGCACAGCGTTGGACGGCGGCCGCGAAAGCCCAGATCCGGGAGAGCCGGATCGAGGGTACGTCCCGGTTGGTAAGCGCGATCGGGCAGGCAGAGCGGCCTCCGGGCGTGCTGATTTGCGGATCGGCGATTGGCTACTACGGCGATCGGGGCGAGGAGACCTTGAGGGAGGACTCGGGACCGGGCGCGGACTTTTTAGCCGGGGTTTGCCAGGCGTGGGAGGATGCAGCCTCCCGGGCGGAGCAATTTGGATGCCGGGTGGTATCGACCCGTATCGGCATGGTGCTCGATGGGGGCGGTGGCGCGTTGGCGAAGATGCTGACTCCGTTCCGGATGGGGATTGGCGGGCGTTTCGGGTTCGGGCGGCAGTGGATTTCGTGGATCCATTTGAAAGACCTGGTTGCAATCTTTGAGAAAGTGCTGGAGGATGGCCGGGTTGCGGGTCCGGTCAATGCTACCGCGCCGGGGGTAGTGAGAAACGCGGAGTTTGTCAGGGCGGTGGCGGCGGCTTTGCGGCGTCCGGCCATAATTCCCGCGCCCGCATTCGCCCTACGGTTGGTATTCGGCGAGATGGCGGAGGTCCTGCTGGCGAGCCAGAGGGCGCTGCCCGCCCGGCTGATGGAAGCGGGATTCGAGTTCCGCTATCCGGAGCTGGCGAACGCGCTTGCAGACCTGGTAGGCCAGCGGGGACCGGCCAAAACGCCGTGTTAAGATAAGAACCATATGGCAATTCCGAATGTGAAGCGTTTTCGCCCTTTCTGCCCGACCTGCGGGGACAACTTCACGGTGATGACCGTTCTGCCCAAGAGCGTGAACGTCGATGAGTATCTGGCGGATGCGGTGGCCCGTCACGACCACAAGGCCTTCCAGGAGGCCAGACTGGCGCACGTCAAGGTTCGTGTTGGCCAGCAGAAGCAGAAAAAGGCGAAGTAAAGTATCCGGCCGGCCATCCGGCTGCTGCAGACTCAGGTAGTGCGGGCTCTCAGATTACGCAGAGCTCGCCCTGCTTCATCCGATACGTCCGCATCCCCATCCCTCACCAGATTTTCCAAGGGCGCCACGCTGTCGGTCCCGCCGCTTCGGGCGAGCGCCTGCGCTAACTGCATCTTTTCGTCTTTGGTAGCCCGCGGCAGGATGGTATAGACCGCCTCACGATTGTCCCGTCTTCGCAACAGTTCGACCAGGAACGGCAGGGCCACTCCGCGGTACGACTTCGAGTTCAGCGTATTCACCAGGTAAGTGAGAGGCGCGAACTCGCTGGTGGCGTTTTGTCCCAGGCTCACCAGGGCGAAGGCCTGCGATAGCCGGGGCGCCATTTTCTTTTCGGATTCGAATGCCGTTTGAAGCATGCTGACATCGGCGCCGGTTCCAATGCGGGCGAAACCTTCGGCGGAAGCGGCGCGCAGACCCTCATCCTTATCGTTGAAGTACTGGGTGAAAAGAGGGCGATTCGCGGGGTCGGGTATCATGGCGATGGCGGCCAGGGCGGCGCGGCGGACTTTGTTATTGCGGGCGCGGGAGAGAGATTCCTTCAGCTCGGGAAGGGCGGCCGGGTTGCGCAACAAACCGGCCGTTTCCAGCGCCGCGATCTGGATTTTCTCGTTGAAATCGCGAAGCAGGAAAAATATTTTAGGGGCGGATTCCGGGTCGCGAATTTTCTGCATGGCGACGAGCGATTCGTAGATCACCGCATCATCCTTGCTGCGCATGGCCGCGGCGAGGTCGTCAATGGCGGCCTTTCCGCGGAGCACGCCGACGGCGCGGGCCGCGGCGGCGCGCGAATCGAGACTGGACCCGCTACGCGCCAAGCGTCCCAGGGCCTGAATCACCTCGGGCCGAACCTGGATGTAGGGATCGATGACCTGGTCGTTGGTGTCGCTGAAGCGGCTCATGATGCGGGTGCCCACGCGGCGCACCGATGCCGTCCATCCGGTCTTGATGTAGCCGGGGTAATAGAAATTGACCAATCCTTCGGCGGCGCGGATCTGCACTTCGGGGTCATTATCGCGGGTGGCTTTGAGCAGCGGGTCGATGCTGTGCTGGGTGCCGATGTCGACCAACGACTTGACGGCTTCCACGCGAACGTCCACTTCCGGATCCGATAGATAGGGGGTGAGCGCGGGAATGGCAGCGCTGCCCTGTTTGGCCAGTTCGCGCGCCGCTTTGACGCGGTCCTTGGCGTCAGCGGCCGGCGGGGGGGCTTGCTGAGCGAGAATAGCGCCGCACACACCGACGAGAAGGAGGAAGAGTGCAGAGAAACGAGTCGCCATATAAGTATTATGACGAACGGGCCAAACAGAGCGGTACGACTTTCGTTCGACTGGCTGGCGGTGGCGGAGGTTGCGATTAGCGGACAAGGCGTTCTCCGGCGACCAGTATGCCGCCGCGCAGGACGGCGGCGATGCCGGTGGGATCCTGTTCCGGCTGCTGGTAGGTGGCGCGGGCGGCGATGCGGGCAACGTCGAAGACGACCAGATCGGCGCGGGCGCCGGGTTCGATTACGCCGCGGTCTTTTAATCCGAGGCGGGCGGCAGGCTTGGCGGTGACTTTGTGAATGGCCTCGGAAAGGCTTAGCCAGCGGCGCTCGCGCACGACGCCGCCGAGCAGTTCGGGAAAGGCGCCGTGGAGGCGGGGGTGCGGCAGGCCGCGAACGTAAAAGCCGTCACTGATTACCGTACAGAGCGGGTGCCCGAGCAGTTGGCGAAGGTTGCTCTCGCTCTGGTTGAAGGAGACGACGTTGACGGCTCCGTGCTCCTCGAGCAGCAGCCGCAGCATGGCGTCCACCGGCTCCATATTCCAGCGCGCGGCCAGGGCGGAAAGCGGGAGGCCGATGGCGAACTGATTCGCCTCCGTGCGGGTTCCGGTAATGGTGATGTCTTCCGGTGTCTGGGCCATGGTGGAGCGGACGGTTTGGGCGATTTGGCCGTGGGCGGCGCGATCACAGAGGCGGGCGCAGAGAGAGTCCATGCCGCCATCGAGCGCCCAATCGGGTAGCCACTGGGTGAGCACGGTGCTGCCGCATTGATACGGGTAGATGTCGAACTCGACATCCACCCCTTCGCGGGCCGCGGCCTCGATATGGTCGATAGCCCGGCGCTGGAGGTCCCAATTGGCGCGCCCGGCGGCCTGGAGGTGGGAGATCTGCAGGCGGCAACCGGTGGCCCGGGCGAGGTTCAACTGTTCGTCGACCGCATCGATGAGGCCGCCCATGTAACTGCGCATGTGGGTGGCGTAAAGGCGGTCGTGCTTGCGGACGGTGCGGCACAACGGGGCGAGTTCGTCGAAGCCGGCGGCGGAGCCGGGAGCGTACATCAGGCCGGTGGAGAGGCCGGCCGAGCCCTCATCGAGCGACGCTTCAAGCAGGTTGGCGATGGCGCTTGATTCTTCGGGAGTGATGGATTGCCGCATGCCGGTCACGGCGACCCGCAAGGAGCCATGGCCGGTTAGGGAGAAGACACCCTGGCCGGCGGGCGCCTGATGGGACCGGCGGAAATATGCGGCGGCGGAAGGCCAGCCCCAATCTCCTTGTTCGCGGAAGATACCGCCGGCGAAGGAGCGAAGTTCGGTGGCGTCGCGGGCGCAGGGGAAGGCCGAAAAACCGCAGTTGCCCACCAGTTCGGCGGTGACGCCCTGCTTCAGCTTTTCGGTGCGGGCGGCATCGAGTACCTGGAGATCGGAGTGGCTGTGGAGATCGAGGAAGCCGGGGGCTATGGCGAGTCCGGCGCAATCGGTAATCTCGGCGCCGGCCGGCGGTGTTTCGGTAGTGACGCCGGTGATTCGGCCGTCCTCGCAGAACACTCCGGCGGCGATGGGGGGGCCGCCGCGGCCATCGAACACCGTTGCGTTGGTTAGAGCCAGCATTTGGAAGCCAGGATATCGCACGGCGCGGTTGGAGCGAAGATAAGAAGTATGATGCTTTTGCCAATGGCGATCCTGATGGCTTCGATTGCCGGTCCCGTTCCAGCCGGGGCCAGGCAGCCGCAGATGGCGGCCGGGCAGGGAAAAGTGGTGATGACGTTCGGCGCGGGGAAGGCGATTTATTTTACTGCGTCGGCGGATGAGGGCCGGAGTTTTTCCGCGCCGGTGAAGGTGGCCGATGCAGGGGCACTGGCTTTGGGGCATCATCGTGGGCCGCGAGTGGCGATGGTTCCGGGAGCGGTGGTGATCTCCGCCGTAACCGGTGAGAAGCCGGGCAGCGGCGAGTTGAGGGCGTGGCGGTCGGTTGACGGCGGAAGGACGTGGGCGCCGGCGGGCGTGATCAACGATACGAGCGGCGCGGCGCGGGAGGGGTTGCACGCGATGGCCGCCGATGGAAGGGGCAACCTGTTCGCGGTCTGGTTGGACTTGCGGGCAAAGGGAACCCGCTTGTATGGGGCTCGATCGAGCGATGGCGGCCGGCGATGGGGAAGGAATGTGGAGATTTATGCATCGCCTTCGGGAACGATCTGCCAGTGTTGCGATCCGTCGCTGGCGTTCGATGAAACGGGGCGGGTGTGGGTGATGTGGAGGAACGTGGTGGATGGCGCGCGGGACCTCTATGTGACGAGTTCGCGGGATGGGGCGCATTTTGAAGCGGCGCGAAAAATAGGGCGGGGAACGTGGAAGCTGGATGCGTGTCCGATGGATGGAGGCGGCATTACGGCGGGCGATGGAGGGGCGATTACGGCGTGGCGGCGGGAAGGCGCGGTGTACGTTGCGCGGGATATGGGACCGGAGCGGATGGTGGGGACGGGCAAGGACGTTGCGATCGCGGAAACCGCGCACGGGCCGTTTGTGGCGTGGGCGCGGGGCGGCGGGTTGGAGGTCTTGCGGCCGGGGGCAGCGGGCGCGGCGCCGCTGGCGGCGAACGGAAGTTTCGTCAGTTTGACGGCGCTGCCCGAGGGCGGGGTGCTGGCTGCCTGGGAGACCACGAACGGTATCGGGATGAAGCGGCTCGACTGAGGGCGCGTCTTGCGTTGGGTGAGCGGCAAGTTGTTGCGGAATAGGGATTTCGGACTGAAGTTCGGATAATTTCCCGGGTTCGTTTTGCGATTTTTTTGCATTCATCCGGATGAGGCTGGAGAGAGTCCTGAAGAAGACCGGCTGCCAGCGGGATTGAAGCCGGTGAAACGCCCGCATGGCCTTTGTGACAGCGGGGTTTTCGATGGGGAGGGCTGGTGGGCGGGACGCAGCGGGAGTAGCGCGGAGAATCCGGTTAAGGGCTTCGGTTTCGGCGGCCGCGGCGTGGCACAGGTGAAGATGAGCGTGGGCTGCCTGATCCACCAAAAGAATCTGCTCCGGCGCAGCAGGACGGAAGCGCGCGATGAGAGCGGCGCGGAAATGGGCAGCCTCTTCGAGTTCGGCTTGGGCGAAGAGGATCGCGTGCTTGCGGGCGGTGAGGCCGTGGGTGAGCGCGTTACGAGAGGCGCGGGCTTTGCCGGCGGGAGTTTTGGGACCTCGGGACAGGGCGCCGTTGCGGCGTGAAGCTTCGATTTGAGCAGCGGAACGCACGATGGATTCTCCGGCTTCAGTTTAGGGCATGGATTCAGCCGGGCCGCGGGACGGTTATCGCAAGTAATTACAGAAATTACAGAATTAGACGAGAATTAGGTGTGAATGTGAGTCGAGCCGATGGGCAGAGGCGACGGGCGAGTCGGGTAGAAGACCATGAAGAAATGCTTTCAGATCCACGCAGACGATAATGCAGCCACGCTGCTGGAGGACTGTGACGGGGGCGGCGTGGAAGTGATAGGAGGCAGCCCGGCGGGTGTGACTCTGGTTGAGCCGATTCGCCTGGGACATAAAGTGGCGTTATGCGACATTAAACCGGGCGCGGCCATCATCAAATTCGGGATCCCAATCGGCGTGGCTACCCAACCGATTCGCGCGGGCGAGTGGATTCACCTGCACAACTGCCGCAGCCGGGTGGATGAGCGTTCTTCGACACTGGACGTTGAAACAGGAGCGCCGACCGATGTCGTGTATGAATAATCCTTTGAGTTTTCAGGGCTTTCTTCGCGATGACGGCCGCAAGGGGATTCGTAACGTCGTGCTGGTGGTCTACACGGTAGAGTGTGCCAGCCATGTGGCGCTGGAGATTGCCAGGGGCGAGCCGGATGCTCACGTGGTGGGGTTTTCGGGCTGTTACGACAATGCCTATGCCATCCGTTTGATGCTGGCGCTGGCCCGGCACCCGAATGTGGGGGCGGTGCTGGCGGTCGGCCTCGGGTGTGAATACACGCAGCCGGCGAAGATCGCCGAGGTTGTGCGTAAGTCGGGACGTCCCGCGGAGTGGTTTTATATCCAGGAGCACGGCGGGACGTTGAAGAGTATCGAGCTCG
This sequence comes from Bryobacterales bacterium, assembly GCA_020854055.1. GTDB lineage: Bacteria > Acidobacteriota > Terriglobia > Bryobacterales > Bryobacteraceae > JADZGD01. Next base: position 30,092 of record JADZGD010000011.1, on the reverse strand, counting down.
GAAAGCGGATCGTACGGAGCCTTCGCGACACCATGCGAGAGAGCGCGCGCCTGGCTCCGATGTCTGTTAACGAACTGGTGGTAGGGGCGGAGTGCGGCGGCTCGGACGGCACGTCCGGGCTGGCTGGAAACCCGGTGGTAGGCCGGTTCTTCGACCTGCTGGTAGGACGCGGGGGGACGGCGGTTTTCGAGGAGACGGTGGAGATGATCGGTCTCGGCGAGGTGTTGCGCAGCCGGGCGGCTACGGACGAGGCAAGAGCGGCCGTATCGCGAGCCTATGACAAGGCGGTACGGTATTGCCGGTCCGTTCGCCAATACTCGATCTCGCCGGGTAATTTCGCGGGCGGACTCACGACGATTGAAGAGAAGAGCATGGGAGCTTTTGTGAAAAGCGGGAGCAGTCCCATTCAGGGCGTCATCCGTGTTGCGGAACAGCCGGGCGGGCCTGGATTATGGCTTCTGGACAGCGTGCCGGATGAACACTTTATGCAATTCGGCTATACGAACCCCAATGATACGGAAGGCATCATGGACCTGATTTCGGCCGGCGCGCACATCGTGTTGTTTATTACCGGCCGCGGGAGTGTTATAGGAAGCCCGATCGCGCCATTGATAAAGATCACCGGGAATCGCGAGACGTTTCATCGCCTGCAAGACGATATGGATTTCGACGCCAGCCGCGTGCTTACGGGCGAGGTGACCATGACGGGAGCCGCCGAGGAGTTATTCTCGCTGATTACCGCGGTGGCGGCGGGCAAGCTGACACGCCCGGAAATCCTGGGGCATCGGGAACAATTCATCACTTATAAGCACCAGGACCCCTCGCGTCTAAGAGCTTGTTGAAAACGCCAGGTCAACTCCGCTCCTGCCGGCGTTGGCGGGCCGGAACGCGAAAGAATTGGTGCGGGCGGAGGGACTTGAACCCTCACGGACCTTGCGGTCCAACGGATTTTCATGCCCTGCTACGGCTTTCGCCGCCGCCCACCTCTTTCGCGATGGGGTTTGGGGTCTGGACTATCCCTTCACCGTGGCCCGGATTTGGGTCCGAGCGTTAGGTGCTGCCCGTCTAGTCTCTACACCTTCCCGGCCGATTCGGGCCGGGCTTGGCTCGGGATCGCCAACTTGTAGGGTTCCCCGAATTTGAGCAGTTCTGCATCGCCAGTTTCCCGGCGAGCACTCAAGTTTACGCTTAAGTCCGATGCGTCTGCCGATTCCGCCACGCCCGCACGGTTCCCAAGATAGCACGAAAAATTGACTCAACCGATCTGGTTTTCATCGCGTCCTTTGCGTCATGGGGTTGCGCCGCCAGGGGGGCAACTTGTCGATGCGGAACCCGTGGGCGTCGTAGCGCGCGGCGGCAGCTTGCCTGGCGGGTTGTCTCCCACATATACTCTTTCCTACTATGAACAGTCCTTCTTCCCGGCGGGCGTTTCTGGGTGCGGCCGGCGCCTTGTCCTATGGCCGGATTGTGGGGGCGAATGAGCGGATCCGCGTGGGGTTTATCGGGTGCGGGCTGATCGGGATGCGGCACATCTCCGATTTCCGGCAGCAGCCGGATGTGGAGGCGGCGGCGGTTTGCGACGTTTACACCCCGCGGCAGGAGGCGGCGCGGGCGGCTTGTGGCAACCATCCGGCGGCTTCTGGCGATTTCCGGCGCGTACTGGATGATAAAGGCATCGATGCAGTGGTGATTTCCACTCCCGACCATTGGCACGCTTTGCAGACGATGATGGCGTGCGCGGCGGGAAAGGATGTCTACGTTGAAAAGCCGATGACGCTGTTCGTGCGTGAAGGGCGATGGATGACTACCATGGCGCGGCGCTGCCAGCGGGTGGTGCAGGTGGGAACGCAGGGGCGCAGCGGGGATCACTTCCCCGAGGTGCTGCGGCTGATTGGGGCGGGGCACATTGGCCGGATCCACAGCGTGCGCATTGGGACGTTTCGCAACGTGATGCCCGGTTTCGGCAATCCACCCGATTCGGCTCCTCCGGCGGGGATGAATTATGAGCTATGGCAGGGGCCGGCGCCGGCGCGGGCGTATAACCGCAACCGGGCGCTGTACAATTTCCGGTGGTTCTGGGACTACTCGGGCGGGCAGATGACGAACCTGGGGGCGCATGATATCGACCTGGTGCATTATGCGCTGAAGGTGAATTCGGCCAGGGCGGCATACTCGAGCGGCGGGCGGCATTGCTTGCAGGATAACGGGGAGACTCCGGATGTTCAGGACGCGATTCTGGAGTATCCGGATTTCAACATCATCATTTCGATTCGGGAGGCGAGCGGCGGGCGCGGCGAGGGAGCGGGGACGGAACTGTTCGGCACCAAGGGGAGCATGATGATCGGGCGGAGCGGCTTTGAGGTGTATCCGGATTTGGACATTCCGGCGCAGGGGCAGATCCCGCAGTGGTCGCGGCCACCGGGGCATCCGCAGGCGGTGCACGCAGGGAAGCCACGGCCGCGCACCGGAGTGGTGAAGGGCGGCGAGGCGGGGAGCGATCCGCTGCCTGCTCACACGCGGAACTTCCTGGATTGTGTGAAGTCGCGGAAGCTTCCGGTGGCGGATGTCGAGCAGGGGCACCTGGTGGCGGTTTCGTGCCATCTGGCAAACCTCTCTTTACGGTTGGGACGGCGGCTGCGGTGGGATGCCGTTAAAGAAGAAGTAGTGGATGACCGCGAAGCCTCCGCGCTGCTGGAGCGGCCGTATCGCAAGCCTTGGGACGAGACGCTGCGGAGTTTCCGGTTATGACGCGGCGCGGGTTTCTCGGCTCGGCAGCGGTGGCGGCGATGGGGCCGGCGCGCTCGTCGATGGGTTTTTCGCCGGACTGTTTCATTGTGGCGGGCGAGCGCAAGCCGGCGCTGGAGTATCTTCAATACGCTTACGAGCGGGGCGCTGGAGGCGTGCAGGTGGCTTTGCCGGCGACGGGAGGCCGGGAGTTGATCCGCGCGCTTCGCGAGCGGGCAGAGCGGTTGGGGATGTATGTGGAGGTGAGCCTGGCGCTGCCCAATGGCGATGAGCCGCGCTTTGAAGCGGTGGCGCGGGCAGCGAAGGAAGCGGGGGCGTTGAGTTTGCGGTCGGTGTGCCTGACGGGCCGGCGGTACGAGAACTTCTCCACGCGAGAGGAGTGGAAGGGGTTTGTGGAGGAGTCGCACAGGCGGTTGGCGAGCGCGGTGCGGATTGTGGAGAGGGTTCGGATCCCACTGGGGATGGAGAACCACAAAGACTGGACGGCGGCGGAGATGGTTCCACTGCTGAAGGGATATTCGAGCGAATACCTGGGGGCATGCATCGACTGGGGGAACAACGTGGCGCTGCTGGACGATCCGTTGGAGGTGGCCCGGGCGCTAGCTCCGTTTGCGGTGAACTCCCATATTAAAGACGTTGCGGTGGAGGAGTACGAAGGCGGTTTCCTGATGTCCGAGGTGGCGTTGGGCGAGGGGTTCCTGCCATTGAAGCAGATGCTGGGGATCATACGGCGGGCGCGGCCGCGGGTGCGATTCTCGCTGGACATGCTGACGCGCAATCCGTTGCAGATTCCATGTTTGACGGAGAAGTACTGGGCGACGTTCGGGGATCGTAACGGCGTGTACCTGGCGCGGGCGCTGCGGCGGGTGCGGGCGAACCGGGCAGCGGCGCCGCTGGCACGGCCGGATGCGATGAGCCGGGAGGCGCGCCTTGGCCTGGAGCAGGCGAATGTGCGCTCGAGTGTTGCTTATGCGCGGGAGCAACTGGGACTGGTGCAGTAGCAGCGCGCCTCAGACGTTCATTTCGGGAAAGCCTGCAATGGGCGCCGGTTCGGTCTGGTGGAGGTCAAAGACGGTTATGCGATTCGAACCTTGCCGCAGCCAGACGCCAGGACAGAAGAGGCGCTGCTGGGGGCCGATGTTCCAATAACGTCCGAGGTTGCGGCCGTTGACCCAGACGATACCCTTGGTCCAGTGGGAGAGATCGAGGAAGGTGTCGGCGGCGGTGGCGAGGTGGAACTCACCGCGGAAGAAGACGCCGGGGCGGTGGCCGGCGGGCGCGGGCTTGAGGGCTTCCACCCAGTCGCATTCCAGCGGCAACCGGTAGACACGCCAGTTCATCAGGGTTGTGTTGTTCAGGGTGACGTGATCGGTGATTCCTTTCCGGTCGATCATTTGGGGGCCGAAGTTGATGCGGCCCATGGCTTCGACCAGGATGGTGAGCCGGGGTGTGGCGGTGGCGGGCGGGGGCAGTTCGAGGGTGGACTGGGCCTGGCGGCGGTCGAGCGTGCCGATGTAGGCGTCGTCCACGAAGATGGTTGCGTAGTCGTGCAGGTGGGTGAGAACGAGTTTGCCGCTCTTGGGGCCGATCAACGCGGCTTCGTAAACGATTAAGCCCTGGTACTGGCCGTATTCCTCCATGGGGCGGGGCTGAATGCTGGCGAGCGGCGCGCCGAGGTTATCCCATAGCGAGGCGTGCGGGCGGAGCGTGATGGGCGATACGGACATGGCCGGGATTGGCTCGGGGATTGCGGGGGTGGCAGGGGTGGCGAAGAGGCTGCGCAGGGCGTGGTACTTGGGGGTGGGACGGCCCTGTTCGTTGATGGGGGAGTCGTAATCGTAGCTGGTGACGTCGGGCTGATAGCCTTTGCCGCCAGAGTTGGCGCCGGCAATGAAATCGAAGCTGGTTCCACCGTGGACCAGATAGAGATTGAACGAATGGTGGTTATCGAGAAGGAAGCGAACCTGGCCGAGGAGTTTTTCGGTTTTCACCCGGGCCCAGGGTTCTCCCCAGTGGGTGAGCCAGCCGGGGTAGACTTCGCTGGCAAGAACCGGCACGCCGGGACGCATCTTGTGCGCAAGGTCGAAGCCTTCGGCGGTGGGAGCGCCATCGAGACCGACGGCGGCCGTGGGGAGCGATCCGGCTTCGAGCAGGGCGGGCGTAGGACCGTCGGCGGTAAAGAATGGGCCCTGAACGCCCTCGTCAATCCAGATTTGGCGGAGGCGTTCGAGATAGGCGCGATCGTTGCCGTAGCTGCCGTACTCGTTTTCGATTTGAACCATCAGGACGGGTCCGCCCTGGTGCCACATAAGAGGCTTGATGACGCGGGCGAGCGCACGGAGGTAGCGGCCGGCGGCGGCCATGTAGCGCGGATCGAGGCAGCGGATTTTGATGTCGGGGATGCGGAGCAGGTAGGGTGGAAGCGCGCCGAAGTCCCATTCAGCGCAGCAGTAGGGGCCGGGGCGGAGGATGACGGGGAGGCCTTCGGCGGCGCAGGCATGGAGGAAGCGGGCGATATCGCGTTCGGGAGAGGTGAAGTCGAAGCGGGCCTCGGCCGGCTCGTGGAAGCTCCAGAAAACGTAGCAGGCGATGGTGTTGCAGCCCATGGCTTTGGCCATCCGGATGCGGTGGGTCCAATACTGGTGGGGAATTCGCGCGGGCTGCATTTCACCCGAGATCATGGTGAAGGGCCGGCCGTCGAGCAGAAAGCGGGTGGAGTCGAATTGGAAGCGGCGGGGGGCAGCAGGGGCGGCGGCATGGGAATACGCCGCGGGGGCGATGGTGAGCAGCGTTCGCCGGGTGAGTTTCGCCATGGGATTCAGAATTCTCCTTTGGTTGGTCCACCGTAACATTGTAGGGTGCGAGGAACATGTTTTGGTCCGGCCATTATGAAAGAATGTGTCTGGTATGGTGAACGCTAAAAAGCCGGCCACGGCGATGAAGAAGAGTGTGAAGCCATCGCGCTCGCCGGCGGCGGTTGCGGCGCAGCTTTCGGTGCGGGTAAAGAGGTTGCGGGCGCAGCGGGGATGGTCGCTCGAGACGCTGTCGCAGCGGTGCGGAGTAAGCCGGGCGATGTTGAGCCAGATCGAGCGGGGGCAGGCGAATCCGACGCTGGCGGTGACGATGGCGATTGCGCATGCGTTCGAGTTGTCGATTGGGGAACTGGTGCAATCGCCGGGGAGCGCGTCTTCGATGGAGGTGATTCGCGCCGCGGACCGGGCGTTTCATTTCCGTTCGGAGAGGAACTGCCGGGTACGGACGCTCTCGCCGCTGCACCTGGAAAAGGACGTGGAGTTTTACGAAGTGCGGCTGGGGCGGGGCGGGGCGCTGCGCAGCGAGGCGCACTACACGGGCACGCGGGAGTTTCTGACGGTGCAGTCGGGCAGGGTGCGGGTGGAATCGGGGGAGGACGCCGAGGTGCTGGCGGCGGGAGATTCGGTGACTTACCGGGCCGATGTGGCGCACGCGATTGTGAATGCGGGGGAGGGGGAGGCGGTGATGTTTCTGGTGGACATCTATCACTGAGGGCGGCGGTAGATCCAGCATCCAAGAAAATATCTTGCATCCTGACGGGCGGCTGATCTACGATAGTGAACAAATGTCTCATAAACAAGATTGGAGGCGGCCGGCATGAAAGCACTGGTCAAGCGAAGCCGCGAGCCGGGACTCTGGCTGGAAGAGGTTCCCGAGCCGGGTATCGGAATTAATGACGTACTGATCCGGGTACTGAAGACGGGCATTTGCGGCACGGACCTGCACATTTTCGAATGGGACGATTGGGCGGCGGCGACGATTCCCGTTCCGATGGTGATTGGCCACGAGTTCGTGGGCGAAATTGTGGAGGTTGGCTCCAACGTCTCCGATTTTCATCCGGGCGAGATTGTGAGCGGCGAAGGGCACGTGGTTTGCGGGCGGTGCCGGAACTGCCTGGCGGGGCGGCGGCACCTGTGCGCGAAGACGGCGGGGGTTGGGGTGAATCGTCCGGGCGCGTTCGCGGAGCTGATCTCGCTGCCGGTGACTAACATCTGGCGCCATGCGCCGGGCATTCCACTGGAGGTGGCGGCGATCTTCGATCCGTTCGGCAACGCGGTACACACGGCACTGTCGTTTCCGGTACTGGGCGAAGACGTGCTGATCACGGGCGCCGGGCCGATTGGAATCATGGCGGCGGCGGTGGCACGCCATGCCGGGGCGCGCTATGTAGTGATCACCGACGTGAACCCATGGCGGCTGGAACTGGCGCGGAAGGTGGGCGTGACGCTGGCGGTGGATGCGCGCGAGACGCCGCTGGGGGTAGTACAAAAACGACTGGGGATGCACGAGGGGTTTGACGTGGGGATGGAGGTTTCGGGTAACGCCAATGCGTTCCACGAGATGCTGGCCAACATGAGCCACGGCGGGAAGATCGCGCTGCTGGGGATTCCGTCGAAGGAGCTTTCGATCGACTGGACGAAGGTGATCTTCAACATGCTAACCATCAAGGGCATCTATGGCCGGGAGATGTACGAGACCTGGTACAAGATGACGGTGATGCTGGAATCCGGCCTGGACATTGCGCCGGTGATTACGCACCGGCTGCCGTACACGGGTTTTGGGGAGGGTTTTGCGGCCATGCGGCAGGGTACTTCGGGCAAAGTGGTGCTGGACTGGAGCGAACCCTCATAGGCTTCCGGCGTCAATCATAGAACTGGCGGCGCTGCTGTTCGGCCCAGGTTTGCAGTTGGGCGGCAATCTCAGGGTACCTGCTGATTACGTTGGTTTTCTCGTACGGATCGGCTTCCATGTCGAAGAGTGAGAGTTCGATCCGGGCCTGGCGATAGACGCCGGCCTGGCCGCCGTTTCCGGCGCGGACCAGGGTCCGGTATGGATGCGGCAGGTGGAGCTTCCAGCGTCCATCGGAAGAGAGGACACCCTCCAGCCTGTCGATCGTGGAAAACGGATAGTACTGGTGCGGATTTTTCGCGCCGGGCTTGCCGGCGATGAGGTCCCAGACGTCCAGACCGTCGATCGGGTCCGAGGGCAGGCGGGCGCCCGCCAGGTGAGCGAGGGTAGGCAGGATGTCCACGGTGGAGAACATACGGTGCGAGACCGAGCCGGCCGGGATGCGTCCGGGGAAGCGGCCGATGCAGGCGCTGCGGACGCCGCCGTCAAAGCTGGTGGCTTTCGCTTCGCGGAACGGCGTCTTACCGGCATGATTGCCGTAGGAGGTCCAGGGGCCGTTATCGGACGTAAACAGGACCAGGGTATTACCGTCGAGGCCGGCCCGGTGCAGCGCCTTCGCGATCTCGCCGACGGACCAATCGATTTCCTCGATCACATCGCCGTAGAGGCCGGCGCCCGATCTACCGCGGAACTTGTCACTACAAAAGAGCGGCACGTGGGGCATGGAGTGAGGCACGTAGAGCAGGAAGGGATCTTTCCGATTGCGGTGGATGAAATCGACGGCGTGTTCGGTGTACCAGGTGGTGAGCATCGGCTGGTGCTCTTTGGTCATACGAGCAATTTTCACCTTGCCGCTCTCCCAGAACTGGAGAGGCTTGCCGATATAGGCTTCGGGGTGCTGGGGGTGGAACTCCCACATGTCGTTGGAGTACATCAGGCCGCAGGATTCATCGAAGCCACGGACGTTGGGGCGCGTATCGGGCTGGTCGCCGATGTGCCACTTGCCGAAGCAGGCGGTGCGGTAGCCGGCGGTTTTGAGCACCTGGCCCATGGTGGCGAAAGACGGATCGAGGCCGCGGGCGCCGGGGCCGATGGCTCCGACCAGTTTGGTGCGGCCGGGGTAGCAGCCGGTGAGCAACACGGAGCGCGAGGCCGAGCAGATGGCTTGCGGGACGTAGAAGTTTGTGAACCGGCAGCCCTGTGAGGCGAGACGCTGAACGTTTGGTGTGCGGTAGGCGGGGTTGCCGAAGGGGTGGAAGTCGGCGTAGCCCGAGTCGTCAAGAAAGATGATGACGAAGTTGGGAGGCGGAGCAGGGCGGGCGGCAAGCGGAGCGGCCGCGGTGTAAAGAAACTGCCGGCGGTTGAGAATCATGGCGGTTCGACTGGCGGATATTGTACCGGATCGATGCCGGGCCGTTGGCCGCCGTTATCTTGCAAGGCGGATGACGGCCATGTTGTAGACCTCGAGCGCGGGCATTTGGAAGCGCACGCGATTCCTGTTTTGCTCAAACGGTATTGTCGCGGCCGCCGGGCGGCCGGGCGAGAGCACTTCGATTGAGGCGACCTTGGTGTTTTCGCCGGTGGATACGGTTACGTACGTGGGTTCAACAGCCGTTGGGAGTTTATAGTTGAGCCAGTGGAGGATGCGTTCGCGGCCGCCCGTTTTTTCGGTCAACTCCATTACGGTGGTGAGGGGGGCGTTTTCGAACTCCACCGAGAAGGGTTCCCGGATTACCCAGCGCAACGCCCGGAGAAGTTCTTCGGAGTTGCGCGGCGTCTTCCAATAGCGATTCCCGAATGCACCGGCGCCGGCCGGCCCGGGGGCCTTGCCCGGACCGAGTCCTGGAATGTGATCGACGCTTTCAATGGCCGGGATATAGGCGGCGCGGCCACGGCCGAATTCATGGCGAGAGGCGGCGGGAAGTTTACCAGGCAAATAATGCACGCCGAGGGTGGCAGCCAGCGCGAAATCTCCGCGATTGCGGCGCCAGTCATTGTAGAGCGATGTACGTCCGGTGGCCAGGAGGCCGCCTCCGTGGTTCACATAGTTACTCAGTTGTTCGGCGGCTTTGTCAGAAAGCGATTCCTGGTCCGCCAGGATGACGGCGCGGTAACGGGAGAGGTTTGGGAGATCTTGATCGAAGACGTACTCAAATGGAATCTTGTATTGGATCAGCAACTGCTCGGCGAGGGTGGTTTCCAGTTGCGGTTCCACGCTGTTGTAGGCCAGCGACGGGAACGAGCGCAGCAGGGCGACGTCGGCGACGACGCGCGTGGATGAGAAGTGCGCATTGTGACGGTGGTAGAAGCGGATGTACGTAAGGGCATCCTGATCGAGTCCGGTGACTTCTAACGGATCGCCGACATCTCCCAGGGAGTTGCGGTTGAAGGCCATGGATTCAGCCATCAGCAACCGGTGAGACCGCTTTTCCGGATCGGAGCGGGCGGTGCCCGTGTAGGAGAACAGAGTCTGGTTCAGGCTGCGCGCGAGTTTCATGGAGCGGATCTTGGAGATGAGGTTGCCCTGGCCGTCCACCTGCGCTTCATTGGGCTCTTCGCTCCAGAACACGGACCCGTGCGGCACGAGGCGGGCATGATCGACCCCGTTCAGGAAGGCCCGGTTCGTTCCGTAGATGCCGTGGGGGTTCAGCTCCACCACGACGTTGGGATCTAATTTATGGATGTAATCGGCCACTTTGCCGTAATATTCGGCGAAATCCTGGCAGCGGAAATCGATCCACTCCTGCATGACGGGGTCGGTGATTGGGGAAATTTCCGACGGGTGGGAAATCCCTTGCCAGGAAGGCACGGTAACCGCGCTAATATCGGAAAATCCCAACCGCTGCTTCAACTGGGCGGGGGTGTATTTGCGGTGTAGAAATTCGCGGAAGCGGCGGTTGATCTCCGGAGTTGCGCCGGTCCAGGGCGGCGCGATGAGGGCGTGGTTATCGAAGTGAATCAGATCGGTGTGGATGTATTCGATGGCCATTCGAGAAATCTTCTTCATGTATTCGACGTACCCGGGGTGGTTGAAATCGGGACGATAGCGGTAGGTCTGCGCGGCATACCGAATGGGGTCTCCGTGTTCGTCGCGGCGGATCCAGGCTTTGGCTTCGGGTAGATCGCGGAGCAGGGTCTCGGCGAACATGGTTCGTCCGATGTAGGTTCCGATCTTCATGCCATGTTTGTGGCAGAGTACGGCGAGACGCCTGGCGGCTTCGATATCTTCCCGTTCAGCAGCGATTCCCATCTTGTAGAAGTTGGTGATGATCATGTTCACGCCGGCCCGCTTCAGTGTGAGCACGGTATCTTCGCTGTGTTCGCGGTTGTAGGAATCGACCATGTCGACGGGCATGTTGGCGCCGCCGTGGCGCAGGCGGAAGATGAGGGGTTCCCAGTTGCCGACGAAGACCACGCCCTGGTCCCACCATGCGGGTTCGGTGAAATGCCTCGAAACGGCGGCCGCCCAGGTGGCGTTTCCGATCTGTCCCAGCGCGGCGGTGGCGCTTAGTAGTAAGGCAATAGAGAGTGTTCGCATGTTTAGCCGGTCGGATTTCCAGTATAAGCGCTTGCGATGCGAGTGCAGGATTCGGAAAAGCAACGACGGCGTGGGCCGTCGGAATCCCGCGTTCCGGAAGATTTGCCAGGACGGGCCGGATGGATTCTATATAGTATGTACGCGGGCACTGAAGCACTGTCCGGCGGCAAACCACATACGATGCAAAACCGGAGAGCATTTCTCAAACAAGCCGCGGCGCTACCGGGCGGCGCGGCGGCAGTGAGTCGCGTGACGCGTGGCGCTGATGAAATGCAGCCGTTCGGCAACGAGTTGCCGGATATGCTGCTCAACTATCTTGCCAACGGGCTGAATACGCTAGCGGCCGAATGGGATGGCAAGCGCGCCGCGATACGGACCGCGGCGGCTTTAGAGAAGCGCAACCGGTTCGTACAGGCGCGGTGTATCGAAATGATTCACGGCCTACCGGCGCGCACGCCGCTCAAGCCGGTTGTGGTGCGGCGGCTGGAGCGGGATGGGTACCGGATCGAGGTTGTCATGTTCGAGAGTCAGCCGGATTTCCGGGTGACTGCAAGCCTGTACGTTCCGACCACCGGCAAAGGCCCGTTTCCGGGCATCATCTCGCCGTGCGGGCATTATCCCGATGCGCGTCTGCATCCCGAGTATCAGTACCTCTACTTGAGCCTGGTGAGGCAGGGTTTTGCCGTGCTGGCCTATGACCCGATCGGGCAGGGTGAGCGGCGGTATTTCTGGAATCCTCTGACGAACCGAAACGAAATCGGCGGTCCCGTTACGTGGGAACATTCGCTGGCCGGACAGCTGCTGTTGCTGGTGGGCGAGGACCTGGCGCGCTACCGGATCTGGGATGGGATGCGATCGATGGACTATTTGCTGAGCCGTCCGGAAGTAGACCCGGAACGCATTGGCTGTTGCGGACACTCTGGCGGCGGCACGATGACGCTGTTCATCAGCGCGCTGGATGAGCGCGTGAAGTGCGTGGCGGTGAACGAAGGCGGCACCGATCACGCCTGGCCGGTTATCGTCCGGCCTGAAATGGTTCTTGGAACGGGCGATGCGGAACAGCATTTTTTCCCCGCGGCAATTTACGGAATTGATTTTCCGGACTTGCACACGGCCATCGCTCCGCGGCCATTACTGGCTACGGTTGAGCACTTCAGCCGTCCGGGTTTCAAGCGAGCCGCAGATGAAATCAGGGCGCGATACGAGCTGATGGGGGTTGGGGAGAAGTTTTCCACCGTGGAGGCCGGCGACCCTCACGCGATGACGATGAAGCTGCGGCTGGCAACTACGGACTGGTTCTGCCGCTGGTTCCATAACCGGCGCGGACCGGAGGCGGAGCCCGACTTCAAATTGGAGAGCGCGGCGGATATGAACTGCACGGCGGTTGGATCTCTCCGCTATGCCGGTCTAGGGGACAGCATATTCGGGCGAATTTACAAAAAGCAAGCGGAGCTTCCGCCCGCGGGCAGGCAGGCTGGAGTCCGGTTGGGGGAGGTCGAGCGGGTACTGCGGTATCGAAGGCGGGAAGGACCGCTCGCGGCGCGGCAGCTTGCAGTGACACAGCGAAGGCGATACCAGATCGAGAAGCTGGAATTTCTCTGCGAACCGGGCATTTACATCCCGGCCTGGGTGTTTGTGCCGGACGAACGCGGGCCGGACCGCCGGGCGCTCCTATACATCAGTGAGGCCGGTAAACAGGCCGAGGCGTTGGAGTTTGGAGCGCTGGAGCGGCTGACACAACATGGAAACCTGGTCATATCGGTGGATGTGCGGGGCATCGGTGAGACCAGGCCATCGCATCCGGATTCGAGCGGGCGGGGAACGTTCGGCCACGTCAACAACGGGGAGACGGCGATGCAGTATATGGCGTGGGTGATGGACCGGTCGCTGTTCGGGATGCGCGTACAGGATGTCGTGCGCAGTGTGGATTACGCATTCAGCCGGCCGGACGTGGACCGAGCCGGAATACGCGCCGTCGGAAGAGGCGAGGGCGCGCTGTGGCTGTTGTTTGCCGCGGCACTCGACCGGAGGATTTCGCATAGCGTATGCGAAGGCGGATTGCTCTCGTATCGCACGCTGACGGCCTCGGACCGGTACCTGCACGACGCGGGCATTTTTCTTCCCGATGCCCTGTTACATTTCGACCTACCCGACGTGGCGGCAGCCGTGGCGGACCGGCATTTGGCGATACTCTCTCCGGTGGACGCCATGAAATCGCCGGTTGATCAGGGCGCCGCGCAAGCGGCATACGGGGCGACGGCGCGCGCGTATGAGGCTGCCGGCAGCGCCGGGCGGTTCGTTGTGAGTTGCGGGTGTAATTATGGCTCACGAGTGGATGAGTATTTGCGGCTCTTGAGAGGATAGGCGCGGCTAAAGGCGGACGCGCACCCAAATTGCATTGTGATCCGAAAACGCCGCCGGTTCCAGGCTGACGCTCAAAGCGTCCAGGGTGCGGGTGAACATCCAGTCCAGGTGGCGGAAGAGGGTGGGGTATGTGTTCAGCCCCGGGGTTAGCGGCGTGTCGAAACCGTGCTTCCGCATTGCGCTGCAAATTGCCTGGCTGTGTGAAGATCCTCCGGGCAGCGGCGCAAGATTACCCAGCCAATAGACTTCGTTGGTATTGAGATCGCCGCCGATCAGCGCCGGCCCGCGATAGCGCGACGCATCACCGATCACCGGCTGCAATTGTTCGAGGCGCTCCCTGGCGTTGATGCGGGTGTCGAGGTGAACATTCCAGGCGCGCAGGGCTCCCCAGGGGGAGTGGACCGTTCCGGCGAGCGCGAAGCGGCGGCGGCTCCGGAAGCCCAGGTCGTAGGTTTTCAGGGGAGTGACTCGGACGTCGCTGATCGGATAGCGGCTGACGAGGGCCAGCCCCTGGTCTTGAAATCCCGGCGCGGCTGCGAACGACGCGTGGTATCCCAGTCTGCGCGCCGCCTGCTCGGCGACACTCGTTCCGCCAGGCGCATGCACAACTTCCTGTAGCAAAAAGAGATCGGCGTGACGCAGCCGGGGCGCGCCATGGATGGCGCGCATGATCCGGTCAGCGTCGGTTTCCCTGGCAAGATTCAGCGTAACGGCGGCGAGGGTCCGATCCGGAGACGGATCGGCAGTGCTGGCGGGGACCCGCCATGGTATCGCAAGTAATCCTAACATCGTGATTGCAATCAGGACGGCTAAAATTGAGGGCAAGCCCTTCATCATCGGAACGGCGGCTCACATCGGCAGCTAATTCCATTATCCGACATTCGGCGCCCGTAGACCAGAATGATCGCTTCGCACTTTGACGCCTGGTGACTACCGGTGGAGAAATCAGACCTCCGTTCCGGCCCTGGCGCCAGGAGGCGGATTAAATGGCTGTGGGCGGCACTGCCCCGAGCCGGGCGTTGCGGACTACGGAAAGGGGAAGCGCCCGCGGTGGGGTGTCGCGTACGACAATAGAAAGGACAAAATGAGAGCTTCGCGCCACCGCCATCCCGACGAGCGGCTGTTGCTCCCCGAATTGCGTGAGTTCTCCGATCGGGCCTTCTCGCGTGCCGCCGGGGCGCCGCTGGTCGGCGGCAACAGCGTCCGGCTTCTAAAGAACGCCGCCGAAAATTACCCCGCATGGCTCGCCGCGATCCGCGCCGCGAAACACCACGTAAATTTCGAAAGCTACATTATCCACGATGACGGCATCGGCAGGGAATTTGCCGGGGTGTTGATAGAGAAGGCGCGTGAGGGCGTAGCCGTGCGGCTTGTTTATGACTGGATGGGCGGCTTCGGCAAAACGTCGTGGCGTTTCTGGAAGCGCCTGCGGTCGGGCGGAGTGGAGGTGCGGTGTTACAATCCGCCGCGTCTCAGCAGCCCGCTCGGTTGGCTTTCGCGGGACCACCGTAAGATGCTTACCGTCGATGGCGAGGTTGGGTTCATTACGGGGCTCTGCGTGGGCCGAATGTGGGTGGGAGATCCCGCGCGCGGGATCGATCCCTGGCGCGATACCGGGGTGGAGATTCATGGCCCGTCGGTCAGCGACATCGAGAAGGCCTTCGCACGAATCTGGTCGATGACGGGAGAGCCACTGCCCGGTGGGGACTCTGCGCGAAAGCAGCGCGTTGCCGGTAATGTGAACCTGCGTGTGGTGGCCACCGAACCGGCAACCGCCGGTTTGATGCGGCTGGATCAGCTTATCGCGGCGCTGGCACGGAATCGCCTGTGGCTCACGGACGCATACTACGCGGGCACTACGGTGTATGTGCAGGCTCTGCGCGCCGCCGCCAAGGACGGCGTGGATGTGCGGCTCCTGGTGCCGAACGGCACCGATATTCCACTGCTGCGCCCGTTGTCCCGAGTCGGATACCGGCCGCTGCTGGAGGCGGGGATCAGAGTCTTCGAATGGAATGGCATCATGCTTCACGCGAAGACAGCCGTAGCGGACGGGCATTGGGCGCGGGTCGGTTCGAGCAATCTGAATATTGCGAGCTGGTTCGCGAACTGCGAGTTGGACGCTGTCATCGAAGACGATTCGTTCGCACTTGAGATGGAACAGAGTTATCTGGAGGATCTGGCGAATGCAACCGAGGTTGTACTGGACGAGAAGCGCAAGCTTCGCGTTCCTGGCGAACCGCCGCACCCGCATCCGGCGACGGCCCACGGGGGAGGTACTAGTGGCCGCGCGGCGGCCGGAGTGGTGCGGATCGGCCATGCGATCGGCGCGGCGTTCACAGACCGACGGGTACTGGGCCCGATCGAGGCGCGATTGGCCGCGACAGCGGGATTGTTGCTTTGCGCGTTGGCGGTGCTGTTCTCTCTATTTCCGCGGGTATTGATCTACCCGGTGGTGGTGTTGTGTGTGTGGGGCGGGCTAGCGCTCCTCTATCGCGCTTATCGCCTGCGTCGAGGGGCGAAGGGAGGGGGATGAGTGGACCAAGCTGCCGATGTAACACTGCATCTACCGGCAGAGGCGCTGAGCGAGCTTCAGACGCGCGCCGCGGTTTACCAGCGAGGCGACGAGTAGTAGCTGAATCCACCATAGGGGATGCTGATACCGGAGGGTGTTTTCGACGATGTAATACACGGCCGAATATCCGATGAGGACTGCCGCCAGCACCGCGGCGGTCCCTCTGGACTCCCGGTAGAGCATCACCAGACCGGCCAGGGCCGCCAACGCGATGCTCGCCAGCACCCAACGAAGCCGCGGCACGCGAGGGATCCAGTAGTTCCAGACGCGCGCCGCCGTGAGTTTGGCGAACGCGAGTGGGTTGCTCCTGATCCAGCCGAGTGCCCGGCGGAGGGCCCTCGATTCAAAAGCCAGTTCGCCGCGCTCCTGGATTTCGCGCGAAGCCTCAGCGCTTATGTACGGGTGTGTTTGAGCGAAGTGGGGAGTGGTGAAGTTCTGCTCGGAATTGGGCGCGGCGCCGTCGTAGTTTGAGACGAGCAGTTCCAGTCCAAAATTATCGCGGACGAAAAAGACTCCGCCGAGTTGGCGGTAGTTGCGGATCAGCCACGGAGAAAACACGGCCGAAACGGCGGCTGTGAAGATCGCGAGCCAGCGAGCGGCGGCAGCCGCACGAGGGCGCAGGATCCAGGCGCCAATGGCGAACAACGCGACCAGCACCGGTAGCACGTTGGGGGTAAGCAGGAAGCCCGCACCCCAGATGGCGCCCCAGCAGGCTGCGTTCCGCCAATTCAGGCGGGGCGCGCGCAGCCACCGGGCAAAGAGAACCACAGCCGCTTCAAGAAACAGCGCGACCCAGGCGCCCTCGAAATCGCCAATACATTCGACCCATAGGTGCAACGGAATCAGCGCGCCGGCGGCACCGGCGAGCACGCCCGGCAACAGGCCGAGCCCGAGTGCGACAGAGACCAACGGAAGCAGAGCGTACTCGGCGGAGGCGGCGAGTGTATTCAGCACGAAGCGCGCGAAATCAGCAGCGCGCGTGTCTCCCCACAGGGCGTAGAGCGGAGAAATCAACATGGGGTAGACGGGAGCGGCGTGCGCCGTGGGACCGGTGGGGAGGGCGTAAGGATCACCGAAGACACCGTGCCGTGCGAGTGAAATTGCTATGCGGACCGGCTCGGGGCGCCCGATTTCGTAGCAGTGAAAGCCGAAGATCAGCACCAGCCTGACGCCGGCAGCGGCGAGGAAGATGAGGATCGAGGCGCTAGCGGTTCGTGACATGTTTCGTTTATTCGCTGCGCGGCGCGCGGAGCTTACGCAGATCATAAAGGAGGATCGAGTAGCCAATCTGGGCGGCGGGTTGGAGCGCGTCCAGGCCCGCGTACCGGTTGTGCTTGAGCGCCAGATTCGTGACGCTTATGGCGACGACGCGGTCCAACCGTCTCGCGGCGGAAACGTCGGGGATTTCAGGCATACGACTCGATCGGATGCCATAGTAGGCGAGGTCCGCCATACCGAAGTAGTCGATGGAGACTTCCCGAATCCCGTGGTTGTCCAGATAGCGTTTGAGATTCTTCACATCCTGGCCCCAATCCAGGTTGGAATCTACCAGGAAACGCCGGCCCCCGGCAGGGCCGCCAGCTAGCGCGTTGAAAAAGGCCAGATAGTGCGGATGAACGGCGGCGGTTTCGACCATCAGAAGCATCGCCGCCACGCCAATCGCTACGGTCCGCCATCGTGGAACCGGAGGCGACAGCAGCAATGAGGCGGCGAGCGCGAACAGGAATGGATAGAGCGGCAAAAGGTGACGAAGCCCGGCGTTGAACGCACATGCCAAGCTGACGACGAAGTAAACCGCGGGGGGTATGCCAAAAAGGAACCACCGGAAATCGACGTTGCGCGGCGTTTCGTGGCGCGCACGGCTGACGGCGATGGCGGCAGCAAGTGCGAAGAGCAGCAACGCGGCGAGCGGCGTCTTTACGGCAAACGCCAAGGGCGACACGTACCAGCGGCTGAAGTGGGATCCGCCAGCCAACACAGACCCGGAGGCCAGTCCACGACCGCTTTGCATTAGACCTACGCCGCCAAGGCCGCGAAAGTAACTGAACGCGGGAACGGGAATTCGCGCCGCCATGCGAGCGCCGGGAAAAGCCCACCGGAAAGCGCCCGATTCGCCGATTGGCTTCAGCTCAAATCCATAGACCGCGAAGATGGTGAGATAGGCGGCGAGTCCGGCCACGGCGAAGCAGCGTACGCCGCCAAATGCCGGTTGCCTCTGCTGCCAGCGCCGGATGAGAAACAGGATCGCCATCACCGGTAGCAGGATGAGCGCGGAACTCTTGGTGGAGAGCGCCAGGCCAAGCATGCCTCCGGAGAGCCATAGCAGCCAGCGGCGCGCCCGCATCAGATAAGCGCCCCAGGTCATCACGGCGGCGAAGATCGCCAGCGCGGCGGCGACATCGTTCTTCATGTATCTGCCGTTGGCCAGAAAATTCGGATCTGCCGCGTATAGGAATACCGCCCCCAACGCGGGGAGGGCCCCGAAATAGCGTCTGGTCCATAGGGCGATTGCCACGCCGAGCAACACCGAAACAAAGATGGCGCAACTCCGTCCGGCCAGTAACATCGAATCGGCCGGCACACGGTTACGGTAGAGAAATGTTCGTCCAGCCGGCCACGGGTCCGCTGGATCGATCCATTTGGGGGGAGCATCGGGATGGAGCAGCGAGACGGGCAGCGCCCATAGCAGTTTTGCGAGGGGCGGATGTTCGAGAGCGACGGCAAATCGCCCGGTGGTGAGATATGCGTAGCCGGAAAGCAGTTGGTTAGATTCGTCGTAGGTCTGGCTTTCATCCCGCGCAGTTACATACTCGATGGCTGCCATTGCGCCGAGCAGCGTCATGACTGCGAGCCAGAACCCGCCAATCTTCATCAATTCATGCCCGCCCGAATCGCGTCGCGCCTGTGGAGGTAGGCCAGACCGGCCGCGAACGGGTCCTTGGCCGCGGGGTCGGGCGATTTGAAGAGCGTAACTTCGCATCCGCTTGCGCATCACGGTTTCGGGCCGCGAACGCATCCGGCACACTCCGCTTGAAGATGGGCGGCAATGATGGGGCCTTCCTCGATCGGCCGGACACGGCCTTCCGATTCCTGGAAGGCAGCCGCGCGCGAACCGTTCATCATCGGGTTGGGATTGTTTAGTGCCAGGCCGATCTCGAACCGCGCGGGATATTGCACTCTGCCCGTGGAGAGTGCCGCCGGGGTGGGCGCAATGGAACCAGGTAATTCGAGCGGTAGAAATACAGAGTGGACATTAGATTCCATCAGCGAGATCGACACTGTGTGTCATTGTATCGGGCGGAGAGCAGCGCAGGGGAAACTGACCGGCACGCTCGAAACGCTTCTGCCGGTGGCACGCGGCCCGGAGGGGCTGGAATCTTGTTGATGTGATTTATTGTCACGCGAACCTCCTCTTCCGTGCTTCCCGGCAATGTTCTCCCCGTCCTCCGGTCCAGAGCGGTCTAGCGGCTCACAAACAGCCATCCATCAGCCATGATTCCGGCCGGGAAATTGCCGCTGCGCAGAATTTGTCCAGTGAATAGAACGGAATCATCAGGCAGGGATTTAGCCCAGTCGCACGAGGTACGAGTATGAAGGTGCAATGTTCCAACTGGACGGGAAAATCGCGCTTGTTACGGGCGCGGCCAAAGGACTGGGCGCCGCCAGCGCAATTGCGCTGGCGAAACAAGGAGCTGCGGTTGTTGTAACCGATAAGCCAGGCGAATCGCTGGATGCCACGATCGAGCGGGTCCGGGCGACTGGATCTCGCGTGCTGGGCGTCGAACTGGATGTCCGGGACGCGCTTCAGCGCGCGGGAGCTGTGCGGCGCGCGATAGAGGCCTTCGGAACAGTCGATATTCTTGTGAACAATGCCGGGATCAATCGCCCGGCGAGCGGACTCGACGTCACCGAGGATCTCTGGAACGAGCACTTCGAGACCAATCTCAAGGGCGGGTTCTTCCTGGGGCAGTTGATCGCACCCCTCATGATTGAGCGGCAGTGGGGAAGGATGATCTGGATTTCCAGCCAGTCCGGATTGATCGGCATCCCCGGGCAACCTGTCTACTGTGCGACCAAGGGGGCCGTGATCCAAGCGGTCAGGACGCTGGGACTGGAGTGGGCGAAACACGGGATCACTGTGAACTCGGTTGCGCCGACCTTCGTTGAGACCCATATGACGTCACGGCGGCTCAAGGACCCGACGTTTCTCAGCTTCGTGCTCGGCAAGATCCCGGTAGGCAGGCTGGCAACTCCCGAGGAGATTGCAGCAGCCGTGGTTTTTCTGGCAAGCCGGGAGGCTGCGATGGTCAACTGTCATACCCTGTCTGTGGACGGTGGTTGGACGGCATGGTAGCGGTGGCACTTAACAACGGTGGATCGGCCGGGGAGCGCGCCGGTGCCGATGCGTGCCTGATGCCACGCAAGCGAAGGTATTCTTCCTATCCGGCTTCCCGGAGGATGTGGCCGCTCAGCCGATGCCCAGCAAGCTGAGAGTATCGCGATGGATCAACTCTTCCACCCGCTCCGGTGGAATTTGCGGCAATCCCGTGCCGCGCGTCACGTCGTTTATCTTCCGTAGCCCTTCCATGCTGCTGGCCGGCGTCGTCACCGGATAGTCGGACCCGAACAGCAACTTATGGAGCACGCCGTATTCCATGGCCGCGACCAGCGCGTTGTAAAACTGCCAAGGCCGGTAGTAGAGCGCAGATATATCGGTGTAGAGGTGGCGGTGCTTGCGAATAAGAACCAGGGTCTCCGCGATCCATGGATGACCCATGTGGGCGATGACCATGCGAAGCTCAGGGCACTCGAGTGCGATGGGCTGTAGCTGAATCGGATTTGCGACTTCCAGTGACACATTCGAACAGAACGTGGTCCCTTGATGGATCAAGACAGGAATCTGGAGTTGCTCCGCACGCTTGAAGACACGCCTGCTCTTCTCGTCGCCAGGATGGATGTTCTGATAGATGGGGCCGAGTTTGAGGCCCCTGAGCCCGAGTTTCAAGACCGCATGATCCAACTGCGCAACGGCGTCGTCGTCATTCGGGTCGACGGAGCAGAATCCGATGAGCTTTTCAGGATGCCGGGCGACATACTCCGCGACATATTCGTTGGGGACAACGTAGCCGACATGATGAGCGCGGAATCCGAGGACAACGGCCCGGTCGGCGTCCTGCATCGCGCGCCAGTGGTCGTCCAGGCTGACGACGAGTTGCTGCTGGGGGTTGCCCGACGCCGCTCGCGCGTCCGCCACGAACCGGGGGGAGATGTGGGCCGGTTCGCCCACGTGTGTGTGACAATCAACGATCAATTTGCTTCTCCATGCGAGGGCCAGCTCAGAGTACGCCGTATTTCCGGTAAACGTCGGCGAGGTACGCGCCGGACTCGAGTTCGGCGCGGCTATGGTTCTCTTTCGCGACTTTCTCGGTAGCCAGAGCGACGACGCTCCCGGCGATTTCGGCGGGAATAACCACTACGCCATCATAGTCTGCCACCACGAGATCACCTGGGTTCACGGTTACACCGCCGCACTCTGTTGGCACGTTGTAGTCGATGACCAGTCCACGCCCTTTGGAGTCGACAGGCTTTATGCCGGTGGCGAACACCGGGAAGCCGAGCTTGATGATCTTCTCGGCGTCGCGAACGAGTCCTCCGATAATGGCGCCGCGCGCGCCCCGGGTCCTGGAGGCCGTAGAAAGCAACTCGCCCCACGGCGCATTCCGCTCCGAATCCCCCGTACTGACAACGGCAATTTCGCCGGTCAGGAGGCTGTCAATCGCCTCGATCTCGATGCCATAAGAGTCGTCCGGAATCTCAAACACGTCGATGCAGACGATCGTGCGTGCCCAACCGGAACAGCGGAACGACCGGCTGAGGGGTCGAAAATCCTTCCGCATCGCCTGATCGCGATATCCCAATTCATCGAGCGAGTCACTGATGACGGCGGTATAAAGGGTCCTGTCAATGTGGGCAAACAGCTCCAAGTCTTTTGCGGTGGCGGGTCCGCGGACAACACGCGGTCCATGCTGCGCATCAACGGAACTAACGATGTCCAAGGCTACCTCCTGGTACCGAGACAGATCGGTGCTGACATGATCAGCATAAGGCCGGCCCTATTCCGCGACGAAATGCCAGCCGCCACAATTTGCGATTGTGTTCAATTACCCGAACCGATGCTGGTCGTAAGACACGCGGAGCAATGCCTGCCAGAATAGAATCGGCTGAAGATTAGATAAGCATTCGGCCGCATTTTGCACGGCCCGGTTCTAACCATGGCACCACTCGACTGGATCATCCTCGCGGCGTACTGCCTGACTGTCGTGGGGATCGGACTGTACTTTAAGGCGCGCGCCAGCCGTGGGCTCGAAGAATACTTCATCGCCGGCCGCAACCTGCCCTGGTGGGTGATCGGTTTTGCCGACGTCGCCGGATACACCGGCGGCGGCCAGGGCTTCATCATGGTGTTCTTTCTCAGTGGATTCGCAGGCCTGTGGCTGATGGCGTGGGTGAGCTGGGTGATCTGGATGCCGCTGGTTGCGATTCTATGGGCGCGCTGGTGGAGACGTTTAGGCGTCGTCACCACGGGCGAGTTCATCGAACGCCGCTACGCCGGGCGCCGCGCGCTGATCTATCGAAACGTCTATGCATTCTATGCATGCTTTGTGTGGGGCCTGACTTCGCTTGCGTATGGCGCGGCATGGATGGCGGCCACCACCGCTCCGGTTCTTGGCTGGACTCCGGTGCAGGTCTTGTTGGTCTTCGGCGGGTTCACGATCGCCTACACGCTTCTATCCGGCCTGTTCGCGGTGGCCTACAACGACGTGCTACAGTTCGTGATCCTGATGGTTGGAAACTTCTTCCTGGCAACACTGCTGATCGGAAAAGCCGGGGGTATCGAGCACGTGTGGTCGAGCGTCGCCGCGATCCGGGGCGATCATTTCCTGCAACCCCTCCCATCCGGCGATGTCCTAGCGCCAGCAACGTTGGTGGCACTCGTTGTCCAGGGCTTGTTCTTTGCCGGATCGCCTTACGCCGGCGAGGGCTGGACGGCGCAGCGGTATATGGCGGCCCGGAATGAGCTGCACGCGATCCTGGGGCAGATGCTGAATGGGATCCTGGCGCTGGTTGTGCGCCTGATTCCCTTTCTTCTCATCGGCGTCGCGGCAGCGGCGTTGTACCGGCCGGCTGATGTGGCAGTCCCTGCGTCGCTATGGGGGCACCTGGTTCGGGAGCACGCGCCCTCGGGCCTGTTCGGTTTGTTGCTGGTCAGCAGTCTCGCCGGGTACATGGCCGCGGTCGCATCGATCGGCAACTGGGCGGCCAGCTATCTGATGAACGATGTGTACCGGCGCAGCCTGCGCCCGAAAGCGACCACGCGCGAGTTTATCTCGATGAGCCGCGTGCTGTCGGGCGTGCTTCTGATAGCCGCGTTTGTATGCGGAGCGCTGATCGATCCGAAGCAGCTCGATAAGTGGGTCCTGTTCATCAATTCCTCGCTGATTGTGTTTTCGCTGCCACTGGCGTGGTTGAAGTGGTTCTGGTGGCGGTTGAACTCGGCGGGCGATATGGTTGGTGTGCTGGGCGCTTTCCCGGCGGGCTATATCGTGTGGTTTGGTTCCGACGCCGTCTTTCCGTCAGGGCTGCGCTTCTGGGTACAGAACACGACCGGCTGGAACATGACGGGTCTTGTGCCGGCTTTCAGCAATTTGGATCGGTTTCCCTTCTGGATGGGGTTTGGCGTTCTATTCGTGCTGGGTTGGATCGCAATCCTCACGGCCACCTATTTGACCCGGCCCGAGCCGATTGAGAGGTTGCGGGAGTTCTACCTGACAGCACGGCCGATTGGCTGGTGGGGACCAGTAAAGCGGACGCTCAGCCCCGCCGAGATCGCGGCGACGCAGCACGACCTGCGAAACGATTCGGGCGCGTGCGTGTCGGGAATCGCCTTCTATTTCAGCTTGACTGTAGCGCTGTTTGCCTTCATCGGCGGCCGGTACGCGGTTGGTGGCGTGGCCGCGGCGGCCGGCGTCGCGACGGGGATTGTGTTTGCGAAGGCGGCACTGAAGGGGGCGGGTCGCATCCGGGATGGCGCTCCCGGGCTGGCGCACGAACCTGCATCTTGTGCCTCCGAGTCGCCGACGCAGATGTAACATGCAAAATATCAAAATGAACATTCTGATCACCGGCGGTGGCGCCGGCATTGGCCGCGACATCGTGATCGCACTGGCGAGCGCCGGGCACCGTATCGTCTCACTGGACTGTAATGAGGCCGGCAACCTGGAAACCGCAGCCTTGGTTCGGAATACCGGAGGCGCGTGCGAAGCGGTGACGGGAGATGTTGCCTCCTCGCAGGATGTCAGCCGCGCCGTCGAAACCGCCGGAGAGGTGGATGTGCTGGTTAACAACGCGGCGTACTCGGCCGGTGACGGATTCCTGCTCGACGTAGTCGAAGATACCTGGGATCGCGTGCTGGCCGTGTGCCTGAAGGGCGTGTATCTTTGTTCGCGGGCGGTGCTTGCCGGTATGGTCGCCAGGAGATCCGGCGTCATCATCAATATCAGCTCCGTGAACGCCCTGGCCGGTATTCACCTGGCTGCGTACACATCGGCGAAGGGCGGTATCAACGCGTTGACACGACTGCTGGCTGCGCAATACGGAAAGTACGGGATCCGGGCAAACGCCATCTGCCCAGGCACCATCCTGAGCGAGAGCTCGCGCGAGCACTATGAGGCGCATCCCGACATCGCGGCCGACCTCGCGGCCCTTTATCCCGCTGGCAAGTTCGGCCGCACCCGGGATATTGCCGCCGCCGTTTTGTACCTGGCATCCGACGATGCGTCGTTCATCAACGGCGCGGTGATTCCGATTGATGGCGGCCTGAGCGCCGTGCGGCCAATCGTCTCGGTAGTAGCCAAAGCTTAGGAGTTAGACAGATGAAAATCACTAGTGTTGAAGTTCAACCCATATCGCAGGTTGTGAATCCGAAGTATGCGATCGTCAGCGCGGCGGGCGCACAACCGGAGTCGCATTACGCCGTGGTGGCGATCCGGACAGACGATGGCCACACCGGCTATGGCGAGGCGACGGTGGTGCCGGGATGGAGCGGTGAATCGCAAATCACCGCGACGGCCTTCATCCGCGATCTGCTCACACCGTTGCTGATCGGACGCGATCCACTGCACATTCGTGAGTTGGCTGACCTGCTTGATCGTCATCTCATCGAGAATCCGTTTACGAAGGCCGCGGTCGAGATGGCGCTGCTCGACGTTGCGGGAAAGGCGCTCGGGGTACCGGTGAACGTACTCCTCGGCGGACCGCGAAGGCCGCCCGAAATCGCCCTGAAGTTCTCCATAGGAGCATTCCCCCCGCCGGAAGCGGGCCGTGTGGCGCGGGCCGCGAAGGATATGGGGCTGAAGGCCGTGAAGGTAAAGGTCGCGCTGGGACTGGAAGGAGACATCGCGCGGCTCGAAGCGGTGCGGGAGGCGGTGGGAAAGGATTTCCGGGTGGCGGTAGATGCCAATGGGGGCTGGCGCGAGAGCGACGCGCAGGCGATGCTGCCGCACCTCGAGCGGCTGCGAGTCAACTGCATTGAACAGCCGCTGCCGCGCGGGGACTTCCGCGGCTGCGCAAGGCTGCGGCGAAGAACGCTGATCCCAATCATGCTCGACGAATCCGTGTTCACAAGGCAGCAGGCACTCGAAGCGATTCGCGAGGAAGCTTGCGACATCATCAGCATCTATCCGGGCAAGAACGGGGGGCTGCTGCGATCCATCGACATTGCGAGCATGGCGGCCAGCGCCGGGCTGCGCTGCACCATCGGCAGCAACCTCGAAATGGATCTGGGGACTGCAGCGATGCTGCATGTTGCGGTCGCGGCGGCCGGGCTGGCGGGGACGGTTGACCACGACATCATCGGTCCGCTGTACTACGACCAACATTTCACACGCACGCCGATCCGATTCGAGAACGGTTGCGCCGTTGTTCCCGATGGCCCCGGGCTGGGTGTCGATTTCGAAGCGGCCCAGAGCGCGTATACAGAGTGAGCGTTAGACAAGCGCGAGGAGATTCAAAATGAAGGTTCTGAAGAAAGGCGAGCAGCGCCTGTTCGAGGCAGATGCCGAGACCGCGACTGTCGTGAGCCGGATGCTGATTGAGTTGGAGCGCGACGGCATGGATGCCGTTCGCCGCTATAGCCGGCAGTTCGATGACTGGGATCCGCCGAGCTTACGTCTCACCCCGGCCCAGATCGAGGAGGCGATCTCCCGCGTGCCGCAGCAGGCGATCGAGGATACGGATTATTGCCAGGGCAACGTGCGGCGGTTCGCAGAGGAGCAATTGAAGACGCTGCTGCCGCTCGAGGTCGAGATCCGTCCGGGTGTGATTCTCGGGCACCGGCACATCCCCGTGAACGCGGTCGGCAGCTACATCCCTGGCGGCCGCTATCCTATGTTCGGATCCGCACAGATGAGCATCATCCCGGCGCGGGTGGCGGGTGTGAAGCGGATTGTCGCCTGCACCCCGCCAGTGAAGGGGCAGGGCTATTATCCCGCCACCATCAATGCAATGCACAAAGCGGGAGCCGACGCGATCTATATTCTCGGAGGAGTGCCTGCGCTCGCGCTGATGGCTTTCGGGTTGGACGGGGTGGAGCCCGTCGATGTGCTTTGTGGAGCCGGGAACCGGTTTGTCGCGGAGGCCAAGCGGCAGTTATTCGGCCGATGCGGCATCGACCTTCTGGCGGGTCCGACGGAGATCCTGGTGATCGCCGATGACGACGCAGATCCCGCGCTGGTGGCGTGCGATTTACTGGGGCAGGCCGAACACGATCCGAACAGCGGCGTATGCCTGATTTGTTTGAGCGAGGACTTTGCGCATCGAGCCATGGAGGAACTGGAAAGGCAACTCGCCGTTCTTCCGACGCGCGACATTGCGAGCCTTTCGTGGCGGGATCACGGCATCGTGTATGTTGCGTCCGGCCCGGAGGAAGCGGTGCGCCTGAGCGATAACTACGCGCCCGAACATCTGGAATTGCATGTACGCGATACGGAGTTCTATTTTTCCCATCTGGCTAACTACGGATCGCTATTTATCGGGGAAGAAACAACCGTTGCGTACGGCGACAAGACGATCGGAACGAATCACATCCTGCCTACCAGCCGGGCGGCCCGGTACACCGGTGGCGTTTGGGTCGGCAAATTCCTTAAGACCTGTACCTTCCAGAAAATGACGCCACAGGCGAGTGTGGAAGTCGCCGCAGTGACGGAACGCCAGTGCAATCTCGAGAATATGCTGGCACACGGTATTACGGCTCGTGTGCGCATTGACCGGTACACAGCGCCGCTGACCGGTGGCCGCTAACGGCGCGAGAGGTAATTCGGAATGTTGACCCGGCGCAATGTTCTGAAGGCCGCCGGCGCGGCAGCCGCGAGACCGGCGGCCCCGCTTGACTTTGCACCGCCGGGCCAGCCGGGAGTGCGAACGCCGCATGGCGCCGGGGAGCCGACTTTCGAACTCGCGAAACAGTGGTGGCCGGACGAGCGCAATGTGTGGACCCCGATCGGCTGGAAGGATCACTACTTCCGGTTCAATGTGGTCTACAACGGCGCCATCGTCTGCGAACCGTGTCCGCACTTTGCCCCGGTGCGCCCGCATGCGCTCGCGTGGAAGGGCCAGGGCTTCCAGTTAACGTTTGCGCCAACTCGCGGCGGTAATCCGCCCCCACTACCGAAGCAGGCAACCCAGTTGTGGAGGGTGGACGGCGGCCACGGGATGCAAGGCTGGAACACCTCTCATGAGACGCCGCTGCTTTGGACGGAATGGCGCCTGCAGGAAGGGGCTGTCGTCCAGCAGCATGTTTTTTCTCACGTGAAGGGTACTCGAGACGTCGTCACCGCGCTCGAGCCACATTATGCATGGGTGCGTCTGGTGGTGACGCACGCCGATGAGCTGCGGGCGCCGGAGCGCGTTCACTTTGCCGTGCGGCTGAGCGGGGTGTTCTACAAACATACGGAGACTTATCACGACGAAGATGGCATCACCATCGACATCGATCCGGCGCTCGCGCCATATCCAAAGGCGCTGAGCAGCCGGAAGTTTGGCGAGAGCGGCCGAATGGGGATGCACATTCTCGACGCAGACTCGAAAGTCCGGCTGGCCGTACTGCCGCCCGCCGCCGGTGACGTCCAATTTGCCGAGGCCCGGGATGTGCCGGGGACATACGTCCTGCACGTGCAACTCGAGACTCGCCCGCCGGGCCACATCGATCTGCTTGTACCGATGCTCCCGGAAGAACGAGCGGAAGTGGAGTGCGAACAGGAGATCGGTTTCGAAGATGTCCTGGCCGAGTGTGACCGGTATTGGGCGCGCAAACCGGCAACGGCCGCACGCATTGATGTGCCGGAAGAGCACATCACCCGCATCGTGAGGCAAAGCATCAAGTTCGCCGAGGTCGTCGCCGAGAAGGACTACAAGACCGGTGACTACACGTATTTGACCGGATCGTGGGGCTACGACAACCTGTGGAGCACCCCTTCTTCGATGACCGGGCATATGTTTCTGAGCCTGCTCGGGTATCACGGCTCGGTGGCGCGCCACGTTGAGCTGTTTCGAAAATACCAGGGCACTGTGAAGCCGCCCGGGCCCGCCTACGATCTTCATCCGGGCTATCTGGCCACGCCGAAGACTCTGACGGCTTTCGATTGGCTCACGGATCATGGCGCCATCCTTCTGCAGATCTGCACGCATGCTTTGATGAGCGGCGACGCGGAGTTTATCCGGACATGGACGGAGCCGATTCTCAAAGCCTGCGACTTTATAAAGGATTCCTGCGCAAAGACGAACCACGACGGCGTGCCTGGCCTTCTGCCACCCGCCGTTGCAACGGACGAAATCATCCCGACGCAGGCCGTCTGGTCCCTGGCGTGGCACTACAAGGGGCTGTGTTCCGCGATACGGCTGCTCAAGCGAATCCGGCACGAACGAGCAGCGGAGTTCGAGGAGTTCGCAGCGGAGATGAAGTCGATATTCGTGCGGGCCTACCGAGAGCGCTCGGCGGTTGCGCCCAAGTGGATGGATGCATCCGGACGGCGGCGTATCAAGCCTCCGACTACGCTCTCCAGTAAGCCAATGCCGTTTCACGCCTTCACGGACGCTTTCTACCTGGACGGCGGGCCCATGGTGCTGGTGTGGGCGGCGCTATTGGACGCGGATGACGAACTCATGCGTGATTGCGTCGAGTTTTTCCGTCAAGGTCCGAACACGAAGCTCTATGGTATCCATTCGAATCCGCTCGCCCGCCCCGTACTGATCCATGAGATTTCGTCCTGCGAGCCTTGCTATAGCTGGAACATTATTCATTCCTGGCGGCTGGGTGACCGGACGCGGTTCCTGGAGGGGATTTACAGCCTTTTGGCCGGCTCGTTGTCGCAGCAAACCTACATTGCGGCGGAGCACCGGCACGGCATTCAGTCGACACAGTGTGCCACCTATCTGGCATTCTCGATGGCGCGGCTGTCGGTCATAGACGACGAGTTGGATAGCAATGAGTTACACCTGCTGCGCCTCTGTCCTATCACCTGGTTGACCGATAAGGAAGCCGTGTTTGAGAAGATGCCGACCGCGTTCGGGGTTATCAATCTCCGATTCAAGTATTCGGCCGGAAGCAACTCTATTGAGTTATCGTTCAAGCCCGAGTGGCGGGAGAAACCGCGCCGGGTAATTGTCCACGCGCCCCCGGTCAACAATCTGCCGGCAGTCGTGGTAAATGGAACGGTTCGCCACCCAGTTAGGGGTGAAATAGAACTTAGTGTCTAACCAGCCCCGTGTCCAGCATTCCGTATCGTTCGAGCCAGCCATCATCCCCGGATGGCTGAATGCCGCTGTTCAGACAATCGAACAGATTCTCCAACGCGGTCTTGTTTTTGCCCGGCTGGCGGCGAAAATAGAACGGAAGGTATATTGAGCCTCCAGGGCGAATAACGACGCGAGGCGCTCGCAGCCTTGGTCCGCCGCCCGGATACGTCGTGCGGCGCGCGGCGTAAAACAGCGGGTCTTACCGGCACTCCTGGGGAATGTGGCCGGATTCAAGGAAGGATGTGGAGCATGCATCGAACACTTTTCGTTTTGGTCTGTTTCTTTCTGCTTTCAGTTGTGCTATTCGCGCAAGTCAGCACGGAAGGATCGTTCATCGGAACCGTGACGGATTCATCGGGT
>JADZGD010000010.1 GCA_020854055.1 Bryobacterales bacterium | reverse complement strand
GCCTGGAGACCAGCCTTTTCAACCACTCCGGGGTTGAGTTCGAAGCTCAGGTCACGAACGTGCTGCATCGCCTGTTCGAGCAGCTCCTGGATTTCGGGAATGCGGCCGGCCAGCCGTGGCGCTTGTTGCTCCAGGTCGTAGCGCAGCGCATCCAGTTGGAATCCCACGGCGCTCATCACCTGCCCGACGTCGTCGTGCAGAATGCGGGACACCCGGTGGAACTTCACCTCGTCGCTATGGATGAGACCGATCAGCAGGTTGGCTAGCGCCTGGTCCGTTTTTGGTGAGCCGCCCATAGTCTCTCTAGCCGGGATCAGAGGCTTTCAAAGGGTCCGGGGAGCGGGCCGCTCGGCACCGTTCCCCGGGACCTTGGAGGTCATGCCCGCTTACGGCTGATCACCTTTCGGGCGGCGTCCACCAGGTTGGCGGCTCGCAAGCCGTACTTGTCCAGCAGTCCATCGGGACTGCCGGATTCGGCGTAGGTTTCCAGGCCAATAAACTCCATCGGGCAGGGGCAGGATTCAGCCACCGCCTGGGCCACCCGGACGCCGAGCCCGGAATCCACCAGGTGCTCCTCGGCGACCACGATCGCTCCGGTCTCCCGGGCTGCTCTAGCGATGGCTTCGCGATCCAGGGGTTTCACGCTGAACAGGTCCAGGACACGCGCCGAAACACCTTCGGCATCGAGCAGTTCGGCGGCCTTCACCGCTTCAGCAACCAGCAAACCGTTGGCCATGATGGTGACATCGCTGCCCTCGAGCACTTCCACTGCCTTGCCGATCTCGAACGTTTGGTCGCCGTTGTAAATGATCGGCACCTTGGGACGTCCGGTCCGGATGAAGACCGGGCCGGCGTGCCCGGCGGCCAGTCGCACCAGTTTTCGGGTACAGACTTCGTCGGCCGGCGCCAGGACGATGAGTCCCGGCAACGAGCAGGCGAGGCTGATGTCCTCAACGCTCATCTGGGAGGGGCCGTCCTCGCCGATGGAGATTCCGCTGTGCGTACCCACGATTTTCAGGTTCGTATGAGGATACGCTACTCCCACCCGAAGCTGTTCGAAACCTTTATTCAGCACAAAGCAGGAGAAGCTGGAAACGAAGGCGATCTTGCCGGCCGATGCCAGGCCGGCGCCGATGCCGACCATGTTCGCTTCGGCGATACCGCACTCGAAAAATCGCTCCGGGAACTCCTTGGCGAAGTACGCGGTCATGGTCGATTTCGACAGGTCGGCGTCGCAAACCACCACGTCCTTGTTTTCGCGGCCCAACTCCAGCAGTTCCTGTCCGAAAGCCTCGCGCGTGGCGACGCCCATCTTTAGCTCGATTTTCGTCTTTTGCGCCATTAGCCGATCTCCTTCAGCGCGGCGTCCCGCTCGGCGGCAGTAGGAGCCACGCCGTGAAATTTGGGATTATTCTCCATGAACGAGACACCCTTTCCCTTGATCGTGTGCGCGATCAGAACGGTGGGCTTCCCCTTGGTTTGGGCGGCGTCGTGGAATGCCTTCTGGATTGCGGGTATGTCGTGTCCGTCGAGTTCGATCACGTTCCAGTTGAACGATAGCCACTTGGCGGCGATCGGCTCCACGTCCATGATGTCTTTTACAAAACCGTCCAGTTGAATGCGATTGTAGTCAACGATGGCGACGATGTTATCCACCTTGTGGTAACCGGCAAACATCGCGGATTCCCAAATCTGCCCTTCCTGAATCTCACCATCGCCAACCATTACGTAGGTACGCGAATCGCTGCCATCTAACTTCGCCGCCAGGCCCATACCGATTGCCAGCGAAATCCCTTCGCCGAGCGATCCGGTTGAAGCTTCCAGAGCTGGTATGAAGCGCCTGTCGGGGTGGCCCTGATAAATGGAGCCGAGTTTGCGCAACGTATTGAGCTGGTCCACCGGGGTGTAGCCGGCTTCGGCCATTATCGAGTAGAGTACCGGGGCGGCGTGCCCCTTGGAGAGGAGAAAGCGGTCGCGGCCGGCCCAATGAGGCTGCGCCGGATCGTGCCGCATTACGTCAAAGTAAAGCGTCACCAGAAGTTCCACCGCCGAGAGCGAACCGCCGGGATGTCCCGACTTGGCTTCGGCGATCATTTCGATGATGTGACGCCGGATGGTGCGGGCGATTGCCTGCAACTGTTCCACGTTGTTTGTACGCGTCATGAGGAGATCAATTCCACTCATTCCATCATACCGGATCACCGGAATTTGCCGTCCGGCGATTGATACCGTGGCCACGATTCGGACGAATTTGCCGGCTATCCTCGGGGGTTTTACCGATGGGATAGCCGGGTGTGCCGCGCTAGAGTAAAGCTGATGCGTGTTGTGTGGAGTCTCGTTGTTTCCGCGATGGCTGCTTGCGGAGCCGGTCTGCCGCCGGCGGGGACGATTCTGGAGCACTATGTGACGGCTATCGGCGGAACGGCGGCTCATCAGCGAATTCGCACAATTCACAGTGAAGTGAAGATCGAGTTTCTCGGGACCGGCCGCACGGCTGCGCGCAGTTCCTGGCGGGCGGCGCCGAACAAGAGTTATAGCGTCACTGAGATTCCGGGCATCGGCCGGATGGAAGAGGGGACCGACGGCAATATCACCTGGAGCATCAGCCCGCAGCGTGGTCCGCTGATCAAGTCCGGCGAAGAGCGGGAACTGGCTCTGCGCGCCGCTGCCTGGAATGGGGAGATCCGGCTGCGCGAACTCTACCCGGCGATCACTGTCACCGGCATCGAGCAGGTCGATGGCCGGCCGTGCTACAAACTGCTGCTGACGCCGCCGGCCGGCGCCTCGCTCACCCGCTATTTCGATCAACAGTCCGGCCTGCTGGTGAGGAATGTAATGCAGGTGGCTACCCCCGCGGGAGAGGTTAATGTGGAGACGAATGTCTCTGATTACCGCGATGTGGATGGTGTCAGGACTCCCTTCCACATCACCCAGAAAGGCGCCGGCCCGGTGATGGTGTTCACCATCGAGACGCTGGAGTACAACATTCCCGTTCCCGACTCCCGCTTCGCTCTGCCTTCCATGATCCGGCAATTGATGAAATAGCGGTAACTGACCCTGCCGGCTTCGAGTCTAACTGGCTGAGACTCGGTTTGACCTTCGATTGGCGGATTCGCTTTCGCACGTCTGTATTGTTGCCGAAAGGAGTAGCCGTGAACGAAATGAGCAGTAAAGTAAATGGAACCCACTCCTGGGTTCTGCCGGCCGTGGCGGCCGGCGCCGCTTTCGGAATCGCTCTCGCGGCCTCGCACCGCAAGAGGAACCACTGGCACGCTACCCGCAAGATGACCGAACGCGTTCTCGACAAGCGGCAGGAACTGGCCGAGGCGGGTAAGGACCTGGCCGACCGGATCCAGACGATTTACCACGAAAGCCGTGTCGTCGCCAGGCAAGTAACGCAGCTTTGGCAACAAGGCCGAAAAATGCTCACTTCGTGAGCCTGCCGGAGATAGCGTTTGTCCGGCCTTAGCGCCGCTATCGCTTGTAGTTCGTGATCATCGCAGCCACAGCATAGGTGCGAAATGCTCTACTCCGGCAGTCTCCCGGCCTGAGGGAGTTGTCGGCAACCGGCTGTTCGCGCGTCAGGATTCCAGTAACTCGCGGATGCGGGTATCGACTCCGGTGCGGATCTTGTCTTCCGGTACGAACTGTCTTACAAAGGGTGGTAAATCGCAATCGACCACAACCTGTCTATCTTCAACCAGCAGCTTGGCCGCTACGAGGATGTTCACAAATCCCGTTCCAATTCTGGCCGAGAGGTTCATTGTGGAACCTTCCCAGTTCTTGCGCCCATCGGAGATTCGGACACCCGAGTGCTGCGAGGTCAATAACCGGTCTACCGCCTCGTCGAGGCGGTGTATCGCTTCCTGTTGCCCCTTGTCGTGAGGGACGATGATTTGCATGATCCTATTCTGATGGAAAGACCGGCGAGGCGGGTCAGCAATTCTATCCGGCAGGATGAGACGGGGTGGCGCCAAGTGTCCTTGAATCTGGCGAATTGTCTCCCTCGCGGCCGGATTCTCCAGCGTGGCGTTTCCAATGACTGGAGTTTTGCGATGGCAGGGCGGCCAATGAGCCCCAGAACTCTACGATCGTGCGCGTCGCGCCAAGAAACTCCTCCAGTTCCTGTGGCTTACAGACGTAGCCATTGGCGCCTAACTGGTAGGCGTGGGCGATTTGGGCGGGGCTTCGGGAGGACGAGAAGACCACTACCGGAATGGTCCGGAGGTCCTCATCGCTCTTTACCTTGCGTAGAACGTCGTCTCCAGTGATCTTGGGCAGATTCAGATCCAGCACGATGAGGGAGGGACAAACTGTCTCGCGCCGGCGCAGAAACTCCATTGCTTGCTCTCCGTCCGTTAGCACATTCAGGTGAACAGGCAGAGTGACATCGCGCAGCGCTTCCCGGATCAAGCGAAGATCCCCGGCATCATCTTCAACCAGCATAATCTCGAACATAACAGGCCGCCGCAATATTGCTTGCACGTTTGATGCCAAATATGTTTTTGGAGCGAATCGAGCAGTTAAATCCTCCGACAAATGTAAAAGTTACTCGGCTTACTATCCATTTCCTACCAGGGCAGTGGAGGGCGCCTGCCAGGCGCGTTGACAACCGCCTCGATCATTGATAACAATTGGATTGTTACAGCCACAAGCGATGTGCGGATGTGGCGGAATTGGCAGACGCGCTAGATTCAGGTTCTAGTGTTCGCAAGGACGTGGAGGTTCAAGTCCTCTCATCCGCACCAAACCTCTTATAATCAATAGTGTACATGTGAATTAAGAGATCGGGACCGGTCCCTTTTTCGTCCGCTCGAAGCGCCAGTATCACCGCTTTTTCAACCACACCGCTGGATCGGGAACCACAACGACATGTCTCGGCTGCGATTGCAGCCTAACTCCGCCACTGTCCCGCTTTGACTGCGGCTTCGCATGGACAATCTGACGCCGAAAGAACGACGCAGCCAAGTGAGCTTGATACGCTCGACCGACACGAAGCCCAGGCCAGGAAACGACGATCGAAGGTGCCGAGGATGCTCGGCGTGATGATGATTAAGTGGAAAGGCTGAACTACTTCAGCCCGCACCAGGACAAAAGTGCCTGGCCGGTTTTCTCGGCCTCATACGAGATCAGGTGGCGGCGATCAGCCTTGCCGCCGGATGAGCGCAGAGCTTCCTTCTGCTGCCTACAAGCCTGCCTGCCGCGATTGAGCCGGGCCGGCACCGCCCTGGACCACTCTGGCGGACAACTCGCGAAGCAGCGCCGCGCCGTCGCCGCGGTAAGCACTGCCGTGCTGGCAGGCAAGCATGGACGGTTTCAGGCGTGCAAGTTGATCCAGTAGGGCCGCCGTCCGGGTGGCGTGGGCATAGTAGTCCATGATTTCGCGCATTCCCTCGCTGGCGGTGAGAATCTCGGATTCGGTTACCGGAGGCACGTCCCCGCCCGGTTGGGTGAACAGGTCGCCGCACAGCAGCGTCCCGGTGGAAAGATCGTACAGCACGCCGCAATCCCAACCATGCGGAACGTGGGGCGTGTCGATCCAGACCATCCGGCGGCCGATGGCGAATTCCTCGCCACTCAGCAAAGCGCGCGGGGGCCGGATCGCGAAATCAGTGATGCAGGTCAGGGCGCCAACCTCGGAGCTGAATGGCGTTGCCCGTGGCGCCGCCGCCAGAAACTCATTCAGCGACCCGATTTCATCGCTCTCAAAGTGTGATCCGCCAATCCAGCGGAGGTTTTCAACTGGCATTATTCTGGCAACCGCCTCTGCCGTGGCCGAAAACAACTTGCGGTAACCGGTATGAAACAGCAGTGGTTCCTCATCGGCAATCAAATAGGAATTGAATGTGAATCCTCCGGGGATTACGTTCATTGGAGTAGAGATGCGATAGATTCCCGCCGCCACCTCGTCAACACGGGTTCCGCATTGCAGATTCGTGCTCATTGATGTTCTCCTTCTCTTTCGGGTTTTTTCCCGCGGCCCAGGTTCCATACCAGAATGAAGCATTAATTGTCCTGGCGCACTCCCGGGGCCAGATGAACCGGTACCGGTAAGGTCGCGAGGATCTATACTCGACAGGAGATGTCACCGCAACAGGGGGGTGTGTAGTGGACGGTAATTCAATCGCGAGCTGCCAGATGTATATTGGTGGCCGCTGGACTCCATCTTCCGGCGGCGAGGTCTTTGGCGCAATCAATCCGGCGACTACCAAGGTGATCGCGCACCTTGCGCTCGGAACGCGGGAGGACGCCGGACGCGCGGTGGAGGCCGCCTGGGCCGCGCGCGCGGTGATGGCGCAAATGACGGTGGCCGAGCGTGCGCGGTTGCTGCTCCGTGTGGCTGATGTAATGGAGGCGCGCAGAGAGTCGCTTGCCCGGGTCCTCTCCGAAGACCAGGGCAAGCCCTACCACAGTGAAGCGCTGCCGGAAGTGGATGTTGCCGTCAACGGGTTGCGGGAGACGGCCGGCGCGGCGAAGTTCCTGGAGTCGACAGGCGTCACGGTGGCGGATCCGAACAAGCGGGTGTGGAGTTTCCGGCAACCGCGTGGAGTTTACGCCGTGGTTACACCGTGGAACTTCCCCATCAACATCCCGCTGGAATATATCGGACCCGGCCTGGCGATGGGAAACACCATTGCGTGGGTGCCGGCGCCGACGACAACGCTTTGCGCCGTGCGGCTGATGGAGTGCTTTGTCGAGGCGGGCACGCCACCGGGAGCGCTGAATCTGGTCACCGGAATGGGGCCCGTGGTCGGCAATGAGATTGTGAAGCACCCGTTGACCGCCGCGGTGGGTTTTACGGGGAGTCCGCAAACCGGCCGTCACATCGCGCGAGAGGCGGCGGGCAAACCGCTACTGCTGGAATTGGGCGGTAACGGACCCACCATTGTGCTGGACGACGCGGATATCGAAAGGGCCTCGGCGGCGATCGCTGGCGCCAGTTTCTTCAATGCAGGACAGATCTGCTCGGCTACGGAGCGCATTCTCGCCGGCCCGGCGGCGTATGAGGCAGTGATCGAAGGCCTGGTGGCCGCGGCGGGACGGTTGCGCATGGGCAGCCCGCTCGATCCAGCCACCACGCTTGGCCCGCTCAACAACGCGGATGTGGCCGCCAAGACCGACCGGCACATTGCCGATAGTCTCGCTCGCGGGGCGGTGGTGTTGTGCGGCGGGTCGCGCGCAACCGGGCATGGGAGCCCGCTGTTCTACCAGCCGACGGTGATCGGACAGGTTCGCCCGGAGATGGAGTTCAACATCGAGGAGACGTTTGGACCGGTGGCGCCGGTAATCCGGGCGAACTCGGACGAAGAGTTGCTTGCGATCGCCAACAACAGCCGCTACGGGTTGGTAGCCAGTGTCTGGACCAAAGACTTGAAACGCGCCTTTTACTTTGGCGAGCATCTGCGAACGGGCATCGTGAACGTCAATGAATCGAGCGCGTATTGGGAAACGAACATTCCGTTTGGCGGGATGAGCGGAACCCAATCCGGCCTGGGGCGGCTTGGCGGGCGGCACACGCTGGACGCGATGAGCGACCTGAAGACGGTTGTGTTCGATTTGGGATGAGGCTCAGGCCTCGGCGTGGCCGATGAAGATCGAAACCACCAACAGGAGAAAAACCAGCAGGGTAATCCAGACGAACATGCGGTCGTGGAGGTAGGCAAACAGGCCGATCGAGACGGCCACGCGGGTAATCGGCGTCGAGATCAATACAAGCAGGCCGAGCATCGCGATCGCTCTTCCATCGCCGTGGCTCAGGCGCGTCACAACGTCGCTCCAGCGATGGAAATCGGAGCCATGGCGCGCAAGAATTTCGCTGATTGAGGAAGAACCGCGAACCAGTTCCGGCTGCTGAACCAGCGTCAGCGCAAGGCCAATCGCAACCAATATGAAGCTGACGATGACACCGGTGCGAAGTACGACACTGATGACGATTTCCAGACGCTCTACACGGGGATCGACCGCGCCGTTCACAGTTGCGCTCCGCGAATCAGCATCTGCACCGAGACGATCAGCAGCACGATGACGAAAGCGATCCGGATGGAGCGGCTTTTCGTCTGTCCCAATACACGCGACCCAATGGTGGCGCCGATTAACACCCCGGCGGCCACCGGTCCCGCAACCAGCGGATGAATGTCTCCGCGCGCGAAGTATACGCTGGCGCTGGCGGCGGCCGTGACGCCCATCATGAAATTACTGGAGGCGGTGGAGACCTTGATGGGGAGCCGCATCGTCATATCCATGGCCGGCACTTTCAACGCTCCGCTGCCGATACCGAGAAAGCCGCTGACCAGCCCTGCGATGTACATCAGAACGAGCCCGATGCCGGGCCGGGCGACACGATAGGAGATCCATCGCCGTTCGGCTTCGTCATAATAACGGTCGTGGAGGCGCAGCCGGTCGGCGATGGCGCTGTGCGGCACGCTGGACATTGCCTTGTCGCGATGATTCTGCAGCATACGAAGCGCGGAGTAGCCGAGAATCAGGCCGAAAGTAAGAAACAGGAAGCGGCGATGGACCAATCCCGCCAACAGCGCTCCGCTCATCGCGCCGCTGGTGGTCCCGATCTCCAGCATCATGGAAACGCGCAGGTTGGCCAAGCCTTCGCGGGCGTAGGCCGCCGCGGCGCCGCTGCTGGTGGCGATCACGCTGAGCAGCGAAGCGCCGATCGCGATGTGGATATCCAGCCCGAAAGCCAGCGTCAGTAGCGGCGTGACGATGATCCCGCCACCTAAACCGAGCAGAGCGCCGAGCAAACCGGCAACGAAGGAAAAGGCCAGCACCAGACCGCCGAATTGAAGTGGGTCCAGCGTCGCCAGCATTCAGGCTGTCTTGTCCTTGGAATAGCAGAGATCGTAAAGGCCGCACTGCGCGCACTTAGGACTGCGGGCGACGCAAATGGCCCGCCCGTGAAGTATCATCTCGTAAGCAAATACGATCCATTTTTCCTTCGGCAGGATCTTCATCAGGTCTTGCTCGATCTTTACCGGATCTTCATTACGGGTCAAATCCAGGCGGAAGGAGACCCGCTGTACATGGGTATCCACCACGATCCCGGCAGCGATTCCGAACGCCGTTCCAAGGACGACATTGGCCGTCTTTCGAGCGACACCGGGTATCCTGATCAACTCCTCGATCGTGCGCGGAATCTCGCCGCCATAATCGGCCAGGATGGTTCGTGCCGCGCCAG
Organism: Bryobacterales bacterium; assembly: GCA_020854055.1. Classification (GTDB taxonomy): domain Bacteria; phylum Acidobacteriota; class Terriglobia; order Bryobacterales; family Bryobacteraceae; genus JADZGD01. The sequence goes on along the minus strand of JADZGD010000010.1, from coordinate 3,915 downwards.
TCAGGTTCTTCGCCTTATTGTTGAAGAAACCGGTGGAGCGGATGTCCTGCGCCAGTTCGTCCTGGCCGACCGCGGCAAAGTCCCGCATCGTTGGATACTTTCGAAACAGGCCGGGTGTAACTTCATTCACTCGCTTATCGGTACACTGTGCCGACAGGATAGTGGCTACCAGCAGTTGCCAGGGGCTCCCATACGACAGTGCGCAGACCGCGCCGGGATACATCGCATCCAGCCGCGCAAGGATGGTTGCGATACGCTTCTTCCGTTCGGCGGCTGTCTTAGGCGGTTTAACAATCAAGTGAATCACGGCGGCGGCTTTTGAATAAGATGGTAGCACCGGTTGCCATGCGGCGCGGCGTTCGTCAGAAGCCGTCAGCGCGAATCCAGAAGCTCTCCGACCAGGTACCGCCGGGCGCCACGGTCTGCAGTTGGGGCCACAAGCCGCGAGCGAACAGGTTGAACACGTTGGTGGGCGCGGTCATCGGTTCAAAGCAAACGAAATCTCCACCGGCGGGTGCGTAGACCACGGCTACCGGATAGCGCTGGCCGTAGGTGACGGTGATCTTTTCCCCTATCCCCTCAAGGACAAACTCCGGGTGCCCGCCCTCGCCCGCCACCAGGCTGGTAAACACGTCATCCAGTTGTGTGCCGGCAAGTGGTTGAGGGTTGGCGTAAGGCATCGGCACGCATTTTCCGGTGGGTACGAGCAGATTGGAGAGTTCGATCGACTCGGTGGCCGGTATGCGCACCTTCCAGGCATCGCGAGGACAATCGCTGAGGCGAAAATAGGGGTGGTAGCCGAGCGATAACGGCAGCGGCTCCGAGCATTGGTTTTCAACGGTGGTCTGTACCTCAACCGTTGTATTGCGCAACCGGTAGGTCATCGAAATGGAGTGAGCGAACGGGAACTGGGCCATCCAATCGGGATAACGCCAGAACTCCAGCCGGCTGGTCGCGGAAGCGCCGTCATCGGACCGCGAAAGGCCAGTGACGCGCCATCGCGGCGAGTGTGCCAGCAGCCCGTGGATCGGCTGATGGAACGCGTCGGTACGATAATTGCCGAGTGAGGAGTTCAGCCGGTACTGATTGCCATTGACGTCGTAGACCTCGCCGTCGATCCGGTTTGCCCACGGGGCGAGGAACGGATTACCAAGGTATGTGGGGCGGGCGAGCGCCTCGGCGAGGGTCTTGTAGGGCGACCACATCACGGGCTTGCCATTCACCCGGAAGTCATAGGCGTTGTTTCCGAATGCCGGGGCAATGAGCAATTGCGAGTGCGCGTCTTCATCGGTGAGACGAATCACTTCCGTCTCGTCAACGGGAATCATCCCGGCGGTGTAGCGGCGGGAGGCAGGGGTGACAGGCAGCATGAATTATTTCTCGTCGGGATCTCGCAGGTCGAGATCGGTCTCTTTCTGGCAACTGGCGCACTTGCCAGGGGTGCCGGTTCGGAGATGGCAAACATCACACCAATAGGTGATTCGCCACTTCCGTCCATCCTGATAGACGAACAGGGATGCCGTGTGAATCGGGTCAACGCGAAACGATTTGGCGTTCACCCGTTTGCCGAAAACCTCAAGATCATTATTCAACAGGCGGCTGTCGGTGAGAATTGCGAGAGTATCGGCGCCGGCTTCCAGGCGAATGGCCGCTCCGCCGGGAAGAGTCAACAGCGGATGCCCCTGGGAGTCGGCGCGCAGCGTTCCCCGGAGTTGATCACGTTCCCCGCCTTCAACCGGTCCGGCAAACAGGGCGGCGCCCGATGCCAGCAACACTCGTCGTGAAATCAAATCTTATTCTATCCGGCTCCCGTTGCCGCCGCCGGGAGAGGTGGGCGGCAAGGCTTCCGGCGCTGCCGGTTTCCCGCGAAAAGTACAGGACAGGGATGCGGCCAGCCAGGGCTGAAAGCCCAATGCGAGGCCGAATAGCAGATGTCCCAACAGGAATATATTACGATCCGCAAAATAGAACAGCGGCGGGTTATACCGTTTCCATAGAAGGGCGAACGAGAGGTAGAACCAGCAGAGCGATGTGATCAACCCGAGCAGGATCCGGCGGCGTATCGAGGCAACGGGCGCCACCACCGCTCCGAAGGCGGCGCCGACACAGCCGCTGGAAAAAAGCATCAACGCAAGGCCAGGCAGGGACGCCGGGGAGTAATCGGGACGGAAGGAAAGCTCCGGGTAAAACCAACCCCCGAACAGGTTCAGCACGCCCCAGGAACTATTGCCGCGCCAATCGGCCACCATCAGCACCCAACTGAGGAACAAGAGTCCGCCCAGTATGCCGGCTTCGAGGCCGGCGAGTGTCGAATAGAGCCGGTCAGGCCGGAAAACGCTCGCTGTGCCAGGCTCCATGCGTCCAGCCTAGCAGCCCCGGCAGTCCGCGCTCCACATACGGAGGCCGGCCGCCTAGTCGGCCTCCGGTTCGGACTGCGGCGATTCGCTGTCCTCGCTGCCTCTGGCGTCGTAGTAGGAGTGATAATAGGTGTACTTACTATACAGCTCACCGCGCCGGGCGCCGTTGACGACGGTACCGAGGATGTTGTTCTCGCACAATGACTGCATGGCCCTGGTAACCGAATCGAAAGTGGTGGCGCCGATGCGCACCACCAGGATGGTTCCGTCGCACATCGTAGCGAGAAGATTGGCATCGGCGGCAAACAGCAGCGGTGGGGTGTCGAGGATCACCCAGTTGAACAGCGCCGGCAGCGTCTTCAGCAGATCCTTGGCGCTCGGCAGGTTCAACAGCTCCAGGGGATTGAGAACGCCCTCGCCGGCGGGCAACAGGTACAGGTTCATGCCGGCTACCTTGCGGAGGATCTCGTGCAACTCGGCCTTGCCCTGAAGGTAGTCGGTAATGCCGGGAGAGCGGTCAATCTGGAAAAGATTATGCACCACCGGGCGGCGGAAATCGAAATCCGCCAGCAGGGTCAGGTTCCCGGCCAGGTTCGCTTCGGCCAGCGCCAGGTTCACCGCGGTGAAAGATTTTCCCTCGGCCGGCGATGGACTGGTGATCACCAGACTGTGAATCGGCTGCAGCGTCTGCATGTGATTGAGGCGCGTGCGCAGTGTCCGGAACTCCTCGGTTGGGGCCTCCTGCGGACGGTTGGCATCCACAAGGTGGGAATCCAGCGAAGGAGCGAAGGGAACCTCCTGGATCTTCTCGAGAATGCCGGCCGGTATTGCGCGGTCCGCAGCGGCATCGGCGCCCGTTGCGCCTTTGACCGCCTGAGGAGGTGAAAGGTGGCCGTATTGTCCGGAAAACCCCGCCGCCGGAACCGTATCGTTCGCAGCTTTTACTCCCGAAGGAGGCACCTGTTGGGCGCGTCGTAACGCGTCATGCACTCGGCTCATGGCAAAAGTAGATCCTCCCGGGCTATCAACTCTTATTCATCATGTAGTAGGCGGCCGAACCGGCCATGATGAATACACCCACCAGGACGCCGGCCGACCAGGCGAGCCACCGCAACCGTTGGCGCCGGCGGACCATCAGGTCGTTTTCGAGCAGCGGAACGCTGGCCAGTACGGACAGTTGGGTATAGGCGCGCACGTCCTTCAGGTTCTTGAGGGTAGTGTCGCGCATTTCGAACACCGCGGCAAAGACGCAGCCGATAATGAGGCCGATGACGACGCCCACGCTGATGATTAGCGTCCGGTTCGGCAGAATCGGTTCCAGTGGGATGTTGGCTGGATCCAGCATCTCGAGCGTTTCGCTCGCCTTCCGATTTTCCAGGTCAGTTGCCAGTTCGGACTGTGACTTTTTCAAGTCCAGATCGTCGTACTTCTTTCGCGCCAGATCGCGATCCTGTAACAGCAGGGAGTACTCGGCGTCGGAGACGGTTCCGCTTGAAACACGCATCTGCAGCGTCTTCATGTCGGAATTGAGCTGCGTCATCTGGCGGTTGTACTCCTG
>JADZGD010000009.1 GCA_020854055.1 Bryobacterales bacterium | reverse complement strand
CGGGCGTTCCAGCCGGTGTACTGTAAATTGCAGCCGAGCGCCAGTTTCAAGTGGAACCCCTTGGGCGATGTCAATTGGGTGGTACGCGGCGCGTTCAGCAGAAGCTATTCCGGCTATCCCATTTACGCGACCCAGTGGGGAACGCAGGCCTTTAACGGGACTCCCAACTGGAACTCACTCAATTCGCAATTGCAGCCCGTATTCCTGCTGCGTAACGGTGTCCCACCGCCCGCGCCGTACCCGGACCTCTCGCCCACGGCGGTGAACGATATGTACGCCGACTTGTTCGACCGTAGCAGCCGGCAGCCGACTTATCAATCTGCCTCGCTCAGTGTCGAACGCGAACTGCCGGGAGCGATGCTTGTCTCCGTGACGGCGGCATACCAGGGCGGCAAGAGTATGTTTGTCGGAGACGGTACGGCGAATCCGAACGCCATCACGCTGGATAATCTATCGTACCGGGATCAGTTGAATGATGACGTGTTCCGGCGGACACTCCGGCCCTATCCGCAATATCGCGGTTTTAACCTGTATGCCGGATATCCGGTCGGCCGCTATGAGCGCGATTCGGCTACGATTCGCGTGGAGAAGCGAACCTCAAGAGGGCTGTCGTTGACCAGTACCTATGAGTGGGCCAAGCAGTTGGATAACTATTCCGGCCCCTATGGAACCCAGGACTTCTACGACCTGGGAAAGGAATGGTCGCTGACGCCCTGGGCCAACGCCCATCGCCTTTCGTTGAGCTACCTCTACGAGTTGCCATTGGGACCGAACCGGACCTTTTTGACCTTTACGGACTGGCGGAAGTACCTGATCGCCGGATGGTCGATCAGCGGCGTGGCGACGGCCATCAGCGGCGATCCGATGTTTTTGCGGCCGCAGTTCAACAATACCGGCGGTGTCGTACAGGCCTTGCACGTCAACGCGGTCCCCGGGGTCGATCCCCATGTCTCCGATCCGGGACCCGGCCTATGGTACAACCCGGCCGCTTTTGATCAGCCGCCGGATTTCACCATCGGCGACGTTTCCAGGACTCATCCGTCGCTCCGCAATCCCGGATCGATCAACTCTGATTTGAGCGTTACCAAGCGATTCTCGCTCACTCCGGACCGGTCAATCGAACTGAGCGCTCTTGGTCTCAACTTCCTGAATCACGCCAACTGGAACGACCCGGATAACATGATCGGACCGCTTTCAGCGCCGAACGTCAACGCAGGTAAGATCATTGGATCACACGGTGGCCGGGTGATCCAATTGGGCATGAGGTTTAGTTTCTAGGTGCGTGTTCCGGGACGATGGCCGCGGATGGTCCGAACCGTGCTGGCGCTACTGCTGGCTCTGGAGCCGCTGTCCGGCGCCGCGCCGCCCAAGCCGCGGCCCGTGCTACGGATCCCGGTATGGACCAGTTCGAACGGCACGCTGGCGATCAACCAATTCAAGGCTACAGTTGACGGCGCCAGCGCAAAGATCCTCGGGCTCCAGCAACCCGGGCAGGATCTGCTGGTCATCCTGGTGATGGATCTGGTCGAAGATCTGACGTTGGCCGATGTCGTCAAGCAGTCTTTGACCGATTCGATCAAGGCATTGCCCGGGCACGTCTATGTCGCGGTGATGCGCGCTCAGGACGGTTTACAGGTGCTGACTGATCCGACGCCCGATAGCAGCGTCCTGGCCAGCACGATCCAGGGCGTTTCGGTTACGGGAACGGCCGGGTTGCTGGAGACCGTGGAGACGGCGCTCGAACTGGCGGATTCGATAACCGCCAAATCCGGAATCCGGGCCGCGGTCTATTTTGTGACCGATAGCAGTGTTTCCAACTATCGGGAGGACTTCACCAACCCGGTGATCAATTCGAGCGACTCCAGAGACATCAGCCGCACCTTCCCGGAAGGGCTGATTCGCGAGAAGATTTCCAAGATGGAAAATCTCGTGTTGCAGCGGCAGACGCCGCTATTCATTTTGCACGACGCCTACCACAGCGACCGGTTGAACGAAGCCTACCAGTCCGGTCTGCTGGAATTGGCGGTGGTCACCGGTGGAACCGCGATCTTCTGCCGTTCGAGCGCCGAGATCCAGCCATCGAATGCAAAGCTATGGGCGCAAATGACCTCGGCATACATGTTGAGTGTTCAACTTCCCGAAAAGATACGGCATACTTTCGAAGTGAAGATCGATGCCGGAGGCGCAGCGGTCACTTACCGCGCACGCTTCACGATCAAAGGCAGATGAGGCGCGCGATGGCATAATGGGAGGTCGGATCAGATGACAGCCGTGGCGGGCGGTAGACATACGAGACTCTGGTTGCTGGCAGGCCTGCTTGCCGTTTCGGCTACGGTTGTCATCATTTGGGATTGGGTGCTAACCTCCCGCCTGGAACTGAGCGCCACAGGATTGGACAAGGCGAATCGTGAACTGGAAGCCCGGGTCGGCGAGCGCCAACGTGACGTTGCGGAATTGACCGCGAAACTTCAGGCCGCCGGAGAGATTGTCAACGAAGCACATCCGTCACCGAACCATACTGACAACGATGCGGCGGCCCGGGTGGAGGCAATTCGCAAGCTAGCGCAGTTGCAGACGCAAATGCAGGCGCTGAATGCGTCGATTGCGGCCGCAGTAACCCAGAACCAGCAACTGGAGGCTCGCGAGGCGGCCTCCGAGGCGGAACGCCAGCGCCTGGCCGCCGCCACGGACGATTCGACGAATAAGCTGACTGTCTCCAATCGGACCATTAGCGCGCTCCAAGACCAGATCAAAGCGAATACCGCCCGCCTGGACCCGCTAGAGGCCGAAAACCAGCGCTTGCAGGTTACCGAACGGGCAGCGCGCGCGCGCCTTGCCGCGATGACAAAACTCTCCAAGGAACTCGCGGATATCCGCAAGCGGCGCCAAGCGCTGATCGAATCCGCCATCCGCCACTACCGGGAACTGGGCGACCAGTATCGAACGCTGATCATGCGCCTTGACAGTGCTGGAAGTAGTGCTGGTACCTATCCCGGCGATTTATCCCGAATCCAGGCCGCGCTCTCGGAAGCCGACGATGATCTGCGGCAACTCAGTTCACTCAATCAGAAATCCGCTGCCCTCAATAGAACACTGAAGTTCTAGTGCCAATAACAGCCACCTGTTGCTAATGGGGATATACGAACCAAACGCCGTAGTGCAGCAGACCTGTGAATTGCGGCCGGGCAGAAGGCGAGCCGGCGTGAGCCGGCCACCTGGTTAGACGTGTCCTTCCAGCATTTTGACGACTTCGGATTTCCCGATAGCGCCAACACGTTGATCGATGATCTCGCCGCTCTTGAACAAGAGCAAGGTGGGAATGCCACGAATGTTGTATCGCATGGCCGTGCCGCCATTTGCGTCAACATCGACCTTGCCGACTTTCAGCTTGCCCTGATACTCGGATGCGATTGCGTCCACCGTCGGCGCCATCATCCGGCATGGGCCGCACCATTCTGCCCAGAAGTCAACCAGCACCGGGACATCGGAATTGATCACTTCCTGATCAAAAGAGCCGTCTGTAATCGTTAATACGTTTTGACCTGCCATTTACTCTCCCTGTTAGTAGATGAAATTTCACCGATAAAGATTCATCGGCGCCGGTTCAGCCGGTCAGCCGCGAATACAGCCGGGCATACTCGGCGGCGGAGGCGTCCCAGGAGAAATCCTTTCGCATGCCGGTTCGCATTCGCTCGGTCCACTCCTGCCGGTCCTTGTAGGCATCGAGAGCCTGGTGCAAGGTCTCCTTCAGCGCCGCGCCCGAATAGTCGCGGAATTTGAACCCGGTCGATTCATCGATCGTATCATCCAGACCGCCGGTGGCACGCACCACCGGCACGGTTCCATAGCGCAGGCTGTAGATCTGGTTCAGGCCGCAGGGTTCGTACATGCTGGGCATCAGAAACAAATCGCTGCCCGCCTCGATCAGGTGCGCCAACCGGTTGTCGTAGGCAATGCGGACGCCCACCTTGGCCGGGTGCGCCGCCGCCAGTTCGCGGAACAGATTTTCATACTGCGGCTCGCCGGTTCCAAGAACGGCGAGTTTCACGTCTTCGGCCACCAGTTCGGGCGCTATCTCGGCGATCAGGTCGAAGCCCTTCTGATTGACGAAACGGGAAATGATGCCAATCACCGGTGCGCCGCCCTCCTGGGGTAGCCCAAATTCGGCCAGCAGATCGTGTTTGCAGGCGGCTTTTCCATCCAGTTCTTCGGCCGAGTAGTGGGAAGAAAGGTAGCGGTCCGTTTGAGGATTCCATTCCCGGTAATCACCGCCGTTGAGGATGCCATGAACCATGTTGGCGCGCTGCCGCAATAAGCCATCGAGTCCGAAGCCGAGTTCTTCGGTCTGGATTTCGCGGGCGTAAGTGGGGCTGACGGTGCTGATTGCATCGCTGAAAACCATCGCGCCCTTGAGCAGGTTGATCTTGCCGAAAAATTCCAACAGCGAGGGCTTCACCAGACTCTTGTCGAGTCCGATATCTTCCAGCACCGTCGCCGGGAAGATCCCCTGATAGCCCAGGTTGTGGATTGTGATGACGAACTTCAGCCCGTAGAAAGTGGGGTCGGTGGCAAACAGATGGCGGGCATAGACCGGAGTTAGCGCGGCCTGCCAGTCATGGCAATGAATCACCTGAGCGCGGAACAGGTGGCGCACAATGGCCAGCGCGGCTCGGCAGAGCACGCCGAAACGAACCGGATTATCCGGATAATCTCCGGAAGAATCGCCATACAGCCCTGTGCGGTCAAATAGCGCGGGCATATCAACGAAGTAATAAGGGACGCCCCGCTCAACCTTCCGGTACAAGTTAACCCGGTAGGACGATTTCCCCAACCAGATGGTGAGATCGTCGAAAACACGCTCCGCCTCGGCCAGGGCGATGGAGCGGTAGCGGGGCAGGACCACCGCTATCTCATTCCCCTGCGCACGGAGCGCCGCCGGCAGCGCGCCCAGCACATCGGCCAGCCCTCCGGTTTTAGCGAAGGGGGCCGCCTCCGATGCAACCATCAGGATCTTCATCATCTCTATCAGTGTAGTTCGACCGGTGTTTCCACCGCTCCGGCGCGACTTGACAGGATTTGTTATCGTAAGTCGGGAGCAAACATGACATTCAGATCACCTACTCGCCGTTTGCTGCGGAGGCGTGACCTTGGCGGATTATTGCTGGCGCCGCTGGTGCCGGCAGCGCTTGCGGCGCCTTCCAGCCGCGTCCACGGGGTGATCATCGGCGTGCAGGGCTGGAGCTTTCGTGACCGCGGCCTGGACGCTGCCATTCGTGCCACACTCGATGCCGGTTTGAGCTACTTCGAGCTTGGCTTCAACCACGTTGAGCCGGCCGGGCTCTCCAGGGAGGCCCTGCGGGAGTGGCGCGTGAAGACTCCGTTATCGGAGTTTCACCGGATCCGGCAGAAGTTTCAAAATGCCGGAATCGTTATCACCGGGTACTCCTACCCGTTTCGCAAGGACTACACGGAGGAGGAATTCGCGCGCGGTTTCGAGATCACTCGGGCGCTCGGCGCCGATGTTCTGACAACCAGTACCAATCTGAGCCTGGTTCCCAGACTCAGCCCGCTGGCCGAGAAGTACAAGGTGAAGGTGGGACTGCACAACCACTCGCGCATCGTGGCGGACGAATTCGCTACCCCCGATGATTTTATTCGCGCCATGACCGGCAGCAGCCCGTTGATCGGAGTCAATCTGGACGCCGGCCACTTCACGGCCGCCGGCTTCGATCCGCTGGCGTTCTTGACGCAGCACCATCGACGCATTTACAGCATCCATCTGAAGGACCGGCGGAAGAACCAGGGGCCGGATTGTCCGTTTGGCGAGGGTGATACTCCCGTTAAGCAGATCCTGTTGCTACTCAAGGCGAAGCAGTATCCGATTCCGGGCGCCATCGAATGGGAGCCTAAGACCGGCGATCCGGTGGTGGCGGTGCGCCGGTGCGCCGAATATTGCCGTAAAGTGCTGAGCTGATCGTACCCGGCGCCGTGCCTCAACGCAGGCCGCGCTGTTTCAGGTGCGCAATCAGGGCGGCCGGATCGTCGGTGATGATCGCGTCCACTTTGGCATCGATCATGGAATCCCAGCCGGCTGCCGTATTCGGCGTCCAGGGCACCACCTGTAGTCCGGCTTTGTGGGCCGCCTCGACCTTTTCCGGCGTCACCAGTTGGAAGTAGGGCGACACGATCCCGGCGTGTCCCGCCTGGGCGGCCAACGTCGTAAAGTCACCGTTTTTATCGGCGGTCAGCGCCGAAAGGCGAATTTCCGGGGCCAGTTGGCGGACCGCCACCAACGTGCGGTAGTCGAACGACTGCACGATGACCCGCCGCTCGAGTTTATATTGTCGAATTTTGGCGGTAACCATCCGCGCAAATTCGCCGGGGGCAGGCGACAACTCCGGATGGCGGGGATCGCTCTTGATCTCGACGTTGAAGTCGAACCTGCCTTTGGGCGCGAGTCTGAAAACCTCGTCAAGCGTCGGGATTCGCGCACCCGGTACCGTCTGCTGGGCAGGAAAATCGGGATTCTGAATCGAGCCGCAATCCCACTGGCGAACCTCGGCCAGCGTCAGTTCGTGAATCGCCGCCCGCTCGCGGGGACCGGAACAGATCGGCCGATGCAGAGTAGGGTCGTGCGAGACGACGAGCACGTTATCTTTGGTTACATGAACGTCCAGTTCAATGACGTCGGTTCCTTGCGCAATGGCGTAACGGAATGCAGGAAGCGTGTTTTCCGGGCGCTGGGCGCGGGCGCCGCGATGCCCATGCACCAGAATCCGCGGAGCAGGAGCGGCGGCGATTGCCAGGCAAGCCGTGATGAGCAGCACGGCAGGGCGCATCGAAGCGTGATGTTGCATCCGTTAACAATTGTCTCAGAAGCCAGGTTTCGGTCCCAAGGCCGTGGAATGGCGCCCGCCAGGCCTGTCATCACTCTGTAACAAAAAAATAGGAAACTGAAAGTGTCCTCGATCTAAAGTGAGTACTCCATGTTGATCTGCGCAATTCTGCTAGTCGGTCTTTTGGTTCTCATGGTTCGGCATCTGATGACCGATGCGCGGCGCGGCAAGCGCTGGGCGGGCCTGCGGTAATTTCGCCCGACTGTTCCTTTTTCGCGGGCGGATTCCGTCCCCCACCCCGTGTGCCCAAGCAGCCTCCCGGGCGCCACTGTGAGAAAATAGCATTTCGATGCCCACAATCGAGCGTGTTCTTCTCAGTGTCACCGACAAGACCGGAATCGTCGAATTCGCGCGCGCTCTGGCTGGGCTGGGCGCCGAACTGATTTCCACCGGCGGAACCGCCCGCGCGTTGCGCGAGGCGGGCCTCGACGTGCGTGACGTCTCCGAAATCACCGGCTTTCCCGAGATGCTGGATGGCCGTGTTAAGACGATGCACCCGCGCATAGCAGGCGGAATTCTCGCCATTCGCGGCAATGCCGGGCACATGAGCGCTCTGGCCGAACATGGCATTCTGCCCATCGGCATGGTGGTGGTGAACCTCTACCAGTTTGAGAAGGCGGCTGCGCAGGCCGATGCGCCGGTCGAACATCTGATTGAGAATATCGATATCGGCGGGCCGACAATGATCCGTGCCGCCGCCAAGAATTATCAGGACGTGGCGGTGGTGGTTTCACCCTCCGACTACGCCGCCGTCGTCGAAGAGTTGCGCACCCATGGCGGGGCCTTATCTCTGGCCACCAAGTGGAGCCTGGCGCGAAAGGCCTTTGCCGCAACCGCAGCCTACGATTCAGCCATCAGCGCCAAGCTGGACACCATCGGCGTGGAGAACGGCCAGTTCCACATCGAACCGCGGACCCTGCCGGCAACGCTCTCGATTCATGCGCCGCGCGTGTTAACCCTCCGCTACGGTGAGAATCCGCACCAGGCGGCCAGCCTCTATTCCACCGGCCATACCGGTGTCGCCGGCGGCGAGCAGTTACACGGCAAGGAACTTTCATACAACAACCTGGTGGATCTCGATGCCGCCTGGCAACTCGTGCGCGAGTTCAGCCGTCCGGCATCCGCCATCATCAAGCACACCAATCCCTGCGGTTGCGCTGAGCAGGCTACGCAGGCGGAAAGCTACCGCCGGGCCTACGAGGCCGATCCGGTCTCCGCCTTCGGCGGCGTGCTGGCCTTCAACCGGCCGCTCGAAGGCGAAACGGCGGCCGAGATCGCCAAAACCTTTGTCGAGGCCATTGCCGCGCCCGAATTTACGCCCGAGGCGCTCGGTATCCTCACGGCCAAAAAGAATCTCCGCCTGTTGCGTGTCACTGCTTCACCGGTGGCCGATCCGGTGGTGAAATCGATCTCCGGCGGGTTTCTGGTGCAGGACGCCGATACGGTATCACTCGATGAGTCGGCGCTGGTAGTAAAAACAAAGCGGGCGCCCGGCGAAGACGAGATGGAAGCTCTGCGCTTCGGCTGGAAGGTGTGTAAACACGTAAAGTCCAACGCGATTGTGTATGCCCGGCGGGGGCAATCGGTGAGCGTCGGCGCCGGTCAGATGAGCCGGGTCGATTCGGTGAAGGTGGGCGCCATGAAGGCGGTGTTGCCGCTGGAAGGAACGGTGCTGGCCTCGGATGCATTCTTCCCGTTTCCCGATGGCCTGGAGGAAGCGGCCGGGCACGGGATTACGGCCGTCATCCAACCGGGGGGGTCGGTTCGGGACGGTGAGGTAATTGACGCAGCCGACCGCCTCGGCCTGGCAATGGTGTTTACGGGTATCCGTCATTTCAGGCATTAATTCGAAAGACGAGGTGTACAATTGCGACGGCGTGATTTTGTCACTGTGGCGGGAGTCGCTCCCGCGGTTTCTGTATCGGCCGCGCCGGAGACTACCTGGTTAACACGCGAGCGTTATCGAGGCGTTTATGCGTATCCGCCGACTCCATTCGCCAAGGACCTGTCGCTTGATGAAGATGCGTTCCGCTCGAATTTGCGGAAGCTGATTCGCATCGGCGTGAGCGGCATCGTGGTAGGGGGATCAACGGGTGAGTTCTATACGCTGACCAGCGCCGACTTCAAGCGGATCGCACGGCTCATGCGCGAAGAGATGCATGGCACCGGGGTAGTGAGCGTGCTCGGTGCTACCGGCCTCAATAACCATGAAGTGATCGAGAAGATCTCCGTGGCCGAAGAGGCCGGCCTTGATGCCGTCCTCGCAATGCAGCCCTTCTACACCACGCTCACCAACCGCGAGTTGCTGGCATTTTGGGACCAGGTGGCGCATGCTTGCCCTCGGATCGGGATCATCATCTACCATTTCGAACGGGTTCGCCAGGCCTATACGGCGGAGATCTTCCGTAAACTGGCCGTGCACCCGAATATCGTCGGCAGCAAGGAGGCCCACTTCAACTTCAATGAATGGTTGAGCCTACAGACCACCAGCCCGTTGGTTCACATGAGCGCCACCGATGCCGGCTGGATGGTGGAGATGCACCGGCTGAAGGCTCCCGGCGTGGGCAGCGTCCACCTGACATTGATGCCGCACATCATCCGCAACACGCTGCTGCTTTGCAAGGAAGGAAAGTACGTTGAGGCGGACCGCGTCTTCACGCCGTTTGCCGATGTCGTGGGCCATCTTGCCGGAGGTAAGGGGAGGCCCTTCTTGACGCCCGCGGAACTGGATGGCTGGGGTGGCTATGGGGGAGCGGCCAAGGGGAAGGCACTGGCCGAGGCGTTCGGGTTCCTTCAGGCCGGTCCTCCGCGGCCACCGGGGTTGGCGGTACCCTACGACCTGCAGCAGCGCCTGCGAGATTACATTCACCTGCGGTATCCGGATATGATCCCTCCACCGGGCTTTGCTGAAAAGCTTCCCTCCTGGAGTTGACAGCGGCTTCGCCCGCTGTCTTCAGGGTTCGACGGCAGAGGCGGGAAGCCTAGCAGCCGGAGGTGGGGCGCTGGTGCCCGCGGCCCTTGCATCCGCTACAATCGTTGAGATGCGCCCAGTCCGAGTTCTGTGTCTGGCGATATTGTGTTTCAGCGTGTGGGCCGGTGACGGCATCACGTTGAACCGGAAGAAATCCCAGCGTCTTTACGACGAGGGTGTGCGGTTGCTCGCCGCGGCCCGCGAGGAGGAGGCGCTCGAGGCCTTTTCCGAAGCGATTAGAGCCAATCCTACCAACGCGTTAGCCTATCGTCAGAGAGGCGGGATTCTGGCCCGCCGCAAGCTGTGGGATCAGGCCTTCCCGGACCTCGACCAGTCCATCCGTATTCTGCCCGACGACGGGAAAACACTCGGCCTGCGCGGTGAATACTATCTGAGAAACGATCGGGCCAAGGAAGCGGTGGCTGATTTTTCCCGCGCCATCGAGCTCGGATGGACGCGGCCGCAAATCTACAGTCAACGGGCAGCGGCCTATGAAAAGCTCGGCCAGAGCGATAATGCGATCCGAGACTACAGCGATGCGATCCGGTTAAGTGTGAATGATCCAGCCTATTACCGGCGGCGGGCGAGCCTGTATTCGAATGCCGGCAAGTACCGGGAAGCCGTCGAGGATCTGACCCAGGCGATTCGCCTCCAGCCGGACCTGGTCGAGGCGTACGTGGAGCGTGGATATGCGCTGGGCCAACTGGGTGAGTTTATGGCTTCTATCCAGGATCTGGATGCGGCCATCGCGCGCGATTCCCACAACGCCCAGGCCTTGAGTCTGCGGGGAGAAGCACACACTGTCCAGCACCAGAATAAGGAGGCGATCGCCGATTTCAGCCGGGCCATCGAATTGCGGCCCCGGGACGTGGACCTCCGCCTGCTGCGTGCCTCGGCGTACGTGCAATCGGGCGACTATGTCAGGGCGCTCGAAGACCGTGAGACGGCGGTGCGGTTGCGTCCGGATCTTGCCGAGGTCTACGTAGCGCGCGGCAGCTCATTCCATCTTCTCGGAATGCACGATAAAGGGCTGGCGGACCGGACCCGTGCGATTCAGATGAAACCGTCGCTGGCCGAAGCCTGGTGCGCCCGCGGAAATGCCTACTTCCTGCTCGGACAGTATGAGAAGGCCATTGCGGATCTGCACGAAGCAATGCGGCTGCGGCCCGGCTACCCGGAAGCCGCCACGGTACTCGCCAAAGCAGAGCAGAAGCTGCGCGCGCCGGCCTCCACTGCGCCCATCATTGCGGCGAGGGTAGAGTCTCAACCCGCGCCCGCCATGGTGAGTCCCAGACAACGGCCGGCAGCATCCCCTGCCTCCGCGCCATCCAGTGCTGCCGCCGTCGCGCCGGCGCCGCCGTCCGCTCACGTCCATGCCGCTTCAGGGCAACCGCCCCTCACTGGCACCGCCGCTGCGCCGGCATCGTCGCCGTCCAGTGCCACCGCCGTCGCCCCGCCGCCGTCCGCTCACGCTGCTCGCGCCCAAACGAATTTAGCCGGAGTTCAGCAGAAGCCCCCTGTAGGGCAGAGTGCGGCGGCACCGCTGCTGCCAGCCGTTACCGCCCTTGCCGCGGAGTACCAGCGAACCGCGCGGGCGGAACTGCGAGCGGGTGATTTTCCGGCGGCGTTGAGCCATCTTGATGAAGCGATCCGCTTGAATCCGAGGCTGGCTACGGCTTATAACGCCCGCGGATTCGTACGGATGAAACTGGACCGGTTGCAGGAGTCCATGGATGATTTCACCCGGGCCATCGAGTTGAGTCCCAACTATGCGAATGCTTATCACAATCGGGGAGTGGTGCGAAAGCTGCTCGGCGACCATGCTGGATCGGCCGCTGATCTCGCGCGCGAAGCGGCGTTGCTGAAATAGAGCCGTCCGATACCCCATCGCAATACCGGATATAAGACGATTTCAGCTTAAAGCCTGCCGCACAAATGCCGATGGATGTTTAGCGCGGGTTGCACGCTACCCGCCCCGCTTCATTGGAATGAAAATCCTTTGGATCCTGGACTCCGATGCCGCCGTGCCGGAGCAGGACTGCCTGCGTCGATCTCAGGACGTGACCATCGAGAATGCATACAGCGGCTACGAGGCGCTTGGTCTGTTGCGTCACGGAGACTTCGACGTGATCCTTGCCAATTTTCCTCTGAACGGCTGGGAACCGCACGAACTGCTGGAAGACCTGCTGCGGGAAAACGCATCGGTGCCGGTCATCGTGCGCCTTCGAGAAGGAACTTTTTCCGATGCCGTGCGCCTTACCAAGCTCGGGGCATTTCATTTTCTGGGCGCCGCCGCCTCGGACCAGGAACTGCTCTACGCGGTGGAGGCGGCGGTCGACTATCGCCGTACGCGCCAGTTGGCGCTATTCGGCGCGGCTATCTCCAGTGAACCGTGGCGCAAGTACCTGGTAGGCGACAGCCGGGCGATGCACAACGTCGGACAGATCATCCGCATGGTTGGACCGCGCCGCTGCACGGTCCTAATCACCGGTGAGACGGGAACCGGGAAGGAGATGGCGGCCCGGGCACTACACGCCGCCAGCAATCGGAACGCGTTCCCGATGGTTGCGCTTAACTGCAGCGCGTTGCCGGAAAATCTGCTGGAGGCCGAACTGTTCGGCCATGTGCGCGGCGCCTTTACCGGCGCCATCCAGAATCGTATCGGCCGGTTTGAGCAGGCCAACCGCAGCACGTTGTTTCTGGACGAGGTCGGGGACATGCCGATCGACTTGCAGGCGAAACTGCTGCGGGTGCTCCAGGAGCGTGAATTCCAGCGGTTGGGCAGTTCGGAAACGATCAAGATCGACGTCAGGGTGGTGGCGGCGTCCAATGTGGATCTGGTGGAGCGAATCCGCTG
>JADZGD010000008.1 GCA_020854055.1 Bryobacterales bacterium | reverse complement strand
GCTCTAAGCAGCGAACCGGCGGCGCAGCCAAAGCGCGCCGGCCGCGGATAGCGTGAGCAACATGGTGGAAGGTTCAGGAATCTCCGGCGGCGCCGCAGAGCCGCCAAGAGTAATGTCATGCATGCCGAGATACGAATTCTCGATCCGGAAGTATCCGATGTCGGCCGTTGGGCGCTCGATGCCGCGGTAGGCGCCGCCGTTGGTTTCGTCTGGAGTCGAGATTGGAGCGTCGGTGGACAGAATATAAGACTCCAGCACGGTCGTCCCATCTGCGGCGACCGCTGAAATCGTGGGATCGCCCATGCCCGGCGAGTAATTCATGAATCCTCCGGCGCTTGTGAACAGGCCGCCCAGGTCGATCTGGAGCCATCCAGAACTCAAGTTAATCCCGATCATTTCCCAATCCCAACCCCCGTTAGTACCCATTCCGAATCCCCCGTCGTAACCGTAGACGACGTCGGTTGTGTAGCTAATCGGAAAGCCGGCAACAGTGCCTGAGCCGGGCCCGGTATAAATGCCCTCTCCCCCGGGAAAGACGGTTGTGGTGCCACCCAGAGGCGTTGTGGTGACCAGGGCCGCCGAAGCCAGGCTGGCAGCCAGCAGCGTGACAAGGACTGAACCGGCAAAACGATTGAACATGAACACTCCACCGATGGCAGAATTAAACAACAACGCACGGCAGATTGATCATGCCAGCGCATCCAAAGAATATATGAAGCTTCACCCGCTGTCAAGGAGTCAATGCATTCTTTTTCAACAAATTACAGATTACGCGCTAGCGGCAGGTTGATGCCGGTTGTGCGGGGATTCCGGCGGTAAACTCAGTAATTTTCAATCTTCGGCATAGGTGTAATCCCATGCCTCCAACGGGTGGGAACCGCTCAGTAGGGCTGGTGAAGGAGATGGAGTTCGTACCGTGCCAGCGCCAGGCCACGGGATTCCAATTGACGAAGGCAGGCCTGTTGAGACTCTCCGATTGCCTCGATTCTGCGCAGAGGGAGTCGCTTTGGAGTGTAGATCTCGAGGGCGATCCATTGGCCCGCCAGGGCGAGACGCTCGGCCAGCGTCAGCGATTCCGGTGACCGGCCTAGAAAACTGTCAGGAACCACTGGCTTCGTTGACATGAAGACTCCATTGTAGTGGAACCTCCCGCCAACCCGCGCTCGCGCGTGTCAAATGCGGTGGAAGTCACGCAGGATGTTGCGGGTGAGGTAACGGATGGCCACCGGGCGGCCGTGCGGGCAACTCATCGGGCACTCGGTCTTTGAGAGCGCCTGAAGCAGCCAGTCAATCTTACGCGGCTCGAGTCGCATGTTGATCTTGATCGCCGCGCGGCAGGCCACCGACGCGGCGATCGCACGGCGCAGGTCGGCCAGCGAAGCGCGGCGGAGCTCGGTTTCGGCGATTTCGAGGATCTCAAACAGGATTCGCTGGATATCGCCCGGACCAACGCCGGCCGGCGCGGCCTTGACGGCGATGGTGCGGTTGCCGAACGGTTCGGTGTCGAAACCGGAAGCACGAAGCTCGCCGGCGATGCGCGCATACTCAATCTGCTGCGCGGCGCTCAACTCGATAATCAGCGGCATCAGTAACTGCTGCATCGCGGCGTGCCCGTTGGCCTGTTGCGCGAGGATCTGCTCAAACAGAATCCGTTCGTGGGCGACGTGCTGGTCGATGATCCACAGGCCGTCACGGCCGGCGGCGATGATAAAGCTGTCGTGCAGTTGGCCGAGTGGCCGCAGGTCTGTAAGCGCCTGCATGCCGGATGGAGTGTCGTCGTAACTTCCCTCGGGAAAGCTGCCGTGAGTGTCGGGAACAGGCAACCGGGGAACGGACGCCGGCGGCGCTCCACCGGGGAAGGATTGAGGCTCAGAGCAAGCGCTCTGGCCGCCGAAGTCCAAGCGGGGCTGTGGGGCGGGCGGCGGCGTCAGCGTAAGTGGAGATCCCGCCGCGGGCGCTCCGGATGCAATCGAGGGGTGGTCAAAGAAAGGGCCATTCTCCAACGCCTGCGAGAACTCCGACATAGGCACCTCGCGGGCCGGCTGGCCCTCGGGCGCAAACGCCGCCGAGATCCGCTGGATGGCCGAGACGGGGCGCTGTTCGATCAGCGTCTCGCGAATGGCATCGCGCACAAAGTCATGGACAAAGCTGCCGTGGCGGAAGCGCACCTCGGTTTTTGACGGATGGACGTTGACATCCACCTCCTCGGCGTCGCAATCGAGGAAGAGCAGAGCGAAGGGATAGGCCGAAGGGGGAATCAGATTGTGATAGGCCGAAGAGAGTGCGTGCAGCAGCAGGCGGTCGCGAATCAGACGGCCGTTGACGAACAGGTAGATGGAATTTCGATTCAGCTTCTGCACCTGCGGGCGGGAGACGAAGCCTCGTAGCAGAAAGGCGCGGCTTTGCGGTTCCACGTCCTCTCCGGCGGACGGTTCCTCGGGCAGAAACATCTCCCGTTCTGGTGCCCCGAGGTCGATCAGGTCCTCCAGGGTACGGCTGCCAAATACCTGGTATACACGTTCCTTGAGAGTCTCCACGGGAGACACCGAAAGCAGTTCATTGGTCCCGCTACGCAATTCGAAGGTCTTGCCGTGATGAGCCAGGCTGTAGTGGGTAACCAGCGACGCAACGTGAGCCAGTTCGGTTTGCTCGGTGCGCAGAAACTTCTTGCGGGCGGGCACGTTGAAAAACAGATCACGGACAGTGACCGTGGTACCATGCGCGCGGGCGGCGTCTTCGCAGCGCAGCAGCTTCCCGCCGGCGATCTCGATCACGGTCCCGGCAGCCTCATCCCGGGTGCGGGTTTCCAGTACCAGACGGGACACAGAAGCAATCGAAGGAAGAGCTTCGCCGCGGAAGCCGAGCGTCGCTATATGCAGCAGATCCTTCACGTCGGCCAGTTTGCTGGTGGCATGACGCTCAAAGGCCAGCATGGCGTCGTCGCGCATCAGGCCGCAGCCGTCGTCGGCGATGCGGATCAGGCGCCGCCCGCCGTTTTCCACCTCGATCCGCACGTCGGTGGCGCCGGCGTCGAGCGCGTTTTCGAGCAGTTCCTTAACCACCGAGGCCGGACGTTCCACCACCTCTCCGGCAGCGATCTTGTTGGCAACGGCGTCGGAGAGAATGCGAATGCGGCCCATCGGCTGCCGTTATTGTATCGTGATGCCCCGTTCGTCGAGAAGTTCGCCGGTCAGCCGCAGCAAGTTAAGAAGGCTGCGCCGGTAACTGGTGGATTGGGTCACCAGCACGGAATTGGCCGTGGCCACTTTGCGCTGCGCGTCCAACACGAAAAAGATTTGCGTGACGCCAAGGTCGTATTTCTTCTGTTCGGCGTCAAGCACCTTCTGCGCCAGGTCGCGGGCGATAACCGCAAGTTTTACTGCGGCTTTGCTCGATTCAAGCTGGCTGACGGCATTGAGAACGCCCTGCCGGATACTCTTTTCCAGGCTACGCTGGCTGAGCGTATCGATGCGCTTGGCCACCAGCGAATCGGCCAGGTCCGCCTGCGCGGAATGGTCGCGTATGGGCAATCGCAGCGTAATGCCGAGGGAGTAAACCGGGAAGCCGAAGCCGAACATCTGGTTGAGCGCGTCGCCGAAGCCGCCCGGCATGGTACTGACAATCGAGCCGGTTGTTCCATCGCTCAGCGTGACGTTGGAGCGCTGGTAGAAAGTTCCGCCCCGTCCGGCGGTAACATAGTTGCCGGTCAGTGAAAGATCCGGCCGCAGGCCGTTGGTGGCTTTCCTGATGTTCAGTTCGTCGACGTCGAGCGATTGGATGACTGCCTTCAGATCCGGCCGCAGGCGGAGGGCCTTGGCGACGGCCTGCTCGGCATCAACCGGGCTTTCGTTGGCCGGCGGCAGGACGGGTTCGGTGAGCACGATGGGCAACGTGCGGAGCCTTGGCTCGAGGTCGGCGCCGATCTGCTTGCGAATCCGGTCCTCGGACTGTTGCACCTGGTACTTGGCCTGCGAGACGGCGATCTGGGCCGACGCATAGTCGGCTTCCGGCTGGAAAATATCGAGCGGCGAGGCGGCGCCAAGCTCCTGCTCCTTGCGCGCGCGTTGCAGGCTGGCATCGTTCAGCTTTAGCGCTTCCTCGTTGACGCGAAGGTTTTCGCGGTCCTGCACCAGTTGCCAGTAGTCGTTCTCGGCCTGGTAAATCAATTGAATGATGCCGTCACGGGAGGTGTATTCACTCTGCCGCAGGGTGCTGCGGGCAATGGTAATGGGAAGTTTGGTGATGAAGCTGCCGCGGTTGCGTAACAGCGGCTGAGAGAAGTTGATGCTGAGCTGCGAGCTGATGGCCGGATTGTAGGTGGAGTAGGCGCTGTTAGTGGAAAACTTACTGCCGAAGAACCCCACGCTATAAGATGTGCCTGTCTCCAGTTTCTGCTGATAGGAGAAGTTCGCCGGTTGGCTCAGCGTGTTCAGCGCGGCGGCGCCCGAAAGCAGGTCCGTGGCGGGAGTCTTCGTGCGGGTGGTGCTGAAACTGGCCGAAGCGAACGGATCGAAGATGCCGAATGCCCGTTCGATGGCATTCTTCCGGGTTTCGACGTTCAGCCGCTGGATTTCGACGTCCGGGCTGTTGGCCATTACCAGGTCGAGGTAGGCACGCAGGGAGAGTTCGATCTTACCGTCAACCACCCGGTCGTCAATACGAACGGGCGGCTTCAGCTCAACGCGGCCCGTTGGATGGGAGAACAAGTGCGTCTTGAAGTAACTGCGGGTGGGAAACACCGGAACCGGAAACTGAGCGCCCGCGGCGATCGTGGCAACACAAAGCAACGCAATGGGAGATTTTAATTGCATCCGAATTCTACTCATATCGAATCGCCTCGATCGGATCGAGGCGGGCGGCCTGGACGGCCGGATAAATACCGAACAGCAGGCCAATGCCGCAGGATACGCCAAAGGCCACGGCAATGGAAGATGTAGTAACCACCGTGGACCAGCCCGCGGCGGCGGCGATTACACGGGATAAAGTAAATCCGAATAGAATGCCGATCAATCCGCCGATAATCGAAATCATCACGGCCTCGGTAAGAAATTGGCGGACAATATCGGCCTGGCGCGCGCCGATGGCGCGCCGTATTCCGATTTCCCGGGTGCGCTCCAACACCGTGGCCAGCATGATGTTCATGATCCCGATACCGCCGACGAGCAGCGAGATTCCAGCGATGCAGATCATCACTACGCTGAAGATGAATTGAGTCCGCCGGCGCTGCTCCAGCAACCCGGCGGGTACCGTCACCACAAAATCGCCCGCATCCTTGTGTGTCGCGGTAAGAATGGCGCTCACCACGTTGGCCGTGTCAACCGAGTCGGTTTTCGGTGTCACCTTGATGAAGATGCCGTCGATCTCGTCCTTCAGATAGCTGTTGGTATCTTCAAACCGGCGCATTACCGTATTCAACGGGGCGATGATCTGGTTGTTGCGGTTGGTTACTTCGAGACCTTCCATTTCGGCATCGCCGGTAGCCTGCTCGGCGAGCACGCCGATCACCTGGAGCCAGGAGTCATTGACCTTGACGTACTTTCCGACCGCGTTGTTGTAGCCGAGCAGATTGACCTTGGCTGTCTCCCCCAGCACGCACACCGGGGCCGAGCGGGTATTGTCCGCCCCGTCGAAAAAGCGGCCCTCGACCACGCGCAGGCTGTTGATTTTCAGAAAATTTGGCAGTACGCCAATCAGCAGCGGGGTTTCCAGAGCCGATTTCGGCAGAACCTTGGTGGGCTTGAAGCGCTTGCGTGGCGTCAATTCCTCGATGCCGGCGACGTTTTCCGAAATCGCGCGAAAGTCGCGGAACGAGAGGCCGGGCGAAATGGCCCTCCGCTGCTGAAGTTCCGTGCGGTCCACGGCTTCCTTCGCCTCGATGATGATGTTGTTGACCCCGAGCAGATCGATATAACTCATCATCTCCTTCTGCGCGCCGGCGGTGATGGAGAGCATGGCTACCACCGCGCCAACGCCGAAGATCATGCCTAGCATGGTAAGCAGGCTGCGCAGTTTGTGTACCAGGAGGCTGGATAGCCCCATGTAAAGCTCCGGTAGATAACCGGCAAGGTTAGCCATGACTTACTTCTTTCCTCCGGAAAATCCGCCCATCGAGCCGCCTCCGGACGAATTGCCCGATTTGCTTTCCCCCTTCTTTTCGGTTGGGTTGGCGAGCGCCACCAGCTCGTTCTCCTCAAGGCCCCCGGTGACGACGGTAACCGACTCGCTACGTTTGAAGATCCGGATCGGCCGCTCTTCGAAACGGCCATGGGACTTCACGTACACGATCGGCTTTCCATCATGCTCAAAGACTGCCTGGTTGGGAATATGAATCGCGCTGGGGATCTTTTCAACGATGATCTCGACGTCGGCCAGCAATCCGGGCCGCAACAAGACATCGAGCCCGGAATCCTCTTCCGGGGGCAGCGGGAGTTTGGCCTCGGCCAGCTCTTTGTCGGAATAGGGGCGCAGTGCCGCAAACATCTTCGATAAATCTCCAAATGGAGTGGCGCCGCGGCGGCGGCTGCCACTGGCGCCGCGCGAAGGAGCCGCGGCTGCCGCCGGGGTCTCGGTGCCGCCGGGCCGGGTTGTCTGCTGGTTACCGAGCAGCGCGCTGGCGACTCCCGTATCCATCACCGAATTGGAAGCCTGCGGCGGCTTTCTACGGTTCTGTTCGGCTTGCTCCATCACGCGGCGAACCTGGTCCGGCTTGGCGCCAAGACTGCTGAGCAACTGCTTCATGTCGATGCCAAACGCCACATCGAACTTTTTCGCCGGATCGGCCGAGAACAGGTTGGCCGATGCCGTGCCGCTCATCGTCTTGATCTTTCCTTTGAAGCGCTGGTTCGGGATCGCGTCAAGTTCGATTACGACGTCCTGTCCTTCGCGCAGGTTGGCGCGATCGAGTTCGCCCACCTTGGCCACCACTTCCAGTTCCGAGAGATCGAGCACATCGGCAATCGGCATTCCGGGTTGAACCTGATCGCCCTCGCGAATGTCGGGAAGCTGCATGCCGAACATGCGAAACTGTCCGGCGATGTTCTGCCGGATGGAAACCAGTCCGGCCATTGGCGCCAGAAGCTTCACCTGGCTCAAGCGGGCCCTTTCCCGCTCCAGTTCCAGCGTGGACTTGTTTTTCTGTTCGCGCAGCACGTCGATCTGTGCTTCGGCCTGTTCGCGGCGGCTCTTCACATCGCTCTCCAATTGCTTCAGGCGGCGGCGAGCTTCTTCCTGGCTGAGCACGTTCTTTTTAGCGTCGATTTTAGAAATCAACTCGTTGCGCCGTACCTCGAGGTCGGCACGGCGGACCGAGTAGCGCGTCCGAAGCAACTCGACATCATCCTGGTTCGTACGGATGGCCAGGTCGGCTTCGGCTTTCTTGATCTGCTCATCAATCTGGTCGAGTTCCAGTTGCTTTTCTTCGAGGCGCGAACGCACCTCGGCATCGTCAAATTCGACCACCAGGTCCTTTTCCCGCGCCAGGGAGCCCAGCGCGGCCAGCCGTGTCACCTGAACGGTTCCAAACAGATTGGGAGCGGTCAGGGTGGCGGAACGAACGGCCCTCAATTCACCGCGGGCGAAGCTGCGCACAAGCACATCGCCGCGGCGAACCTTCGTGGTGGCGATTTCCCTCTGGCGCTGGGGCATCTGCCGGTACAACCGATAGCCTTGCCAGATGGCTACACCAGCTACGGCCAGAATGATGACGCGGATTAGGATCTTTCTCATCGCTCGACTTCTTTACAACTTCTTGGCGCGTTTGGCTGCTTCGGCCGGACTCTCCAGGGCGACCACTTCGCCTTCCTTGAGGCCGCTGAGCACCACAATGTCAGTGTCATTGCGCCGGCCCACCTCGATTCTGCGCGGAATGAAGTCCGCTCCGCTCTGGACATAGACGGCGGGCTTGCCGTTGCGCACGAAGCTGGCCCGAATGGGAATCAGGAGTTGATTGGCTTGCCTTTCCAGGACGATCTCGGCGCTGGCGCTCATTCCTGGCCGCAAACGTGGATCCAGGTTCTTCAAGGTTGCGTGTGCCGGGAATGTCTTCTCCGCCATCCAGGAACCGCGGTAGTTGAGCGCGGCAATCGGGCTGATCCAATCCAAAACGGCGCGAAACTCCTTATCCGGGATCGCATCAACCTGAATTTTCACCTGCTGATCCAATTTCACCTCGCCACGGTCGACTTCGTCGAGCGTCACCTCGAGCCGCATTTGGGTCAGGTCGGGAATCTCGGCAATGGCGGCGCCGGTCCAGGCGCGGTCGCCTTCCTTAAAGGGGGGCGGTGTGGAGCCCCAACTACCGGAGGAACGAAAATTGGGCAGCACGTTCAGGATCCCGTCCAGGGGAGCGCGAATGACGATCATGCCAAGATATCGTTTGGAACGAGCCACATCGCGCAGCGCCTTGTCCTTCTTCTGCGCCAACCGGTCCCTGTCCGCCGCCTGGGTAGTCTTGTGACTCTTGATGGCGGTCTTCACCTGGCCGAGTTCTCCTTCGGAAATGCCGACGTCGATGCGGTTCTTGGCGCCCTCGATCTCCGATAGGATCTCGGCTTTGCTGGCCTCCAGCTCCGACCGCTGAAGATTATACTCGGAGGTCATCAGGTTCATCCCGTCCATCTCGTTCACCATGCGATAGGAGGCCTCGGTCTGAACGATCTCGCTGTCGACGGTGCGGACGCTGGTGGCGTTTTGAAGATAATTCTGCTCCTGCTGGGCGCCGTCGAACTCCACCACCACGTCACCCTTCTTGATGGGGCGTCCGGACTCGGCCAGCCGCACGATACGCGGATCGGGAATCTGGGGGGCGAGCAGAACGACTCGGCGGGTACTCTTTACTTCGCCCCGCGTCCGCACGGAGACGACAAAATCGGCCCGGCGGGCGCGGGCGACGGCCACTTCAACCGTGGTGGTGCCGGTGTAACGATAGATGGCGTAGGCGCCGCCGCCGCAGAGGGCGAGGATCGCCCCGATGATCACCATCTTCTTTTTGCGCGACTTGCCTGCCTGGCCGAGGCGCTGCTTCGGCTTGAGATCCTTCGACATGCTTGCTTATTCCTTACCGTGCTTTCCCGGCGCCGGATCTTGAATGACTCCAGGTTCGCCGGCCGGTCGCTCTAACGCGACTACTTCTCCGCGAACGAGGCCGGTTTCAATCGCGGTGGTGATATTCGACGAGACGCCGGGACGGACCTCCCTACGGCGCCACGCAGAGCCGTCGCGAACATAAACAAACGGAGCCCCGCCAGCAGATTGGCGAAATACGGCTTCGAGCGGAACGGCAGCCTGCGCGTTTACGGTCTCCAATTGAATGTCGATGCTCACGGTCAGGTCCGGGATCACCCGCGAGTCAATCCGGTCGAGTTCCAGCCGGACGGGAACGTTCTTGACAAAGTTCTGACGCATGCCGCCGGAGTTGGTCATGGCGCCAATGGCGACGATGTGCGCCGGAAGATGGAGATCGGGGTAGGCGTCGAAACCGACATTGGCTTTCTGCCCCAGGCGGATCCTCTCGATATCCACCTGGTTGACCGTGGCGTTGAGCACCATCGACCGGTTGTCGACGATCTGCATGAACATCATGCCAGGCCACAGTTGGTCGCCTACCTGAATCTGGGCCATCTCGCCTCCACGGAACAGGCTTCGCATCACCGCCAGGCCGCCAATGGGGGCTTTGACGATCATCTTCTCCGCATTGGCCGCCGCCCGGTTGTACTCGATGGTGGTCTGTTGCAAACCGATTTCCCGGTCGCGGATCTGAGCCAGTTGCGACGCTTTGACGTACTTCACCTCGCTCAGAACCTGCCGGTAGCGCGCTTCGGCCTCTTCCAGCGCGAGGCGGAACTTCTCGGCGTCGATTGCCGATCGCACCGGGATTGTCTTCATGTCGAGCCGCGCCTTGTCAACGTCGGCCTTGGCGGACCGGATGGTCTGCTCATGGGCCTTGGCGGTGACTTCCAATTGAGCCTGGAGGCTCTTCAGGCTATTTTGATCCTGAAGCACGGCGGCGCGATAATCGTCCAGCCGCAACAGCATGTATTGCCGGTCGAACTCCGCCACCACCTCGCCCTTCTTGACGACCGAACCTGGTTTGACGGCATCCTGTAGCGTCAGATTCCAGTTCGATCCGCCGCCGGCGCCGCCGATGCGAAGCAGGCTGCCGGCCGTGGAGCCAAGGCCCGAAGCATCACTTGAGGAGGAATCGGCGGACTGTGCGGCAGCGGCGGAAGACGTGGAGCTACGGCTGATGTTCCGGCTGGTGGAGGCCTGAAAGGCATTCTTGGTGGAAAATCCGCTGGAGACCCCGATGCCAGCACTGTTGCCGCCGGAACTGGAGCCCGGAACGGCCGGTGAAGAAGAGGAACTCGAGGTGCCGGAGTTAGACTGGACGGCCGTGGGCATCTGGACCGTCGTCAACGACGAGCCGCCCGAGCCGCCCCCACCGCGAGAACCGCGCAGATGCGGGGTCAGCAGGGAGACGTAAGATTCAGCGGCGGTGACGCCGCTCAACCGGAGGGATCGCACCACGGTAGCCGGTGCAACGGTGAAAGTACGAAAGCCCGTGCGCGCGGCAAGAGTTTTCTGTGCCACCAACGCCCGCTGGTGGCGAAGGTACACTCCGAGCCCCGCCGCCACTACGACGACGATCGCTGCCAGCAGCCACCGCAAGCGTGGCCGCCGGGGATCCCTCCCGGGTGTGCGGGAGATAGCGGTATTGTTTTCCGATGCCGGCGCAATCGCCTGGGCACCGCCAGTCGGCAACTGCATGATTCTGGCTCGGCCGGAGAAGTCCTGCAACACGGCTCATCCGGCGAAGTTGCTATGAAATTAGAATGACGCCCCTGAGGGGAGATAAGTTAGCGAGCAGCCCAAAAATCCGCACTCGCCCAAACCGTGTCATTCCAGCCGCCGGACCACCCGGCGACTATTTAATAGCTAATCAGAAATAGACGCGCGAATCAATCCCGCGGAGAGAGTAGCAACCAGGGATCTGACCGGCTGGAAGTTGTGGCGCCGGCAGTGGGGGACCGCCCGGCGGCAGCCCCCACATGCTCAGGATCATCAGCCGGACATAGAGCCGAGAAACTCGGCATTGCTTCGCGTCTTGTTCAACTTGTCGAGGAGCAACTCCATGGATTCCACCGGTGACAGTGGGTTTAGCACCTTACGCAGCACCCACACGCGGTTCAGTTCCTCGCGCGGCAGCAGCAGCTCTTCCTTGCGGGTGCCGCTCTTGGTGATGTCAATCGCCGGAAATACACGTTTGTCCATCAGCTTGCGGTCGAGGTGGATTTCCATGTTGCCGGTACCCTTGAATTCCTCGAAAATCACGTCGTCCATACGGCTGCCGGTGTCAATCAGGGCTGTGGCGATAATAGTCAGCGAGCCACCCTCTTCGATGTTGCGGGCAGCGCCGAAGAATCGCTTGGGACGCTGCAGCGCGTTGGAATCGACGCCACCGGAGAGCACCTTGCCCGATGGCGGAACCACCGTGTTGTAGGCGCGCGCCAGGCGGGTAATGGAATCGAGCAGGATGACAACGTCGCGTTTGTGTTCCACCAGGCGCTTTGCCTTCTCAATGACCATTTCGGCCACCTGAACGTGCCGCGTGGCGGGTTCATCGAAGGTCGAACTGATGACCTCGCCCTTGACCGAGCGCTGCATGTCGGTAACTTCCTCGGGGCGCTCGTCGATCAGCAGAACGATCAGGATGATGTCCGGGTGGTTGCTCGAAATCGAGTTGGCGATGCTTTGCAGCAGCATCGTCTTGCCGGTGCGTGGAGCCGCCACAATCAAGCCGCGCTGGCCCTTGCCGATCGGGGTCAGCAGGTCCATCACCCGCCCGCAGTTATTCTCGCGGGAGGTTTCCATCTTCATCCTCTCGGAGGGATAGAGCGGCGTCAGGTTGTCGAAGAAGATCTTGTTGCGGGCCTCTTCGGGAGGCTCGAAATTGATGGCATCCACCTTGATGAGCGCAAAGTAGCGCTCACCCTCCTTGGGAGGCCGGATCTGCCCGGAGATGGTGTCACCGGTGCGCAGATCGAAGCGGCGAATCTGCGACGGCGAGACATAAACGTCATCGGGACCCGGAAGGTAGTTGTATTCCGGCGCGCGGAGAAAGCCGAAGCCGTCGGGCAGACACTCCAGAACTCCCTCGGAGAAGATCAATCCGCTCTTTTCGGCTTGCGCCTGAAGGATCTTGAAGATCAACTCCTGCTTTCGCATTCCGGCGACGCCGCTGACTCCAAGGTCCTTGGCGATCTGGTTCAACTTCTGGATGCTCATCTCCTTGAGTTCCACCAGATCGAGCGTCGTGGCGCCGTTTTTGGACGTCTGTCCCATGCCTCCGTGCTGGCCGCGGCCCTTGCGGATGCCGGGCGGCGGGCCGCTCGGCGGCGGCTGTTGCTCCACCGATTTCGTTTCTTGAGGCCTGTCAGCCTGTTCTTCCGCCGGGGTGGTCCCTACGGAATCCTGGTTTTCTGGATCGCTTGCCAAATTTCCCTCACTCCCTGGCCGGTCACGGCCGAGAAAGCTACCGGTCCCCCATCCGGGAGCAGTTCCCGGATGCCGGACAGGCACTGATGATGTTGCTTTTGATTCTTCAGCTTATCGATTTTTGTGGCGACCACTATCATGGGGCGCCGGTGGTACTCGAGCCACTGCTTCAATTCGAGATCCTTCTCCATCCAGCCGCGGCGCGCATCAAGAAGCAGCAAAGACAATCGAAGCTCCTGACGGTTCAAAAGATAACTTTCGATCAACGTCTTCCAACCTGCGGCGGTCTCCCGGCCGACTCTCGCATAACCATATCCGGGAAGATCGGCGAAACTGAACTGCCCGGCGACGCGGTAAAAGTTGATCGCCTGGGTGCAACCCGGCTTGCTGCTGGTAAAAGCCAGACGCCTGGCATCGGTCAGCACATTGAGCAGGCTTGACTTCCCGACATTACTTCGTCCCAGAAACGCGACTTCCGGCAGATTCAGCCGTGGAAATACTCCAGGTTGAACTGCACTCATTATAAACTCGGCATCGATTGGCGGCCGAACCATGAATTCACCGGGCTCCAGACCCGGGGGCCGGCGCGCCCGCGCCAGGCGTGGAGCCCGCCGGCTCAGAGGCAAGTCTCCTAATGGGTCACGTTATCCTCGGCCGGCCGGTTGGCGATCTCTACCGATGCCGCGCCGGTGGCCAGCGGAGCGGCAGGCAACTCCCGCTCCAATGCAATCTTCAGAACCTGATCCATGGACTCGACAAAATTCCACTTCAGCTCATTGCGAATGTTCTCGGGAATGTCCGGCAGATCCTTCTCGTTATCCTTGGGAACAATCACTTCCCGGATTCCATAGCGGTGCGCAGCCAGCACCTTTTCCTTCAATCCACCGATCGGCAGCACGCGTCCGCGCAGGGTAATCTCACCCGTCATCGCAACGTCGCAGCGAACCGGTATGTTGCACAGCGCGCTGGAGATGCTCGTTGCAATCGTGATTCCAGCCGACGGCCCGTCTTTGGGAATCGCTCCCTCGGGCACGTGCACGTGGATGTCCAGGTGCCGGTAGAAGTCCCGCGGCAGGCCGAACAGGTGCGCCCGCGAGCGGATGTAACTCATCGCCGCTTGCGCCGACTCCTGCATCACATCGCCCAGCTTGCCCGTTGTGGTCAATTTGCCCCGGCCCTCCATAATCGTACACTCGGTAGTCAGAATCTGGCCTCCCACCTCGGTCCAGGCCAGACCGGTGGTGGCGCCGACCTCGTTCTTCTGCTCGGCGGCAAGATCGCGAAACCGGGGCGGTCCCAGCAGCTCGGTGACCACCTCCGGCTTGACCTCCACCTTGGCGATGGAAACCTGCCGCTTCGATTCGCCCATGGCGTTCACCACTTTACGCGATACCTTGCGGCAGACGTTGCCGATCTCGCGTTCCAGGTTCCGGACACCCGACTCCCGGGTGTAGGACTGGATCAGGGCGAGCAGTCCGGGATCACTGAATTCAATCTGCCCTTTCTTTAACCCGGTCTGCTCGGTTTGCTTGCGAACGAGAAATCGTTTGGCGATCTCTAGCTTCTCCAGTTCGGTGTAGCCGGAGAGCCGGATCACCTCCATGCGGTCCTGCAGCGCCGGCGGGATGGTGTGCAGAACATTGGCTGTCGCAATGAAAAACACCTGGCTCAGATCGTATTCGACATCCAGGTAGTGATCAACGAACATGAAATTCTGTTCCGGATCGAGCACCTCGAGCAGGGCGGCCGACGGGTCACCCCGGAAATCCATCGACATTTTGTCGATCTCGTCCAGCATGAAAACCGGGTTGCGTGTGCCGGCCTTCTTCATCATCTGGATAATCTGACCCGGCAGCGCGCCGATGTAGGTGCGCCGGTGCCCGCGGATCTCCGCCTCGTCACGCACGCCGCCAAGCGACATGCGTACGAACCGGCGTCCCGTGGCCTTCGCAATCGACATTCCGAGCGAAGTCTTGCCGACGCCCGGAGGGCCTACGAAACAAAGGATCGAGCCGCGCGGATTCTTTACCAGGCGGCGCACGGCGAGAAACTCGAGAATGCGCTCCTTGATCTTTTCAAGACCGTAGTGATCCGATTCGAGCACCTGCTGGGCAAAGCGAAGGTCGCGGATTTCCTTACTCTTCTTCTTCCACGGCACCGCCAGCAGCCAATCCAGGTAATTCCGCGAAACGGTGGATTCGGCCGACATGGGCGGCATGTTTTCCAGACGCTTCAACTCGGCGGTGGCCTTTTCGGTCGCATCCGCGGTCATACCGGCCGCTTCGATCTTCTTCTTCAGCTCGTCGATCTCGCTCTTTTCGCCACGCCCGAGCTCCTTCTGGATCGCCTTGATCTTCTCGTTGAGGTAGTACTCCTTCTGGGCCTTCTCCATTTGGCG
The DNA here is from genome assembly GCA_020854055.1 of Bryobacterales bacterium. Taxonomy (GTDB): domain Bacteria; phylum Acidobacteriota; class Terriglobia; order Bryobacterales; family Bryobacteraceae; genus JADZGD01. Next base: position 52,706 of record JADZGD010000008.1, on the reverse strand, counting down.
CTTGACGCGGCCCTGAATCGTGCGGTCGACATTGAGCTTCTCGATCTCGATATCGAGCATCTCGGCAACTCTGGTCAAACGGTCGACCGGATCGAAGATCTCCAGCAGATCCTGCTTCTCCTCGATGGTGAGTTGCAGGTTGGCGCCAATCGTGTCGGCCAGTTTTCCAGGCTCGTCCACTCGAATGGCGGCGATCATCGTCTCGTAGTTCAGATTCTGGCTGAGCTTGACATACTGCTCAAACAGCGACGTGACGCGGCTAACCAGTCCATCCAGTTGAGCGCCGGACTCCACGCGGAATTGCTGGGTGCGGACGATGGCCCGGAAGAAGCCCTCCTCATCGTTGATCGATACGATCTTGCCGCGCTCCAGTCCCTCCACCAGCACTTTGATGTTGCCATCCGGCAGACGCAGGCTCTGGACGATGTTGGCGATCGTTCCAACCGAAAAGATCTCTTCCGGCTGGGGCTCATCGATCGATGCATCGTGCTGGGTGGCAAGAAAAATTTTCTTATCCCCAGCCAGGGCATCGTCGAGCGCGCGAACGCTCGACTCCCTGCCGACAACGAACGGCGTCATCATAAACGGGAAGATGACGACGTCCCGGATGGGCATCATCGGAAGGCGCTTGGTTTCCGATTTTTCCTTCGAGGTGATCATAGAATTCCTGGTTGTTTTGATGGGTACGGCGGGTGGCGCGGCAACCCTGCTACCAACCGCCAAAATGTATGAGTTATAGCTTGAACTCGGAGCGTCCCCACTGCCCTCTTACACCGCGGTGACGCCTCGGGCCGCGTTCAACACGCAAGATGTAGGAACCACGAGCGGTGGCCCGTAAGCTCCAGCCCGCATAAATTTGAACCTTAGGGGTAAGCTTACTACAGACCGCTCCGCACGGTATCCGGCAAATCAACCTGCCTTTTCAAGTAGTGCCATGTTGATCTTCTGATTGTGTACCATTTCCTTAGTCACAAGGAACTCCCTCACCTTCTTGAATGAGGGGAGGTAGTACATCAGGTCCAGCATCAACTCCTCGAGGATCATGCGCAACCCCCGAGCGCCCACTTTTCGTTCCATGGCGAGCGCGGCAACTGCATCCAGCGCATCATCACTAAACTTTAGTCTAACATTCTCAAATTCAAACAGACGCTGATACTGCCGGACGATCGAGTTTTTCGGCTTCGTCAGGATCTGGACGAGAGCCTCCCGATCCAGATCTTCCAACACACCCACCACCGGCAGGCGGCCGATAAACTCCGGAATAAAGCCAAACCGGATCAGATCCGTAGGCTGCGTTTCAGCCAGCAGATTGACATCCCGGCGGCCGTTGACGGCCAGCGCCTTGCGCTGGAAATCAACCGCCACCGTCTCGTCCGAACCGACAAAACCCATCTGCTTGCGGCCTACCCGGCGGCCGATTACCTTCTCCAACCCGACAAACGCGCCCCCACAAATAAATAGAATATTGCTGGTGTCCACCGGAGTGAACTCCTGATGGGGATGCTTGCGTCCGCCCTGGGGCGGCACATTGGCAATCGTGCCCTCGAGAATCTTCAGCAGGGCCTGCTGAACACCCTCCCCGGAAACGTCCCGGGTGATCGACGGGTTCTCGTCCTTCCGGCAAATCTTGTCGATCTCGTCAATATAGATGATTCCCTGCTGGCAGCGCTGCACATCCCAATCGGAATTCTGCAGCAGCCGCAAAATAATGTTTTCTACATCTTCGCCTACGTAGCCCGCTTCGGTCAGCGTGGTGGCATCGACGATAGCAAAGGGCACGTCGAGAACGCGAGCCAGCGTTTGGGCCAGTAACGTCTTGCCGGTGCCGGTGGGACCGATGAGCAGGATGTTCGACTTGGTCAATTCCACGTCGGCGCCCCGCTGCTTGTTCATCTGGATCCGCTTGTAATGGTTGTACACGGCCACTGCCAATTTCTTCTTCGTGGCGTCCTGGCCAATCACATACTGATCCAAATACTCCTTTAATTCCAGCGGCTTAGGTAGCTTATGAGGAGTCCCGTGCGGTTGATCTCCGCGGTCGTCCTCGAGGATCGAATTGCATACGGCGATGCACTCGTCACAAATGTATGCGCGCGGGTAATCGCTGGGGGACGAAATCAGCTTACCGACGACATCCTGGCTTTTGTGACAAAACGAACACCGCAACGAATCATCAGAACCGGTTCTTTTCACAGGTTAACCCTCGGCGGGTACACGGACTCCCGCCTCCAACTGGTAGTCCCCATGCCCCATTATCTCCCGGAAACCGTGATTTGATCAATCGCTAACTGTACTGGCACCAAAGGGCCAGCCGGGCTGGAGGGCATGGGAAGACGGCCGGACTACTGCCCTTCTCCCGGTTCTGGTTCGGGCGCGGCGGCCGGAATGGACTCCGGAGCTACCTTGCGCGCCTTCTCAAACAGCCAGGCCAGGGTCTTGTCGGTGCGGATGCGGCTGGCGATCCGGGCCAGCGTGCCGTCCTTCTCCAGGCGCATGCGGAGAGCGGCCACCGGTTCCCTCTCCCGCCTGGCAATCCGCTGAAGTTCGCGGTCCACCTCGTCGTTGGTAGTTGCAATCGCCTCGCGGTCCGCGATCTTGTCCAGCAGCAGGGCGGCGCGGACGTCGTGAATCGCCCGGTCCCGTTGGGACTCCTTCACCTTTTCCCAATCCAATTTCAGACTGCGGGGGTCAATGCCCTCCATGGCGAGTTCCCGAAGCTGGCTCTCCACCCGCGTTTCGATCTGCTGATCGATATATGCCTCCGGAACCGGAAAATCATGTCCGGCCACCAGCTTATCGATCAACGCCTCCTTGGCGGCATGCTGCGCCGCATGCTCGCGCTCCCCGTAAATGGACTTCCGGATGGCGTCGCGCACCTCGTCCATGTCTTTGTAATCGCCCAGATCCTGTGCGAACTCGTCGTTCAGTTCCGGCAATTCCTTGCGCTCCACGGCCTTAACCGCGATACGAAACTTTACCCGGCGGCCCGCCAGGCTTTGCTCGCCGTACTCGGCAGGGTAGTCGACTTCAATCTCCTTCTCCTGGCCCGGTTCAGCACCGCGGAGCCCGTCGTTGAATGGCGCCATCGTGCTTTCGCCTCCGATCTGCAGGCGCAACTCCTCCTGTTCGATCGGCTTGCCCTCGACGCCGGCGATGGAGTGGAGCGACACCAGCGCGAAATCTCCATCTTCGAGCGGACGCGCATCTACACTGACATACTCGGCCTTCCGCTCCTGAATCTCTCCCAGGCGCTTTTCTATGTCTTCGTCACTCACCGAGGGTTCCTGGTAGGGAACCTCGATGTCCAGGTACTCGCCCAAATCGAAGGCCGGTGTCACTTCGAATTCGGCCTTGAAAACCAGCGGTTCGCCGGAATGGAAATGAACGTCCTTAAACGTCGGCTTGCCCACCACCTGGAGATGCTCTTCCTTGACCTTGTCCATGAAGTAGCGGGGGACCAGCGACTCGATCACTTCCTGCTGGACATCAGAAGCAAACCGGGTGCGTATGATATGCGGCGGAACTTTACCCGGACGGAAGCCGGGCAACTTCACTTTGCGCGCCAGCGAATCCACGACGCGCTCACTCTCCCGGGCTACCTCGTCCACCGGGACGCTAATCTCGAATTGGTACTTGCAGCCTTCAACTAACGCCAAAATGTCCTTCTTTCGCTTTGAGAACCGGGGCCGGGCAAGTGCGCAAAGCCGCCGGCGGGAGTCTCAGTAAATGATCACAATTATGTGCCGTCCGGCGAGTTTGCCAGGTACTGCTCCTGCTCCAGCGTCAGCCGGTCGATTTTTACGCCCATTGATTCCAGCTTAATCCTTGCCACCCGGCGGTCAAGTTCCGCTGGCACGGGGTAGACCCGGCTTTCAAGCGTTTCGGTGTGTTTGACCAGATGCTCCACGGCCAACGCCTGGTTGGCAAAATTGACATCCATGACGGTGGCCGGATGGCCTTCGGCCGCCAGAAAGTTGATCGGGCGGCCCCCGCCGAGGACATAAACACGGCGTCCGTCGCGGAGCGCATACTCCTCGGCATGATCGCGCACCGGGCGCTGCGCGGAGACAAGTTTGGATAGCGCATCGAGGTCGATTTCCATGCCAGGATTACCGGCGTTGCACAGTACGGCGCCATTCTTCATCCGTTCCACATGGTCGCGGGTGATCACCGATCTGCCGCCGGTCGCGGTGACGAACACCTCTCCGATGGCGGCGGCTTCCGCCATGGACATGACACGAAAGCCGTCCATGGCCGCCTCGATCGCCCGGATCGGGTCCACTTCGGTGACAATCACCGCGGCGCCCATGCCGCGGGCGCGCCAGGCGATACCCCGGCCGCACCATCCGAATCCGGCAACTACGAAATGACATCCGGCCAATAGAATGTTCACCGACCGCAGGATGGCGTCGATAACGCTCTGCCCGGTGCCTAGACGGTTATCGTATAAGCGCTTGGTCGAGCTGTCGTTGATCGCCATCACCGGATACCGCAGCGTGCCCTGGCGCGCCATCGCCCTCAGGCGGACAGCGCCCGTGGCCGTTTCCTCAACGCCGCCGGCAATGTTGTCGAGCAGTTCCGGGCGGCGGGTGTGAACCGTATTCAGCAACTCCATGCCGGTGTCCATGGTAATGTGCGGTTGCGAGTCCAGGGCCGATTGAACATGGGCTGCGGCAATTTCAGAGGGGGCATCGCGGATGGCAAACACTGGTATATGGTAGTCCCGGACCAGCGTTGCGGCCACTTCATCCTCGGTGGATCGAGCATCGGGCGCGCACAGACTCGCGGCCGCGCCACCGTCGCGCAGTGTAATCATCAGGTTAGCGGTTTCCGGCGTCACCGGCAGGCAAGCGGCGATACGAATTCCAGCCAGCGGCTGCGTCTTGATGAACTGCTTTCGGATACTCTGCAGCACCGGCATGGACTGAAATGCCCATTCCGTTCTGCGCTTGCCCTGGTCCGCCAGCGACAAGTCCCTGATGTCGCCACAGCTCATTGGCGCTTCCGCATTCTGTGCCATCACGCCCTTCCGGCGGGTCTATAGCTTAGCGGCCGCCTGTGCCATGCCACCCGCAGCCCGAATCTCTCCGGCCTTGGCGGTGGATTCCCAGGTAAAGGAGTCTTCGCTCCGTCCGAAGTGTCCAAACGCGGCAGTGCTCCGGTAAATGGGGCGCCGCAAATTGAGATGATCGATGATTCCCTTCGGAGTCAGCGGGAAATGATCCCGGACCAGCCGGATCATTTTTGTTTCTTCGATCACGCCGGTACCGAACGTGTTTACCATCACGGAAACCGGTTCGGCAACGCCGATGGCATAGGCCAGTTGCACCTCGCAGCGGCTGGCAAGGCCGGCAGCCACCAGGTTCTTGGCGATGTAACGGGCCATGTAGCAGGCCGAACGGTCCACCTTCGTGGGATCCTTACCCGAAAAGGCGCCGCCGCCGTGCCGGCCCATGCCGCCATAGGTATCGACGATGATCTTGCGGCCGGTCAGTCCGGTGTCGCCGTGAGGGCCGCCGATGACGAAGCGTCCGGTAGGATTGATGTGATACTTGGTGCCGGCATCCACCAGGGCGCCCGGAACAATCGGGTCGATGACGTGCTGGCGGATTTCGGCGCGCAAGGTCTCGGTCGAGATACTGTCGCTGTGTTGCGTGGAGATGACAACGGCCTCGATGCGCTTGGGGACGTTGTTTTCGTACTCCACGCTGACCTGGGATTTGCCGTCGGGCCGCAGGAAGGGCAACTCGCCGCTGCGGCGAACGTCGCTCAACCGCCGCACCAGCTTGTGAGCCAGCGTAATCGGCATCGGCATCAGCTCTTCGGTCTCTTCGCAGGCGTAGCCGAACATCAGCCCTTGATCGCCGGCGCCGCCGACGTCCACGCCCATGGCGATGTCCGGAGACTGGGATTGAAGAACGTTCAGTACGCCGCACGTCACCGCGTCATATCCGAAGTTGGCGTCGTTGTAGCCGATCTCGTCAATCACGGAACGGGCCAGCCGGGAGACGTCGACATAGGTCCCGGTCGTGATTTCTCCGGCAACAATGCAGAGTCCCGTGGTGACCAGTACTTCGCAGGCGACCCGCCCGTAGGGATCGTCTTTCATCACGGCATCGAGGACCGCATCAGAGATCTGATCGGCCATTTTGTCGGGATGGCCTTCGGTCACCGACTCGGACGTAAATATGTGTCTTTGTGATTCCGACATGTCTTCGCTCTTACTACCCTTTCGTAAACACGCCCTTTCGTTGATGGGAAACCAGACGGATCTCCAGCCGGCAGCGAGGGGCCGGGAGTTGAAAGCTGCCGTACTTAACCGACCAGTTTATCCGACCGCCAAGGGAGGCGTCAAATGACCCTTGGGTCCATGCCGTCCTCAAACGAAACGGCCCCCGGCATTGGTTGCCGGGGGCCGTTTCCAGGCTCTTTCGGAGGTGGAAAATCACAGCCTATCGGCTGGTGATCCTCATTCCGTAGAAACTTCGATAGACGAAGGCTACCGCGGTGAGCAGGAAAACGATTCCTACCACCGTGGTCAGCACGCCATTGCCCTGCGCATTGGACACCGAGACCGCCAATTCCACGGCCAGCAATCCGAACAGCGTGGTGAACTTGATGATCGGGTTCAAAGCCACCGAACTGGTGTCCTTGAACGGATCGCCAACCGTGTCGCCGACCACCGTAGCCGCGTGCAGTTCGGTGCCTTTCGCCTTTAACTCGGTCTCGACAACCTTCTTGGCGTTATCCCAGGCGCCTCCGGCATTCGCCATGAAGATTGCCTGGTACAGACCGAAAATAGCAATCGAGATCAGGTAGCCGATAAAGTAGTAGGGTTCGAAAAACGCGAAAGCAAGAGTGGCGAAAAAGACGCCCAGAAAGATGTTGAACATGCCCTTCTGTGCGTACTGAGTACAAATCTCCACAACCTTTTTCGAATCGGCCACCGAGGCCTTTACTACGCCTTCCAGCTTGATGTTGGCCTTGATGAACTCCACTGCGCGGTAGGCGCCGGTTGAGACGGCTTGGGTGGATGCGCCGGTGAACCAATAAATGATTGCTCCACCGGTGATCAGCCCGAGCAGGAACGGCGGGTGAAGAATCGAAAGATTGGCCAACAGTTCCGGTTGGAGGCCGTTGGTAAGCGCCACGATGATGGAGAAGATCATCGTGGTCGCTCCGACCACGGCCGTGCCGATCAGCACCGGCTTGGAGGTCGCCTTGAAGGTGTTTCCGGCGCCGTCGTTCTCCTCCAGGTGCTCTTTACCGCGCTCAAAATCGGGTGTGAAACCGTAGTCCTTTTCGATCTCCCGGGAAATGTTCGGCAAGGTCTCAATCATCGAGAGTTCGAAAACCGACTGGGCGTTGTCGGTGACCGGTCCGTAGCTATCCACCGCGATCGTCACCGGCCCCATGCCGAGGAAGCCGAAAGCCACCAGGCCGAAGGCGAATACCGCCGGAGCGACCATCAAGGCCGCCATCCCCATGGTGCTGACAAAGAAGCCCACCGCCATCAGCAGTAGAATGGCAGATCCGAGCCAGAAGGCACTGAAGTTGCCGGCTACGAAGCCTGACAGAATGGTGAGCGAAGCGCCGCCTTCCTTGGCCGAGTTGACAATTTCCCGGACATGGCGGGATTCGGTGGAGGTGAAGACCTTCACCAGTTCCGGAATGATGGCTCCGGCCAGTGTGCCGCAGGTGATTACCGTCGCCAGTTTCCACCACAACGAGGGATCACCGCCCAGATTGGGAATCATCAGGTAGCTGACAATATAGGTGAGCACTACCGATAGCACCGAGGTCAGCCAGACCAGGCTGGTCAGCGGGGCCTCGAAGTTCATCTTCGAGGCCCCGCCGTACTTGGCCTTTGCCACTGCGTTGTTGATGAAGTAGCTGATTCCGGAGGCGAACACCATCATGATGCGCATGGCGAAGATCCACACCAATAGTTCCACCTGAACCAGCGGCGATTTGACCGCCAGCAGGATGAAGCTGATCAGCGCCACGCCGGTGACACCGTAAGTTTCAAAGCCGTCGGCCGATGGCCCCACCGAGTCGCCGGCATTGTCGCCCGTGCAGTCGGCGATCACACCGGGGTTGCGGGCGTCGTCTTCCTTAATCTTGAAGACAATCTTCATCAGGTCGGCGCCGATGTCGGCAATCTTGGTAAAGATGCCGCCGGCGATGCGGAGGGCGGCCGCGCCCAACGACTCGCCGATGGCGAAACCGATGAAGCAGGCGCCCGCCAGGTTGCCCGGAATAAACAACAGGATGAACAGCATGATCAGCAACTCGACCGAGATCAACAACATGCCGATGCTCATGCCGGCCTGTAACGGGATGTCGTAGCAGGGGTAAGGTTTGCCGCGAAGGCTGGCAAAAGCCGCCCGTGAATTGGCGAACGTGTTGACGCGCATCCCGAACGCCGCCACCGAATAGCTGCCGCCGATGCCGATAAGGCTGAACAGCAGAATAATCAACACCTTGTAAGCATCGAAACCCTGCAGGAAGCCGAAATAGAACACGATGATTGCGCCGATGAAACACTCGAGCAACAGCAGAAACTTACCCTGGGTCAGCAGGTAGGTCTTGCAGGTCTCATAGATCAACTCGGAGACCTCCAGCATCGACTTATGAACCGGCATGTTCCTCAATCGGGTATAGATCGCAAGGCCGAATGCCATACCCAGCAGGCAGGCCAACAGCCCAACCATCAGCAGACTGCGGCCGCCGATACCGCCGAGAAACGTCGCGGTATTGAGATCGGGAAGAATCAGATTCGCCTCGCCGCCGTGGTGCTCGGCTTGAGCCATCAGCGGAGCGGCCAAAACTATCAACAACATCAGGGGAAGGATCGCGCGAAGAGACGAAACGAGCTTCTGCCCGGCAGTTCTCCCCTGGCGTTTGGATGGGGTAAGCATGAAGTAAGACATCTCCTAAAGGTGACGACAGGCCGGCGGGAGATCGCCAAATCGGGCAAGAAGATCCGGTTAGCGAGAACAACTTCCCACCAAATTCTTAACGTTAGCGCACCTCCAGGTCTGAATTCAACAACTGTGTGAACTGTCGTGAACATACTGCAAATCCGGTCTTATTGGTTTCGTAATGGTACAAATTAGATTCGGACAGGGCGAGGGGCAGCGGCTCTGAGGACCATCAGTAATGGAGGATACACGCGGGCAGAGCCACGCGGCGAAAATCAGCGCCACCCGGCGGGCGGTGTCTCGGCGGGCGAGCCGATCTTCCACTCAGGCCGGCTGGAAGCCGGCCAGCGCCCGAAGCCTTCGTGCCCCCTACCCCAATCCCTGCTCCGCGCAAGGGGGTTTCACCCCGGGGGGACCGATATCGCGCATTCTTAGCGAGACCCCATATCGGCTCAAGCCGATACCGTTTCTGTCGTCCGCAGTCCGCCGCCGCCGAACGGCCAGACGAGACTGGTGACGTTTGTCGATGTGGTATGTTCCAGGAACCGCCTTGTCTGTCGTGGGCAACCGGCGTGGACTTTTCCATACTTACGCCCGGTGAGGATCGGCAGATGATGCTGGCCGGTGAGTGGCGTCCCCAGGGGGATTCGAACCCCCGTTACCGCCGTGAAAGGGCGATGTCCTAGGCCAGGCTAGACGATGGGGACGCAGGGTCGGCGGACAAGCAAGCCTCCCTTTACTCTACCGGGCGGGAAGGCCTCCGTCAACCGCGCCTGAGACCGGAACTGATTGCCGGTAACGGGTGCTAAAATAAGGGCGATGAGTTTGCTCTCACCCCGGCTCCAGTTGAAGGTTGCGCAAAAGCAGATCCTCACGCCTGGCCTCGTCCAGATGGTGACGGTGCTCCAGCTCAACCGGCTGGAGCTGCGGGAGATGATCAGCCAGGAAATCGCCCGTAATCCGGTGCTTGAAGAGGCCACCGACGGCGGCGAGGAACTCACCCCGGAGGAAGTGCAGGCGTTTCTGGAAGCCGAACGCGAGGCCGAGCCCGCCGATAGATCGGTGCTCGACGCCTCCGTCACTGAGGTGGAGGCGGCCCAGGCTGGCAGTGAAGTGGGCTTCGATCGGGCCGAGCGCGAGATGGAGAGCGCCCCGGGGCCTGGCCTCGCGCCTGCCGAGCCGGTGGCTACCGAAGCGGAAGAGCCGAAATCGACCGATCCGTTCGACGAAATCGATTTCGGGTCTTTTTTTGACGACTACCTCGATCCAGGCTACAAGAGCCCCGCGTCGGAGTCGGTGGAGAAGCCCTCCTTTGAGACGTTCCTTCCGGCGCCGGTTACCCTTTCCGACTATCTGGAGTCACAACTCAGCCTGGTGGTACTGACCGATGCCGTGCGCGACGCCGCCGATTCGATCATCGGCAACCTGGATGAGAACGGTTACCTGACGGCCACCATCGAGGAGATCGCCGCCAGCGAAGAGCGGCCGGTCGAAGACCTGGAAGCCGGGTTGAAGGCCGTGCAATCGCTCGATCCGGCCGGGGTGGCGGCGCGCGATGTCCGCGAGTGCATACTGTTGCAGTTGGAAAGCCGCAACGGCAAGGGCGGAGTGGCGTGGCAGATCGTAGCCAATCACCTGAAATTACTGGAGACGCGTCAGTACAAGGAACTGGCTAAGGCGCTCAACCGGCCGATCGAGCACGTCCAGATCGCACTCGCCGTGATCCGCCATCTGGATCCCCGCCCCGGTTTGCGGTACTCCGGTCCCGGGGCGCGGCCCATCGAGCCGGACGTCACCATCTTTCGTGACGGCGATCAATGGGTCATCCAACTGAATGACGAAGACCTTCCGCAGTTGCGTCTCAATGCACAGTACCGCCGAATGCTCGACCGGGACCAGGAGCCGAGCAAGGAAGTTCGCAACTATGTCAAGGAGCGTTATGCCTCGGCGCTGCAACTGATGAAGAATATTGAGCAGCGCAAGCAGACGATCGTCCGGGTTTGTCAATCGATCATCCGCCGTCAGGGTGATTTTCTTGAACAGGGCATCGATGCTTTAAAGCCGATGATGATCAAGGAAGTCGCGGAAGAGATCGGTGTTCACCCATCCACGGTCAGCCGGGCCGTCGCCAGCAAGTATGCCCGGACACCGCAAGGGGTGTTCGAACTGCGGTACTTTTTCTCCGAAGCGGTGCAGGGGCCTTCCGGCAGCGCAACCCCGCTCTTGATCCTGAAGCGGAGAGTGAAGAAGATGATCGAGGAAGAAGACGCAAGACATCCGCTGACAGACGAGCAGATCACCGCGCGCCTGCAGGCCGAGGGCATCGAAGTGACTCGTCGTACAGTTGCCAAGTACCGTGAGGACATGAAGATTCCTTCGACGCATCAGCGGCGCGTACGCGGTTGATGGATTGTGGCGCGCCCCTCGGAGGGGCGCCTGGCGGAGGTTCAAATGAAGGTCACCTACACAGGAAAGAGCGCGGAATTTACTCCTCGCCAGCAGGACAAGCTGGAGCAGAAGTTTCAGAAGCTCGCAAAATTGCTCGACCGTCCCACTGAAGAGAAGGAAGCCAGGGTCATCCTGACAACCGAACGCCATCTGACTCACGCCGAAATCACCGTGCAGTATTACGATCACCAGATCGTCGGTGTCGGCAGCGACCCCGACGTACCGGCCGCCGTCGCCGACGCCGTCGATAAGTTGGAGAAGCAGATCCTGAAACAGCAGACCAAATGGCGGGATACCAAGCGGGTCAGTGCCAGGGAAGTGCGGCCGGCCGGAACCGGCGGCTCGGAACCGGAAGAAGATGAAACGCTGGCCGGTTCGGTGGAAATAGCAGGTGGCGCCGCCCGGCGGGTCTTCCGGGTCGATCATCATGAGCGGCGCAAACCCATGACGATTGACGAAGCGCTGCTGGAGATCGACGACCACAACTATGTGGTCTACCGCGATGCGGAAACCGACCGGATCTGCGTTCTGGTCCGGCGCGACGACGGGCATTTTGATCTGATTGAAGCCTGAGTCCGATCGTATGGCCAAGCACCAGGGACGGGACCGCACCACGCCGGAGCAGGCGGAACTGGTCATCATTACGGGGCTCAGCGGATCGGGAAAGGCCACCGTCCTCAAGGCGCTGGAAGATATCGGCTTCTACGCCGTGGATAACCTTCCTGTGGACCTGTTCCCCAAGTTTGCCGAATTGACGGCTGATAGCCCGGGTATCCACCGCGCGGCCTTAGTGGTCGATGTCCGGGAAGGCGAGGGGCTAACCCGCTTTCCGGCGATCTACGCGGATATCCGGCGCAGGATGCCGGCCACGTTGATCTTTCTTGAGGCCGAGACCTCCGCCCTGGTCCGGCGCTTCAGCGAAACCCGGCGCCCTCATCCGTTGGGCCGTGAGCAATCGGTGGCCAAGAGCATCGCCGAAGAGGAGAGGCTGCTGGCGCCGATCCGGGCGCTGGCCGGCCTGGTAATCAACACCTCGAAGTTTACGGTCCACGAACTGCGTGAGGCGGTGAAGGAAAAATTTGCTGCCGGCGGTGAGAAGCAGGCCAAGATCCTGATCTATGTAACCAGCTTCGGTTACCGCCACGGCGTCCCGCACGACAGCGATCTGGTGTTCGATGTCCGCTTTCTGCCCAACCCGAACTACATTCCGGAGTTCAAAAGAAAGAGTGGAAGGCATCCCGACGTGGCGCAGTACATCCGCTCTTTTCCACAGACGGTCGAGTTCATCGAACGCATCTCGGAGTTGCTCATCTACCTCGTTCCCCACTATGTGCATGAGGGCAAAAGCTACCTGACCATTGCGTTTGGCTGCACCGGCGGGCAACACCGCTCGGTGATGATCGCCGATGACATTCGCAAGCGCCTCGCCAAGGCGGGCTACCGGGTAAAGGGCACGCACCGCGATCTGATGAAGGAGGTCGGCCGGCGCTGACGCCGCCTGGCGCCGGGTTTAGAAGATACTGGCGAGTCCGGCCTTCACCAGGACAAGGATCGTCCAGATGATCGCCACCAGGCCGATTGACTTGCCGGTTGTCACCTTCATCCGGGAAGCCGCCGCGTAACCGATGCCCAGCAATATCACCAGCCAGATGCTGAACAGGTCAAACGACGTTGCCAGGCTGTGGACGAACGTCGCCGTGGAATCCTTGTCCAAGTAGGCGCCGGCATTGAAGGCTAAAGGATTCCGGATGTCAAAGTCGACCGGATCCTTGCCGTACATGACCCCGATCGCCAGTACCGCCGAGAGGGCGCCGGGCAGCAGCGCGTACCAGGTAGCTGCGTAAGCCGCCTTGAAAGGCATGGACGCATCCAGGATGGAGAACAGGCCCTTGAACAGCGCGGCCGCCACCAGGGTCATCAGGATCGGGCCGAGCAATGCGCTGGCGTAACCGGCGACGGCGCCGAACTTGCTCTGCTGCTCGATGATCCGTTCCACCTGCTCGGCAGGCAATTGTTGCATCCGGCTGTTGGACTCGATCTGATGCCGGATCAGGCCCTCCCAGCCCACATGCGTGGAATAGGCATGGATGAACGATAGCTGGACCAGGATGACCAGCAGCGCCGGAACCCACCATCGCGGGCGCGCGGCGATATCGGTGAAGGCAGCCACCGGGTTGGCAATTACACCGGTCAGACGGCCTATCTCACTCATTGGTCGGGCCGATTCGACCGGCGATGCGGTATCGGGCACGGTTTGGTCTCCTTGGTGCTACCCGCACCAGCTTAAGCCTGCTCTCCGCAGGTTGCAAGAAAAACCGTCAGTCTCGTTGAATCGTATCCGTGTCGAGAAGATAGCCGTGCTTGCCGGCATTGACTGCGATCGTCTCTCCCAGTTGCGTCTTGACGCCCGCGGCCTCGTGAATGTGGCCGCAGAAGAAATAGGCCGGCCGGGCGCTCGCGATAAAGCGCGCGATTGACTCGCTGCCGGCGTGGACACCCGGCCGGATCTCGTCGAGAGGAGTGTTGCGCGGAGGACAGTGGCAGACCATGACCAGCGGCCGCACATCGAGGAATTGGGCCAGTTTGGCTTCAATCTGCACCTCGCTGTATTCCCCGGGCGTATGAAAGGGTGTCGGATTGGAATAGCCGAGGCCGCCAATCGTAACTCCATCAGCCACAAAGGCTCGTTCGTGCAGATTCCTCATGCCATACTGCCGGCACAATCCGTCGATATCTTCAACCGATTCGTGGTTGCCGGGCAGCAGCCAGGTCCGGGCCGCGCGGCGGGCGAGGATAGCGCCCATCGCCTCCAGGCCGCGGCCCCAGGTAGCCAGATCACCCGCGGCAATGTAGAGGTCGGCTTCGTTCTCGATCAGCCGCTCCAGCGTCCGGCGGTCTCCGTGAATATCGGAGAACAACAGAATCTTCATGGTGAGGGATTTTACTACGCTGGCGATCCTTGTGGCCTGCTGAGCCGCTTCGCCGGGAGGGCCGGTTCCTGTATCATTGATAGTAGCGGGCTTTGGGCCCAAATTGGGCCTCAGAAACGAATTCATGGCGGAACAATACGACCCGAAACCGGGTATTAATAGCTGGTTTGAAGACGAGCTGTATCAGGAATACTTGCACGACCGGCAGGCGGTTGATGCCAGTTGGAAAGAGGTTTTCGAATCGGGCGTGGTGCCCTCCTCCGCCGGCGCCGTGGCGGTAACCAGCCGGCTCCCCGAAACGATTCACAACGGCGCTGCTCCGGCGCCCGTGCCGGCCGTGGTAGCAGGTCCGGCCGAGCAGGTGGTGCCGTTACGCGGTGCCGCCGGCCGCATAGCGGCGAACATGAATCTCAGCCTTTCGCTGCCTACCGCCACTTCCCAGAGGGCCGTGCCGGTAAAGGTGATCGATGAGAATCGCGCGATCATCAACCAGCACCGCTCCCAGTTGGGCCGTAACAAGATCTCCTACACGCACCTGATCGCCTGGGCGATCGTTCGCAGCCTGGAGCGTTTTCCGTCGCTCAACCACGCCTATCTGGAGAACGAAGGCGAGCCCTGCCGGCTGGTTCACAGTCAGATCAACCTCGGGCTGGCCATAGACGTCGCGGCCAAGGACGGCGGCCGCTCCCTGCTGGTCCCCAACATCAAGAACGCCGGAGCGCTGGACTTCCAGCAGTTTCTTTCTGCCTACGATGATCTGGTGGCGCGGGCGCGCGCCAGCAAGCTGACGCCGGCCGATTTTCAGGGGACCACCATTTCACTGACCAACCCGGGCACGGTGGGGACCGTTGCGTCGGTGCCGCGCCTGATGCCCGGACAAGGCGCCATCATCGCCACCGGAGCCATTGACTACCCGCCCGGTTACCAGGGCGTGACCGCGGAAACGCGGGCCGCCATCGGCATCAGCAAGGTGATGACGATGACCTGCACCTACGATCACCGCATCATTCAAGGCGCCGAATCGGGGATGTTTCTGGCCGAGATGGAAAAGCTGCTGCAGGGCGGGGAGAATTTCTACGAGCACCTGTTCGCCGACCTGAAACTGCCCTATCAGCCGGTTCGCTGGGAACCGGACCGGCAGGCGCCGGTTCTGTTTGCCGGCACGGCCTGCAATCCCGAAGTAGCCAAGGAAGCGGCCGTCCTGCAATTGATCAATGCCTACCGCGTGCGCGGCCACCTGATTGCGAATCTCGACCCGCTGGGCTCCGAACCGAGCTACCACGCCGAGTTGGATCCGGCGCAGTACGGGCTGACGATCTGGGACCTGGATCGTGAGTTTATCACGGGAAACCTCGGGCAGGCCATCGGCGAGGGCAGCTACAAGCCGGTAGCTACCCTGCGGGAGATCCTGACCACGCTGCGCAATACCTATTGCGGCAAGACCGGCGTGGAGTACATGAACATCCAGCACCCGGAACAGAAGCGTTGGTTACAAAACTACATGGAGCCCACCGGGAACCGCTGGCCGCTGGACAAAGACACGCGGCTGAGGATTATGCGGCGGTTGCTGGAGGCCGAGGAGTTCGAACACTTTTTGCACGCCCGCTTCGTCGGCCACAAGAGATTCTCGCTCGAGGGCGCTGAGTCGATGGTGGCGGTCCTGGGTGAATTGCTCGACCGCGCCGCCGATCACAATGCTCACGAGATTGTAATGGGCATGTCCCACCGCGGGCGCATCACGGTGCTGGCCAATGTCCTGGGCAAGCCGCTGCCGCAAATCTTCACCGAGTTTGAAGGCAATCTCGATCCCACCAGTGTGCAGGGTTCCGGCGACGTGAAGTACCACCTGGGCGGGGCGGGAGTGCACCGCTCTCCCTCCGGCCGGGAGATTGTGGTGTCCCTAGCGCCGAATCCGAGCCACCTGGAAGCCGTCGACCCCGTCGTCGAAGGCATTGTGCGGCCAAAACAGGACCGGCTGGGCGATACCGAACGGGCGCGGGTTATCCCGCTTCTCATCCACGGTGACGCTGCCTTTGCGGGCCAGGGCGTAGTCGCCGAAACGCTGAACCTGTCCCAGCTCCTCGGTTACCGCACCGGCGGAACCATCCACGTGGTCGTCAACAACCAGCTCGGCTTCACCACCGCGCCCGAGGAGGGCCGCTCCTCGCCCTACCCAACCGATATCGCGCGGACCGTGCAGGCTCCCATCCTGCACGTCAACGGCGATCATCCGGAAGCCGTGGCCCGGGTGGCCCAACTGGCTTTCGACTACCGGCAGAAGTTCAAAAAGGACGTGGTGATCGATATGTTCTGCTACCGCCGCCACGGTCATAACGAATCGGACGATCCCAGCTACACCCAGCCGGTAATGTATCGTAAGATCCGCGCCCAGACGCCGGTAGCGCAGCTTTATGCGGAACGGCTGATTCGCGAGAAGATCACTACCAAGGAAGAAGTGGAGGCCATCCGCAAGCGCGCGGTCGAGCGCTATCAGCAGGGCTATGAGACGGCGCAGCAGCACGCCGAGCAATATGAACTGCAGGAACTGAGCGCGGTTGAGCCGGAAGAGATCGCCATCGAGCGGCCCGAGACGAGCGTGACTCGAGAAACGCTGGAGCGCGTCATCAACAATGCCACCGCGTTTCCCGAGGATTTTCATCTGCACCCGAAATTACGGGGCTTTGTGGAACGCAAGCGCCAGGTGCTGGGTGGCGGGCCAATCGACTGGGCTACCGGTGAGATGCTGGCGTTCGGCTCACTGGTGTTGGAGGGTACGCCGGTCCGGCTCAGCGGGCAGGATAGCGGGCGGGGTACCTTCAGCCAGCGTCACATCGAATTTATCGATAGCGAGAACGGAAATCCCTATGTGCCGCTGAGACACCTTTCCCCGGAACAGGCCAGGTTCGACGTCTTCGATAGCTCACTGAGCGAGAACGCGGTGATGGCCTTTGAGTTCGGCTACAGCGTGGCCGACCCGCTAACGCTGGTATTGTGGGAGGCCCAGTTTGGTGATTTCGCCAATGGAGCGCAGATTCTGATTGACCAGTTCCTGGTCTCGTCGGAATCCAAGTGGGGCCAGCCGAGCGGACTGGTGCTGCTGCTGCCTCACGGCTACGAGGGCCAGGGCCCGGAGCACTCCAGCGCGCGGGTCGAACGCTTCCTCCAGCTTTCGGCCGAGGGGAACCTCCAGGTCTGCAACGCGACCACGCCGGCACAGTATTTTCACCTGCTGCGGCGGCAGATGAACGGCGGCCAGGATCGCCGTGGAATCCGCAAACCGCTGATCATTTTTACGCCAAAGAGCCTGCTGCGGCATCACAAGGCGGTCTCCACGTTGGAGGACCTGACTGGCGGTGGATTCAACGAAGTGCTGGGCGAGACCAGCCCGCTCGCTCCGGACCGTGTGAACCGCATCATCATGTGCTCGGGTAAGGTTTACTACGATCTGGTTCAGGCTCGGGAAGAACGCGGCGAGGAGAATGTGCCGGTCATTCGCGTGGAACAGCTTTATCCGTTCCCATCCACCCAACTGCAGGATATTCTGGCGCGCTACCCGGTAACGTCGGAGGTGGCTTGGGTGCAGGAAGAGCCGAGGAACATGGGGGCCTGGCACTTTATGGAAGACCGCATGCGAGACCTTTTGGCCGCCAGCCGCCGCGCGCTGCGCTATATCGGCCGGGCCGAGAGCGCCAGTCCTTCGGCGGGCTCCATGAAGCGTCATCAGCAGGAACAGGCGGAAATTATCGAGGAGGCATTCGCTCCCGGCGCCGTTACCCGGCGCAGGGTTCGCCTGGTTGCAAAGCGCCGTGTCCGCTGAAACGGGACCTGGTGCGGCGCTTAAGGCGCCGGTTACGATTCGTGTCTCGCCGAGGCGGCCTGGTTCGGTTCCCACAACACCTCGGGTACTTCCAACCGGTGGTTCGCCCAGCGGCTCCAGACAAACAGCGCATCACTCAGCCGATTCAGGTAGTGCACGGCTTCGGGCGGCACCTGTTCGGTTCGGCCCAGCCTGATCACCAGGCGCTCCGCGCGGCGGCAGACAGTGCGGGCGTGATGGAGTTCGGCATTGGGACGCGTGCCGCCAGGGATGACAAACGAACCGAGCGGCGGTAATTCTGAGTTCATTTGGTCGATCTCACGTTCCAGTTCGGCGACGTCGGCCTCGGTGATCCGGGCTTGTTTTGGATGCACGTCTTCGGGCAGCGTGGCGAGAATTGAACCTAAATTGAACAACTCATGCTGTACGCGCCGCAGGGTAACGGTCAGTAGAGCCAGTTTCTCGTTTTCGCCGCAGGCCACCGCCGCCAATCCAACGCACGAGTTCAATTCGTCAACCGTGCCGTAGGCTTCAATGCGTGGCGAATCCTTGGCAAGCCGCTGTCCGCCCGCGAGGCTCGTCTGGCCGGCGTCGCCACGCCGCGTATAAATCCGGTTTAACGCAAGGTGGGGTCTGGCGAAAGTCTTCTCCAAAGGCTGGTCCTCCTACTCGTTATGGATGCGCGCCGGGTCTATAATGATAACTTTTCGCTGGCCGGATTCCGAACGCGTGACAACCCGCGGGGGAGTCACCGCTCGATGATGGATGCCAGCGTGGCGTAGAATTCTGGAAACGACACGGAAGCCACCTGGGCATTGTCAATGGTAGTCTCGTCGTCGGCGGCGAGGCCGGCGACAGCGAACGCCATGGCGATCCGATGATCGCCGAAGGAATCGACCTGGCCGCCGCGGAACCGTTGCCGGCCGGGCACGTGGAAGCCGTCGGCGGTTGTCTCAACCTTCACGCCCATGCGGGTGAGATTACTGGCGACACTGGCGATGCGGTCCGACTCCTTGACGCGCAGTTCGGCGGCGTCGCGGACGGTAAGTCCCTGCTCGCTGACCGCGCCAAGAACGGCCAGTACTGGAATCTCGTCGATCAGGCCGGCGGTCGATTCCTTCTCGATGACCCCTCCGCGGAGCGTGGAGGCGCTCACCAGCAAATCACCCCAGGCTTCGCCATTCCGTCGTGCCGGGTTCACCACTCGAATGGAAGCGCCCATGCCAACCAGGAAATCGACCAGCAGGGATCGCGTGGGGTTCAGGCCAACGCCCTCAATCAACAACTCGGACCCTGGAATCATCAGCGCGGCAGCCAGGAAGAAGGCGGCCGACGAAAGATCGCCGGGTACCACGAGGTTACGGCCCTCCAACCTGGCCGGACCGCGAATGATGACGGACCGCCCCTCCGTATCCACCTCGGCGCCGAATTCGCGCAGCGCCAGTTCGGAGTGGTCCCGCGTGCGCACGGGTTCTTTTACCGTGGTGACGCCGTCGGCGAACAGGCCGGCAAACAGCACGCACGTTTTCACCTGCGCACTGGGCACGGGTAATGTATAGCTGATCGGATAGAGCGGACCTCCATGGATCTCTAGCGGCGGGAACTTGCCTTCGCGGGCGAAAATGGTGGCTCCCATTTCCACCAGCGGCTTCATGATACGCTGCATGGGCCGCCGGGAGATGGATTCATCACCGCCGATGTGGGTGACAAACGGCTGGGCGGCGGCAATTCCCGAAAGCATTCGGATCGTGGAGCCGGAGTTGCCGGCATCGAGCGGCGCGCCCGGAGCCTGCAGGCCGCGCAACCCGCGCCCGCCGATGATCACGTCGCCTTCGGCCTCGTGCACGGGGATTCCCAAGGTCCGAATGCAGTTCAGCGTGGATTGGCAATCGGCGCCGGTCGAGTAATTTCCGATGCGTGATTCACCACTGGCGATCGCTGCCAGCATCGCATAGCGGTGTGAGATCGACTTGTCACCGGGCAGGCGAACGGCGCCCTTGAGAGATCGCGCAGGGTGGATCAACTGCTGGCTGGAGGAGTGGGTCATTGACGGTTGGTGGACTCCACTGGATATCGGCTACTCAATAACATAGGGCCCCGGTTTGCCAACGCGGAGATCGCGCTGCGAACCCGTTTGCGCATTCACGTAGAGACGCACCGCGCGCACCGGATCAGGAATGCGGGAATGAAATTCGGCTTCGCTGCCGGGCTCGAACTCGGCATCGTCAATACCGCCTTCCCGCGTGGTCACGACATGTCCGCCGATGCTGAGGAAGTCGAACAGCAGGCGGAGACCCTCGATCTTCCTGTCGCCGCTGTTGCGCACGCGGCCGTCGATTACCACGTCCGTCGCCGTGCGGTGGCAGGAAAGTTCGACCAGTTCAATGTCGGGCGCGCCCTTGGGCTTGCGCTTCTTTTCGGCCGGGAACGACAATGAGGCCAGCACAAGCAGGAGCCCTATCAAAACAGACTTCATTGACGCTAGTGTAGCGAAAATCCGGAGGGTAACAATGATTAGCAGACGCGCATGGATGTCCGGCGCCGCTGGCGCCCTGGCTGCCGGTGGCGCCACCGGGGCCGCTGGTCCGCGGAGTATTGTGATTTCAAGCGCTAATGGCGTCCGCGCCTGCGCCCGGGCGATAGAACTGCTCCGGGCCGGCGCCGACACGCTGGACGCGGTCGTTGCCGGGGTAAACATCATCGAAGAGGATCCCGAGGATACGACCGTCGGCTACGGCGGCCTGCCGAACGAAGACGGTGTCGTGGAGTTGGATGCCTGCGTGATGCATGGGCCCACCCGGCGGGCCGGCTCGGTAGCTTCCCTGCGTAACATCAAAACGCCTTCCAAAGTCGCCAAAACGGTGATGGAGCGAACCGACCACATCATGTTGGCCGGCGAGGGAGCGCTTCGCTTCGCGCGCGCCTACGGGTTCAAGGAGAGCGACCTGCTCACCGAGAAGGCCCGGCTCGCCTGGGTGAGCTGGAAGGAGTCCCTGCGCGACGCGGCGGGGCACAACAACTGGGGACCGGGGCTGGACGCGCCACCCGCGGCGGCGCGGTCGCGCTTGAAGAAGTTGTTTCCCGAAGCCGATCAGGCAACACTGGCCTGGGCCTGGGAAATGGCCGTTCATCCGCCAACGGGCACCATCAACTGCCTGGCGCTGAATGCAAAAGGCGAAATCTCAGGAGTGACTACAACCAGCGGGTTAGCTTGGAAGATACCTGGCCGGGTGGGCGATTCTCCGATTATCGGCGCCGGATTATACGTCGATCAGGACGTCGGCGCGGCCGGCTCCACCGGGCGGGGAGAGGAGAACATCCGCGTGGCGGGCGCGCATACCATTGTCGAGAATATGCGGCACGGGATGGGGCCGCGCGAGGCCTGCCTCGATGTGCTCAAACGGGTGGTCCGCAACTTCGATAACGACCAGGCCCGGATGGCGCGGTTTGGCCTCCACTTCTACGCCCTGCGCAAGGACGGCGAATACGCCGGTACCTCGCTGTGGAGCGGTGGCAGCGGATACCGCGCCCCGCACTTCTCGGTGGACGATGGATCGGGCGCGCGATTGGTCCCCTCGACTCCATTGCTGGGAGCCCGGCCGCCGCAAGCTTGAGCCCTCCGGCGCTCTTATTAGAATAGAAACAGGGGGTACTCGAAGACCTTCGTGTACAGATTCTTGCTGTGCGCCGCCGGTTTGCTGTTGCTGATGCCGGATGCCGTCCGGGCCCAGACGGCGGATCAGGTGGTGCGCTGGAACGCCGAACCGGCCGCCGCGCATGCCGGGAAGAGCTTTACCGCCACGCTTTCGATGAATATCGAAAAGGGTTGGCACGTCTATGCCGTGAATCAGCCGCCGCCACCCAGGGCCGCGGCGATCGAACTGCGTCCGGGCCAGCCGTTCCGGCTCAACGGGGCGGTTTCGGCCAGCAAACCGGTAACCGCGTTTGATCCCAACTTTCAGATGGATACCTCCACCTACGAAGGCACGGCGCGATTCAGAGTGCCCGTGTTCGTGGAGCCGAACGCGCCCGGCGGGGCTCAGACACTGACCTTCGAAGTCCGTTTCCAGGCATGTAACGACCGCATGTGCCTGCCGCCGAAAAAGCACACGGTGGAGATGCAGGTGGCAGTGTCGGGCAGTTCGGCCGCCCCACCCGTTTCCCAGGCTCCGGCTGCCGCTTCCGGAGCCATGCCGGTGGAAAGCCGGGGCGTGGTGCCGCGGCAACAATCCTTCGGTTCCTTCCTGTGGCTGGCTTTCGTGATGGGCGCGCTCTCCCTACTGACTCCGTGCGTGTTTCCGATGATCCCGATCACCGTTTCCTACTTCACCAGCCATTCGGCTGTGAAGCGCGGTTCAGCGGTGCGAAAAGCGCTGTTGTACGCGGCTGGAATCATCCTAACCTTTACCGCGTTGGGCATGGCGCTGGCGCTCGTCTTCGGCGCCGGTGGCGTCAACCAACTGGCGTCCAACCCGTGGGTGAACCTGCTGATCACGGTGATATTCCTGTCGTTCGCCTTCGGGCTGTTCGGCGCGTATCTGATTCAGGTGCCGCCCGCGTTGGTGCAGAAGATCGATTCGCTGACCCGAAACAAAGGCACCAGCGAGAATGTGGGCGTACTTCTGATGGGACTCACCTTCACGCTGACCTCATTCACCTGCACGGCGCCCTTCGTGGGAACTCTGCTGGTGATGGCGGCACAGGGTAACTGGAAGTGGCCGATGGCGGGAATGCTGGTGTTTTCCAGTATCTTCGCTCTGCCATTCTTCGTGCTGGCGCTGCTGCCACAGCTTCTTTCGCAATTACCCAAGTCCGGCGGCTGGCTGAATTCGGTGAAGGTGGTGATGGGATTCCTCGAAATCGCCGCCGCGATGAAGTTCCTGTCCAACGCCGATCTCATCTGGCGGTGGAGCATCTTCACCCGGCAGGTGGTGCTGGCCGTGTGGGTAGCCATCGGAATTCTGACAGTGGCCTACCTGCTCGGCAAGTTTCAGATGGCGCACGATTCGCCGGTAACCTCGATCGGCGCCGTCCGGATCAGCTTTGCCATTGGTTTTTTGGCGATCACGGTGTGGCTCACCACCGGCTTGTTCGGACACGCTTTGGGCGAAATCGATTCTTTCCTGCCTCCGGCGCCGGTGGAAACCGCTTCCGCCGCCGGATCCACCCCCGGCGAAGGTCCGGATTGGATGCTCAATGACTACAGTGGGGCGTTGAAACGCGCTCAATCCGAACGCAAGCCGCTTCTGGTCGACTTTACCGGCTATACCTGCACGAATTGCCGCTGGATGGAGGTGAATATGTTTTCACGGCCACAGGTGCGCAGTCTGCTCGACAAGTTCGTCCGGGTGCGCCTGTACACCGATGGTTCGGGGGCTATCTATGAACGGCAACAGCAGTTTCAGAAGGACCGTTTTGCTACCGTCGCCCTGCCTTTTTACGTCCTGGAACACCCCAACGGCGAAATCATCGCCACGTTCGCAGGTCTCACCCGGAACTCTCAGGAATTCATGGAATTCCTGAACCGCGCCGTTGCGGAACGCTGAGCTGTCAGGCCCTGGCCGACGCTCCCTGGGTCCAGGCGAACGCTGAAGTCGGATGCCATCTGGTTGGAGCCAGGGAGTTTCGCACCCGCGCTGCGATGGCGGATGAGATCTCACCCTGGAAAGCCCACACGTCCTGGACACGGCTCTCCCGCGTCTCGCACCAGATGTGATAGCCGTCGGCACAACTGTTCAGTTGAAATGTTACCCGGAGGCGTGAACCGCAACCGCGGACGCTGCCCTCGATAACCATGCCCGTGTTGAGTTCGCGGCCGATCCGGCGAACGTCAGCCGGGCAATCCTTGAATCGCTGCACCGAAGAGCGCGCCGCCACACGCAGGCCGTCGATACTTCCCAGGGCCGTGTTCACCTCTTCGGTCAGCCCGTCGCAGAAGTTCTGCAAACCGTAGTTCTGGCTCATGTCCAGGAACGGCAGCACGGCGATGGAACGCGAAGGATCCTGAGGCCGGCCCTGGTCCGGGATGGTTGGGCCGATCGTGCCCTGATTCCGATGGAACTGTGGAGCATAGCTTCGCTTCGGGTAACTGATTACCACCCGGTCGTAGCGGCCATCCGTCTCGTAGTATTCGCGAAGTTTGGCACGCAGCCGCCCCGCTTCAACGCGGACAATCGGGTCGAAGCGCGGATCAAGCGACTCTGGTTTATCGTAGACCTCGACGCCGATCAGGTACTCCTTCAGGCGATCACCTCTGCCCTCCAGACTCTGTCCCACGGTAAAACGCAGGAATCGGCTCATGCGCTGCGAACGGGTAAACGTCTCGCTCGCCAGCACTTTTTGCAGTTCGTCGACGATTAGGTCACGTTCGATAATCTCAGGTGTTTCGCATTCCATAAAATTCACCAAAACCGGGCCTTCCAAACGGTCGATCCGGCCGCCGGAAGACCGTAGATAAAGTTGTGTCCCATCTTCTCAGCATTTCAATTGCCAATGCGAGCTGTAGCCGAATTTCGCTCGTTTCTCCAATGATTGAGCGTTGTAGCGGCCGGCCGGCCATGGCAGCGATGGCTCCACCGGGCGGATCATCCCGTAATTTTTTCCCCTTCCGGCAAATCTTGCTGCGATCGGGGATCGGGAAGGAATCATGCGCGCCTCTGGTGGTGATTTCAAAAGACCGGTCCTGCCGCTCTGATCTGACGGCTCCGTTTGGGCTTGTTATCCGGTGTTCCGGCTCTCGATCAACTACTGTGGCATTCGGCTTGCTGTTACCCGAAGAGAAGATGTTTGGCGGCTCCAAGGACCGCCAGACGCGGCTGGCGAACGTAAATCACAGGAAATCGCAGTCCCGGTTCATCTTCGCGACTGCATGCGTCCGTCCGCAGACAGGTGACCGGTGCAACTCAAATGACACAAGACGAATACGGCACAGCCTACAAATCCGGTTTCAATCTCACAATTCGATTCCTGGTTTCCAAAGGAGTTCCCTACGACACGGCCCGGGAAACCGCGCAGGCGGCTTGGGTAAAAGGATGGGAGAGACTGGCGCAACTCCGGAACCCCAGTATGATCCTCACCTGGATGAACAGCATCGCGCTGAATATTCATCGCAGCTATCTTCGCCGTGAGCCTCAGCAGCAACCGCTTCCGGAACTCTCCACCGCGCCCAGGGTGAATCTGGCCGCCATCGACGTTGGCCGAATGCTGAAGTGCTGCAAACAGAACGACCGCCTCGTTCTCGAGTGGCATTATCTGGAGGGGTACAAAGTGCAGGAGATCGCCCGCCGCCAGGGCTGGACCGAAACCGCGGTCCGCATCCGGTTGTTGCGGGCGCGGCGGGCGGTAGGGCAACGGCTGGGAAGAAAGTTCGACCACACGCGCCCGATGGCGAAGCGGGCAGCGCTGTCTACCCGGCCCCAGGCCGCTACTGCCGCCTGACGCCGGAGTTCCGGCAAGGTAAAGCTACACAGAAAGGGATAACAGAAATGATTCGCAAGCTGGGATTGTTCGGACTTGCGATGCTCTCAGCAACTTTCCTAATGGCTGACGAGTCGCGAATCGACGTGATCGGACGGATCGATCAATCAGCCCGGGTGTTGAACGAGATCATGGCTGCTCCCGATAAGGGGATACCTCGAGACATTCTGGAGAAAGCGGTATGCGTCGGAGTGATTCCGGGCATGAAGAGAGCGGGATTCATTGTTGGAGCCAGGTACGGCAAAGGAGTCTTGACGTGCCGCACGGCACACGGCTGGAGCGGACCCTCCACCATCCGCATCGAAGGTGGAAGTTTCGGCGCCCAAATCGGCGCCGGTGAATCCGACGTGGTGCTGGTAGTGATGAATCGGGACGGTGCCAACCGGCTGATGCAAAGCAAGTTCACCATCGGCGGCGGCGCGGCGGCAATGGCAGGGCCGGTGGGACGTTCGATTTCGGCGAATACCGACGCGTATCTGACCGCCGAGATCCTGACCTACGCGCGCTCTCGCGGGCTCTTTGCCGGAGTAGCGCTGGATGGCGCGACCTTACGGCCGGACGATTCCGATAACGCGATCCTTTACGGGCACAACGTGTCCAGTGAGGCGATCCTAAGGGGTCGCGTGCCTCGTCCGGCGGCGGCGCACCAGTTGTACGCCGCGTTGTCTCCTTATGTGCAACACGTGCAACACCGCGGCGAAGCGGCTCGGGCCAATCCTCGAACCCACTCCGCCGGCCAGCATCTGCTTTCGAACGAAACCGCGCGTCACCTTCCCGCTGAACACGATAGCCTGACACTTACCAATGGCCGTCAGATTCGCGGTAGAGTGATATCGACAACCGCTAGTGGCGTGCGGTTCCGGAGCGACGACGGCAAGATCAGGGTCTATCCGCGGTCTGAAGTCGCCCGGCTGGATTTCGATCGATAAGCGAGGATGAGGAGAGATAGGGCCGTGTTGCGAAGCGCGAAGGAATTGCTCGGGTATACATTGCGGGCCTCCGATGGACAGATCGGCTCGGTACAGGATCTCTACTTCGATGATCGGGCCTGGACGATTCGATATATCATGGCCGGCACCGGCGGCGGGCTTTTCCGCCGCCGGGTGCTGATCTCACCGCTGTCAACCCGGCCCATTGACGCGCGGGAGCGCTGTCTGCCGGTGACGCTCAGTCGCGCGCAGGTGCGGGAGAGCCCGGAGATCGGCACCGCCGTGACGGTACTGCGCCAGCAGGAGGAAGCATTAGCCCAGTACTATGGATGGCCTCCCTATTGGATGGATGGTCCAGCGGCATCCCGTATGACGGCGGCCGCCGCCAGCGGCGGCCCCGCTCAGGCATCACCCGGCGAGCCGGTGGCGGCCGTGGAGCCATCCAGCCACTTGCGAATGATTGGCGAGTTGCTGCGCTACCGTGTCCACAGCGGCGGCGACGAAATCGGCCATGTGCTGGATTTCATCATCGACGACCAGGACTGGCACATCCGCTACATGGCGCTCGATACCGGCAAGTGGCTGCCCCGGAGGAAGGTGTTGGTTGCACGCGACTGGATCCGTAATGTTAGCTGGGCAGACCAGGTAGTTACTGTCGATGTCAGCCGCGATCAAATCCTTCGCAGCCCCGTTTATAACTCCGCCGAAGCGCTCAACCGCGAGTACGAAACACGGCTCTATAATTACTACGGCCGGCCTAAGTACTGGCGCGATTAGGGGCCGCGGGTCCGCTCACCTACCTGCCATCCTCGGGACTCACCTCCATCCATATATACCGTCCCGTCCGTGGAACGCTTCTGTATTTGCGCCGGAGCTTGGTGGCGCCTTGCGAATTGCGTAATTCTGCAAGTGAGTTGCAGAAACCGAAAATTGCGTTAGGAACCCGTTTCTCCTGCTTACGCTGCCCGCCCGGAAACAGGCTGCATCTTACTCCCCCAACTTACGCACAAATTCAGAGCTATGTCCCTAATTCTCTGAAATAATTGGGGTTAGGTTGTAAGTGCCGGTTTTTGACAGATCGCAAACCCCGACATATACTACTGGAAGACGTGCCGCGTAGGTTACTCTTCCGCGTGGCTGGAGAATGGACTGGGTTCTGGGATCGAGCGCGGCTGTTTTTGCGCGGGCGTCTATTTCTTCTCCGGCCGGCCAGTGGAGCGATTACAGACTAAACGAGTTTCTGGAGTCTAGGGCAGGGTTGGCAAACCCTCGCCGGTAGCGTCCGTGTATCCGCTGTTCCAGACACACGCCCGACGTGCCGGGGGCGGCTGCCGGTCCGCCACACGGCCCAATTATGGCCCAAGTTTTTCATCGTGCAGCGAACACGGTCGCGCGCGCCTCGATTGCCGGTCTGATCCTGTTGTTAGTCCTGGCCAGCGGATTACTCTGGGTCTTTTTCCGCGGCGCTTATACGCAGAGCGTTGAGGTGATTAAAGACCAGCCCGCCCAGTTCAGTCATAAGCACCATGTGAACCTGGGCATCGATTGCCGCTACTGCCACACCACGGTGGAAACCTCAGCTTTTGCCGGACTGCCGCCGACAGAAACCTGCATGAGCTGCCATTCGCAGATCTGGACCCATGCCGACATGCTGGAACCGGTGCGGGCCAGCCTGGCCGAAAACCGGCCGCTCCAGTGGACGCGCGTCAACTGGGTTCCCGACTACGTCTATTTCAACCACAGCATCCACATCAACAAGGGCATTGGGTGCGAAAGCTGTCATGGCCGCGTGGATCGCATGCCGCTGGTGTGGCGCGCGAAAACACTGCTGATGGAGTTTTGCCTGGAATGCCATCGAAACCCGGAAAAGCACATCCGGCCTCGCGAGGAGGTGTTCACCATGGGTTACCAGCCTAAGCAGAGCCAGTCGACGCTCGGACCGAAACTGGTTGCCGAGTACCAGGTTCGTAAGTTGACGGATTGTTACACGTGTCATCGATGACCAATTCAAGCGGTGCCAACAAACGGCTGAATTTCGAGGAGATCCGGCGGCGGTTGAGCCAGTCCACCGGGCCGCGCTACTGGCGCAGCCTGGAGGAGGTCGCCGAAACCGAAGAGTTCCGCAGTCTGGTGGAATCCGAGTTTCCCTCGGCCTTTGAGCCGGGCGTGGATCGCCGCAATCTGCTGAAGGTGATGGCCGCCTCATTCGCGCTGGCCGGTCTGACGGCCTGCAAGTACGAACCGGAGCGGCGAATTGTGCCGAGTGTCGTCGAAAAGAACGCCGTACCTCCGAACAAACCGCTCTATTATGCGACCGCGATGGAGTTGGGGCCGTCGGTGGTGGGTCTGCTGGCGGAGAGCCATGATGGACGGCCCACCAAGCTGGAGGGCAATCCTCAACATCCGGCCAGTCTGGGCGCGACCGATATCTTCTCGCAGGCGTCGGTGCTGACGCTTTGGGATCCGGACCGTTCGCGTTCCGTGCTGAAGGCGGGCAGCATCAGTTCCTGGGATGAGTTTTCACTCACGCTGGGAAGTGTTCGCCACACCCACCAGGCCGATCGCGGAGCGGGATTGCGCATTCTGACCCGCACGGTGCTCTCGCCCACCTTGGGTACGCAGCTTGGAGGACTCCTGGCCCAGTTCCCGTCGGCCAGGTGGTTTCAATACGACCCGGTCAATCGCGACAACCAACGGGCCGGCGCGATCGAGGCGTTCGGCCAGGACCTCCAGACGCGGTACAAGCTGGAAAACGCCGCTGTGGTTGTGTCGCTCGATGCGGATTTTTTGGGATCGGGTCCCGGATCGCTTCCTTACGCGCGGGCATTCGCGCGGGGCCGGCGGGTGGAAGAAACCGGCGGCAAGATGAGCCGGCTCTACGTAGTGGAGCCGATGCCCACCTGCACGGGTTCCATCGCCGACCACCGGTTCCGCGCGAGATCGAGCGATATTGAAGGTATTGCCCGCGCGCTGATGGCTGAAGTCAGCGGCGGCGCGGCCCCGTCCGGCGCGCCGTCCTGGGTGGGCGCCGTAGCCCGGGATCTGCTGGCGCATCGCGGGCGGTGCGTGGTAATCGCGGGACCCCAGCAACCGGCCACCGTGCATGCGCTGGCGCACGCCGTTAACAGCACGCTCGGCGCCATCGGCTCCACGGTGATTCTCTCCGCTCCGGTGGAGGCGAGCCCGTCGGACCAGATGACCGGGTTGCGGCAGCTTGTGGGCGAGATGAACTCGGGCGCCGTGAAGACGCTGGTCATCCTCGATGGCAACCCTGTCTACAACACTCCACGAGACTTACGTTTTCTCGACGCGCTACGGAACGTGCCGCTGCGCATTCACGCCGGTCTGTATGCCGATGAGACGTCGCGATGGGCCCACTGGCATGTGCCGCTGACGCATTATCTGGAGCACTGGAGCGACACACGGGCGTGGGATGGCACCTACAGCCTGGTGCAACCGCTCATCCTTCCGCTCTATGGAGCCCGCTCGCATCATGAACTGGTGGCGGCGCTGGCCGGGGATCCTCTCAGCTCCGGATACGACATCGTGCAACGCCACTGGCGTCAGCGCCGGAAGGACGGCGATTTCACCGCCTTCTGGCAGACCGCGCTCCATGATGGTGTGGCCGAGACGCCGTCCGGGGCGATGAAGATACCTCCCGTGAAGCCGCCGGCTCAGGCGGCCGCGCCAGCCGTGGGGGCGATTGAGGTTTCGTTCCGCCCCGATCCCACCATCTGGGATGGCGCTTTCTCTAACAGCGGCTGGTTGCAGGAATTGCCTAAGCCCATTACCAAACTCACCTGGGATAACGCCGCCCATCTCAGCCCCGCCACAGCCGACCGGTTGAACGTCCGCGACAACGACATTGTGGAGATTCGCACCTCCGCCGGCAAGGTGAAGGCCCCGGTTTGGGTCGTGCCCGGGCATGCCGATGACTCCATCACGGTGCATTTGGGCTACGGCCGGACGCAATCAGGCCGGGTGGGCACGGGCCAGGGCTTTGATGCCTACTCGATTCAGTCGTCGGCGCAGCCGCACGTCACAACCGGCCAGGTGAAAAAGTTGAGCGGAACCTGGGGACTGGTCCCCAGGCAGCACCACTTCAACATGGAGAACCGCCACCTGGTGCGTGAGGCTTCCCGTGACGAGTATCTGAAAAATCCCGCCTTTGCGCAGCAAGTCGAGCCGGCGGTTCCCAAGGAGTTTACGCTCTATCCCAACTACGAGTACAAGGGACACGCCTGGGGGATGGCGATCGATCTCAATGCCTGCATTGGCTGCGGCGCTTGTATGATCGCTTGCCAGGCGGAAAATAACATCTCCGTGGTTGGGAAAGATCAGGTGGCGCGCGGCCGAATCATGCATTGGATCCGGGTGGATTCCTACCAACAGGGCTCGCTCGATAATCCCCGGTTCTCCAGCCAGCCGGTGCCCTGCATGCACTGCGAAGACGCTCCCTGTGAGCCGGTCTGCCCGGTGGGCGCCACCTCGCACAGCGACGAGGGCCTCAACCAGATGGTCTATAACCGCTGCGTCGGCACGCGCTACTGCTCCAATAACTGTCCGTACAAGGTGCGGCGCTTCAACTTCTTTCAATTCGCCGACTATACGTCGGATAGCATCAAAGGCGTCTTCAATCCCGACGTGACGGTGCGCAGCCGCGGCGTGATGGAAAAATGCACCTACTGCGTGCAGCGCATCGAGGAAGCCAAGATCGACGCAGAAAAGCAGGGCCGGCCATTACGGGACGGCGAGATCGTCACGGCCTGCCAGCAGGTATGTCCCACCGAGGCGATCGTCTTCGGTGACATCAACGACAAAAGCAGCCGCGTAGCCAAGGCCAAGCGCCAGCGGCGTGACTACGGCATTCTGACCGAACTGAACACCCGGCCGCGCACCACCTACCAGGCGCGTATACGTAATACCAATCCGGAGATCAAGGAGAGCTGATGCAGGAATCCACCCACCCGGATCCACTGGGCAGACCGCCTGTCATTGAAGCCGGGCACGACTACTCCACCGTCACCGGCAAGATCAGCGACATCGTCCTACGGCAGAGCGCACCGAAAGCATGGTTTTTCGGATTCGGCGTGGGATTCCTGCTGTTGATGTTGCTGAACCTGTCCATCAGTTGGCTGTTTGTGAAGGGCATCGGCGTCTGGGGCGTCAACGTTCCCGTGGCCTGGGGATTTGCCATCGTCAACTTCGTCTGGTGGATCGGAATTGGCCATGCCGGTACGCTCATCTCCGCCATTCTGCTCATCCTGCACCAGAGCTGGCGCACCTCCATCAACCGTTTCGCCGAGGCCATGACGCTGTTCGCCGTGGCCTGCGCGGGCATGTTCCCGCTGCTCCACCTGGGACGCCCCTATTTTTTCTACTGGCTGTTTCCGTATCCTTCCACCTACGACGTGTGGCCGCAGTTCCGCAGCCCGCTGGTGTGGGATGTGTTTGCCGTCTCCACTTACGCCACCGTCAGCCTGCTGTTCTGGTTCGTGGGCCTGTTGCCGGATCTGGCCACATTGCGGGACCGCGCCATCAGCCGGCCGGTGAAGATGATCTACGGCGCGCTGGCCATGGGCTGGCGCGGCTCGGCGCGCCACTGGCACCGCTACCAGATGGCTTACCTGCTGCTGGGCGGCCTGGCTACGCCGCTGGTGGTAAGTGTTCACACCGTGGTCAGCTTTGACTTCGCGGTGGGCGTGGTGCCGGGCTGGCACACCACCATTTTTCCGCCCTACTTCGTCGCCGGCGCGATCTTCTCGGGCTTTGCCATGGTGCTGACGCTGGTGATTCCGGCGCGCAAGTGGTACCACCTGGAGGATGTCATCACCATGCGCCACCTGGACAATATGGCCAAGGTGATGCTCGCCACCGGGTTGATTGTCGCCTACGGCTATTTCATGGAATTGTACACAAGCTGGTACAGCGGCAACATCTTTGAGATGTTCACCAGTTGGAATCGAGCCTTCGGCCCCTACGGCTACATCTATTGGATTTTGATCTTCTGCAATATTCTCAGCCCGCAAGTGCTCTGGTCGTCGAAAGCGCGGACCAACGTTCCACTGCTTTTCGTCGTCTCGCTGATCATCAACGTGGGGATGTGGATGGAGCGCTTCATGATCGTGGTTGTCTCTCTGCACCGGGATTTCGTGCCCGGCGCATGGGGAATGTATGTGCCGACCTTTTGGGATTTTGCCACCTTCGCCGGCACCATCGGCCTGTTCTTATCGCTGTTGTTCCTGTTCGTGCGCGGGCTGCCGATGATCTCCATCTCCGAATTGCGCGAACTGGCGCCGGTCGGGCGGACGGCCGAAGGAGGCGAATAGCTTGTTAACCGATCTGCAGTCGTATCCGATCCGGCGGGATCGTCTCCACGGCCTGATGGCCGAGTTCGAAACGCCGGAGCAGTTGTTGACCGCTACCGAACGCACCCATCGGGAAGGTTATCGCCAGATTGATGCCTACTCTCCCCTGCCCGTGGAAGGGTTGGCCGAAGCAATGGGAATTCATCACAATGCAATGCCGGCCATCGTTTTCGTCGGCGGCCTTCTGGGTGCGCTGGGAGGATATGGTCTTCAGTACTGGGTTTCGGTCATGGCTTATCCGCTAAACATCGGCGGCAAGCCGCTGCACAGTTGGGTGGCCTTCATCCCGGTGACGTTCGAGATGATGGTTCTCTCCGCCTCGATCTTCGCCGTGGTGGGCATGCTCGCGCTGAACGGACTACCGCAACCCTATCACCCGGTCTTCAATGCGCCGCGGTTTGTGCTGGCCACGAATAATCGGTTTTTCCTCTGTATTGAAGCCGGCGATCCGCTGTTTGACCCCGATGAGACGCGCCAGTTTCTCCAATCGCTCTCGCCGCGCGGCATCGAGGAGGTGGAAAAGTGAGGGCGGCGCCGCTCGCGGCCGTCTCGCTGGCCTGCCTGGCCGCCGTAGGGTGCCGGCAGACGATGGACACCGATCCCAAGTATGAAGCCATGGAGCCGAGCAGCTTCTTTTCCGACGGGCGCTCGGCCCGGGCGCCGGTCGCGGGCACGGTGGCCCGGGGAGAGTTGAAATTAGATACGGCCTACTATGAGGGCCGCAACGGCGACTCATTTGTCGACACCTTCCCCGCGCCGGTGACCAAGGCCACGCTACTGCGCGGCCGCCAGCGGTACGACATCTTCTGTTCGCCGTGCCATGGGCTGCTCGGCGACGGCAACGGCGTGGTTGTCCAGCGCGGCTTGAGAGGCCCGGTGAACTTTCACGAGGACCGGCTCAAGCGGACACCGGTGGGCTACTACTTTCAGGTGATTACCAACGGCCGCGGCGGCATGTATCCATACGGCTATCGAATTCCGCCCGACGACCGCTGGGCCATCATCGCCTATATCCGCGCGCTGCAATTGAGCCAGGATGCAACTTTGAACGATGTCCCGCCCGCGGCGCGGCCTGGACTGAATGCTTCCCATGGGGAGTCAGGAGTTGAACGATGATCCCGGCTGCGATTCACGATCTCGGGCCCGGTATGGACCGCCTGCAGCGAATTGCGCTGGTGGTTGGAATTGCCGGCCTGGCGTTGTGCGGCCTGGAACTGGTGCGTGACCCGGCGCAGTTCCAGCGCTCCTACCTGATCGGCTTTCTGTTGTGGTGCGGCGTGATGGTCGGTTCCATGGCCATGCTGATGCTGCATCACCTGGCCGGGGGCGGCTGGGGCTACCTGATTCGCCGGCCGCTCGAGGCGGCGATGCGCACCTGGCCACTGGTGGCGTTGATGGTGGTTCCCATCCTGTTTGGCACGCGGGCGCTGTTCCCCTGGGCGGACCCGGCGGTGGTGGCGTCAAGCGAAGCGCTGCGGCACAAGCAGGTGATGCTGAACGTGCCGGCATTCATCGCCCGCGCCCCTATCTACTTTCTCATCTGGGGCGTCATGATCACGCTGCTCAACCGCTGGAGCGGCCGGCAGGATTCCAGCTCTGATCCGTCTCTGGTGCGGAAACTGCAGAATTTGAGCGGTCCCGGTCTGGTGATTTTCGCGTTGAGCGGCACTTTTGCCGCTACCGATTGGGTGATGTCGCTCGAGCCCGAGTGGTTCTCGTCCGTCTTCCCTGGCATCGTGTTGATCGGCTGGGCGCTTTCGGGCATCGTTTTCGCCATTCTGGTGCTCCCGCTGCTGATCAACCTGCCGCCGCTGCGCGATCTGGCTGCTCCGAAGTATCTGAACGACCTGGGCAATATGATGTTTACTTTCCTGCTGGTGTGGGCTTACCTGCAGGTGGGCCAGTTGATCATCATCTGGTCGGGCAACATCACCGAAGAGATTCCTTTCTACCTGCGCCGGATGACCCCGGGTTGGGAGCAGATCACGGTTCTGCTGGCCGTTTTCCACTTTTTTGTGCCTTTCGTATTGTTGTTGCAGCGAAATCTCAAACGGCGCATCGAATGGCTATGGAAGATGGCTGCGCTGCTGTTCGTTCTGCGGCTGGTGAACATGGTGTGGGACGTCGGGCCGGCGTTTGATCCCACCGGTTTCCGCTTCCACTGGGCAGACTGGGTCGCGCCGGTTGGTATCGGAGGCGTGTGGGTGGCGTTTTTCGTCCGGCAGTTGAAGCGCCGTCCCCTGCTGCCGCTCGAAGATCCGCGGCTGCCGCTGGTGTATGAGCGGATTGAACTTCACCGTGTGGGAGACGTGAACTGATGGAGAAGACCCCGCCGCCACCGGGTCAACTGGATGCCGGTTACGAAACGACCGATTTCAGGTCCCGTCCGGTGGTTACGTTCGGTATCGGAATTCTGGTGCTGGTCGGCGCCAGCTTTATTTTTTTGATCGGAGTGATGCTCCTGCTCGAACGCCTGAATCCGGTGGGCCAGCCAATCAGTCCGATCGCCACCTCGCAGCTTCCCCCGTCGCCGCGGCTGGAAATCGAAGAAGGCGGCGACCTCGGTGAAGCGCTGCGTAAGGCGAATGCGGTGTTGAATCACTACGGCTGGGTGGATCAGCGCGCCGGAAAGGTGCGCATCCCGATTGATCGCGCCATCGACCTGCTGGCCGAGCGCGGGCTTCCCTCTCGCGCCGCCGCGCCGCCTGTCAAACAGGAGGCGGCGAAATGATGCTCGCTCCTCTGGCACTGCTGTTGACGGCATATTCCTCCGGGGGCCTTGCTCCCGGACCGGTGGCAAACGTGCGCCCGGCGGCGCTGGAAGGCGTTGGCTTCGACCAGAAACTGGACCAGCAGTTGCCCCTTCAACTCGTGTTCCGCGATGAAACGGGACAGCCGGTTCAACTGGGCAGCTACTTCGGCCGCCGGCCGGTCATTATCGCTCTGGTCTACTTCAATTGCCCGATGCTGTGCACGCTGGAGTTGAACGGCGTGCTGCAAACGGCCCGGGCGATGAACCTTGTGATGGGGCGCGATTACGAGGTTGTTACGGTGAGCTTCAACCCGGCCGATACACCCCAACTCGCCGCGGCCAAGAAAGTCAGTTACCTCGACCGGTACAACCATCCCGGCGCGGCCCAAGGCTGGCACTTTCTTACCGGCGATCAGACGTCGATCGACACCCTGACGCGGACGATGGGATTCCGCTACCGCTATGATGCCAGGTCCCGCCAGTTTTATCACGCCAGCGGCATCGTTGTGGCGACGCCCGCCGGGCGCCTGGCGCGCTACTTCTACGGCGTCGAATATTTCACCCGCGATGTGCGCCTGGCGCTGGTGGATGCCGCCGGCGGCCGCATCGGAACCGCCGTGGACAAGGTGCTGCTGTTCTGCTTTCACTACGACCCGTCTGCCAGCAAATATACGCTAGGCATCTGGCGGGTGCTTCAGGCGATGTGCGTGCTGACGGTGGGCATGATTGGCGGGCTGTTTATCATCCTGCGAAAGAAGACCCGCCAGAGCGAAGCCAGGCGAGCCGGGAACCGGAGCATATAGGATTCATGGCCACCTACTTTCCCTTCCTTCCTGAACAGGGTTCGCGCTTTGCCACCGGCGTCGATACGTTCTACTTCTCCATGGTTGGGCTGACCATCTTTTTTGCGTCGCTCATCTTCGCGCTGATCCTCTTTTTCTCCGTTCGCTACCGGCGCCGCTCGCCCCGGGAGATCGGCGCCGATATTCACGGTTCGCTGCCGCTGGAGATCTTCTGGTCGGTCGTGCCGCTGGTGATCGTGCTGGGCATCTTTGCCTGGGCGACGGAACTGTTCTTCACGCGGTCGAATCCGCCGGCCAATACCTACGATGTCTATGTCGCCGCCAAACAGTGGATGTGGAAGGTGCAGCATCCCGAAGGCATCAGCGAGATCAACGAACTGCACGTGCCGGCCGGACGCGCGGTGAAACTGGTGATGACGTCCCAGGACGTGATCCACAGCTTTTACCTGCCCATCTTCCGCATCAAGCAGGATGTCATACCGGGGCGCTACACCTCGCAATGGTTTCAAGCCGACAAGCCCGGCAAGTATCACCTGTTTTGCGCCGAATATTGTGGAACCAACCATTCCCACATGACCGGCTGGGTTCATGTGATGGAACCCCGCGACTATCAGCACTGGCTGAGCCAGGCCGGCATCGGAACCTCGATGGTTGCCGCCGGTGAGCATCTGTTTACCAGCCTTGGCTGCGCCTCCTGCCATGTGCGGGATTGCCCACCGCTCCAAGGGCTCTACGGCAGCAGCGTGGCGCTCCAGGATGGCCGCACGGTGTTTGCCGGCGAGGCCTACATCCGCGAATCGATCCTGGCGCCAACGGCGAAGGTCGTGCGCGGATACCGTCCCATCATGCCCACGTTCCAGGGGCAGGTCAGCGAGGAAGGAATGTTGCAACTGCTGGCATATATCAAGTCACTGGCCGGTGAGGCGCCAGGAAAGGTCCAGAAATGAGCACCACCCCGCTTGTGCCGCCTCAATCGGAGGTGAAGAAGAATTATCTCAACGCCGGCTACGGGATCAAGTCGTGGTTGCTGACCACGGATCACAAGCGCATCGCGCTGCTGTACCTCGCCTCGATTACCTTCTTCTTTCTCATCGGAGGGTTGTTCGCGCTGCTCATCCGGTTGGAGTTGCTCACTCCGGCCGGCGACCTGGTGACGTCGGAGACCTACAACAAACTGTTCACCATGCACGGCGTGATCATGATCTTCTTCTTCTTGATCCCGTCGATTCCGGCCACGCTCGGGAATTTTCTGGTGCCTGTCATGGTCGGCGCCCGTGACCTCGCCTTCCCGCGCATTAACCTGTTGAGCTGGTACTTGTTTGTGATTGGTGGCGTGCTGGCCATCTACTCCATGATGGCCGGGGGTGTGGACACCGGTTGGACCTTCTACACGCCCTATAGCAGTGTCTATTCGAATACGCACGTGGTGGTGATGATCATCGGCATTTTTGTCGCCGGATTCTCCTCCATTCTCACCGGGCTGAACTTCATTGTCACGATTCACACCATGCGGGCTCCGGGAATGACCTGGTTCCGGTTGCCGCTGTTCATCTGGTCTAACTACGCCACCAGCCTGGTGCAGATTCTGGGTACGCCGGTGGTGGCGATTACATTGGCGTTAGTGGCCATTGAACGAGTATTCAAGCTGGGCATCTTTAACCCCACCCTGGGCGGCGATCCGGTCCTGTTCCAGCACCTGTTCTGGTTCTATTCGCACCCGGCCGTTTACATCATGGTGCTGCCGGGAATGGGCGTCATTAGCGAGATCATCTCGGCGTTTTCGAGAAAACGCGTCTTCGGCTACGAATTCGTGGCTCTGGCCAGTATCGCCATCTCGATCCTCGGCTTCCTGGTGTGGGGGCATCACATGTTCGTCGCCGGCGAGTCGGTCTATTCGGCCCTCAGCTTTTCGTTTCTTAGTTTTCTGATCGCCATCCCCTCGGCCATCAAAGTCTTCAACTGGACCGCCACTCTGCACAAAGGTTCCATCTCCTTCGATACGCCGCTGCTCTACGCCTTCGGCTTCATCGGCCTGTTCACCGTTGGCGGGTTGACGGGACTGTTTCTGGCCTCGCTCGGGCTGAATGTTCACGTTCACGACACTTACTTCGTGGTGGCGCACTTCCACTACATCATGGTGGGCGGAACGGTGATGGCCTACATGGGCGGCATTCACTACTGGTGGCCGAAGATCAGCGGGCGGATGTATCCGGAAGGATGGGGCAGATTGAGCGCCCTGCTGGTGTTCGTCGGCTTTAACCTGACGTTTCTGCCGCAGTTCGTTGTTGGCTACCTGGGTATGCCGCGGCGCTACCATGCCTATCCCCCGGAGTTTCAGATTTGGAACGTGCTCTCCACCGCCGGCGCAACCGTGCTCGGCCTCGGCTACGCTTTGCCGCTGATCTACTTTTTCTGGTCGGCAAGATACGCTGCCAAGGCGGGTCCGAACCCGTGGGGCGCCAGCGGCCTCGAATGGCAGATCGACTCGCCGCCCATTACGGAGAACTTTGAAGTAACACCGGTTATTACCGGGCCGCCTTACGACTATCGCAAGGTGCTCCCCCAGGAGGAACCCGTTGGCTGAGCAGGCACAAGTCCATCCGCTTGGACTCCGTCATCACTTCAATAACCTCGACCAGCAACTCGAGGCGGGAACCATGGGCATGTGGGTGTTCCTGGTCACCGAGATCATGTTCTTCGGCGCCCTGTTCTGTTCCTACGCCATTTACCGCAGCGTTTACCCCGAGGCATGGGCGCTCGGAAGCCACCTGAACTCCTCCACGTTGGGCGCCGCAATGACCGTCGTGCTGCTGATGAGCAGCCTCACCATGGCGCTCGGCGTGCGCTCGGCCGCGCTGGGCAACCAGCGGGTGGTAATCCTGATGCTGTCGCTCACCATCGTGCTGGGGCTGGCGTTCATGGGCATGAAGGGCTTCGAATATTACCACCACTTTGAAGACAAGCTGGTGCCCGGTTACGACTTCTCCGGTTATCATGGCGCCCACGCCGGCCCGGTGCAGATGTTCATCAGTTTTTACTTCATCATGACGGCGATTCACGCCACGCATATGGTGGTGGGAGTGGGCCTTCTCTCCGTGATGATCTGGATGACCTCCCGGGGCCGCTTCAACCGCCAGTACTACGCGCCGCTCGAGATCACCGGCCTCTACTGGCACTTTGTTGATATCATCTGGATCTTCCTGTTTCCCATGCTTTATCTGGTGGACCTTCACAAATGAGCACCAACCACGTTGTTCCTGCCAAAACCTACGTCTACATCTTCCTGGCCCTGATTGGCCTGACGCTCGCAACCACTGAGATTGCGAAGGTGGATCTGGGCTGGGCCAACACGCCGGTGGCCTTTCTGATCGCCGGATCGAAGACCCTGCTGGTGGTGCTTTTCTTCATGCACATGAAGTGGAGCAGTTACAAGATGAAGGTCGTGGCAGCCAGCGGGCTGGTGTGGCTGGTGCTGCTTTTTGCCTTTACCGTTGGTGATTATGCCACCCGGGATTGGATTGCGGTGCCTGGCCCGTGGCCCCAACACCCGCCGGCTTCCGCCGCTTTCGATAGCTCCCATCCGGCTTCCGTGCCATCCCCTCCCGTGGCCGAACACCAGCCCTGAAGCCTTCCGGACTCGCCGGATTCACGACAAAGTGCAAAAATTCCCTGTTTTTGCTCCTCCGGCGGCTTCTGTCCGCAACCCGCGCCGCACGCCGGGAGCGCTGTCGAAATCCGGTGTAAGTGGGAGATTCCAGGGTCTTTCACGCCTTGCGGGGGGATGAATGCCGGTTACTCTCACGGTTGCTTGAGTATGGTCCGGAAGTTGCTATGTCAAGCGTGGAGGCATGCGACCGATGTTAGGCTGGGCGATCGTATTTCTGCTGATTGCGCTGATGGCGGCATTGTTCGGATTCACTGGACTCGCCGTGGCATCGGCGGGGCTCGCCAAGATCCTGTTCTATGTCTTTCTGGCGATATTCCTGGTGACGTTCATCCGGGGAGTTACCCACAGAGTTTGAAGAATTCCGTCGCTCGGCGGTGTCATTTGCAATCCGAAGAGCCGCCCGGCCGCCCGCCGGCGGCGGTTGCCTCCACCGATCCCACTGGAGGCAAGCGCGACGGCTATCCGCTGGCCGCCGGTGAGCAGCACACCATTGCCGGCAAGCCGATCTATTCGGGTAAGTGGATCATGTTCCGCTTCCATATCGAAGATCCGGTCCAGTTTGAGAAGTCCATTCGAGTAACCATCGAATCGGATCACGCCAACGCCCATGGCAACGACCGCGCCTCTACTGCTTACTGGTACCAGCGGGAGCCTCACAAACCCTTTTCCCAACTGCCGCCGGCCAAAAAACGCCTGCCCATTTCCGAACGGGACAGCCTGCGAAGTTTCTGGAAAACGCTCTGACCGGGGGAGAGCCCCGGCGAGAACCCGGTTGCCGGGACTCGATCCTCTGTGATGTACTGCCGGATATGAAAGTGTTTTCTCTCCTGGTTGGCGCCGCGCTCTGTCTGCCCCTGGCGGCCCAGGTCAAGCTGACGCAGGGTTCCGACCGGATCGTGATTGAGGTAAATCGGAAGCCCTTCACCGATTTCATTTTCGGAGGCGGCACCACCAAGCCGTACCTCTACCCGCTGCGAGCCGCATCCGGCACCGTGGTCACCCGCCGCTATCCGATGGAACTGGTGGAAAGCGAAAGCCACGATCATATTCACCAGCGGAGCTGCTGGTTCAGCCACGGCAATGTGAACGGGTTCGATTTTTGGGCTAACGATCCGTCACAAGCGGGCCCGAAGAAGGGCCGCATTGTGATTCGCAAAGTAACCGAACTCAAATCCGGCAAGAAGCTCGGCGTGATCGGCGCCACATTCGACTGGAACGACGCCAACGGTAACCGCCTGCTGACCGAAGACCGGACGATGATCATTTATGCCAACCCGTCCAATCGCATTATCGATTTCGACATCCGTCTCACCGCCGCCGGCACGGTCACCTTCGGCGATACCAAGGAGGGCACCTTCGCCCTGCGCCTGGCTACGCCGCTCGAAGAAAAGCACAGCGGCACAATGACGAATGCCGAGGGCGCCCAGAAAGAAAAGAACGTCTGGGGCCGGCGATCCAACTGGGTGGATTACTCGGGTGAGATCAACGGCGAGAAGGTCGGGTTGACCATCTTCGATCATCCCTCCAACCCCCGCCATCCCACCTGGTGGCACTCCCGCGCCTACGGTCTGTTCGCGGCCAATCCGTTTGGCCGGCACGACTTTGAGAAGAGCGGCGATGGCTCGATGACGGTGGATGCAGGCAACAGCATTCGCTTCCGCTACCGTCTGATCATCCATCCCGGAGACCTGGCAGGCGCCGGAATTCCGGAACAATACAAGAACTACTCGGCCACGAAGTAACGCGCCGTCCTGCTTGCGGCCGGTAATTGCCGCGCGCGGACTCCGATAAAATGAGGGTTACACAATGCCCTCGAAACGATCTGTCCGGTACAAAGACGCCGGCGTCAACATTGACGAAGCCGGACGCGCGGTCGCCCTCATCCGGAAGCACGCCAAGAAGACCTTTACGCCCGGAGTGCTCACCGATATCGGCGCCTTCGGCGCCGGATACCGTCTGACCGGCTGGAAGCAACCCGTACTGGTCAGCTCCGCCGACGGTGTCGGCACCAAGTTGAAGGTCGCCTTCCTCACTGCAAAACACGACACCATTGGCGAAGATCTGGTCAACCACTGTGTCAACGACATCGCAGTGCAGGGCGCAACGCCACTGTTTTTTCTCGATTACTTCGCTGCCGGCAGGTTGGATGCGGAGGTGGTCTCCGGGGTGGTAGCGGGAATCGCCCGCGGCTGCCGCAATAACGGCTGCGCGCTCATCGGCGGCGAGACGGCGGAAATGCCCGGCCTCTACCAGCCGGGCGAATACGACCTGGCGGGCTTTATCGTTGGCGCCGTGGAGAAGAGCGGGATGATCGTCGGAGGCAAGGTGGGTCCGGGAGATCTGCTGCTGGGCCTGCCTTCTACCGGCCTGCACACCAACGGCTATTCGCTGGCGCGCAAACTGCTGTTTGACCAGGCCGGCTACAGCGCAAAGACCTATATGCCGGAGTTACGCTGTACCATCGGCGAGGAACTGCTGAAGGTGCACCGCAGCTACCTGAAGCCGGTCCGCGCGCTGGCCGGCGCCGGATTCCTGAAGGCCGCGGCACACATCACCGGCGGCGGCATCACGGAGAATCTTCCGCGGGTACTGCCTGCCAGGACCGTGGCCGAGATCAACTCCGGCTCCTGGCCTGTGCTGCCTGTCTTCGAGCTGCTGAAGCGCATCGGACGGGTGCCCGATGACGACTACCGGCGCACCTTCAACCTCGGCATCGGAATGATTTTCGTGGTCGGCGCGCGTCACGCCGCCAGAGCACAGGCTGTGCTGGATAAGA
Source organism: Bryobacterales bacterium (assembly GCA_020854055.1). Lineage (GTDB taxonomy): Bacteria > Acidobacteriota > Terriglobia > Bryobacterales > Bryobacteraceae > JADZGD01. Next base: position 9,816 of record JADZGD010000008.1, on the reverse strand, counting down.
TCCGCGAGCCCTGGTATTCAATCGGCCAACTCGTACCCGCTCCGCGCGGCGCGAAAGCAAAGGTGATCTACCGGTGAAGCGGCTGGGGATTCTGCTGTCCGGACGCGGGTCCAACTTTGAAGCCATCGCCGATAGTGTAGCCGCCGGGCGCATTCACGCCGCAATTGCGGTGGTAATCTCCAATCGTCCGGAAGCCAGGGGGTTGGAGTCCGCCGCCCAGCGCGGCCTTAATGCCGTGTTGCTGCCCTCCAAGGGGCTGGACCGCGAAATCTATGACCGCTCGGTAGTGGCCGAACTGCGGCGCAACCGGGTGGACTTGGTCTGCCTGGCGGGCTATATGCGGCTGCTCAGCGCCTGGTTTGTGCGCGAGTATCCCAGCCGCATCCTGAACATCCATCCATCGCTACTGCCGGGTTTCCCGGGGCTGGACGCCCAGCATCAGGCGCTCGAATACGGCGTTAAAGTGAGCGGCTGCACGGTGCATTTCGTGGACGAATATCTCGACGCCGGACCCATCATCGCCCAGGCCGTGGTGCCGGTGCTTGACAGCGACAACGCCGATACGCTGTCGGCCCGCATCCTCGAACAGGAACACCGCATCTACACCGAAGCCATCAACATCGTGCTGGCGGGGAATTACCGGATCGAAGGCCGGCGGGTGCTGCCGGCCGGCCGCTAACGAGTCCCGATTTTCCGCGCCGCTTACGCCTTCGCCGCCCCCACCTTGGCGGCAACGAAAGCGGCAACCTCCTCCACCTTGACGTCCACCGAGGCCTTGCCTTTGCGCTCCACCACTTCCACCAGGCCCTGGGGCAGCTTCTTGCCCACGGTGATGCGGTAGGGTATTCCAATCAGGTCCGCATCCTTGAACTTCACTCCCGGACGCTCGTCGCGGTCGTCGAACAATACATCGAGGCCGGCCGCTTTTAACTCGCCATACAGCTTCCCGGCCGCCGCCTTCTGTCCGGCGTCATTGGTATTGACGGGCGTAATCACCACCTCGAACGGCGCAATCGGCACCGGCAGCACAATCCCGTCCTTATCGTGATAGAGGTCGATGGCTGTGCTGAGAATGCGCTCCAGGCCGATGCCATAGGAGCCCATGATCGGCGTCACTTCCTGCCCGGCTTCGTTGAGCACGCGCAACCCCATCGATTCGGAATACTTGTAGCCGAGTTTGAATATGTGACCGATCTCGACGGCTTTCACCAGCTCAAGCGTCCCGCCGCAGTGGGCACACCCATCTCCGGCCGCCGCCTGGCGCAGGTCGAAGTACTCGGGCTGAAAGTCCTCCCCGGGAGTGACATTGCGCAGGTGATAGTCGTTGCGGTTGGCGCCCGCGATCATGTTTCTGCGCCCCCGCAGCGCCTCGTCGGCCACAATGCGGAGATCGTTGATACCCACCGGGCCGAGCGAGCCGGCATCCGCCCCCATCCACTGGTGAATCTCTTCCGGATGTGCCGGGCGAAACTCCTTCACTCCCAGTGCCGTGCAGAACTTTGTCTCGCTCAACTGGTGGTCGCCCCGCAACAGCGCCAGCACTCGTTGGTCTCCGGCGGATAGCACCAGGCTCTTCATCTGTGACGATTCGGGCAGGCCGGTAAACTCAGCCACCTCGGCAATCGTCTTGCGATTGGGCGTGTGGAACTCTTCCGGCTCCAGATCGCCTTCCGGATCGGCAGCCGCCGGAGCCTGCGCCACGCTTGTGGCCTTCTCCAGGTTGGCCGCATAGCCACAGTTCTTGCAGCGCGCCACCAGGTCCTCGCCGGCGTCCGATGCCACCATGAACTCCTGCGACTGGCTGCCGCCCATTGCGCCCGAGTGCGCCTCCACGGTCAGGTACTCCAGCCCGCAGCGGTCGAAAATGCGTTCGTAGGCGCGGCGGTGCTTTTCGTAGGCGGCATCGAGGCCGGCCGGGTCCAGGTCGAAGGAGTAAGAGTCCTTCATCGTGAATTGCCGCACGCGCATCAGCCCGGATTTCGGCCGCGGCTCATCGCGGAACTTGGTCTGAATCTGGTACCAGATCTGGGGTAGTTGCTTGTAGCTGCGTAACTCACCGCGCGCCAGCACGGTCATAATCTCTTCGTGCGTCATGCCCAGGCACAGCCACCGCCCGTTGCGGTCCTTCAGCCGGAACATGTTGTCGCCCATCAACTCCCAGCGGCCCGATTCCTGCCATACCTCGGCCGGGTGCAGCGCCGGCAGCAGAAATTCCTGTGCGCCGATACGGTCCATTTCCTCGCGGACAATGGCGGTGATTTTCAGCATCGAACGTTGCGCCGGCAGCAGGTAACTGTAGATCCCCGCGGAAAGCTGCCGGATATAGCCCCCGCGAAGCAGCAGTTGATGGCTGATGACCTCAGCCTCGGCGGGAGTTTCGCGCAGAGTGGGAATGAAGAGCTTACTCCAATACATGTAGGGCAGGTTCCTTGCAGTGAGACGAATGAATACCGAATTGTAGCATGCTAGAATTTAGGTTCCCCATGCGCATCGCCGTTGGCGCCGATCATGCCGGATTTTCGCTGAAAGAGCGGATTCGAGAGCACCTGGAATCGCTTGGCCACCAGGTAGCCGACTATGGCGCTTCAACTGAAACCACCTGCGACTATCCGGATCTGGCGAGGCTGGTTGCCGGTGCTGTGAGCTCCGGCGCTTCGGAGCGTGGGGTGCTGGTGTGTGGCAGCGGCGTGGGGATGTCGATTGCCGCCAACAAGGTGGCCGGCGTGCGCGCGGTGCTGGCCGTGGATGAGGAAGAAGTCCGCCTGTCGCGTGCTCACAACGACGCTAACGTGCTGGCGCTGGGCCAGCGGACCACCAGCGCCGAAGCCGCCGCGAAACTGGTGGACGTGTTTCTCGCTGCTCCGTTCGATGGCGGCCGCCACCTGCGCCGTATCGAGAAAATTCGCGCAATGGAACGCCCCGCCCACGGGCAACGAGAGGAAATCAAAGCATGACGGATCAAGAGAGCATGGCCCGCCCGTTACAGGTCGCCGACCCGGATGTGTATCAGGCGATCCGCGGCGAACTGGATCGCCAGAACACGCGTTTGGAACTGATTGCCAGCGAAAATTTCACCTCCCAGGCGATTCTGGAGGCGGCCGGCAGCGTCTTCACCAATAAATACGCCGAAGGCTACCCCGGCAAGCGCTACTATGGCGGCTGCGAGTATGTCGACATTGTCGAGAATCTGGCTCGCGACCGCGCGAAAAAGCTGTTCAATGCCGAACATGCCAACGTCCAGCCGCACTCCGGCTCCCAGGCCAACCAGGCCGCCTATGCCGCCGTGCTGCAGCCCGGCGACACCATCCTCGGCATGAATCTCGCCCATGGCGGCCACCTCACGCATGGCCATCACCTGAACTTTTCCGGCAAGACCTACCATGTGGTGCCCTACGGCGTGCGCCGCGAAGATGAACGGATCGATTACGACGAACTCGCGCGGCTGGCCGATGAGCACAAGCCGAAAATGATCATCGCCGGGGCCAGCGCCTACTCCCGCATCATCGACTTCAAAAAGATGCGGGAGGCGGCCGATCTGGTGGGCGCCATCCTGCTGGTGGACATGGCGCACTTCTCCGGCTTGGTTGCCGCCGGTCTCTATCCGAATCCTTGCGACTGGGCCGATATCGTCACCTCCACCACGCACAAGACCCTGCGTGGTCCACGTTCCGGCCTCATCCTGTGTCGCCAGCAGTATGCCGCTGCGATCGATAAGATGGTGTTTCCCGGCGTGCAGGGCGGCCCGCTGGTGCACATTGTCGCCGCCAAGGCGGTCTGCTTCCTGGAAGCGATGTCGCCGGCCTTTGTCGATTATCAGAAGCGCCTGGCTGCGAACGCCAAGGTGCTTGCCGCCGGCGTGAGCGAGGCCGGCTTCCGCGTAGTCTCGGGTGGCACCGATAGCCACCTGTTGCTGGTAGACGTCTTTGCCAAGGGCCTTCGCGGCCGCGACGCGGAAACGGCGCTCGACCGCGGCTACATCACGGCAAATAAGAACGCCATCCCGTTTGACGTCAACCCGCCGCTCAATCCCAGCGGAATCCGCCTGGGCAGCCCGGCCGTAACCACTCGCGGTTTCGGCGAAACCGAGATGAGGGAAGTCGCGGCGATCATCGCGCAGATCCTCTCCGATCACACATCGGAATCGAACCTCGCCGCCGCCAGGACGCGCGTGAGCGAGCTCACTCGCGCATTTCCGCTGTATGCCTGGAAGCACCCGGACGTGGGAGCCTGATTTTCCCGAATGCCTTTCCGAATCGTACTGGACATCCGGCACATACGCGATTTCGGAATCGGCAGCTACATCCGCAATCTGCTGACGGCGCTGGGGCAACTCGATTCGGAAGATCGCTTCCTGCTTACCGGCGCCCAGGCCGACATACACGAACTGCCGCCGCTCCCGCCCAACTTCGAACCGCGCGAGTACGGACGTCCCGACCGTTCTCAACTGGACCACATCGCCTACCCTTTGTTCCTGCGCGGACTCGACGCCGATCTCTATCACATTCCGCTCAACGCCGCGCCGCTGCTGATGCCGCGGCCCTATGTCATCACCATCCACGACATGAGCACCCTGCTGTTCGACGTCTCTTCCGGCGGGCGCAAGCAGTTTCGTATGTTCCGCGCGCAGCGTACGCTCAACCGGGCGGCGCAGGTAATGGCCGTCTCTGAGGCTACGCGCCGCGATGCGATCGAACTGTTCAACGTGCCGCCAACCCGGATCCGCCGTATCTACAACGCGCCCGACCCACGGTTCCGTGCCGGCGCCGGCGACGCTGGCGCCAGCGCCCACCAGTTTGAGATGCGCCGTGCGCTGGAACGCTACCAGATCAGCCGGCCGTTCCTGCTTTACGCTGGCAATATTCGCCCGCAGAAGAATATTCCCCGCCTGGTGGAGGCATTTGCCGTGCTGCGCGGCGGCCTGGAAAATCACCCTGAATTCCATGACCTGCGCCTGATCATCATCGGCGACGAAATCTCCAAGTATCCCGCCGTGCGGCGCGCCGTCATCCAGACCCGCATGCAGAGCGCCGTCCGCTTTCTTGGTTTCGTGCCATTCGACACCCTGCGCATCTTCTATGAAGCGGCCGCGGCGTTCGTTTTTCCTTCCCTGTATGAGGGCTTCGGACTTCCTCCCCTGGAAGCCATGGGCAGCGGTACCCCGGTGGTGACTTCCGGCGCCAGTTCGCTGCCCGAAGTGGTGGGCAACGCCGCGATGATCGTCAAACCCGACAACGTATTCGACATTGCCCGCGGCATGCGCGAGGTCCTGCTCGATGACCAATTGCGGCAGAGCCTCGTTCAGAAGGGTCTCGAGCAGTTTGGCAAGTTCAGTTGGGACCGCACCGCCCGCGAGGTGCTCTCCACTTATACCGAAGTGATCGAGTCCCGTTCCCGCGCCTGAGCGCGCCGCTCCTCGTCCTCGATCAGGTCGAGGAGGCTGATCCGTAGCGAACGCAGAATGACATCCGCGGTTCCGGCGGAGAGCGATCGCGCGCCCTTCAACACGTTGTGCATGTGCGGTTGAGAGATTCCCGCCAGCCGGGCGAGGCTCCGCTCACTCATCTCTCCGTTGCGGACCCGGTTCCTGATGACGGCGATCAGCCGGGTATGAAGAACTTCGAAATACATGGTCAGTGGCCTGTCCTGTCCGATTCCTCGTGGAAATAGAGGCGGTTCAGTAACTGAAATAGTACCACCATTTTGAAATAATGCAATCTTTTTATGAGTTTCATCAAATTCTTGCAAGTCATTCATGTACAATCTGTTAGCATCGTAGCCCACAAATAGTCCATTCCTGCATTAGTACAAATACCAGGTTATTTTATTGACATTATTTCATGTTTAACTACCATTGGCACTGAACAACGACGGCAACTTCGAGTGCCGCCGGGAGAGAAGAGAGAGAAAAAAGATATGAATTGGAACCGATCAGAAACCCTGGGTCTTGCCAACCCCCGTTGTACGCAATGCCGTGGGACCGGCCTGCTGTTGGCTCGCCATGCCATGGCGCCGTGCCTGTGTGTATTGCGGGCGATCTTCCGCCGCTGCGTCAGCCGCTTCCGCCTATCGGTCGCCCGGGGTGCCTCCTATACGCGCACCAGTCTGGAGTACACCGGCGGCCGGGATTACCGCTTTTCCTGGGGACGCAAGGACGAAGAGTACGCAGCCGACTTTCTGCTGGTTTCCAAACGCGCGTTGAACACTAATGAGTATCGGATCTTCAGCGCTTACCACCTGCTCGGCGCCGAATGGCGGCTATGCTGCCGCCGCCTCCAGATCCAGCGCGGCGTGTTCTTCCATGAGGTTTACCGCATCGAGGCGAAACTCGGCCGTGTGTTCCGCGAGTTGCAACCCTACGGGTTGTACCCGATCGAAGAGTACTTCCATGGCTCCACCAGGGAAATGGATCGGCGCATCCGGCCCTGTGAACCGCTTGCGCCAGGCCGGCGGTTGAAGCCCCATCAGGTGATTCCCATTCCCGCGCCGAAAGCCGCCTGAGTCGAAGCGCGCGCTGCCCCGCTCCGGGCAGCGCGCCCTGGCTCTGCTAGAATTCCTTGGGTGAGGCTAATTTGGGTGAGAGTAATTCTGTTTGCCGTGCTGGCGGGTACGCTCGCCGTCGCGGCCACACCCGGCCCCTGGAGGCCGCTGTTTAACGGCGAAAACCTTGATGGCTGGGAATCCGTCGGCACCGGCATCTGGACCGTGATGAGCGACGGCACCCTGCTCGGACAACGTGATCTCAAAGAGAAGCTGGCCCACCAGTCCTGGCTGTATACCAATAAGGAGTATGGCCAGTTCGATCTGCAACTGGATTACTGGACCCGCTACGGCGGCAACAGCGGCGTCTCCTTCCACGACCCTTCGCGCGGTAAGTGGTCCATCGACACGCCGCAGTGGGATCCGAATCGGACTCCCTCGCACCTCGGCTACGAAATCCAGATACTGAACGAACCCAATGTCAAAGAGTACGGCACCGGAAGCATCTATCTGTTTGAGCGCGCCAAACTCGGCGTCGAGAAGCTGAACGACTGGAACCACATGGAAATTCAGGTTCGCGCCAACATGATCCGCGTGCTGGTCAACGGACAATTGGTGGCGGCGAATCCCGGCGATCCCAACCGCCCGAAGTTTGGGCCCATCGGACTCCAGTTACACGACCGTTCCGCTCTGATCATGTTCCGCAATATCCGGATAAGGGAGGTTCGGTAGCCGGTCCGGTTTTGTGCAGCCGTTTCCGGCATCCGATAATAAGATTGAGATTATGACTGCCCGTGAGCGATGGCTGGCGATGCTGGACGGCCGCCCCATAGACCGTGTGCCGTGTGATTACTGGGGCACGGGCGAGATCACCGCTCGTCTGATTGCCGACCTCCAGTGCCAAAACGAACCCGAGATGTGGAACGCGCTGGGAATCGACAAGTGCATTTTCCTTGCGCCGCCTCACCCCGAGGCGACCGAAACCACCTGGCACATGCCTTCGCTGTTCAGCGTCTGGCACATCGACACGATTAAGATTCCCTATCTGGACGGCGAGGGCTACTACGATGAGGCGGCCAACCCGCCTCTTGGCCCGTTTACTTCGGTGTCCGATCTGGACGGCTTCCCATGGCCCAAGGCGGACGAGTGGGATTTCTCCGGTTACCGCGAGCAGTGTCTCGCCTGGAAGGATCACCCCATCGTCGGCGCCTCCTACGAGCCGTTTTATCTGTACTGCCGCCTTCGCGGTATGGATCGGGCGCTCGAAGACCTGGTGATGTTTCCCGAGTTCGTCGACGCGGTCATGGAGCGGATCTACGAGGTCCACGCCGATCTGGCCAGGCGCGCGCTCGAGATTGCCGGCGACCTGGTGACCTTCATCTACGTCGCCGAAGACCTTGGCACCCAGCGCTCCCTGTTGATGAGCCCCACTGTCTTCCGCCAGCGCGTCAAGCCCTGGCTGAAGAAAATGATCGACCTGGCGCATTCCTACGGGGCGCGCGTCTTCCACCACGACGACGGCGCGATCCGCCCGGTGCTGCCTGACCTGGTCGAGATCGGCATCGACGTACTCAATCCCGTTCAATGGAAGTGCAAGGGCATGGAACGCGAAGGACTGGCCTCCGACTTCGGTTCCAAGGTCGTCTTTCACGGCGGTATCGACAATCAGGACACTCTGCCCTTCGGCACGCCGGAAGACGTCAGCCGTCAGGTGCGCGAGAATATCGGGATTTTTCGTGGCGGTAAAGGCTACGTAGTCGCCTCGTGCCACAATCTTCAGATCAACACGCCGACGGCGAACGTTGAGGCCATGTATCGCGCCGTACACGAGTACGGCCGCTTTGATTGACGCAATCCGGGCGTATGTGCCATCGTGGCGGTTTAAGATGGAAAAAGCAATCAAGCTCTTAATCTCTTTTCTGGTCTGCCTGGTCCCCGCCTGTGCCGGTCCCGCCGGCCTGTTCCAGCAGTTCCAGGACCCTCCCAAGACTTATTCGGTCCGCCCGTTCTGGTTCTGGAACGGAGTTCTCGACGCGAAGGAAGTGGACCGCCAGATCGCCGAGATGGTCGATCAGCACGTCTACGGCGCCTACGTCCATAACCGCACCGGCCTGCAGACGCCCTATCTTTCCAGCGAGTACTTCTCCATCGTGAAATCGGGCATCGAATCGGCCCGCAAACGCGGCTTCCTGTTCGGCCTGATCGACGAATACGAATGGCCGGGCGGTGAAGCGCGCGATCCCTGGAGTCCGGGCCTCGGCAGCCGTGTCATCGCCAGTAACCCCGACTTTCGCATGCGCAGCCTCTGGTTTCAGGAGAAAGAGGCCGAGGGACCGGCCACGCTATCCATCACCGGCCTCACCCACTTCCAGTTCGCGATCGCGGCCAAGGTCCTCGGCCCAGGACAGTTGGATGGCGACTCGATGAAGCTGGTTGCCGGCGATCCTGCCAGTGGCGCGGTCACCTGGAATGCCCCGGCCGGCAAGTGGCGCCTGATGGCCTTTTATCTTGAGCCCAGCCAGGGTCGTGACGGCGGCTTGGTGGATCTGATGAGCCACGATGCCATCCGCACCTGGCTCCAACTGGTTCACGAAAAGTATTACAAACTCGCGCCCGAGGCATTCGGCACCACCATCGATAGCTTTTACAGCGATCACGAGGGTGACTACGGACGGCGGATCGCCTGGACGCCGCTGTTGTTTGAAACGTTCCGGAAAATGAAGGGCTATGACCTGCGCCCTCACCTGCCCGTGCTGATGTTCGATGGCGGGAAAATCACCCCGAAGGTGCGCTGCGACTACATGGACGTGGTGAGCGAACTCTACACCCGGAGCTACATGAAGCAGGTTGGCGACTGGTGTGAGCGCCACAACATCAAACTCTCCGGCCACGTCTGGGAAGAGAGTCTGATGGCCGAGGCATTCTCCGACGGCGATCTGCAGCGGATCATGCGTGCCTGGCCCTGGCCCGGCGTCGATTCACTCCACGATCTTGGACGCTGGCCGCGTGATTTGAAGGTCTCCGCCTCGGTAGCCCATTTTCGAAACACCCGCTTTGTCGTGGAGAACCAGGGAGTGCAGGGCGGTGAGTCCTACCTCGATATGCAGAAGATGCGCCTGGGTACCAACATGCTCGCCGTCTGGGGAACGAACCTGTTCGTGCCGCACGCCTTCAATTACAACGCCACACGCATCGAGTTCCCGAGCGACTGGTTTTTCCACCAGCCTTACTGGAAGTACTTCCACCATTACGCCGACTACACCCGGCGGCTGGCCTTCATGAACGACGGGGGGCGGCACTTTGCCGATATTTTGCTGTTTCAGCCCACCGAGACGGCCT
>JADZGD010000007.1 GCA_020854055.1 Bryobacterales bacterium | reverse complement strand
GAGTCATCCCGGCCGTGGCGGTTCGCACCTGGATGGAAACGGATTCACGTCCGGCCATCTCGAAGGGCACCACCGTATTGATCTGGTCTCTTTGTGCATAAAGCAGCGGTGCGGGAATCCCGTCGAAGAACACTTGAACGCCGCCGAGCTCCGTGGTGACCCGCCGCCCCTCAGAAAGTTCCAGAAGGCGGGGCTCTCCCGGACCAAGGTCCACTCCATAGAGTGAAACCAGCTCGCCGGGTGAAACGGCTGCCGTCGTCCGCGAGCCGGCCGCGCTGGCGATCCCGAGAATCTGCGGCTGGTTCGAATCGCCGGGAAGAAGGCGGGTGAGGACGCCTGAATTCCCGCCCGCCAACAGGACGGCACCCTGCTCACTAATGGCGATGTCTCCCCCAACGACGCCGGTGGGCCAGCGTTGCGCACGAAGAACCTGGCGCTGTACCGGGTCGAACTCAATCAGGAAATCCGAGCCGCGCGTGAAACCGGTGGTCCTGAAAAAATCGGTGGAATACGTAGTTCCACTGAGAAAATACGTGCCAGCCGGGCCGCGGCCTAGCGCGACGATAGACTCTTCGGCGCCCCCGCCTATTAAGGTGGAGTACAGCAGCGATGCGCCATCCGCCGACAGCAGGCTCAGGAACCCATCGGCCGGCGGTTCGCGCATATCGTCCCGGTAGTCTGTTCGCAGTTTCAGAGCATCCGCGGTGACGGGGAATGTGGCGGCGCGCGTTATACCGGTCAGGGCGACCACGCCGTTGGGATCGAGCGCGATCGAAACGAGGCTCTCGTTCCCATTCGTGTAAGGTTCGGAGCCAACCGTGTTCCCTCCGAGGTACGTGGAGTACACCAGAGCGGTTCCGGTGGGATTCAGCTTGGATACAAAAACATCGCCAGCGCGCCGGATGCACCGGCACATTGTTTGGAGCGCGCCGGGGGTGACCGGAAAATTCGTGGCGTTCGTATTGCCCGCCACGTAGGCATTGCCCACCGCATCGGCCACAATCGCCAATCCGGCCGCACCACCCACAACGCCAATGCAGTTGCTGCCGCCGCTGCAACGGGCCGTGGCACCCCCGAGGTAGGTGGAGTAAACCAGACGGCTGCCATCCGGGCTGAGTTTGGCGGCGAAGGCATAGGTGCGAGGTGAGAAAATAGCGAAGAGATCGTACGGAGGACCTTCCTTTTGAAAAGCTCCTTCCGTCACGGGAAAATCCGTGGAGGAGGTCCGGCCCGTAATGTAGGCGCTGCCGTCAAGGCCGGCGGCGATCGCACTTCCCACGGCGCCGCGCGAGCCGCCGAGCAGAGTGACATACTCTGTCGATCCCGCCGCCGAGATCTTCGCGACGAAGGCGCTGCCGGATTCACTGCGGTGCTCCCGCTGATACGGCCGGAACACGGGAAAATCGGTGGAATTGGTGAAGCCGGTCAGGTAGGCGTTGCCGGCGCTATCCACTGCAAGACCGGCGACCGTGTCATTACCGCTGCCCCGCAGTTCAGCCCGGAATACTTCTTTACCCGTGGAATCGAATTTGATGAGTGCCACGTCGTAGCGCAACTCTGGCACGTTCGATAAGGCGGACGGAAAGGCAACGTCCTGAAGCAGATTCGCTGCGACGTAAGTATTTCCCTGGTGGTCTGAGGCAATTCTCTGTGCGATCGCCTGATTGCGGGGACCCACTGCAGCCTGGGATTGCGTGCTCCAGGAAGTGAGTTGTGCGGTAGCGGCCTGTGAAAACGCGATCAGCAGGAACGCCGGCAGGTTTGCGATGCGAGCGGACATGGCTGTTAGAATTGAAGTAATCGCTGTTGTGAACCGCTTTTATTTCGACCACAATGCTACTACTCCGGTGTCTTCGGAGGTGCTCGCCGGGCACATCGAAGCGCTTCGCGAGGTGTATGGCAACGCCTCCAGTATCCACCATAACGGCCAGCAGGCGAAGCAGGCGCTCGAAGAAGCGCGGCGGCGAGTGGCGGCGGCAATCGGCGCGGACCCGCGCGAAATCGTGTTCCTGAGCGGCGGAACCGAAGCCGATAACCTGGCCATCCTGGGAGTGGTGCGCGCGAGCACGAAACCCCGCAAGCATGTCCTCACCAGTGCGATCGAGCACCCCGCGGTGATGAATACCTGTGCGCAACTCGAGCAGGAAGGCGTCGAGGTCACGTATATTCCGGTTGCTTCGAGCGGCGTTATCGATCCTGACGACGTGCGCAGGGCTTTGCGCGAAGATACCGTGCTCGTCTCCCTCATGCACGCCAACAACGAAACCGGGACCGTTCAGCCGGTCGAGGCCGTTGGGCGCATCACCCGTGAGGCGGGCGTCGTGTTTCATTCCGATGGTGTGCAGGCTTTCGGAAAGATACCTGTCGACGTGAATACTCTGGGGGTGGACCTCTACACCATCAGCGGTCACAAGATTTATGCGCCGAAAGGCGTGGGCGCGTTGTACGTCCGCAAGGGTACGAAACTGGCCCCGCTTTTATTTGGAGGACATCACGAGAGGGACCGGCGTCCCGGAACGGAGAATGTTCCGGGTG
>JADZGD010000006.1 GCA_020854055.1 Bryobacterales bacterium | reverse complement strand
CCTCCTGCCGGAGAAGAAAGGACCCGGGCAGTTTTGAAAAGCAAGTTGTGGCTGTTGAATATCGTTCTGCTGGCGCTGGTGTTATGGCTGGGCTCGCGTTTGCGGCAGGACTGGTTGGCGGCGCGCGAGCGAGAGACGAAACTGCTGGAACAAACCGTGAAGGCTTTGCCGGCGCCACCGATCGCTCCCGCCGCACCGGTGAACCCGGTAACCGCCGGGTCGTACGCGGAAGTAGCGCAGATGATGCTGTTTTCAAAAGACAGGAATCCAAACGTCGTCATCGAAGCCGCCGAACCCGCTCCGATGCCGGCTTTGCCGGTGGCGCACGGCGTCATGGATTTTGGCGGCGGTCCCACAGTGTTCCTGAGCGAGAAACCCGGAGGGCCGCAGCGAGGCTATCAGGTAGGCGAGGCGATCGGCCAGTTCAAATTGCTGGCCGCGAACAATCGCGAGATCGCGTTCGAGTGGAATGGGGAAACGGTTACCCGGACGCTCGATGAATTAATGGATAAGAGCAAGCCGGAGACCGCAGAGGCCGCGCCGCCGCCGGCCGCCGCGGGGTCGAAAGTTACATCGGCGACAACGGTGTCCGCGGGACCGGCGGCATCCGGTCCGGGTGCGGATATCGGCGCCGATTTGAAGGCATGCCAGCCGGGCGATACATCGCCTTCCGGCACCGTTCAGGGAAGCATGCGGAAAGTCGTGACGAAGACCCCCTTCGGTGAATCGTGCCGATGGGAACCGGTCAAGTAGCAGGAAAACAAATTATGAGACTTCTGATTTTACTGGCGATCAGTGTGCCGTTTGTCTGCGCCGCAGGCGAAGGATCCGGGAAGCGTAAGACGGAATCGCGCAAAGCCGCGCCACGGGCTTCGGCTAGCGTCCGCAAAGCCGAACCGCGCGCGACCCCTCAGCTCACTATCCCTCCCGATGCGAAGCAGGTTGGATCGAATAGCTACCTCTACACGGATTCCAACGGAAAAGTCTGGACTTACACCAGAACGCCGTTCGGCGTGCGCAAGGAAGAAGGCGCTCCGGAATCCGGGGCGACGACGCAGGATGTGCCACCCGAAATGACCGCAGCCGAAGAAGGCGACAGCGTCCGCTTTACTCGCCAAACACCCTTCGGAAAATCGCAGTGGACAAGAAAGAAATCCGAGTTGACCGGAGTGGAGCGGGCTGTTTGGGAGCGGGACTACCCACCCAAGTCGGCAGCGGATCAGCCGGATGAAGCGGCGTCCGGAAGCGTGAAGGAGTAGCGCGTGAAGGTTCTTTCCAGTCGAATCGCGGCCCTGATGGCCCTGCCGTTGCTTTTTGCGCAAGAGATTCCACCGCCGCCGCGTGGATTGCCGCCGGGGTTTGGTCCCATCTATCGCCCACAAGCCGAAAAGCAGGAAGAACCGAAACAACCGCCGCCCCAGGCACAGCCTCAAACCGGAACACAACAGAGCCCGCAGCCGCCGGCCGCTGCCGCGAAGCCGCAAGGCCCGACGGCCACTACGCCGCAGCCCAGCCCACCGGGCGCGGTCAGCTTTGGCGGGCTCTCTTTGCAGAATGCCTCACTGTCGCAGGTGATTGACCAGCTCGCGCGCATCCTGAAGATCAACTACATTCTCGATCCCCGCCTGAAGGGGGCGGTGGTTCTGAATACTTACGGCGATACGAGAGATCTGGATCCGCGAAACCTGCTCGAATTAATTCTTCGTATCAACAACGCCGGTATGGTGCAGGTGGGCGATATCTACCGCATCGTCCCGCTCGACCAGATTTCGCGGCTGCCCCTTGAGCCCACGACAGACATCCAGCAGATTCCGGAGAACGACCGGACGTACCTGAATTTGGTTTTTCTGAAGTACGCGACGGTGGATGAACTGGTGAAAGTACTACAGCCGTTCATGGGCGAGAACTCCACGACGGTGACGTATCCGCCGGCGAATCTCTTGTTGATTCTCGACAGTGGGCGCAACCTCAACCGGCTGATGGAACTCATCGCACTTTTTGACAGCGAGCGGTTCGCGAGCCAGCGTGTCCGGTTGTTCGAGGTGACGAATGGAAGGCCGAGCGACATTGCGGGCGAGCTCGAAAGCATTTTCAAGGGCATTTCCCTCAGCGAGAAAAACACACCCATCAAATTCCTTCCGCTCGACCGCATCAACACTCTTATCGCCATCGCGCCGAATCCAGGTGTCTTCGAGGAAGTCGAGAAATGGCTCAAACGCGTGGATGTGGCGGTGAAGGTGACCGCGGGCGCTGTGGACAACTATGTGTACCGTGTGAAGTACGGCCGTGCGGAGGGCCTCGCGGGGTCCATCATGATGCTGTACGGCGGATATGGTTACGGCATGGGTGGTTACGGCATGGGTGGCTACGGCATGGGTGGCTACGGCATGGGCGGCTACGGCATGGGCGGCTATGGCGGTATGGGTGGTTACGGCATGGGTGGTTACGGCATGGGTGGCTACGGAGGTATGGGCGGTATGGGTGGCTATGGCATGGGTGGTTATGGCATGGGCGGCTACGGCGGCATGGGCGGTTATGGGATGGGTGGTTACGGCATGGGTGGCTACGGCGGCATGGGCGGCTATGGGATGGGTGCTCCGATTCCAACAACCTTCGCCACGCCAGGCACGCCGCTACCGGGGACAGTGACGGGCCAGGGTACTCAAGCCGGTGCTGCAACCACCGGCTCGGCCGACCAGACCGGGACATATCTTGGCGCATCTTCTTATGGAATGGCCGGCGGACGGATTCCACGCGTTGTTCCGAATCCCATGGACAACACCTTGCTCATACAGGGAACACAACAGGAGTATGAAAGTATTCTGAAGATCCTCCGCGAGTTGGACATTCCGCCGCGCCAGGTTCTGGTGGACGCGAAAATCTACGAAGTGTCGTTGACAGGCGCGCTGGCAAGCGGCGTTTCGGCGTTTCTACAAAGGCGGGGTGAATCGGGTGGGGCCTCGGTGCCTACGAACCGGCTTCGTGGAAGTTTGGACGGCGGTGTCGTGAACTTTACGATCGGGACTCTCGTCGGCCAGAGCCGTGAACTGTTGGCGTTCCTGCAGGCGCGCGAGAGTGCGACGTTCACGAAGATCCTGTCGGCGCCGAGCGTAATCGCAACCGACAGCATTCCGGCCACGATCAACGTCGGGTCGGAAGTACCCACTTTGACCGCCCAAGCAGCGACCGGCGTGCAGACCGGCGGCAGTTCCCTATTCGCGCAGACCATCTCGAACCGGAACACGGGCGTGACGTTGGCTATTCTGGCCCGGGTGAATCCGTCGGGCATCGTGACGCTGGTCATCAACCAGGAAGTGAGCGCACCTGAGCCGCCGCCGACCGAGGGCATCAATTCGCCCGCTTTTTCCAAAAGGGCCGTTCAGACCCAGGTGACTGTGCAGGATGGGGACACGATCGCCATCGGCGGAATCATCCAGGAAGAGGGGGGAGCTACCAGCGCCGGATTCCCTCTCCTTCACCGTATCCCGGGCATCGGAGCGGCCTTCGGAAATAAATCCTACAGCAAAGGGCGCACCGAGCTGATCATATTTATGACACCGAGAGTGATTTACGACACCAACCAGATGAGGGATGCTTCCGAAGAGCTGAAATCGCGTCTTAAAAAATTGCAACGTTATATAGAAGAATGAGCGGGTCCCGTATCGCGCGCCGGAGCGCCACCAGACCAGCGGCCGGCGCTCCATTCGGCCTTCGGAATACCGCTATCGATGCGAAGATTTCACCGTTCGATGGAACATTGCCGCATTCAGGTGTCCTGCCTGTTGACTAGTGTTACCTTCCCATGATGTAATTGCAAACTGGCTTGGCTCGTGGTCGATTAGTAATTTCGGATGCTGGATTCCACTTTATGCTTGACTTGTTCTCGCATGGAGTGATATGAATGTTTTGACTGCGTCCAAGTATCAGCGGCATTCATTATGCGTGAATCCCGCGAGCACAGATTTAAAAAAGTTGTATAAAACAAAAACGATCGAGCTTGTACGGATATATGAGTGGACGTCGTTCGAATACAGGCGGTAGAGAGCTGGCTGTGCGGCGGCGATACTCCCATTGAGGCTCAGGTTGAAGCACTTCCATCAATTCGACTCGATTTCAGATTTCCACAAGGAGAAGGAAATGGCAGATTTTCGCAAGTGGTTACCGGTGCTGGCGCTCGTAGCT
>JADZGD010000005.1 GCA_020854055.1 Bryobacterales bacterium | reverse complement strand
CGGATGGCCTGCTGCGCGCACAAAAAGGAGCCCGTCAGGTTGATCGCCACCACCCGGCTCCACTCTTCATAGGAGACGTCTTCGGTGTTTACACCGGAGCCCGAAACCCCGGCGTTGTTGAACAACACATCGAGTCGCCCGAAGCGCTCCCGCACGCGCTCAAACAGCGCCTCTACGGACTCTGGCCGGGAAACATCGGCCGCCACAGTCAGCACCTCGCCGCCTCCGGCAACGGCGTGCGCCGCCGTATCTTCCAGCCGCTCCAGCCTCCGTCCGGCCAGCGCCACCGGGTAGCCCGCCGCCTGCAATCGCAACGCCACCGCCCGTCCGATTCCGCTGCCGGCCCCGGTGACGAGTGCGATCTTGCCCTGTCGATTCATACTGCTCTCATTGTGGCTGAAATCGGGCGGCGGTAAAATCGGGCCTGAATGCGTGTCGCCGTCTGGTTTGTGCTTGCTCCTCTCATCATGGCTGATTCGTTTGCCGCCGGCTTCGACCATCTCGCCGAGGGCTCTTCGCTCGAAGGCTTCCGCGCCGTAGCCGTCTATCTGGACGATGACGGCCACCGTTTCGGCGCGCGCTTCGAGCACCCGCGGACCGGGTTCACCCTCGATCTGCTACGCATCCAGTCGGTGCCCCAGGCCTTCACCTGGGTCAATTCGGCGCCCGATTCCGATCGCGGCGAGCCGCACACCCAGGAGCACCTGCTGCTGCTCAAGGGAAACGCGGGGCGCGGCCTTGCCGCCGCCGAGTCCATGTCGCTCACTCGTTCGACCGCCTTCACCCTCCAGCAGCGCACCTGTTACCACTTCAGCACCAACGCTTCGGCCCAGGTCTTCTACCATCAGTTGCAACAGCAGTTGAACGCGCTGCTCCACCCCGACTACACCGACGAGGAGATCCGCCGCGAGGTGCGCAACTTCGGCGTCGCCGCCGAGCCCACCGGAGGCAAGCTGCGCCTGGAAGAGAAGGGCACCGTCTACAACGAGATGGCCAGCTCGTCCTATTCCCCCGGCCGCATCCTCTACAGGCAGTTGAGCCTCGCCGGCTACGGACCCGGCCACCCTCTCTCCAACGATGCCGGAGGTGATCCTCCCGCCATTCGCCGCATGCGCCCCGAGCACATACGCGCCTTCCACAAAGCCCACTACTACCTTGCCAACATGGGAGCTATCGTATCCCTGCCCGACAATGAGCCCATCGAGGGTGCGCTCGCCGCCATCGGAACGGTCCTCAACCACGTCCAACCCCAGTCCGATCCACGCCCGGCTCTGACCGCGGACTCCTACCCGCCGCCCCGTCCAGCCAAACCCGGCACCCTCGCCGTGGTGGACTTCCCCTCCCGCAACGAACAACAGCCCGGCTCGATGGGCCTGGCGTGGCCCGCCACCAACCGCTTCAGCCCCCGCGAACTCCTGCTGGTGGAACTCTTCCTCGATGCATTCGCCGGAGATAGCACCACCAACCTATACCGTCTGCTGGTGAACAGCACCACCCGGCAGAGCGCCATTGCGCCGCAGGGCGTCTACGCCTGGGCCGGCGACTCCCAGGGCTTCCCCATCTCCATCGGCCTCTCGCTAGTGCCCGCCGCCAACCTCACCGAAGCACGGCTGATCGAACTCCGCACCCTGGTCGCCAATGAACTGGAGCGCATCGGCGCCCTGGAACCCGGCGCCCCCGAGCTCACGGCACTCAACTCACGCATCCGCAGCCGGGTGATCGCGCTCCGGCGGGAGTTGGCAAAGCTGGTGAACTCACCGCCCGGCTTCGGCGCGCGTGACACCTACGCCGCCTGGATGGATCATCTGCGAGAGATCAACCGGCGGCCTGGCTTTGAGCAGCAGGTCACCCGGAAGGACGACCTGAATGCCATCGAGCAACTGCTATTGGATGGCCGCAACCTCTGGCGCGACCGCATCCTGGCCTGGAACCTGACCGCCACCGTGCCCGCAGCGGTTGCCGTTCGCCCGTCGGCGGCACTGCTCGATGGCCGCGAGCGGCGGCGCGAACGGCGCATCATGGCCGAAACCCAACGCCTGATGAAGCTCTATCAAGTGGACGACGCGCAGGCCGCCATCCGCCGGTTCCGCGACGAGTATGACACCAACACCGCCAGGCTCGATCACTTCGCCGGAAGTGCGGCCGCGGCCGGCAAGTTCATCGGCAACCCGCCGCTAACGCTCGACGACCAACTGCACCACCGAGCCAGCCAGCTACGCGCCGGCATCCCGCTGGTGGCCTCCACCTTCAGCGGAATGAACAGCGCCACCACCGCGCTTGCCCTGCGCGTAGACGGAGTCGCCGATCAGGATCTGGTGTTGCTCGCCTTGCTGCCGCCGCTGCTGACCCGCGCCGGTGTCATCGACAACGGAATCCCGCTCTCCTATGAGCAGATGAGCGAGCGCCTGCGAACGGAGATCCTTAGCCTCGACGCGGGCTTCATCAACTACATGAAAGGCGGCCGCATCGAACTGCTGGTGAAAGCCTCCGGCAACGGCCCCAAAGAGAGCCGCCGCGCCATCGAGTGGATGCGCCTGGTGCTCTCCCATCCCGATTGGAGGCCGGAGAACCTGCCCCGTATTCGCGACCTGGTCAATCAGGAGCTAAGCGCGCTGCGCTCCACGCCGCAGCGGAGGGAAGAGACCTGGGTACGCGACCCGGCCACAGCCTACCGCTGGCAGTCGAACCGGCGCTACCTTGCGACGTCCTCATTCCTCACCCGTGCCTGGTTCGCCGACCGCCTTCGTTGGATGCTTGCCGATACGGGCAGCGACCGGGATCGCCAGGCGCTTGCCGCCTGGTTAAACCATCTGGCTGATTCCGCCCAGGGCAAGAGCCGGGCAGAACTCCAGGCTTTGCTCGAAGCGCCCGGCGCCCCAACTCCTGCCGCGCGCGATGTCGCGGCCGATTTGGCCGAACTGTTACCCGATCTGCCCGGCGCCAGCCTGACCCGGGACTGGGCGGGACTCTGCCATACCATTGCGCGCGATATCTCGGTCACCCCCGAGCGCACGCTTGCCCGCCTCGATCAATTGCGCCGGAGCCTGCTGGTAACGGGCAATGCCCGTATGTGGATGGTAGGTTCCGCCGCGAACCAGCAACAACTCACCGCCACGGTTGATCAATTGGCCGGAGACCTTCGCCAGGCCCCCGCCGCCCCCACGCGGCTGTCTCAAGACCGGCCGATTGATCTCCGTCTACGAGAGCATGAGCCCTCCGCGGTCCAGCCGAGGTTCGTAGGCCTTCTCGTACCCAACCTGTCCGGCGGCGTCATGGTGACCATGACGCCGTTCACCAGCTTCGAAGACGCCAGCCGCGGCGCATTACTCGATCTGCTGGCCGCCAAGCTGTTTACCGGCGGAGGGGCGCACACAGTCTTCACCAAAACCGTGGGGGCCGGCCTGGCCTACAGCAATGGCGTACAGGCCAGCCTGCGCCAGGGTTTCGCCGGCTACTACGCCGAACGGATGCCGGAGATACCCCAGACCCTGCGCTTCGCCATCGACGTGGTGAAGAAGGGCCCCCGCGATGAAACGCTGGCCGAGTACGCCATCGCCCAGGTGTTTCAGGACTCTCGCGCCGCCGACTCATACGAAGACCGCGCCCAGGGTATCGCCGACGACCTGGCCGACGGCATCACACCGCAGCGTGTCAGGACCTTCCGGAAGGCGATCCTGGCGTTACGCAGCGAGCCCGATCTGGCACACCAGATCTTCGACCGCCTGGATGCGGTCTACGGACGGATCCTGCCCGGCTACGGACGGAAGGCCAACGAGAACCCCGGCGCGGTCTACTTCATCATCGGCAACCAGAGGCAGTTCACCGCGCTGGATGCCGCCACGTTGGCGCGCGAGGATGAGCACGTCTACCGCCTCTACCCGCGCGACTTCTGGCTGATGGACCGCGACTAAGGCTTGTTGGCCAGGATCAACGGTGACGGCGCCGGCGCTTCCAACTGGCGGACATTGCGGAAGCCCGCCTCGGTCAGCCAGCCGCGCATCTCTTCGAACGTGTAAACGTCGCCGGCGGTGGTGTTGATCAGCATGTTGACCGCGAACAGCAGCGGTATGGCAGGCCCGGTGCGCTCGGCATTGGGCACAAATTCGGAGATGGCGATGACGCCGCCCGGCTCCAGCGCCTCGAATACCCTTCTGATCAGCTTCCGGCTGCGCTCCCGCCCTTCGCTGTGCAGTATGTGCCCGAGCGTGGCCACGGCATGGCCGTGACCGAAATCAGCAGTGGCGATGTCGCCGGCCACGTAGCGGAAGCGGTTGCCGAGTCCGCGCTGGTCCACCGTCTTGCGGGTGGTTCGCAGCACCCCTTCCCAATCCACCGCCGTTACCGTCACCCGCGGGCAGGACTCGGCCAGCGCGATTCCCCATACCCCGGAACCCGCGGCCACATCCAGCACGCGCACTTCGGTGTTGCGCCGGTTCAGGTCAAGGTCCGCCGCCAGCACGCGGGCCGGAGCATAGCTCAACGCGAACAGGGCGGGAACGAAGTCCTCGAAAAAGGCCGCGCTCTCCTCGGACGACTCCACATGCTGGGTAGCGTGGCCCGTCCTCACCACGTCAGCCAACTTCAGCCAGCCCGGAATCAGGTCCTGGCGAATGTGGTGGAAGAACGGACCGTAGTATGCCTGTTTGCCCCGCACCAGGAACTGCGCCGTATCGGCAACCAGGTGGTATCGGCCATCGGCATCCTTCTGGAGAAACTCGGCGCCGGTTAAAGCGTCGGCCAGCGCTACCGCGCCGCGAACGGAAATATTCAGGTTCCCGGCCGCTTCGGCCGCGGTCTGCGGATTGTTATCCAGGGTATCGAACAGGCCCAACTCCACTGCCGCGTCGACCAGGATCGGCGCCGCGTAGGCCCAGGCCGTTCGTGCAATTCGTTCCGGGCTGACTTGCGCTTGTGTTTGATTCATATGTTCCTTCAGAGTCCCCTTCCCAGAAGAGGACCGGCTCTGTATATGAATCTATACCAAAATAGTCTGTTGCGGAACGGACCCTACTCGTAACGCAGTGCTTCGATCGGATCGATGCGTGCCGCCTTCATCGCCGGATAGATGCCGAAGATTAGTCCCACGGCCACCGAAACGGTGAACGCGATGACCACCGAAGGCGTGGTGACGATGGTATTCCACTCGGCCGCGCGGGCAATGATCGAGGAGAGCAGGAAACCGCATCCCACACCCAGTAGGCCACCGGCCGAGGAGATCAACGCCGATTCGATCAGGAACTGCCGCACGATGTCTCTGCGCTTGGCGCCGAGGGCGCGCCGGATACCGATCTCGTGAGTACGTTCCAGTACGGTAGCCAGCACGATGTTCATGATACCGATGCCGCCCACCAGCAGCGAGATGGCCGCGATGGCCACCATCACGTAAGTAAAGATGGTCTGCGTCTGCTGCTGCTGCGCCAATAGCGCCGCGGGGATGGTTACGTTGAAGTCCTCTACGCCGTGGTGCGTCGATTCCAGAACCGCGCCCACCACCTTGGCAGTCGCAATCGAATCGGCGCCGGGCCGCAGCCGCAGGTCGATGCCATCCAGGTCATCCTTGGTAAGAAATGCCAGCCGGTCCCAAAACCGGTACTGAAAGGTGTTCAGCGGCGTGAAGATGACGTTGTTGCGATCCTGCATCTTGCCGCCGGCGTACGCGGAAGCCCCGCTCACCTGCTCGCTCAGCACTCCTATCACTTCCAGCCACACATCGTTCACTTTTACATATTGGCCCACCGCCGGCTCATAGCCGAATAGGCTCACCTTAGCCGTTTCGCCCAGTACGCAGACGGCGCGGCTGGCTTCATCGGTCTCCCTGTCGAAGAAGCCGCCCTCGGCCGGGTGAAGACTATGGATCAGTGCATACTCGGGCCGCACGCCAAAGACTTCCGGCACATCCTTGGAGGGTTTGGGGACCAGGCGGCCCGGGTGCAGGGTGCGCCGTGGCGAGATGGCTTCCAGCGCCTCAATGTTGGCTTCAAGAATGCGCGCATCGCGTTCGGTGAGGCCCGGCGAGGAGCGCCGCCGCTGCTGCATCTCTTCCATTCCAGCCGCCGGACGCGATTCGATCAGCACGTTGCGTACGCCGAGCTGTTCGATGAAACGCAGAGACTCTTCCCTGGCGCCGGCGCCGATGGCGAGCATGCCGATCACCGAGCCAACGCCGAACACGATACCGAGCGCGGTCAGCAGCGTCCGGGTCTTCTGCGAGCGCAGGTTCGCCCCGGCCAGCAGGAAATCGGCAAGGATGACGCCGATCGCGGAAACCCGGCGGTGTCCGGGCTGTTGCTCCTGGCGGACTTCGGAGGGCGTACTCATTGGGGGATCGCCTTCAGCGCGCCGCCGGACTGCTTTTGCGCCGCGCCGGCTTCGGGACGGGCCAGCGCTACCGTCTGCCCTTCCACCAGCCCTTCAATCACCGCCTGGCTCTCGCTGCGCCGCACCAGCTTCACATCTTTCGGCGAGAATTGCCCCTGCCTGGCCAGGTAGACGAAGGCGCGCCCGTCGCTTTCAAACAGCGCCTGCGAGGGGATCCACAAGGCGTTCGCGATGCGATCGGTGTGGACCAGGATGTTGGCCGTCATCCCCGGGCGCAGTTCGGCGGATGGATCTTCGAGGGTCAGTTTGAACTCGAACTTCCGGTTCCACATCGGCCCGTTCGTTCCCCCGATGTCCTCCACCCGGCCGCGGAACAGGCGGCCGGGCACCGCCACCACTCGAACTTGGGCCGGCTGGCCCTTCTGTAGATGGCCGCGGTCCAATTCCCCCAGCGATGCCTTCACCAGCCAACTGTGCAGGTCCGGGATCTGGGCCACGGCCATGCCGCCACGGACCTGGTCGCCCACCTGAAACAGGGAGAACGTCATTCCGGTGTAGTAGAAGTTGGTTTGCGTGTTCTGCTGGATGGAAACGTAGCCGTCGCTCCTGGCCCGTAGCGTCATGTTTTCGATGTTTTTTCGCGCCATGCCAGCTCGGATGCGCGCCTTCTTGCGGTTGGCCTCCTGCATGGCAATCGCAGCCTGCCCGGTACCGGTGCGATTCTTCAGGTTCTGTTCCAGTTCCACCAGCCGCGCCCGTGCCGATTCCACCGCCAGCGTGTTCTGCCGGGCTTCGATGCGGCCCTTCAGAGGGTTCTTGCGGGCTTCCAGTTCGGCCTGCTCCAGAGCGGCCCTGGCGCTGACCAGCGAGTAGGAATCCTCTTCCTGCCGCGCTTCCTTCTCGGCGTTGGCCTCGGCCACTCGCTGCCCGGCCTCCTCAATGTCGGCTTCGGCCTCCCGCAGCTTGAACTCTTGTTCGGTAGAGTCCAGTTGGACCACCACATCGCCGGCCTTCACCAGCGTGCCGGATGGCAGCATCATCCGGATCGTCATGTCGTCGCCGCCCGTCATGGGCGCCGAGAGCATATCCGGCCTTCCGCCCTCCAGGCTCCCGCGCGCGATCACCTTCAACTCCACCGGGCCACGCTTCACCCTGGTCACAGGGATGGAGGCCACTGGCAGCGCCGCGGCCGGTTTCCGGCCACGCTCCGTAGCGGCGAGCCCCAACAGTGCCGCCAGTACCGCGGCCGGTAACGTCAACCACAATCCGCGCCGCATCACGATTTCGCCTCACTCTTTTCCAGATCCACCAGGCTCACAGTGGCGTTCGCCGGCACGCCTTCCACGGCGATCTCATCGGTGTTGCGCGCCCGGACCTTCACTTCCACCACGCGGGTCCGGCCCGGCTTCTCCACCACATAGACTACCGGGCGGCCGCGGCGCGTGAACAGCGCCCGCGCCGGAATGCTGATCGCGGCTGGGATTCGTTCCAGGATGACGTCGAGTGTGCCGTTCATGCCCGGACGCAACCGCGGGTCAGACGTCTGTAGCTGGGCGTAGCCGTGGAACGCGGGACCGCTCGTCCAGTCGAAGCTCGGCTCGGTGAGTGGTGAGAGCGAGGTCAGCCGGGCGAAGAAGGCCTTCTCCGGCATCGCGTCTACCCTGATACGTGCCTCGTTGCCGACGTTCATGCGGGCGCGGTCGACCTCTTCGACCTTGGCGTCCATCTCCAGCGTGGCGAGGTCCGGGATTTCGGCCAGTGTGGCGCCGGACCACACACTGTCGCCTACCGTGAACGGCTTAGCGTTCATCCAGCCCTGGCTGTAATTGCTCTGGAAGACGACCACGCCCGAAAGCGGTGTCTTCAACTCCATCCTGGCCAGCCGTTCACGGGTCAGGTCACATTCCAGTTTGGCCTGGTCCCGCACTCGCTCCAGGGATGCTGCCTTCTGCTTGCCAGAGGCTTCATGCAACGCCGCGGTGGCTTTCAGCACCAGCAGTTTGTTCTCGGCCACACGCAGGTCCACACGGGCCTCGGCCCCTTCGATAGGGCTTATGATCTCGCTTTTTGACGCTTCCAGGCGCGCCCGCTCCACGTCGTATTCGGCCTGCTTCAGATCCAGGCGATCCTGCTCGGCGAGGATCCGGTTCTCAGCACTGGCCTGATCGAGGCCGGCCTGTGCCTGCTCGAGCGATGCCTGCTTCTCCACCAGTTGCTGCCGGGCGGCGCTGGGGTCGAAACGGATCACCACATCACCCTCCTTTACGGTGGCGTTTTGAGGCGCCATCCAGACGATCCGGAGGTTGGGCACTTTCTGCGGGGCGATGATCTGCACCGAACGCCGGGACAGCAGTTCACCGCGGCAGCGGATCATCACCAGAAACTCGCCCTGGCGGACCGGGGCCGTGGCCAGCACTCGAGCGGAGCGCGACTTCAGGTAGAACTTACGGCCATGGTAGAGGCCGGCTCCGAGCGCGGCCAGCAGCACGGCTGTGGCCACCAGGCGGCGGGCAAGACGGCGGCCCCTATCCCTTCGAGGCGAAGTCTTCGGAGCAGGACGCGGGTCCGGCTCTTGGGGGACTATGGTCATGGTCAGTTTCCTCCCGGGGCGGCCGGCGCACTCTCCGGCGTCTCGATCATGAGGGCCGCCGAGAGGTCGGGAAGAACCTTGTCGTTCGGCGTCTCCAGGCGGAACCGGGCGGCAAAGGTACGGATGGGGCTTCCCAGATCGCCGGTCGCAATGGGACTGGACGACTCGTAGCGGGCCGAAAGCGGCAGATCCGGGTAGGCATCCAGGCGAACCGTGGCACGCGCGCCCGATACCAGGCAGGCGCCGTCCGGTTCACCCACTTGCGCGCGGATAGCCATCTCGGAGGAATCGAAGATACGCGCGATGGCGACACCCAGCCAGAGCTGGTCGCCCTCCTGAGGATGACCCATCGCGTTATTGCGCCACACCGGGAGCAGTGCCACCATGCCGTCCAATGGAGCGCGCACCAGCAGTTTCTCCACATTCGAACGGGCGCGGTCCAGGGCCACCTTCTGGCGGTCGCGCTGAAGTTCCAGAATGCGGAGTGCTGCGGCGCCGGCTGCGTCGTGTGCCCTGTTGGAGCGCTTCAGGCTGGCTACATGGGCCTGGGCATCGCGCTTGCGAGACTCGTTCTTCAGCCGCTCGATTTCCATCAACACCGGACCCTTGCGGAGTTCCAGGTCCGCTTTCTCGAGGTCGGCTTCGGCCTGCGAAAGCCTGGAGCGAAGGGTCTCGGCATCGGCCCTGTTCCTGGCGACGCTCTCTTCCACCTTGTGGCAGAGGTCGTCGTACTTGCCGCCCGCTTCGCGCGCGTTGTCCTCCTGCCGGGTGCGATCGAACTCGGCCAGTAGATCGCCTTTCCGGACACGAACGCCGTTGCGCGCGATACGAACCAGCGTCACCCGGCCGTCTTGCCCGGTGATGGACGGCACCGCCACGGTGACGGAGTGAATCGCTTCCACCACTCCGGTGGCCCGAACATGGCGTCTCACCGGGTGGTTCAGAGGCGCCGCTTCGCCGTGTGGCTTCCGCGCGATGACGTGGCGTTCGGCCGGTGACTTACAGGAGAGACCAATGATCGCGAAGACGCAGAGTACCACCGGCTGACAACATCGGTACAACCGGACCGGAGTCATGGCATTCACTCTTTCGAACTAGCAAACTCGTCAGTGACAGACAGACCTCCCGCGGAAAACGTGTGCTGCATTTCTGCTTTGGGCACGAAAAAAGAGTATAGATTTGTTATGGTTCGGCTTTGGGTCTCCTTTTTGCTTCTAAGCACGGCGTATCCCGCCGCGATTCCGGATCGAGCGGAGCGAGCAGCACGTTTCGAAGAAATGATGCGTTCCGGCGTATCAAGAGTCAATGAAATCCTCCGATCGGCGGATCCGGCACCCACAACTCGGGACGTGGTGAACGCGGGACTGGCCACGCTGGTGATGGACGGCGATCCGCGCGAAGCCGAACGGCTCGTTCTTTGGGCATTTAATCATCAGATATTAGACTCTGCTTCTCCTGATTTTGGCACGATTCCGTGGCGCGTGGGTCATCCAGAGATTCGCGATTCCAACGCCATAGAGTTCTGTACGCAGCCGCTGGGTCCGCTGTTCCTTGAATATGGCGGCCGGCTGTCCGGTGAGTTCCGGCGGCGGATGAAACCACATCTCGACGCGGCGCTTATCGCCGTCAGGCGCCACCACGTGCCCATCACATACACAAACATCTTCCTCATGAAAGCGACCAACCTGCTGCTGGCCGGCCAGGCGGCAGGCAACGCCAAAACCGCGGCCGAAGGAGAGTTGCTGCTGGATCAATGGATCGACTACACCCGGCGTGCGGGCATCGGCGAATTCGATAGTCCGAACTACTACACCGTTGATCTCAATTCGCTGGCGATGGGCTATCTCTATGCCGCGCAGGAGCGCACACGGGAGAAATACCGGAAGTTACTGGACTTCTTCTGGGCCGATATCACGGCCAACTTCTACCCGGGAAGAGGAACCCTCTCCGGGCCGCAGAGCAGGAGTTACCAGTTTCTCTCCGGCCACGAGAGCATCGAGTTGTATCTGGACATGGAGGGGTTGCGGAGGTCATTGGCGCCGGAGAGAGCCGGGATAGGCCGGATCTACCTCCTGATCAACGAACGCAAGGGAGGCTACCGGCCACCGCACGAGATTCTGGCGCTGGCTACCCTGCCGGAGAAAGTGGTCCGCTCCCGGTGGCGCGAAGAGGCAGGCTACGAGCGGTACAACTACATCACGCCGGAGTTCGCCATCGGCAGCACCAACTACCACTACACCGGGCACGACAAGCTGATCGACGTCGAACTCGGCCGCCGGGAGGATGTGCCGGCCGTTTTCGTAGCGCCTGACACGACGGGCCGGCCCTACGGCCGTGTGCGTGTCGCCGGGCCGTCGGGCCAGACGAAACCACACCATCTGCCACTGAATGCCGCCAGCATTCAGAAGAAAGGAGCGCTCTTGGCGCTTCTGGATTTGGATGTCTCCAAAGAGAAGGACCTGAGTTTGTTCGGCACAAATGTGGTCTACCCGTTGGCGGCGCAGCGAATCTTGCGAAAGATATCGGCGTCGGGATCGATATTGGGGCTACGAGTGGATGGCGGCGGACTGGCCGTTCGCTTCTTCCACCTTCCCGAGGGCGCCAGCGTGGCGCTGAAAACCGATCCGGCCGGAAAAGCGGAGGGAGCCGGGCGCTTTCTGGTCCAATATCCGGCCGCGGCGATTCGGCGCCTGGACACCAGGCGCGTTCGCACCGGCCTGCTGATTGTGGCCGAACATTGCCAGAACAAAGCCGCGCTGGAACGATTGGTAGCCAAAGCCGGCAGGGCGGCGATCGAATCGGAGGAGCGTGATGGGCTGTGGACAGTAGCTTGCGACATAGACGGCCTGAAGCTGCTGGTCTCCCGCCGGCTGGCGGATGGGAAGATTGTCGACCGGCGGGTGAACGGGCAGCCGGCCGCCAGCGATGTGCTGAGTGTGAACGGAAAGGACCTGACCGTCTACCTGCCCGTTTCGGGCGCCAGCGCCGGCGGAGGAACCTTGACTTCCTGGTCTTTATACTGAAGCTGGTAGAGCTTCCAGTAAAGCCCGCGCTGCTGGAGCAACTGCTGGTGGGTTCCACTTTCCCGCAACCGGCCTTTATGCATGACGAAGATCCGGTCGGCCCGCTGAATGGTGGAGAGGCGGTGAGCGATCACGATCGAAGTGCGGCCCGCGACGAGTTTACTCATGGCGTCGCGGACGCGGAACTCGGTCTCGGTGTCGACGCTGGAGGTGGCTTCATCCAGGATGAGGTAGCGCGGGTTGTGAGCCAGCGCGCGGGCGAAGTTGATCAGTTGCTTCTGGCCGGTGGAGATACCGGCGCCGCGCTCGCGGATGTGATGCTCGAAGGTTTCGGGCAAAGAGCGGATAAAGTCCATCAGGTTAACCTGCTCGGCGGCGCTGGTGAGGTTTTCGGCAGTGATGCCATCGGTGCCCAGGCGGATATTGCCGGCGATAGTGCCGCTGAACAGGTAAGGGTCCTGAAGCACGATGGCGAAGTGGCGGCGCAGATGGCGGGGGTCGAACTCCCGGATGTCGATACCGCCCAGACGGATGACGCCTTTCTGGATGTCGTAGAAGCGCAACAACAAGCTGGTGATGGTGGTCTTGCCGGCTCCGGTGTGGCCAACAACGGCGATGGTCTCGCCGGGTTCGATGTGGAAGCTGACATCGCGCAGCACCCAGTCCTCGTCCTTGTAGGCAAACCAGACCGAGTCGAATTCGATGGCGGAAGGCGTGGAGGGGAACGGGCGGCCGGTAGGGGGTTCGGCGATGGCCGGCCGGGTATCGAGCAGTTTGAAGATACGCTCGGAGGCGGCCATGGCCGATTGCAGGATGTTGTACTTTTCGCTCAAGTCCTGAATAGGGCGGAAAAAGCGCATCCCGTATTGGAAGAAAGCCACCAGGATACCCAGGGTGATGGCTCCGGAACGTACCTGGTAGCCTCCATAAACCAGTAGCGCGGCGATTGCCAGCATGCCCAGGAACTCAACCACCGGATAGAACCAGCCGTAGGCGAAGATGGAGTCTTTGAACGCCTCCATGTGGCCGCGGTTGATCCGGTCGAATTCCGAAGCGCTCCTGGCTTCGCGGTTGAACAGTTGCAGCACGGCGATGCCGTTGACGTGCTCCTGGAGATAGGAATTGATCCTGGCGATGGCGACCCGGATGCGGCGGTAACTTTCGGCCACCGAGCGGCGGAACAGGATGGTGGCCCAAACCACCAGGGGTAGCACGGCCAGCAGCATGGCGGTCATGCCGGCGCTCAACTGAAGCATGGCGACGACCACGAACGACAACATCAGAATGTCGGCCAGCAGGTTGACCAGGCCCGAGGTAAACAGGTCGTTCAACACGTCGACATCGGTGGTGACGCGGGTAACCAGGCGGCCTACCGGATTGCGGTCGAAGAAAGCGATATCCAGTTTCTGGAGGTGGGCCATCAGTTCGCGGCGGAGGTCGAACATGGCCTTCTGTCCAGTGAGTTGCATCAGGTAAGCCTGGGCGAAATCCAGACCGAGGGTGGCGAGCAGGATCACCAGGTAAACAACCGAAATCTGGGCGATACCGGTCCAGGCGTCAGAGGAGAGCAGCGGGTCAAAGACCGATGCCGGGCGGTCCGAGGCAGGCGCCAGGTAACGGTCGATAGCGAACTTGGTTAGTAACGGACCAGCCACCTGAAACAGCGAACTGGCCAGCAGCAAAATCAACGAGATGACCACGGGCCCCTTGTAAGGGCGCATGTATCCCAACAGGCGGGCCATCAGCCGGCGGTCATACGCTTTTCCTAAGACCTCTTCTTCCACGTGTCAGCTACTTCCATTCGACCACGGCGGGTTCGCCGCTGGCAAAGGGAGGCGGGCACCCAGAAGCGCGGGGTCCAGCCGGCTTGCCGGCTTCGACCGAACCGAGACGAGGTGGGCGAGTTTCGCCGGGCTTCGAGGATCCGGGCGGGGTAAATGTCCGGCTATCTTGTCCGGTAGAATACTATCGTTCAGATACACAGAACAAACATCAAAATTATCAAAAATTCATTATATTTTGTCGTTTGGCTACGATATGATAGCGGCAGGTGCTTGGATGGGGCGCCACAATATAGGTTGTGGTGCGATGTGAGGTCAGCATCACTGAACCTGGGCTAAACACGCAAGCTACTGCAGTGGCTTGAAGAATTCTCGCGATACGCCTGAAATACCGGCGCAAGGAGTGTAAAGTGACTCGATTCCATTCTCTGATCGTTCTCGCCGGCAGTTTTCTTCTGCTGACAACGTCCGCATTTGCACAAGGCGCGGCCGCGGGCAGTATCCGGGGGCAGGTAACGGATCCTTCGGATGCAGCCGTGGCTGGCGTAACGATCACGGTAACCAATTCGGCGACCGGCGTTGTATATAGCGGCGCAACGACTTCGGACGGGTTTTACAATGTCCGGCTGCTGCCGCCCGGAACCTACTCGGTTTCCGCATCGGCGACGGGCTTTCAGCAAACAGTACAGAACAATATCGTTGTCAGCACGGCATCGAACCCGACCGTCAATTTGAAAATGCAGATCGGCGCCCTGACCCAGACGGTGACGGTGACCGAACAAGGCGCGATGGTGGAGGCGCAGACGGCCGACCGCGGCAACCTTGTGGATTCGGTCCGCATGGACAACACACCTTCGCAGGCGCGGAACCTGATGGGGCTGGTGTATTCGACCGCCGGCACCATCGGCACGTCGGCGATGAAGAGCTTCACGCCTTATGACAACGCCGGATCCAGCACGTTTTCGATCAACGGCGGCCAGCCGGCAACCACGATGAACATCGCGCCGAACCAGATGGTGGTTGACGGTGTGGACAACCGCACCAGCTACAACGGCGGTTTTTACGGGTTGATTCCGACCCAGGAGAGCGTTCAGGAAATGAAGGTGATCACCAGCCCGTACAGCGCGGAGTTTGGGCGCACGATGGGCGGCGTGATCAACGTGGTGACCAAGTCGGGCACCAACGAATTCCACGGCGGCTTGTTCTATTTCGCCCGCACCACCGGACTTTCGGCGAACCAGTTCGAGCGCAACCTGGCGCGCCAACCGAAGCTGGCGGTGCATTTCCACACGCCCGGCGGAATGATCGGCGGCCCCATCAAGAAGAACAAGCTGTTCTTCTTCTTCGAGACGCAGCGCCTGCACACTACCAGTCCGAAATCGTTCATCGGCCAGGTGCCCACGCAGTTGGAGCGGGATGGCGATTTCAGGCAGAGCTTCTATAACAACGGCGGCCAGCCGGCGCTACAAATGATCTACGACCCCTGGACGGTGTCTTACAACACGGACGTAGCGGGGCACTTCACCCGCCAGCCGTTTGCGGGCAACGTGATTCCTTCCAGCCGCTTCAATTCGGTGGCGAAGAACTTCTGGCAGTACATCCCGCTGCCGAACTCGCCCGGCGATCCAATTACCAAAGGCAACAACTACACGCCCCAGGGCAGCACCGCGCGGGGCGACCTGTCGGAATTCATGTCGCGCGTGGATTACAACATCAACGAAACGAACATGATCACGTTCCGCCACACGCGAAACAACTTCAACTCCTATGATGTGCCGTTCTATCCGTCGGCGGCCGATCCGAACGCGGGCGGTTCCCCGTTCACCCGCGCCAATCATAACGCGGTGGTGGACTATACGCGGACTCTATCGCCCACCAGCGTATTCAACATCAAGCTCGGCCTGGAGCGCTATTTCACCGCCGGGGTCAATCCTAAGCGTCCCAAGGTGACGCCGGCGCAACTGGGCTTCAGCCCGACGTTCGTGAGCCAGGCCTACCCGGCATTCCCCTTTTTCAGCTTCGGCGGAGGCACACTCGGCAGCGCGTTGTTTTCGGGCGCCGGAACCGGGTCGGGCAACACAAACCCGGACCAGATCAACACGCTGGACGGCTCCTGGTCGAAGACGATCTCCCGCCACACGATCAAGGCGGGGGCGTTCGGACGCCTGGAGCGATACTATGCGATCAACGCCGGATTTAATGCCGGATCGTTCGGGTTTAGCGGGACAGGCACAAACTTTGATCCACAGGTGGCGACCGTCACCACAGGCAACCCGGTGGCCTCGTTCCTGCTGGGCGTCGGCTCGGCCAGCATCGACATCAACGCCGCGCCGGCGCGGCAGAACCTTTCGGCCGGCTGGTACGTGCAGGATGACATCAACGTGACGCCGAAGTTGAAGATCAACCTCGGACTGCGCTGGGATTGGAACGGCGCGCCCACGGACCGTTACAACGCCATGACCGGCATCTTCGACACGACGGTGCAGAGTCCGCTGGCAGCGGCGGTGAAGAGCGCCGTGGGCGCCGCACAGTGTCCGGCTTGCTCAAACCTGCGGGGCGGTTTGACTTTCCCCGGTGTCAACGGGATGCCACGCAACGTTTACGACTCCAGCTACCGGAACTTCCAGCCGCGGCTGGGCATCGCCTACTCGCTGGACAACAAGACCGTGATCCGCGCCGGATGGGGCCTGTTCTACGGGCCGCTGGCTTACGATCCGGGCCAGGCCGGTTTCAGCCAGACCACCAGCTCGGTGCTCTATGACCCCAACTTAATTCCAATCAACCTGATCGACAACCCATTCCCGACCGGCCTGATTCCGGCGGTGGGCGCCAGGAACGGCCTGGCGACCAACATTGGCACCGGCATCTCCTTCATCGACCCACACGCGCGGGAGCCCCGTTCACAGCAGTTCAGCTTCGACGTGCAGCGCGAAATTCCGTGGAACGTGCTGGTCACGGCCGGTTATGTCTACAACGGCATGTCGCGGGTAGCCGTCAACCGGAGCCTGAACTCGCTGACCGTGGATCAGTTGGCGCTGGGAGCCTCGGTGTTGAACAACCGGGTGGCAAATCCGTTTGCCGGCCTGGTGCCCGGGTTTGGACTGAACCAGGCAACCATTACCTATGGCTCGCTACTGGTACCTTATCCGCAATTTACCGGGGTTACGGAGATCGGCAGCCCGATCGGCGATTCGGCCTATCACGGGCTGCAGATCCAGATGACCAAACGGTTCAGCCAGGGGGTCAGCTACAGCGCCGGCTATACGGTCTCCAAGCACATGGGCCGGGTTGGTTATCAGTATCCAACCGACAACCAACTAGAAAAGCTGATCGACATCCAGGATGTTCCGCAGGTGTTCACGTTCAACGCCTCGTGGGAGTTGCCGTTCGGCCGAGGCAAGATTGTCGGCGGCAATATGCCGGCAGCGCTTAATTACATTGTTGGCGGCTGGAAGATCAATGGCATGATCAAGATTCAGCGGGGCATGCCATACCAGATCAGTCCGAACACGATCCCGCTTGCGGGGGTGAACCGGAACGCACCCAACCAGAACGTGAATCAGTGGGTAAATCCGGCTGCCTACGTACTCAATACCAACAACTACATTCCGCGGCGCTGGTCAACCAGTTTCGGCGACCTGCGGGTGCCGCCGATTCACAACTTCGACCTGGCGGTGGCCAAGGACTTCAAGATCACCGAACGGGTGAACTTCGAGTTCATGAATAACTGGGTGAACGCATTCAACACTCCGCAGTGGTACAGCACGCCGGGCGGTTGCGCCAGCGCTTCGGCTCTCTGCTTTGGGCGGATTGCGGGATTCCAGACCCAGACGAACCTGCCGCGCCAGATTCAGTTAGCGGGTAAGATCACGTTCTAGGGCCAGAGAGACGCAACAAAAAGGGGGCCGCGGATCCGGAAACGGGTCCGCGGCCCCCTTTTGCTATTGGCGGGTCAGAGATACCAGTTAATGCCGAAATAGCCGCCGGAAATGGTCTGCTGGAGGTACTGTTCGGCCTTCGGCGTGGTCCTGAAATGGAATCCCTTGGCCCCCACCACCAGTTCCCAGGAGTGGTGCCGGTAGGCGAGGTAGGCATTGGCATCCCAGATATTGGAACGGCCGGGGTAGCCCATGCCGGAGGCCTTGACCTCCCATCGCAGGCTAGGCGAGATCCGGTCTTCCAGGGCCAAACCGAGTGTGGGCAGAATAAGGGATTTACTACCCAATCCGGTGACTTCGACGAAGTTGCCGTCCTGATCGATTGTCGGTTTGAGAGGGGCGAAGACGCGAGTCTTCAGATCGACAAACTGGACCTCCCACAGCGTCTTCAACCGGAACTTGCCACTGCTGGCGGGGAAGGGATAAGTCAGATAGTTCCAGGAGACCTTGGCATTGCGGAGTTTGTAGATGGTTTCGAGCAGATCGCCGTTGGCGTAGGCGACGCTCCAGAAGACGGAGTCCGCGTTGTTGGTGTGGAGGCCGTGGCCGCGGGTTTGAAAGAACGAGAGTTGCACGGAACCGCCCTTGCCGGCCGGGATGGCCACCAGGACATAGGGCGCGATCTGGTTGTTTCCATCGAACTTGAGATCGCCCGGTCCTTCGAAGCCCGCGCTCTTGCCTTTACCGAGGAATGGATTGCCAAATCCCTTGAAGGCGTAAAACCCGATATAGAAATCATCTTCCTTCACGAAGCGATCGCGGGTGTTGGGAGGCGGGGGGGCCGGCAAGGGTTTGTCGAGCGGGATGCTCGGCGGGCGCGGGGGCGCTCCTTCTTTCTGATCCTGGGCCGGGAGGGACGAAACCGCCACAAGGCCAAGTAAGCAAACATACACAATGGTGCTTCGGAAACGGAATGACACTAGATCCTCGATGTATCAAATTTCATCCGAGCGGATACGGCCGGCGATTTTCAATCCCAAAACACACAGATGACGATCTCCAGTGGAGACGTGCGATCCTACTCGCAGGCTTCCAAAAGTATCGCAAACTTCGGGGCCACGGAGCCAGAAGCACCAGGAGCAGTGGTGAAAGGAAGGTGGGGATGTGCTGGCGCCGCCGGACGACACGGCGCCAGGCAAGCGGCGACGAAGGCCGAGCCGGTTGCCGCTCTGCGCGGGTTCGGAAGTTGATTGCCGGAAAGGAGAAGGGACTTTGAGGCGGCTGGACGGCAGGGTGGCTTTGATTACCGGGTCGGGTGGCGGGATTGGCGCGGCGATGGCCGGGTTGTTCGCCGGCGAGGGCGCGGCAGTGGCGGTGAACGACGTGGTGGCGGAGAGGGCGGAGGCGGTGGCGGCCGCGATTGGAGAGGCCGGTGGGCGCGCCGCGGCTATGGTGGCCGATATCTCTTCGGGCGAGCAGGTGGACTGGATGATGGCGCAGATTCAGGAACGGTTCGGCGGGTTGGATGTGCTGGTGAACAATGCCATCACTTCGGTTGGCGATACGAACGTTGTGGACGTGGACGAGAAGGTGTTCGACCGCACGATTGCCGTCTGCCTGAAGGGGCCCTACCTGTGCACGCGGCGGGCGATCCCGATGATGCGCCAGCGGGGCGGCGGCAGCATCGTGACGATGTCCAGCGTGAATGCGCTGTTCGGCGTGGGCGAGGCGGCCTACACGGCGGCCAAGGGCGGTCTGATCTCGCTGATGCGGCTGGTGGCGGCGGAGTTCGGAGAGTGGAAGATCCGCTCCAACATCCTTTGCCCGGGAACGATCTCGACCGAATACTGCATGTCGTACTGGAAGAGTTATCCCGAGGGATTCCGCAAGCTGTTGGGAATGTACCCGATGGGGCGGATTGGAGCGCCGGAGGAGGTGGCGCGATACGCTCTGTTTTTGGCTTCCGAAGAGTCCTCGTTCGTTACCGGTTCGGTGTGTGTGGTTGACGGGGGATTAACGGCCGGACGAAAGCTGGAATTCTGACAGGGCAGCGAGGATCTCCCGCGCCCGCGCGTCCCAAGTGTTGACGCGGGCGATCTCCATGCGCCGGCGGCGCAGATCTCCCCGCGGTTCGGCGGCGGCGGCGCGCACCTGCTGGGCAAATTGGGCGGGGCTGGAAGCATGGTACACCAGCGGGCCAAAGGCGAGAGTCTCGGGCATGGGACTGGCTACGACGGGCAGGCCGAAGGCGAAGTACTCGTATAACTTGATGGGATTGGTGGAGAGGATCAGATCGCTCAGTTGGAAGGGAATGAGGGCGGCGTCCAGCCGTTCGAGCAGGGCGGGCAAAGCGGCGTGATCCACTTCACCGTGGAGCGTGACATTCGGGAGGCGGGCCAGGGCCGCGGCCGCGGGGTTCTCCACACGGCCGATTAACAGGAAGTCGAAGCCGGGATTTTCGACGGCGGCGGCGCGGACCGCCCCGGCATCGAACCAGCTCTCGATGGCGCCGGCGTAACCGATGAGCGGGCGCGGATTGCGGGGGGCGGGCGGTTCCGCGGCGATGGACATTGCCGACGCGTTTTTCACCAGCACGGACCTGGCGGCGAGTTCCGGATGGCGCCTCAAATGGTGATCGCGAAGATGATCGGAGGTAAACAGCACGCAATCGGCGGCCAGCATCAGGCGGGCTTCGGCTTCGACCAGTTGCGGGGCGACGTTGGCGAAACCTTCGATGAGGTCGTGGCAATCGTAAACGATGGGGTAGCCGTGGGACGCGCGAAGCCGGAGGCAGACGTCCTTCCAAACGGGCAGCGCGACAAGCTGAAAAACACGGGATGGGGCGGCGGTGGCCAGCAGCGATTCCAGACCGCGGACGAGCGCGGCAGTTTCGGCCGTCTGGAAGCGGCGGGCGTGAAAGACCGGCTCGCGGGGCAGGCGCGGGTGATACTCCCAAATACCGTCTTCGAGGCGGCTGAGGCGGGAAGAGGGATCAAAAACATAGAGCGATTCAAACTGGCGGCCGAGGTGGTGGTTGACATATATGCACGTGTGGCCGAGGCGGGTTAGGGCGCGAGCCAGGTGCTGGCTGCGCTGCATGCGCCCATGCCAGTCCACCATGGGAAACAGGATGGCGGCGGGAAGGCCGGTGGCGGGAGCGCCAGCGCCGGGAGTGAGTGGAAGCCGGCGCCAGGGATAGCTCCAACAACGGCGGAACGGCTCGGGCCGGCGATCCGGGAAGAGGCGGAAATAGAGCCAGCGGAGGTAGTAGGGGCGAACGAACTCCTTCCAGTCCATGTCAGTCCCCGGGCGGGCGCCGGGTGCAAAACTCGGCGGGAGGAATGCGCCTTTCAAGGTGAGCGGGGCGGACGTCGGGCCGGGAGCGGTGCGGAGTCCAGGCGACGCCCCATTTCTCCTCAAACGCCTGCCGGTTGCGGTCAAACAACTCCTGGTAGCGATCGGAAGAAAGCTGCGAGAACGACCCCTGGCCGAAGTGGTGGACGTAGCAATCCTCGGCGGCGATGACCCGCTTGCCGGCGCGGCGGGCCTTGAAGGAGAAATCGTCGTCTTCGAACATTCCGGCGCCGTAGCGTTCGTCGAGGCCGCCGAGTTCATCGAAGAGCGACTTGCGCACCATCACGCAGAACAGCGGTGCCATGGTGAGTTCGAACGACTGGCGGTAGAAATCGGTGGCGCGCTCCATGGCGCTCCACTCCATCTGCTGCTGGTTGGCGCAGTTGATGCTGACCTTGGTTTCGTTGCCGGAGAAGTTGGTGACGGCGCAGACGAGACCAACCGACGGGCCGGCCAGAAGGTGATTGCGCAGCCGGGTGAGCCAGCCGGAGGTGACCATGGTATCGGCATTCAGCAGAACGACAAACTCGCCAGCGGCATGGGCGGCGGCATAGTTGTTGCCGCCGGCAAAGCCGCGATTCGTGTCCAGCGCGAAGAAGCGGATACGCGGATCGTTGGCGGCAAACTGGCGGCAGAGTTCCGGGGTGGCGTCAGTAGAGGCGTTGTCGACGATAACGACCTCGTAATTGGCATAGGAAGTGTGACGGCGGATGGAATCGAGACAGGGCCCGACAAATTCGGCGCTGTCGTAGGTCACGATCAGGACGGAGATGAGCGGGGAGCGAAGACGGATGGCCTCTTCAATGGCTCCGGCGCGGTGGGACCAGGTGTTGGCGGCGGCGAATTCGATGCGGCGGCGGACCAGGCCAGGATCGCTCTCGGCGATGGCGGCATCAAGGCGGCTGGCGAATTCCGGAGCGCTGGCGGCCATGTAGAGCAGGTCGCTGCACTGGTGGAGCTCTTCGAGTTGGGTGGAAACGACCGGCTTGCCATAGGCGAAGTACTCGTAAAGCTTCACTGGATCGGTAGCGCGGGTGACGTCGCTGATGCGGAAGGGAATCAGGCAGGCATCGAAATCCCGCAGATAACCGGGGATGCGCTCGTAAGGCTGCGCGCCGGGAAGGTGGACGTTGGAGAGCGACTGGAGGCGGCTGACGTCCTGCTTGTAAACCTCACCGATGAGGACGAAGGAATACTGTGGGCGGCTGCGGGCAACCTGCTCCATCAGTTCCAGATCGAACCATTCGGCGATGGCGCCGAAAAAGCCGGCGATGGGACGGGGGATGTTGCCGAGCAGGCCTGCCGCGGTGGAGGCCCGGTAGAAGTCCAGGTCCACGGCGTTGCGAACCAGCACCGGTTCAAGGCCGCGGGCAGCGAACTTCTTCTTAAGACGTTCGGCGGTGACCAGCAGCAGGGTGGCGTCGCGGGCCAGAGCCGGTTCTTCGGACCGGGCGAAGCCTCCGACATGCTGAAACGACTCCCAGTCGTCCATGCAGTCGTAGACCACCAGCGGACCGAACTCGGCCCGCAGGGCTTCCACCAGGCGGCGCCAGCAGGGCAGTTGCACGATGAGGACGCTATCGGAGATAGCGAAATCGCGATAGAACTGGCGGAAGGCTTCCAGGTACTGTTCGACGGTGGCGGGCGTGAGTTCACCCAGATAAATATCGAAAGCGTCGCCCCTGAGCGACAGGTCGAAGATCGAAGGCTCGAGGCGGCGGCAATTGTAGGGAATTGGCCACTGAGCGGCCAGGAAATGGCCGGGGTTGATCCAGAAGATGCGATGCCCGCGTTGGGCCCACTGCCGGGCCAGTTGCTGCGGACGCTGGAAGCGGAAGTGAAAATCAACGACCGGAAAAATGATGTAGTCGGTTTTCTGCTGCGGGTAGCGAAGCGAGGGGTGCTGCAAGTCAGGGTCAAATTGGGCTATCTGCTGGTGAAGAGCGCCGGGAACGTACTGACTGAGCTTGGGGAAGCTCAGTTGCATGGATTCCAATCCTTTCGCTGAGAGCAGGCGGGGAAAGCGGGTTAGCAGTTGAAATCGCCCCCGCCAGCCGAGGCAAAACATCTGATTGTAGAGAACGCGGATGGCGAGCATCAGCTTCCACGCGCGCTGGCCGCGGTAGGCCTCGATGTCAATTTCCAACTCCCGCTGGTAATTTTCAATCGTGTGGGCAAGTTCTAACAACAGCAGGCGGCTGTCGCGCAACGTCCGGCGGGCGGCGGCCAGTTCCCGTACCAGGGATTCAGCGGGTTCAATCGGACGGTTATCGTTCAGCAAAGCCATGATTTCAAGAAGTGGATACGAGCCGCCGGCCGAGCGGCGACATGAGCAAGACACAAATCAGCACCGATAAAGCGGAGATGGCGAGACCGGCGCGCAGCCCCGGCGTCCGGTAGCGGAACTCGACGGTAGCCGATCCGGCGGGGATTTCGACGGCGCGGAAGGCGTAGTTCGCGGTTAGGATGCGGGTAGGCGCTCCGTTGACCAGGGCACTCCAGCCGGGCGCGGCGTTGTCGAGCAGCACGAGCAGCGCAGGGGTTGTGGAGTTGGTTCGGATGGAGACGCGATCCGGCTGATAGGCGGTGATCGCGGCGGAACCGGCCGCGAAAGGGGCGGCCATCGCCGGATGCTGTTCCAGCACTACACGCTGGGGACCGGTGAGGCGGCCCGTGGCCGTTAATGCGGCTCGGGGGGAGGAAGCAACTTCAAAGGTGGCCGGAACCAATGCTCGCGGCCAGACGCCCGGGTTGCGAAAAACCTGGAAACCGTCATCAGTGGTGGCGGATTCGAGGCCGGCCTGGGTGAGCTTGCGAAGTTCATCGGGTGGGGGCGCAAAGGTGACCAGATACTTCACGTTGAGCAGGTCCAGGATGACGCGCGACGAGGGCAGCAATTCGGAGGGCAGCGGGTAGGGCAGCGGCTCGGTCTTGAAATAGGTGCGGATCAGCGTGTCATAACGCTGTGAGGTGAAGGGCGCACGGGCTGAAATGGCGCTGAGGCCCAGCCCTTCAGCGACATTCGCCGTGAGCGCGAGGCCGTAAACTCCATGAATGCGGAAGCGGCCGGGGTCCGACTGCAGGAAGCGGACGTAGGAAGGGGGATTGGTCCAGACGCCGGCACGCAGAAAGCGCGTATGAAATGCGAGCGGCA
Source organism: Bryobacterales bacterium (assembly GCA_020854055.1). Taxonomy (GTDB): domain Bacteria; phylum Acidobacteriota; class Terriglobia; order Bryobacterales; family Bryobacteraceae; genus JADZGD01. Next base: position 14,000 of record JADZGD010000005.1, on the reverse strand, counting down.
CAAGCTCCATCGCGATGATGGCGAGAACGAGCCAGCCGGCGAGGGTGGGCGGGAGAACCCTCCGGCGGAGAATAACAACTACCAGCAGGGCAACGGCGAGTACACCGAGGCGCGCCGCTTCCAACGCGTTGTGCATGGCCATGCGGAGGAGCGCCGCCATGTCCGGAGTGCCGTTCACCGGGTGCGTGAGTACAAAGCCCATCAACAGCACGAAGAACGCCAGCAGGGCGGTGGTGCCGGCGGCGATGCGGCTGATCGATGGGCGGCTTCGCAACAGCGACTGCACAGCCAGCGCCCCCAGGCCACAGAGCGGCAGAGTGAGCGCGGCGCAGGCGTAGGGGCGGAAGTGCAGGTGCCGGAACACAGGAAGGTTGCCGGCCCATTGGGCCGGCGGAATGCCCAGCAGCTTCAGCAGGAAGAACGTGGCGGCCAGAGAGCAGAACACAAGCGCGACGCGCTGGTGCGGGGTTTCTCCGCGTCCGGCGAAAACCAGCAGCAGCAGAGGTGTCAATCCGACGTAGAAGAAGCCACCAGACCAGACGGTCGCGGGTGGAGGAAACAGACTGCCGGCCGGCGGGCCGTAGGTGTTATAGGTGAGCGTGGGCGAAACAAGGGTGAACAGATAATCGAAGGAGATGTATTGAAGGCCGGTCTGGCGATACCAATCGCTGAAGACCGGGTTCTGCGCGGAAGCGTATTGAACCGGCAGTAGCAAAAAGGCGATTGCCGCCAGCGAGAGCAGGGCAGCCGCGCAAAAGGCCCCCATCTGCCTGGCGGCGGCGCGCCAGCGGTGGAGGGAACCGGAGGCGCCGAAAACCGCGTGGGTCAGGGCGAGCAGGCCGGTGAGAACATAGCCGAAGATGACGATGGGGAGGAACGAGGAGAGCGCGGCGGTGGCGAGAACAAGCGCGCTGGCTCCGATGCGGAAGGCATTTGGGCGGCCGGCCATCCAATCCACCACCAACAGCATCAGCGGTAGCATGGCGGTGGACTGGCCGAGAAGCGAATTGACGTTCACCGTGACGGCGCCACTCCAAAGGAAGCAGGCGGTGAAAACCAGGGCCGGAATGGGGTGCAAATCCCAGCGGCGCGCCAACCGGTAGCAACATGCTCCGGCCAGGGCGAGCAGCAGCAGGCAGTACAGGTCTCGCTGAAGGGGTGTATCGCCCAGCAAAAGCAGCAGTGCATAGGGCGGGAAGTACTGGCTGTTGGTGATGGTTGTGTGGGCGTCGATGCCTCCGGCGATGTGGGGATCCCAAAGCGGGATGGAACCGGCGCGGAAAGATTTGGAAAACCACTTGGCGGCGGGCTCCCACATCCACCAGGTGCCGCCCAGATCATACCAGTTGAAAACGCTGAAGTCCGTCAGTTCACCCATCTTCAGGTTGCGGAACGGCCGGTCGAAGGGGTGGCGGTTGGCGCTGGGTACCAGGCTCTGGCCGAGCAGCAAAATATTCCAGTAGGGCGCAAGAATGATGAGGGCCAACAACACAACCCGCGCGACGGGACGGGGCTCGGGCAAAGCCGGAGACGAAACTGGATATACTGCCGGCAAGATTTCAGGGTATCACTGGAAAGTCCCTGAATTGACTCGAATGGGAGCGGTTAGTAACCTGAAGACGCTGGCCCGCCAGGACTGTTCCGGAAGAACGGGTGAGCGGAACATTCATGAATGTATTAGTGGTGGGAGGCGCCGGCTATGTGGGCGGCGCGGTTACGGACCGGCTGCTTGCGGCCGGCTCACATTCGGTTCGCGTGTACGATTCCCTGCTGTACGAAGCGGAGTATCGCAAGCCGGTGGAGTTTGTGTTTGGCGACGTCCGCGAAGACGCGCGGCTGGCCGGACAGTTGCGGTGGGCAGATGCGGTGATCTGGCTGGCGGCGGTGGTGGGGGACCAAGCCTGCTCGACGGATGCGGAGCTGAGCGTTGCCATCAACCAACAGCGCGTGGAGTGGCTGGCGCGGCGATTTGACCGGAGAATTCTGTTTCTCTCCACGTGCTCGGTATACGGCGCGGCCGAAGGGCTGCTGGACGAGGAATCGGCGCTGAATCCGCTGTCGCTTTACGCGCAAACGAAACTGGCGGCGGAGCGGCATCTCGAAGCAGCCTCCAACGCGATGATATTCCGGCTAGGGACATTATTTGGCGTTTCGGATCATTTTTCACGTATCCGTCTGGACCTGGTGGTGAACACCCTGACCGCGCGAGCGTTTTTCCACCGGCGATTCACGGTGTTTGGAGGCGCGCAGTACCGTCCACTGCTGCACGTTCGCGATGCCGCCGATGCGGTGGTGGATAACCTCCAGACGGCGCACACGGGTGTCTACAACCTGCACCAGGTGAATTTGGAGATTCGCGAACTGGCGCACCTGGTGGAGCGGCAGTTTCCGGGTATCTCTGTTTCAGGCGTGAACACCGGCCCGGCCGACCCGCGGACGTACCGTGTTTCCAGCGGAAAGGCGCAGCAGATATTCGGTTTCTCTCCTCGCCGGACGGTGAGCGAGGGCGTCGAAGAGGTGAAGCAATTGCTGGAACAGCGGCGCATCCGTGATGTGAACAACCGGCGGTACTCGAATGCGGATTTCATCAAATCGCTACTTGACGCGCCGGCCACTCCGCTGGGTTACGAGGTTGGCAGAAAGATCTGAAAATATGAAAAATGAGTTGGCGCTGATCGAGGGCGGCCTGGCGGTTGACGACCGTGGAATGGTGGCCTTTGTGAACGATTTCGGATTTGAGGGCGTGAAGCGGTTTTACACGGTTTCAAACCACCAGGCGCAATTTGTGCGGGCCTGGCACGCCCACAAACGCGAGGGGAAATACGTCCTCGTCACCAGCGGAGCGGCCATTGTGGGCGCCGTGGGGATTGATGATTGGGATAAACCGGATGCCTCCGCCAAGACTTCGCGGTATGTGCTGTCGGCGGCCCGGCCGAGTGTGCTGTGGATTCCTCCCGGCCATGCCAACGGGTTCATGACACTGACTCGAAATACGACGGTGATGTTTTTCTCGACGTCGACACTCGAACAGAGCCGGGGCGACGACTTTCGTTATCCGGCCCGGTATTGGGACATCTGGCAGGTGGAAGAGCGCTAGATGGTGGATGGCCGGGAGCCGAGCTTCGCGGTAATCGTGCCGATGTACAACGAGGAGGCCGGCGCCCGGGCGGCGGTGGAAGCGATCGGCGCGGTACTGCGCGGGATGGACGCGCCCTGCCGGTTAATTGTAGTGGATGACGGCAGCCGTGACGCGACCGGATCGATACTGGCCGCGCTGGCGCCGGCATGGCCCGAGATGCAGGTGCATACGCACGCGGCCAATCGCGGCTACGGCGCGGCCCTGCGGACCGGCGTAACGCAGGCCGCGCGGATGGGCTTCACTTACGCGCTGTTCATGGACAGCGACCTGACCAACCATCCCTGGGACATCCCCCGTTTTCTGATCGCGATGCGTGAAGGCCATGACGTGATCAAGGCGGCGCGATACGCCAAAGGCGGCCGGGTGTCGGGCGTGCCGGCGCGGAGGGTGTGGATTTCGCGCCTGGGCAACGCGGTTGCGCGGTTGCTGTTGCGGTTACCGCTCAGCGACCCGACCAACGGTTTCCGGGCAGTGCGGGTGGAGTTGCTGATGCGTTTGCGGCTGACTGAGACGCGCTTCGCCCTGATCGTGGAGGAGCTTTATCAACTGAAGTTCCTGACGCGGAGCTTCGCTGAGATTCCGGTTACTCTAACGGAGCGCGCGGCGGGGCGGCGGCCTACCAGTTTCCGCTACAGGCCGCGAGTTTTTTACGATTATCTGAAGTATCCGTTGAAAGGATTCCTGGGGATTCGTCCCCGCTTATGAAAAAGATTTTGATTCTCGGCGGGTCCGGGATGCTCGGCTCGATGTTAACGGCCGTACTGGGCGGACGTTGGAAGGATCGGGTGACGGCTACGGCTCGCAGCAGGGAGATGGCTGCCGAATATGCGGCACGGCTGCCTGGAGCGCGGTGGGTGGTGTTCGACGCCGGCCGGGACGACCCTGGCACGCTCGTGGCGGAGGCGGGTGAGCCGGCGTGGATTCTGAACGCGATCGGTATTACCAAGCCGCTGGTGCGCGACGACAATCCGGAGCAGGTGGCGAGGGCCGTCCGCATCAATGCGATGCTGCCGCACCGCGTGGCCGAAGCGGCGCGAGACAGCGGGGCGCGCGTGCTCCAGATTGCCACCGACTGTGTTTATTCGGGCATGCGCGGGGCGTACACGGAAAAAGACGCGCACGACGCTCTGGACGTCTACGGCAAGACGAAGAGCCTGGGTGAGTGTTACCACGAAAACACGCACCACTTGCGGTGTTCGATTGTGGGTCCGGAGCCCAAAGACTATAAGTTCCTGCTGGAGTGGTTTCTGGGCCAGCCCGCGGGCGGTAAGGTGAACGGCTTTACCAACCACCGCTGGAACGGGTTGGGCACGCTGCAGTTTGCGCGGTTGTGCGCCGGTGTGATCGAGCAGGAGATTATCCTGCCGCACCTGGTTCACATTGTTCCTTCGGGCGACATCACCAAGGCGGATCTGTTGCGGGAGATGGCGCGCTGTTGGGGGCGCGAGGATATCTCGATAACGGACACCGAAGCGGGGGTGGTGGTAGATCGCAGGCTGGCAACTTTCGCGCCTGAGCTGAACGGGCAGTTGTGGCAGGCGGCCGGCTACACGGTGGCTCCCACGGTGCCCGAGATGCTCGCCGAACTGGCGGCTTACGGAAGACCTGCCGGCGCCCGGGCGGCCAAGGGATGAGCCGGAAACGTCTGGCGCTGGTGCTGGGCATCCGGCCCGACGTGATTCGCGCTTCGCTGTTGATTGGGGAGTTGCGTGCAGCCGGAGACGTGGAGTTGTGCTTCATCTGGTCCGGCCAGCACTACTCGGACAACCTGAAGGACGTCTTTTTTCGGGAGTTGGGTGTTGCGCGGCCGGATGTGGAACTGGGCGCATCGGGCGCCACCGACGCCGAGATTACGGCAGCGGTGATTGCGCGGCTGAGCCCGGTGCTGGCGGAACTTCGTCCGGAAGCGGCGGTCTTTCTGGGCGATACCAACACGGTGATGGGATCGGTGGCGGCAGCGCAGCTCAATATTCCGGTGGTGCACATCGAGGGCTGTATGCGGTCCTACGACTGGCGCATGCCGGAGGAGAAATACCGTACCGTCACCGACCATCTCTCCGACCTGATCTACACCTATCTGGATGAATACAAGCAGCAGGGCGTGGATGAAGGGCTGCGGGCGGAGCGGATCGTGGTAACGGGCAATCCGATTGTGGATGTGCTCGACAAGTTCTACCTGGCGCGGCGCGAAGAGTATGTGCTGGCGCCGGAGTACGGCCTGGAGCGCGGCGGATACTACCTGATGACCTGCCACCGGCGGGAAAACGTGGAGCAGCCCGAGCCATTAGCCGCGATTCTGGCGCTGGCCGCGGCTTGCCAACGGGCGGTGTACTTCCCGGCCAGCTACCGTACCAGCAGGGCGATGGCCGAACACGGACTGGCGGCGCCGGGCAACATGAAAATGGTAGAGCCAGTGGGATACCGCGAGTTTCTGACCTTGCTGACGAATTCGGCCGGCGTGTTGACCGATTCCGGAACGGTGGTGGAGGAGGCCTGCATTTTGGGCGTGCCGTCGGTGCAGATGCGCTCGGCAACGGAACGCCCCCAGGTGTATGATGTTGCGGCATCGGTAAAGTTCGATCCGGCGGCGCCGGAAGACTATCCGGCAGCGGAGGTGCTCAGCAAGTTTGCCGCGCTCGGCAATCGGAAGTGGGTGCAGCCATTCGGCGATGCAGAGGCGTCACGGCGGATCGCGCGGGATCTGGCACGGCGTGTGCGCGAGGGAGATTTGCGCGGCCACGAGCCCGACCGCGCGCGGCCGCACCCGGCGCGCTCGTGGCAGAGCGACGGCCTGGTGCCGTAGCGGAGTGCCATGCCCGAGTTGAGCATCGTGATTCCATCGCTGCAGCAGGCGGATAATTTGCCTTCGCTGCTGGCCGAACTGAACCGGATTGTGGTGGACCATTCGATGGACGTCGAGACGGTGATCTCCGACGACGCCAGCGAGGATGAAACCCTGGAGGTGGCCGCGGGACTCAAGGGGGAGTACCCGGACCTGCGCATTCGCGTTTTGCACCGCTATAAGCCGCGGCGTGGCTATGGCGCGGTGGTGCGTTACGGACTGGCCCATGCCACGGGACGTTTTGCGGCGATTGTCGCGGCCAACGGCCAGAACCCGGCCGAACTGCTGCCGCGCATGTTGCAGATGGCGCGGCAGGGGGCGCACCTGGTGCAGTGTTCGCGCTTTGACCGGGCGGCGGATGAACAGACCGTACCGCTGGTGTTTCGCTGCTACCAATCGGCCTACCGGCTGATGGCGCGGGCGGTGCTGGGGCGATGGATCAGCGACAGCACATACGGGTTCAAGCTGTTCGACCGCGTGCTGGCCTTCGCTCTGGGGCTGTCGTCGAACAAGCTCAGCTTGAGCCCGGAATTGACCTTCAAGATTTTGCTGGCCGGAGGACAGGTGCGGTTCGTCCACGGCAGCCGGCCGGAGCAAGGGAAGAATGGCGCGCGATTTCATTTGCTTCGCGATGCTCCGGGATACCTGCGGGTGCTGGCGCGGGCCGGACTGCACCGGGTGGGGATCCTATGGTTCTGAGGGGGCGGCCAGGACGAAGGTTCCGTCGGGCTTGAGGTAATAGCGGCGCCCGCGCCAGTGAATGGTATTTCCGAAAAAGCCGGCAATCCAGAACAGGCAGCCGGCGATGTCTTCCACCGGCACCAGCCACCAATAGCGGGCGATGAGCCGGTCATGAAGAACCGGTCCGGCAACGGCCCAGGCGGCCAAGGCGCGAACCGCCAGCGTAATCGCGGCCAGCGGCCACCAGGATGGGGTTACGGCCACCAGGATCAGCGCCAGCGGCAGCGGATTGGTGAATAACTGCCCGGTGTAACCGGCAGGGCGGGAACGGCGGGTGCTGCGGCACCAGCGAACGCGATGGATGGCGTTGGGAAACAGGGGTTGTGTGCCGATGCGGTGCTCAATCACGTAGGAGGAGAGAATTACACCGCAGCCCTCGCCGGCGGCGAATTTACCCATGACGAAGTCTTCGGCCAGGTAATCCTTCAACCGGTCGAAGCCGCCGATTTTCCCGATCACCCGGCGGCGGGCGGCGATGGTGGGACCAACGGCGAACTTCATCCCTTCCAGCATTCGGGCCACCAGGGCGCTGCCCCAAAACTCAGTATTCATGCCGATAGCTTCAAGCCGAGACCAGAAGCTGCCTCCAGGCACGGCGCGATAGGGACAGGTGGCGAGATCCACGGCCGGGTCCTGAAACTCGGCGGCGATCCGTGTGAGCATATCGCTGGTAACGCGGATGTCGCTGTCGCTCATCACCAGCACATCGTGGCGGGCGGCACGGAACATTCGATCGAGGCTAAAGACCTTGGCGTTCGGGTAGGGCGGCTCCCCGGTGATGATGAGTTCAAAGGGAACAGCCGGAAAGCCGGCGTGAACTTTACGAACGATGGCTGCGGCGGGGTCGGCTTCAGAGCGCACGGCGCAGAGAATTTCGAAACCGGCCGGATACTGCTGCCCAAAGAAGCTGCGGAGGTTTTCTTCCAACCCCTCGTCGACGCCCGCCAGCGGCTTCAGGATACTGATGGGCATGGGCGCGGTGAGAGGCGGACGGGGCACGGCAAGATAGCGGCGCACCGCGATGAGCATCAGCAGGCAGTAAACCAGAGAGCCGGCGACCAGTGCGGCCAGAAGACACGAGACCAGAAACATTCCGTGGGTGATCAACGCGGGAGCCTCACTTCGATCAGGGGAGATGAAACGCCTTCGCTGGTGAGGTAGAGACGGCGGCCGGTTAGGTCGTAATCGATACTTTCGCCCTGCTTCAGCGTGCCGACATCCACCGGCTGGGGCTGGGTGCTCCAGATCCGGTCGAAATCGGTGGTGCCCTCGGGGAGCGTGAATTCGTAGGCCTGGATGTAGTCCCGTACGATGGCGTGCCGGCCGTTGTGGGAGATGGCGCCATCGGTGAGCATGAAGGCCGTGCCGAAGATGGGAATATTCCCGGCATCGGTGCGTACTTCGCCTACCTTCAGGAGTTTGCCAACGCCACCGGCCATGGTTGCGGCAGGCACGCGGTAAATGACGCTGGCGCCTTCGCCGGGCCGTTGCTTGGTGATGATATAGATTACACCGGTGGTGGGATGCACCAGCAACGATTCGGCATCGTGCGGCGAATCGGGGTAAGCCAGATGAAGCGTACGAACGCCGGTGAGCGGGGTGGCATGGCGGCGGTTTGAGCCCTTGGCATCGAGCGGGACTCTGGGCTCGGGAACGATGTAGACCTGCACCTGGGAGCGCGTCCGGTTATTATCGCCGATGTCACCGGCGTAGAGGCAGGGTGTGGATGCGTTGCCGGGGCAGGGACCTGCGGCCATGGCTTCCCAGTCAACGGCCGTGGCGCCTTCCAGGCGGAACGTGCCGCGGTTTTCTCCCTTCAGGTCGAAGGCATAGAGGTAGGGGCCGTCGCCCGAATCGTTGTGCGTCCACAGGATTCCCGGATTGCGCAGCGAGGTGGCGATGCCGCTGCTTTCGGAGACCTCTTTGTCCTTCAGATTGGCGATGACACGCCACTCGGAATGTCCGGCGGCAAGCAGCAACAAGGCAAGGAAGAGACGGAGCATCTATAGCCATTGTCTCGCGCCGATCGAGTAAACTGGCGCTTGACACCATGCGAACGTTGATGATGGTTTTCTTTTTGCTGGCCGGCGGCGCGTCGGGCGCGCAGACAGTGGCCGAGGCACTGGCGGCGCCCGTGCTCGATCCCCTGCAGCCGGAGATTGAAGCGCGCATCTACACCGGCTCCCACGTACCCAACCTGGAGATTCCCGCCACCGCCGATGGCTGGAGTGCGTACGCCGAAAAGATTCGTAGCCGGGTGCTGGACGAGGTGATTTTCAGCGGCGAGGCGAAGAGGTGGCGTGACGCACCGGGAAAGGTCGAATGGCTGGACGCGATTGATGGTTCCGATTACCGCATCCGGAAGCTGCGCTATGAGGCGTTGCCCGGCCTGTGGATTCCGGCGAATCTTTATGAGCCCAAACAGTTCCGCGAGAAGACGGTAGCGGTGCTGAACCTGAACGGGCACGAGCCGCGCGGCAAAGCGGAAACACGCTGGCAGATCAACTGCATCAATCAGGCCAAGCGCGGCCTGGTGGCCTTGAAGCCCGACTGGCTGGGCACCGGACAACTCAAATACATCCATCACGGCGAGATGAACCAGATCGACCTTACCGGCACCAGCGGAGTAGCGGTGTTTTACCTGGCGATGTCGCGGGCGCTGGATCTCTTGGCGTCGTATCCTCACGTGGATCCGGCCCGGCTGGCCGTAACCGGTCTTTCCGGAGGCGGTTGGCAGACCATCGTCATCAGTTCGCTCGACAAGCGAGTGGCGCTATCGAACCCGGTGGCGGGTTATTCGAGCTTTATCACCAAGTCGTACATGCCGGCGATGGACCTGGGCGATTCCGAACAGGCGATGACCGATCTGGGCAGGTTTGCCGACTATCTGCACCTGACGGCGCTGCTCGCTCCACGCTGGGCGATGATCACCAATAACGCGAAAGACGATTGCTGCTTCCGGGCCGATTATGCTCCGGCGCCCCTGTTGAACGGATCCCGGCTGGTGTACCGGTTGCTTGGGCATCCGGAAAGGATCAGCCACTTTGTGAGTTACGACCCGGGACATAACTACGACCGCGCCAATCGCGAGGCATTCTATCGGCTGCTGAAGAAGGCGTTTTACGCCGGGGACGCGAAGTTCTCAACCGAAGAGATCGACGTCCGGGCCGATATGCGAACTGACGAGCAACTTGGGGTGCCACTACCGGAGGGGAACCTTTCCATGAACGCGCTGGCCCGGCAACTGGCCCGGCAACTGCCCCACCCGATTACCAACCGCGATGCAGCGCGGCGCAAACTGGCGGAACTGGTGCGCCCGCATCGATACCAGGCGCGGTGGCAGCGGATGGATCAGACACAACTGGAGGGTGACGCCACCAGCCTGCGCTACCGGGTGGCACTCGGTGACGATTGGACTGTGCCGGTGGTGGCGCTGAGACCGGCGAAGCCTTCGGGTAGAAGCGTGGTCATGCTGGCCGATCAGGGGCGGGCGTCGCTGGGCGGTGAGGCGGCAAAAGCTCTGGCGGCGGGCGATACGGTGCTGGCGTGCGACCTGTTGAACTTTGGTGAAAACCACACCAAACAGCGAGACTGGCTCTGGATGCTGGCGTACGCCGCGCTGGGAGACCGGGCACTGGGTTTACAGGCGTCACAACTACAGGCGGTGGTTCGGTCGGCGCCGGAGCAGTTTCCGGGTAGCGTCGTGGTCGAAGCGTGGGGAAAGCGGGCCAGCCTGGCAACCCTGGTGGCGGCGGCGCTTCAGCCAGAGTTGATCCGCGCGCCGGCGGTGCACGGCGCGCGGGCATCGCTCAAGGAACTGATTGAGCAGAATGTGCTGGCGGAAAAGGAGCCGGAATCGTTCTCGAAGGGATTGCTCCAGTATTTCGACATCCCTCAGTTGCGGGAGTTAGCGGGCGGGCGATAGACCCGGCGTTAAATGGTCATGGCGCCGTAGCCTCCGTCAACGCGGAGGATGGATCCGGTGACGAAGCCGGCGGCGGCGTCCGATGCCAGATAGACGGCGGCTCCCACCAGTTCGCTGCTCTCTCCGAAGCGGTTCATGGGCGTGTGGCCGAAAATGGCGGCGGTGCGCTCCGGGGTCAGGATACGGCGGTTCTGTTCGGCCGGGAAGAAGCCGGGCAGGATGGCGTTGACGCGGACCTTGGCGGGAGCGAACTCCCGCGCCAGAAACTGTGTGATCTGGTTCACTCCGCCCTTGGCCACGCTGTAGGTAAAAACCTTGGAAAGCGGCGGCCCGGAGGAGGCCGAGGAGATATTGATAATGGAGCCTCCGCGACCGGAATCCACCATGATCTTGCCGAAGACCTGGCAGGCCAGGAAGACACTCTTTAGGTTGACATCGAGAATCCGGTTCCACTCCTCTTCGGTGATGTCAAAAAACGGGGTGACGGAATTGATGCCGGCGGCATTCAGAAGAATGTCGATGTGGCCCCAGGTGGACATCATCTGATCGGCGGCCTTTTGCAGGTCCGCCTTGCGGGTGGCGTCCACGCCGATGGCGAGCGTTTGGACTCCGAGCCCGGCAATTGCGCTGGCGCGAGCTTCGGCGGCGGGCACGTTGCGGGCCAGAATGGCAACGGATGCGCCAGCTTTGGCGAACCCGGTAGCCATTTCGCTGGCCAGGACTCCACACCCCCCCACCACGGCGGCGGTCTTGCCGTAAAGGGAAAACATTTGATTATCCATTCATATTCTCCTTGTCCGTTTTACCACGCGGCCTGGTTCCGCCCCGGTCCTGGGCCATCTTAGCCGATCAGTACTGCAACCGTACACCCTCGGAGTACCGCAAAGTAGCTATTGCCTCTGCCAAGCCCAGACGCAACACTAGGACTGAGGACATTCATGGAGCGAGCCGATCTGGAACGGTGGAAAGCAAGAGAGGTCGCCAGACTACTGGCGCTGGTTGAGACCGAACGGCGTTACTACCAGGAAATTGTGGCCAAGGCGCCCATCGGAATCCTGGTGCTTGCGCGTGACCTGAGCGTGTTGTCGGCGAATCGGGCGTTTTGCGAGACGTTCGGGTTCCGCAGCCGGGATGTGTTGCTGAAGCCGTTCGCCGAAATCCTGCCGGTGGAAGGGCTGCACGCCGAAGTGGAGAACGTGTTGGCGTCGGGCACCGCAGAGATTAACCGGTTCTTCGAGTTACCGGCCGAAACAGGCGCGCGGGTGCTCCGCATCAGTATCCAGCGCATTCGAAGCTGGGGTGATGAGGGCGAGGAAGAGGCAGTGGTTTCGGTGGAGGACTTCAGCGGCGTCGAAGGCTACGCGAAACCCGCCGAACTACCCCCTCCGCCACCCGATCAGCGCGAGCAGGCGCCGGTGGCGATCTGGGAGGCTGATGCGCTGCCGCTGCGATTCACCTATGTCAACCGGATGGCGGAGCAACTGCTTGGCTACCCGGCGGCGGAGTGGACCGGCGATGCCAACTTCTGGACGCGGCGGATCCATCCGGAAGACCGGGATTGGCTAGACAGCTTCTATCGCCGGGCGGCCGGCTCGGGCGATTCCCACCGTTGCGAATACCGCGCGGTGCGCGCCGACGGCGGCACGGTCTGGCTGAGAGACATCGTGCATGTCATGCGCGGCCAGGATGGGGGCGCACAGAAATTCTCCGGCGTGTCATTCGACGTCACCGAGCGCCGTACCGTAGAGGAGCAGGTTCTCGAGGCGCAGAAGTTCGACTCGACGTCCCGGGTAATCGGCCGGGCGGCGCATGGATTCAACAACCTGCTCATGATCATCGGCGGGTATGGAGACCAACTGCTTTCCGGCCTGGGACCGGAAGATCCGCTGCGCGCCGACATCGAGGAGATTCTGCGGGCGACGGCACGGGTTTCCGACGTCTCGGCCCAGTTGCAGCGCTTCACCCGGAGACCAGCCAGCCAGCCGAAGGAGATCAGCATCGGAGAGTTCCTGGCCGGCGGAGAAGCGGCGATCCGGGCCGCGTTGCCGGCCAACGTAACGCTGGCTATGGAAACTCAGTCCGATCTGAAAATGAGGGCTGACCCGGCGCAACTGGAACAGATCTTACTGAGTTTCGTGAGCCAGTCGGTCCGCGGGTTGCGTGATGGGGGACGGCTGAGCATTCACGCTGAAGCGGTTGAATTGGGAGAAGACTACGCCGCATCCCGCTCCACGCTGCGCCCGGGAACGCACGCCGCCATCGTGATTGGGGATGACGGGGCGGGGCTCGATGCCGAGTCGCGGCGCAGGCTGTTTGAGCCGGCGTTCGGACAGCCGGAGGTTTCCGGAGGCGCGATGCCGGTGGCAGCCGCCTACGGCCTTTTGCGGCAAAACGGCGGTGATGTGACCGTCCGATCGTCGCCGGGTGCGGGATGCGAGTTCCGCCTGCTGTTTCCGGTAGTGGGAAGAGTGGAACGGACCCCGCCGCCAGCCCCCGCCACCGAAGAAGCGCCCGCCGGCAAAGACCAGCAGGTGCAAGCCGAATCGGCGGCTGAGCCCGAACCGCCGCCAGCCCCCTCTGAACCGGAAGCCGCGGAGATTGCCGGGCAGCAGACCGTAGAGACGGCACCAAAGGAGACTACCCCGGCACTGCTGGCGCCGGTCGAGCCGCGGGCGGAACTGCCGGCGCCGGCCGCGGCCGTGGCCGCGGTGGAAGAGCCGGTTGCCGAACCGCCCACCGAGGTCGAAGCGATTCGGGAAGCATCCCCGCGCCAGCAGATGCGCGAGGGCGCGCAAACGGTGTTGGTGGTGGAAGACGAGGCCGGCATCCGCATGCTGATGAAGAAGATCCTCGACCGCCAGGGCTACAACGTAATTGAAGCCACCGGCGGTGGGGAGGCGCTGGAGATTGTGGAGAGCCGCAAGCTATCGGTTCAGTTGCTGGTGACCGACCTGGTGATGCCGCACATGGGAGGCCGGGAACTGGCCGAGAAACTCACCGGCGTGCAGCCCGGACTGAAGGTGCTGTACGTGTCCGGTTTCACCGACGACGAAGCGATTCGCTCGGGCGCCCTGGGACCGGGCGCCACGTTCCTGCAGAAGCCGTTCACACTGGGATCTCTGGTGGAAAAAGTGCGGGAAGTGTTGGGCGAACAGTAGACGTCCAAGCCGCGAACTCCGCCGGCGGGCGCGAACAGCCGCATCCGCCGGCAGGAAAAACTTGCGCACCGGCGCGTCTTTACAGTACTTTAGGATAACCGGACCTAAAATATATTTAATTCCTGGACGAAGAAGGTTACAATATTTGGCATGAAACTAAGCGCCCAGGAAGAATATGGCCTTAGGTGCCTGTTG
>JADZGD010000004.1 GCA_020854055.1 Bryobacterales bacterium | reverse complement strand
TCTTTTTCGCCAGAAGCAGGATCGGTGAGATCAGCACGGCCATGGCATAGCGCCGGTTCACCCGCTGGCCGTATTCGATCAGGTTGATGCGGTTCCAGGGTATCCGGATGGCGGCATGGCGGTTACTAAAAATAAAGCAGGCGTCATCGGTCGTATCGATGCCTCCGCCGGTGCCTTCCTCCATACTGGCCAGCGTCCCGCCAAGATACTCGGCGCGAGCCGCCGCCCAGGCGTGCACACCGAGCAGCAGGAGCAAAGCCGGCGCCGCCTTTCCCATCATGCGCATACCTGGGGGTAGTAGGCTGCGCGCCGGAATCCTCTCACTATTTCACGCCGGATACGCCCTTTTCGCGACCGCCCATCCACGAGCAGTTCCGCCAGTTGCTCCAGCGCCGCCTTCCGCCACTTAGCGATCTGCATTGGGTGCACCTTGAACGGCGATCCCAACTGCTCAGCGTCTTCTCATCGCGAATCGCCTCGATCGCTGCCCGCGCCTTGAACTTCGGACTGTACCGTATTCGCGTCGTCGTCAACGCCTCTCCCGCGTCCACGACTCCGCCGAAGTTCTAGCTTATTGCGTGGTCTGAATTCTGGGGACCACCATGCCTGAGCCTGGGCCGGGTGCGGTGACCTCACCGAAAGATTGGTAAGATCTTTCTGGATCGCGAAATGGATCATGCAAAGCACGAACATCACCATCATTCGGAGTCACACGAGGTTCATGCTGCTTCCCATACCCATGCGGGTCATGACCGGCACGCCGGGCATTCCGTGGCGATGTTTCGGGACAAGTTCTGGCTGACCTTCGCGCTCAGTATTCCCGTCGTTATCTGGTCGCGAGAGGTCCAGTACTGGCTTGGTTACCATGCGCCGTCCTTCCCCGGCTCGAGTTTGATCCCTCCGGTACTCGGCTCGGTCATCTTCTTTTATGGCGGCCTTGTCTTCCTCCGAGGAGCCGCAGGGGAACTGGCTGACCGCAAGCCAGGGATGATGACGCTGATCAGCCTCGCGATCATCGTTGCCTTTTGCACGTCGCTGGCCGCCACCTTGGGTTTCTTCAAAGTGGAAGTCTGGTGGGAACTCGCTTCGCTCATTACGATCATGGTCCTCGGGCACTGGCTCGAAATGCGCGCCATTGCCCAGGCCAGCGGCGCGCTCGATGCCCTTGCCGCCCTGCTCCCGGACACCGCCGAGCGCGTGACAAGCGCCGGTACGGAAGCCGTTCCTCTCTCCGCGCTGCATGCGGGGGACATCATCCTCGTTCGGCCCGGTGGGCGCGTTCCCGTCGATGGAACCGTTGATGAGGGCAGCGCAGATGCCGATGAGTCGATGATAACCGGCGAGTCGAAGACCGTCACAAAGCACCCCGGAGATGCCGTCATCGCAGGCACGATCATCAGCGGCGGGAGCCTCCGCGTCCGCTCAACTGCGGTTGGGAACGAAACTGCTCTTTCCGGCATCATGCGTCTTGTCGCTGCCGCACAGGCGTCAGGCTCCCGTTCGCAGGCCCTTGCGGACCGTGCCGCCGCCCTCCTTTTCTATGTGGCGATTGCTGCCGGCGCCGTTACCTTCGCATATTGGTGGCTGGCGGGTGACAGCGAAGCCGCGCTTATTCGCGCGGCTACCGTCCTGATCATCGCCTGCCCGCACGCACTCGGGCTTGCCATTCCCCTCGTCATCGCGATCTCGACGTCAGTAGGAGCCCGGCGCGGTCTGCTCGTCAAGGACAGGCTCGCTCTCGAACGCGCCCGCAACCTCGACATCGTCATATTCGACAAGACCGGCACACTGACGCTCGGGGCCCATGCCGTGTCGGACGCGGCGGCGGTTGCGGGCATTTCGGAGCAGGAACTGCTGGCGCATGCCGCAGCCGCCGAAGCCAGCTCGGAACACCCGATCGCAAAAGCGATTGTGAAGGAAGCGAAGCGGCGTGGGGCGCCAGCCCTGACAGCGACCAACTTCGAGGCTTTTCCGGGCCGTGGAGCAAAAGCACTGATCGACGGCAAGCCCGTTCTCATCGGGGGACCGCGACTGCTGGCGGAGGCAGCGGTCAAGTTGACGCCCGAGATTGAAACGCTAACCCAAACGTGGGCTTCGGACGGCAAGACCGTCCTCTACACCCTGGCGGACGGGCATTTGCTCGGCGCCCTCTCCCTCGAAGATCAAATCCGCCCGGAATCGAAGGAAACCGTGAGCGACCTTCACCGCCTTGGTATACGCGTCGCGATGATCACTGGAGATGCAAGGCCGGTTGCGGCTTCGGTCGCCCGGCGTATCGGCATCGATGAGATTGCCGCTGAAGTCCTGCCCGCTGACAAGGCGGCGGCCGTCAGGAAGTTTCAGCAAGGGGGCAAACGGGTCGCAATGGTTGGCGACGGCGTTAACGACGCTCCGGCCCTTGCAACGGCAGATGTCGGTATCGCGATCGGGGCCGGAACGGATGTGGCAATAGAGTCCGCGGGAATCGTTCTCGTTCGCAGCGATCCCCGCGACGTCGTGGGAGCGATCGCGCTCTCCCGCGCCACCTATCAGAAGATGATCCAGAACCTCGTCTGGGCGACCGCCTACAATCTGGTGGCCATCCCGGTTGCCGGAGGCTTGTTCGTCCATTGGGGGCTGACCCTCCCGATGAGCGTAGGCGCGGTTGCGATGAGCCTCTCGACGATCATTGTCGCCACAAACGCGCAGTTGCTTCGACGACTGGAAAAACCATCATCCAGCCGGGAATGATCCAAACCGCAAAGCGTTGAGCGGGCAGAAGTGATCGTGCCAGTTGGAAGCGTGAATGGATGTATTAGTAGCACTTACCGTATCACGAACCCCGATGTCGCCCTAAGACGCCCAAACTTTTCCAGGAGCGCCAAAGGGATCACGCCAAAGATGAACATCATCATCCGGAGTCGCACGCGGTTCGCCCTGCTCTCCATACCCATGCAGGTCACGACCGGCGCCGGCCAGTTCCGGAAGGCCTGGTGCGGGGTAGTCAAAAGCAACGGTTCATCGGGAAAGCCATAAGAGTCGTGAATCGTACGCGGGCGTGCCATGGCGGTCACCGCGGTTGCGCCGATGAACCAATGCGCCGGCAATCACCGGTATGCGCGCAGTCGCCGCAGCGCGTGCCCGAGCTTGTGCCATACCCCGCGTATAGCCGTTGTCCTCCAGGGTGTTCATCGAACTTCCGTGGCCGATGAAGAGTGCAGGCATGATCGTCATGTCGATTTTCATTCTGCCTTGCATACTTACTGTTCTCAAATCTGGCGCCAATGTCCTGCGCTGGCCGGCTGTGGTAGTTTTGTAGCGTGGCTTTCCGGCCACGCCACCATCCCGGACCTAGGAGAACGCTCGTGCTGCGAAGACACATCCGAACCCGCCTGGAGCCCATCCTCGCAGCGCTGCTGCTGTCTGTGGC
The DNA here is from genome assembly GCA_020854055.1 of Bryobacterales bacterium. GTDB lineage: Bacteria > Acidobacteriota > Terriglobia > Bryobacterales > Bryobacteraceae > JADZGD01. The sequence goes on along the minus strand of JADZGD010000004.1, from coordinate 46,654 downwards.
AAGTGGGCACGCGGCCCAGGTGCTTTCACCCGAGTGGCGGGTGGAACTGGGCGCGCGTCCGGCGATCCAACCGGTTCCGTTCGGTGATGGCGCCGTGGCCGATGGCCTGCTGGTGCCGCTTGCATCTGGCGAAGTGGTGGTGGTTAGTCCGCGCGGTGAAGAGCGCAGCCGGTTCCGTCTTGACAATTCCCCGGTGTCGGTCACGGTTGCCCCCGCCTCGGGCGGCGGCCAACCGCTCGTGTTCGCGGTGGATAGCACGGGTTCGATCTACTGCTTCCATCTCACCGGCGAGCGTGTCTGGAAATACCAGCGCACATACAAAATCGTTGACCAGCGGCCGGCGGTACTGATCGACCTCGATCGAGACGGCGCTGCTGAGGTTTTCGCCGCCGACTCCAAAGGCCATCTTTATGCGGTTGACCGGCACGGGCGTCCGCGGCTGGAAATTTCCGAGCCGGGCGAGATGCTAAGCATGCCGGCAGCGGTCGATTTGAATGATGGAGGCGCGCCTGGCTTCGTCTTCGCGTCAAAAAGCGGAGGTGTCTACTGCGCCCGCTCCAACGGCGAACTGATCTGGGGTAAGCAACTGTCCGCCGATTTCGGCGGCAAGCTGCCGTTGATTGCCGACGCCGATCACGATGGCCGCTACGAAGCATATGTAACTTCGGGACTCGATAACCTGCGCGGCCTGTTCGCGCTCGACGCTGCCACGGGGAAACTGTTGTGGTACGCCCCCGCCATTATGCAAGCCTCTTCGTGGATTACGCCCGTCGATCTGGACGGGGACGGCCGCGATGAGATCCTTTACAGCGATAAAAGCAACCGCATATTCGCCGTGGACTCCAAGGGCCAGCCGAAGTGGCAATGCCACCTGGGTGGCGCGGGGCCATTCTGGGCTCCCGCCATCGCCCGGCTGGGTACGGGCGAGATCCGTATCTTTCAGATCGTGCGCGGTTCCGATAATGACGGCAACTCGCTTTACGCATTGGACGCCGGCGGGCAACTCCTGCAATCCATCGCTCTGCCCGGCGGCGGCTCCAATTCTCCATTTTTGTTAAGGCTGCCAGGGCAGGACGAGCCCCGCCTGATTGTGGTTTCCGCAAGCGGCGCCCTCAGTTGCTTCCGGTTGAACGGCGGCGTCCGCCAGGTGCTGTCGCCAGGACCCCGGATGGCCTCCACCAAGATGGTTTCCACCAGGATGGTCTCCGCCAGAGCGCCATCCGTCCGTCGCGCCCCCGCATCACCGGCGACTTCCGCCCCCGGCAGTGGAACGGTGGAAACCCGGCAAGCCTCCGGCGGATCGAATTCCATTACGCTGGCCTCAGCGCCGGCAGGCGCTCTGGGCTCCTTGCGAGTGGAAAATCCCGACGGCACGATCCACGTGAATTTGCTGCGAGTTCCCACCTCCACCGTCAGTTTCTCCCCGGAGGGGCCCGGTACATATCAGGTCACAACCGGTTGGCTTGGCGATGCCGGCAGTGTCCGGCGCTTTCAATATCGTCTGGACGCAGATTTCACCCACGATCGTGAACTGCTGGCCAATCATCTGCGCGATGTAGATAGCCTGCGTCCGGCCCTGCCGCGGTATGCTCCCCTGATTGCGTATCTGGACGGCAATGCCAAGACATCACTCGCGCTGGCCGCGAATTTGCGTGCGGCATCGCGTTTCGATGCCGCACACCGCTCCTGGCGTCAGGGTTCGGCTCTGCTTGGCTACCTGAAACGGCACAACACTTCGGGTCCGCTGGCCGTGACGGTACTCGACAACCCATGGGTGGATCTGGATGCCACGCGACTTTTTGAGGGCGCTACCGCTGCTTCCAACCAGGTCCGCATCTCCATGCTCGGCGGTGAATTCGAATCGGCGGCGGTTGCAATTACCAACCTCGAACCCGATCCGGTCACGGTTCGCGCCACCGCCCAAGCTTTTCAATCCCGCGGCGGAAAGGGTGTCAGCTCAGCCAAGGTAGTGGAATTCCGCGGCGTGCCGCTGATCCGTACCGACATGGGACAGACCATGGAAGATCCTCTGCCGCTACTGGGGGACGATCAGACACTGCGAATCGAGCCCGGTGAAACGGTCAAGCTCTGGCTGCGTTTTCGCAGCCATTCACTCGAAGCCGGGCAATACCGTTCCACTTTGTCCTTCCGCGGTCTGCTGCAGCAAAGCGCGGCCGTCGAACTCCCGGTGACGCTGGATGTAAGTCCCGTCCGTCTCTCCGGCACTTTTCGTTACAAGCACTGCAATTGGCTATCCCCCACCAGTTTCATGGATCCCGAACTGCGCGAGGCGGCCATCGAGGACGCTCTCGAACACGGCACCAATGTGTTCGACATTCCCGGGGTCTCGGTGCCGGTGGCCGCCGACGGTACGCTGGGAACTCCCGAAACCGCCGCTCAGGATGCCGTGGCCCGCCGCCTGCGCGGCAAGGCATTACTGCTGATCAGCGGCGCGATACATCTCACCGGCCCCGGCGCGCAAGCCGGCGGCGGAGTGAACACGAAGGCCTTTGTCGAAGCCGTGCGCTGGTATGTGAATCACATGCAGGCCCTCGGTCTCGGATACGACGACTATGCGATGTACATCGTCGACGAACCGGCTCTCTACGGCCACGACGCTGCCTTTGATAAGTTTGTGGCCGACGTGCGGCGGCTGAAGGCGGCCGACCCCCGGGTGCAGATTTACGCCAATCCCACTGGCGCCGCCACGGCCGAAATTCTGGCTCCGCTGCGCGGCCTGGTCGATATCTGGTGCCCTTGGGTGAAGCTGGTACAGGCGTCGCCGCAACTGCATCAGTTGTGTCAGAGCGGCAAACAGTTCTGGCACTACGAGGCCAAGAGTGAACAGCGCAGCCTCGATCCTCTCGGATACTACCGCCGCAAGCCGTGGCTGTCTTATTCTCTCGGAATGACTGGAGGTGGCTTCTGGATCTACCAGAATTTCAGCTACGATTGGACGCCGGCAACGCACGACTTGCCCGAATATGGCACCGTGTACCCGGCGGCCCGGGGCTGGGTCACCAGTAAACGCTGGGAGGCATCGCTCGACGGCAGTGAAGACTACGAGTTGTTGCGAATCATCGAGGACCGCACACGGGGGACCGCATTGCACGATGAGGCAAGGCGGTTGATCAAGGAGGCTGTAGCCTTCGTCGATCAGGCTCCCACCGGCACGGCGCCCGATTTCGCGAAATGGAGCGCCTATCGCCAGCGGATCATCGATCTGCTGCGGCGTTCCACCGCCGCGATATAGCAGGTGACCTGGCCGGCTGGCCTTTGGTTGCGTCGAACACGCAAGGGATATACAATCGTGCCATCTCGACGTATATCGCCTGGAAGTATCAAACCCTCATGCATCGTCTTCCAACAAACCAGCCACAACACCACCCTGAGCGCGCCGAAGCATCGGTGACAACCAGACAGAATCGTGCCCGCCTGGCGCTTCTCTTGGGAGCGCTGCTGCTTTCAGTAGCGGCCACCAACGCGGCCCAGGTGCTTTCTCTCGAATGGCGGGTGGATCTTGGTACACGCTCCGCGCTCGCGCCCGTCCCCATCGGTAACGGCACGGTGAAAGACGGCCTCGTGGTGGCGCTGGCATCGGGCGAAATCCTGGTTGTGGGCCCCCACGGCGAGCAGCGGGCCCGCTTCCATCTCGATGACGCTATCGCTTCGGTAACCGTGGCCGCCGCTCGCGATGGCGATCAGCAACTCGTTTACGCCGTCGATTGCACCGGTTCGGTCTACGGTTTCCGGCTCACCGGAGAGCGTCTCTGGAAATACCGGCGCGCGGACAAGATTGTCGGCCAGCGAATGGCGGTCCTGACGGACCTTGATGGAGACGGCTCCCCGGAACTGCTGGCCGCCGACTCCAAGGGTCACCTTTACGCCGTCGATGCACGCGGACGCCTGCGGCTCGAAGTCTCCAGCCCGCGCGAGACGGGTATGCCCGTTGCCGCCGACGTGGATGGCGACGGCTCACCCGAGCTCATCTTTGGCTCACAAAGCGGCGATGTGTACTGCATGCGTACCGATGGCGAACTGTTATGGGCAAAGCAGTTGCCAGGCAGTTTCGGCGCCAGGCTGCCGGCAATTGCCGATGCCGCGCACGATGGCCGCCCTGAGGTCTACCTGACCTCCGCCGAAGGCCGCCGCGGCCTGTTCGCGCTGGACGCGGCCACGGGAAACCTGCTGTGGCATGCGCCTTCCGTGCTGCAAACTTCGACGTGGACCGCAGTAGCGGACCTTGACGGCGATGGCCGCGATGAGATTCTCTACGGCGACAAGAATACCCGGGTGTATGCGGTAGATGCCAACGGTCACCCCCGGTGGAACCGCCAGGTGGGAGGCCGGGGCGCTTTTTGGGCCGCCGCCGTGGCTCGAGATCAGACCGGGAGCACGCGAATCTTTCAGGTGGCGCGTGATTCCGGTGTCGAGGGCAACTCGCTTTACGCGTTGGATGCCGCCGGCCAGGTGCTCGAATCGCTGCCGCTGCCCGGCGGCGGTACGAGCCCGGCGATTCTGGTCCGCCTCGCCGGACAGGATGAACCCCGGCTGATTGTCGTTTCCGGCACTGGCGCCCTCAGTTGTTTCCGGCTGCCCGCCGGAGTCCGCCAGGTACTCTCCTCGGGCCAGCATAACGACTTCACGCAGCCGGGTGTTCACCATCGCGCTTCCAGCCGCAAGCCCTCGGTAACCACGCGTACCGTGGAAGCCCGGGAAGCTTCGGGCGGGACCAATGGCGTCGCCCTGGCGCCCGCTCCGGCAGGCGCGGCGGGAACCCTGTCCGTCGGCAATCCCGATGGCAGCACCCATGTCACACTGCTGCGGGCTCCTGAATCCCGGGCGGCGTTTACCGCCGAACGGCCCGGCACGTATCAGGTCACCGCTCGCTGGCTGGGTGACGAAAGCGGCATCCGCCGCTTCCGTTACCTGCTCGATGCGAATTTCAGCCAGGATCGTGAACGGTTGTCCGATCACCTCGGTGAACTGAACGGCTGGCGAGCGTCCCTGCCGCAATATGCCGGCTTGATCGGCTATTTCGCGGGCAGCGCCCGGACCTCGCTCACGCTCGCCACGGACTCGCAATCCGGAGAACGCTTCGACGCCGCGCGCCGCTCGTGGCGCCAGAGCGTTGCTCTGCTTGGCTACCTCAAACAGCACAATGTGTCTGGTCCCCTGGCTCTCACGGTACTTGACGACCCGTGGGCGGATCTCGATGCCACCCGGCTTTTTGCGGGCGCAACGGCTACGTCAAGACAAGTCCGCGTCTCGATGCTCGGCGGTGAATTCGAATCGGCAGCGGTCGCCGTTACCAACCTCGAACCCGATCCGGTCACGGTCCGCGCCACCGCCACGGCGTTTCAATCCGGCAGCGGGCAGAGTGTCAACTCAGCCAAGGCAGTGGAATTCCGCGGCGTGCCGCTGATCCGTACCGACATGGGACAGACCATGGAAGATCCCCTGCCGCCGCTGGGAGACGACCAGACACTGCGAATCGGGCCCGGTGAGACCGTCAAGCTCTGGCTACGCTTTCGCAGCCACGCACTCGAAACCGGCCCGTACCGGTCCACGCTCTCCGTCCGTGGTCTATTGAGCCAGGCAAAGGCGTCTGAACTTCCCGTGGCGCTCGAAGTGAGCCCGGCCCGCCTTCCCGCAACCTTCCACTACAAGCACTGCAATTGGCTTCATCCAGCCAGCATCCGCGACCCGGTAGTACGCGAGGCCGCCATCATGGACGCCCTCGAACACGGTACCAACGTGTTCATCATTTCTGGAATCTCCGTTCCGGTGGCGGCCGACGGTACATTGCAAGTTCCCGATACGGCTGCTAACGACGCGCTGGTCCGCCGCCTGCGCGGCAAGGCCATACTGCTGGTCAGCGGCGCAGTGAGGATTACCGGGCCGGGCGCGCGAGCGGGCGGCAGGTTGAACGAGAAAGCTTTTGTCGAAGCGGTGCACTGGTATGTGAATCACATGCGCACCCTTGGCCTGGGATACGAAGACTACGCGATGTACACCATCGACGAACCTGCGTTGATGGGCTACGACGCCAGTTACGAAGCGTTCGTGGCTGATGTGCGGCGCCTTCGGGCAGCCGATCCCAAGCTGCAAATTTACGCCAATCCCACCGGTGGCGCCACGGCTGAAATTCTGGCGCCGTTGCGCGGTCTGGTGGATATCTGGTGTCCCCATCTGCCACTGGTCTATGACCCCGGGATGCGCCAACTGTTTCAAAGCGGCAAGCAGTTCTGGCACTACGAAGCCGACAGCGAACAGCGCAGTCTCGATCCTCTGGGATATTATCGCCGCAAGCCGTGGCTGGCCTACTCGCTGGGGATGACCGGAGGCGGCTTCTGGATCTATCAGAATTTCAGCTACGATTGGACGCCGGCCACGCACACGACGCCCGAATGGGGCACCGTGTACCCTGCCGCCAAGGGGTGGGTCGACAGCAAGCGCTGGGAGGCATCGCTCGACGGAAGCGAGGATTACGAACTGCTGCGGATGCTGGCGGACCGCACCGCCGGAACCGCTTTCCATGCCGAAGCGGAGCAACTGATCAAGCAGGCAGTGGCCTTCGTCGATCAAGCTCCGAAAGACCAAGCGCCCGATTTTATGAAATGGAGCAGCTACCGCCAGCGGATGATCGATTTGCTCGGACGCGCCACCGCGGCAAGGTAGCACAGGACTCGAATCATGACCAGACGACACCTTTCACTCGCGCTATTGACTGCCTCCCTGTCCCTTGCGGATACCGGTAGCGGAATCCTGGCCCAGCACGATTACGACCCGCTGGGCGACAGGACCGTCTCACTGAAAATCGACCCCCACTCGAGTGCCGGGCAGTCCTTCGTGCTTCCGGCCGCCGCTGACAGCGCCGTGGCGATCCGCATGAAGGTGATGAAGAGCGGAACGCCCGGCGCGCTCGAATATCGTCTGGGGCTACAACCCGGCGCCGCGGACCTTGCACACGGTAGCGTGCCGGCCGGGGCGGTGACGGCTTACTTTGAAACGTTTGTCCGCTTCGATCTGCACGGCGCTAAACTGCCCGCCGGACGAACGCTCCACATCACCCTCTCCCAAGCCCCTGGCGGCGCGGGCCATTACGAAGCTTGGGGAACCACCAGTGCCGGTGAAGAAGGCCCCATCAACTTCGACTACGGCGCGGTAACTCCGGCTTATGCCGGTGGCGAAGCGTATGACAGCTCCGGGAACGCCCTCCCCGCCACCGATCTGGCGTTCCAGGTCGTATCGGCGCGCTTCGCGCCTCGTTCGGAAGAGCCCTTCGCCTTCATGCGCGACTTGACCGGCCCCGCCCGCTACCGCAAAGCCCGCCTGATGAATGCCCGGCCGGGCGCGGGAGAAGTCCGCCTGGATGGATCCTGGCAAATTGAGACGCCCGCCGGCGCTGCCGAGGTGGTGCGTACGGCAGTGGACGGGTTTCGCCGCTTCCTGGCCGGGGAGATGAACGTTCCAACCACCCACGGACCCAAGACGATCGAGTTGCATATCGATCGCCAAGGGCTGAGCAAACCGGAGTCGTTCCGGCTGAACGTTGCATCCGGAAACATCACCATCACCGGCTACGATGACCGGGCGCTCATGCGCGGACTCTACTACCTTCAGGACGAGATGGATCTGCGCCAGGCGCCGGTTCTGAAGATTGGGACGATCACCCGCGGCCCGCGCTACTCACCCCGCATCAGTTGCGCCGCGATGTATGCCGGCGATGAACTGAACCCCGGCGGCGATCCCTACACCGATGGCCTGCTCGAGCGCATGTCGCGCGCCGGCTTCAATGCCATCTTCGTTTGGGCAAAGCTTTATGAACTGGGCCGCTCGCCGGCGCTGTCCGAACTGGGAACCGGCGCCGGAGAGAAACTGGCCCGGCTAAACGCGCTGGTCGATCGGGCTTCCCGCTACGGTATCGACGTCTACCTCTACGTGACGCTCGATCCTTTGCCGGCGGCATTCTTCGACAAGCATCCGGATGCGCGCGGCATTGCGCGGCAGATGAACTCGTTCTACGGCTCCGGCTATCTGCTCTGCACTTCGGCCCCGGTAGTGCAACGGTTTATCCGTGAAGCAACCGCCTCGGTGTTTCGCGCCGCTCCCGGAATCAAGGGAGCCATCATGATCCCGTATGGCGAGGGGCTCTACAGCTGCCGGGCCAATGCGCGCCTCAACACCTGCCCCCGCTGCTCAAACCGCTCCCGCGACACAGTGCTCTCTGAATTGATCGGTCTCATCTCCCAGGGCGCTCACTCGGTGAACCCTAAGGCGTCGGTTGTTGCCTGGACGTACACCTGGCCCGAGAGTGACCCTTCACGCGCCCAACTGATCGCACAACTGCCCAAGGACACCATCTGGCTGCAAACCTTTGAGAAGGAGGGACTCATCCGGCGGGACAGCGTGGTGGATCCGGCTTACGATTACACCATCGCCCTGCTCGGGCCTTCAGAAAACTTCCGGTTGCAGGTGCCGTTAGTAACCAAAGCCGGCCTGCCGCTGTGGATCAAGACCGAGTCGATGATCTCGCAGGAATACGTTCAGTGCCCTTACATCCCGGTACCACAGCGGTTTATTGAGCGTTACCGCCGCATCGCCCGTTATCCGCAGACCACTGGCCTGTTCATGAACTGGAGTCATAACGGCTTTCAACCGTCGCGCATCGTGGACCTGGTGAAGTGGTACACCTGGGATCCCCTGCCCGAAGATGACTCCGTGCTGCGCCGGATGGCCGAGCGCGACTTCGGCTCACGCGCCGCTCCGCTGTTTGTCGAAGCCTGGAACAAACTGAGCGAAGCGATTGCTTCCTACCCCCTTTCCGACAACACGTCGCGCAACGGCCCGTTCCAGAAAGGCCCTGCCCATCCTTTTTTCTGGGATGAAGGCTACCGCCCGCATCACCACGACAGGCGGCAGTTCTTCAATAGCCTGGAGTGGACCGAACCGTGGGACATCCAGATCGCCGGCAAGTATTTCGGCCGGATGGAACGTGGCTGGACCGAAGGTGTCCGGTTGATGCGCCAGGCCACGGCACTCACCGCGCCTGAAGAACGCGGTGAAGCGCGCAGGGAACTCGGGCTGGCCACCGTACAGTTGAGTTGCGTCCGGACGGCTCTCCATCTGATGGAGTTCTTCCGCCTGCGGCGTGAACTGGCAACGGCCCCCAATCGCCCCGAAGTGCTCGGCAAAATGCGGCAAGTGCTTGAAGACGAGAGGCGGAATGCCACCATGGCGCTGGAATTCGTGGAAGAGGATTCACGGTTGGGCTATACCAACGGCGGCAATGGAATCACCAATGGCGGCGTCCGTGCGGGAATCTTCACCGCCGCGAGCATCCGCAAGAAACTCGCCGGAATCGACCGCCTGCTCGACGTCGAGATTCCCCGGGCGACGGCGGCCGCAAACCGGGACATCGGCAACCATGGCCCTTTCGCTGGGAATCGGAGTGTGCGACCCTAATATAGATAGGACGCATCGAATATGAGCAGCGCCGCGGACGCCGATAACGCTTCGAGGACTCTTCCTGCTTTTCTATTGCCGGAAACCGTCGTCTCGGCCGCCGGAAACGGACCCGGCTTGTGGCTCGGGGAAGCCAAAGGCAGAACCCTGGCGGTGACGCTGGGTATTACCCGGATCATCGAGCAGGAGAGCCTGGATGTCTCCGTCTGGGGTTCACCCGATCAGACCACCTGGACGCCCAAAGCCCTGGCGGCGTTCCCGCAGAAGTTCTACTGCGGTACGTACCGGATCGTTCTCGATCTCGGCGCGAACCCGGAGATCGAATTTCTCCGCGTTCAGTACAAGATGGAACGCTGGGGCCGCGGCGGCCAGAAGCCGCTGTTCGGATTCTATGTATTCGCGGAAGTGCTGAAATAAGGATTCGGGGCGGACCTGGCGGCCGCCCCATTTGCCGCTCGCCGGTCAGAAGAAGATCCGCAGCGCCAACTCCACGATGCGGGCGTCACCGGCACCGCTGATAATCCCGAAGCTGTTCAGGCTACTCAGATTGGTTCCCGGCCTCGAGAATTGCGGGTGGTTCATGGCGTTATAGAATTCTCCACGGAACTGCATGCTGGTCCGCTCGAAAAGCCGGAAGTTGCGCATTGCCGAAAGATCCCAGTTATTAATGCCGGGCCCGTGCAGCGGAAAGCGCGGCGCGTAGCCGAGCGTGTACTGAGGGGAAGCAGTAAATGACCCGGTGTTGAACCAGCGCTGGATTGTCCGGTCGCCGCGGGCCAGTGCCGGCGATTGTCCTGAAACGATGTTCGGCCGCTGGTTGCTCGGCCCCCACGACGTATAGCTCTGGGTGATGGTCATCGGCAGGCCAATCTGAAACTCGGTGATGCCGGAAACCTGCCAGCCGCCAATGATGTCTTTCACTACCGGAATGTCGTTCAGGTGCTTCCCGTCCCGGCCAAGCGGTACCTGGTAGACGAAACTGGTAACGAAACGCTGGGGAATGTCGTAACCGCCCACGCCGCGCTCGGCCCTCAGATTGTAATAATCCTGCGGTGTCGCGCCGTTGGCCCGTGACGGTCCGTCGATGTCATTGATCAACTTGCTGAATGTATAGGCCGCCTGTACCAGCAGGCCGTTGCTCCAGCGATGTTCCAGCTTGGCCTGCAGCGAGTTATACATCGAGTTGCCGTCATTTAACAACCCCGAGACACCGGCATACTGCGGGAACGGCCGGAGCGCCTGGCGGTTACCGGGTCCCCAATTCCAGGAATAAAGCTGGTTCAACGAATAAACGCTGGGAAGCTTGACTCCCTTCGTGGCGACATAATCCACCTCGGCCAGCCAGGTATCCCCAATCTGGCGCTGGAAGCCAAACTGCCAGGACTGGTTATAGGCTGAACGTGAGCGCGGCTCCAACATGGTGACGTTTGAACTCGGCGACGTCAGACTGGCCGGGATGTTTGGCCGGCCGGAGGCGTCCACGTTGAACGAGTACGGCGGTACGCCGTTCTGCAACTGGTAGCGCGGCGTGATTCCGTCCAGGCTCGGAAAACTCGCGTTGACGCTGTATTGAGAGACCGGTCCGAAGCCGGAATAGCCGATCGTGGGCAAAAGGTACATGCCATAGCCGCCACGGATAACCCACTTGGGAAACACATTCCAGGCGAAACCGATACGGGGCAGGAAATTGGTGTATACGTTGGGTGAAAAGTGGCTGCCCTTGAAGTCCACTTTGGCGAATTCGACCTCGCCCGGATTACCGGTGGTGCGATTCTTCAAAGTCGGATTGAAGCTGGCGAACTGACCGTTCGCTTCCGAATAGGGGCCGTTGTACTCCCATCGTACGCCCAGGTTCAGGGTGAATCGCGGCGAAAGCTTGATATCGTCCTGGACATAAGCGCCGGCGCAGTTGATGTTCATCCGGAAGGTGTAGTCGGTAATATTGATCGCGGTTGCCGACGGATAACCAAGCAGCAGGTCGGCCAGCCCGGCACCGGTGCCCTGGGTGCCCGGCAGGCTTGTGAAGATGCCGGAGAAAGTATACTGGCCTCCGAGTTTGCCGGGACTCCAAAAGTTGTACATCTGCCTGCGGTAATCGCCACCAAACTTCAGCGTGTGGCGGCCATAGATGAAGTTGAGCGCTTCGGAAAAGACGTAGCTACGGTCGCGGTCGCCATCGGAGGGTTTGGATCCGAGTTGGATCAGGTTTTGGTTCTGAACGGCGACGATCGGAAATTCGTTCAGCGTCACGTTCTTGATTCCAAGCTCTGGCGAAGGAGCGCTGGATGCAAGCGTGTAGTTGTGCTCCTGAACGAAGCCAACGCGGGCGTCGTTCACCACGCGTGGCCCGAAGACGTGCGTATAACTCAGCGTAATCTGCGTGTCGCGAAAGCCTCCCGAGGTGTCATTGTTCGCCTTGTTCAGGATGCGAGGTTGTGCGTCAGAGTTCGGATTGTACCCGCCGATACGGCCGAAGAAGCGGTCGTTGGAGCTGAAATTGTGATCCAGGCGCGCCAGCCACTGCCACGTCTGGCGGATCTGTGGCGGGTTCACGCTATAGTTCAGGTTGCCTGGAAATGCGCCATTGGCAGCCGGGTAAAACTTTACGATCTGGGCGCCGGAAGTGTCGAAGCGCGCCGTTGGAATCCGATTCGAAGCGAACGGGTCGCGGAGGTAGCTCTTGCCGTCCGGTCCCAGCCGTGTGGTAGCCGGGTCGTAGATTGTCATCGGTTTACCGGCCGCAAGGGTCTGCGAGAAGTCGCCGCCCAGTTCGGTCGCCGTTGGTACCAATTGTGTGTAGAGGTTGCCGTTTGAGGCCAGGGTGACATTGAAATCGGTGAAGAAGAACGTCTTGTCACGGCCGTTGTACAATTTCGGGATCAGAACCGGCCCGCCGAAGGTTGCACCGGGATCATTTTGAACGTATTTCAATGACGACTTGGTGGTCTGGAACACGTTGCGGTTATTCAACAGGCGGTTGCGGAAGTAGTCATAGAACGCGCCATGATACATATTGGTGCCGCCGCGCGAGGTGAGCATCATGATACCGCCGCCGGTATGGCCGAATTCCGCCGAAAAGGGCGTGGTCAGCACTTTGAATTCCTGTACCGAGTCCGGGCTCGGCGTCAGCGTATAGGTCTGATCCGACGGGTTGGTGGTAGGCAGACCATCCACCATGATCTCGTTGGTTACCGGGCGGCCGCCGCCGAAGCTGAAGTTGTTGATGTTCGAGTTGTTGGCGCTGGTGGAGGTGACACCGGGAACCAGCTTGGCCAGCAGCACCGGAGAGCGTCCCCGCGAATTGGTGGCGATGAGGGGAACGTTCATCAACTGTTCGGTGCCCACCACGTGGCCGATCTCCGGCGACACCACATTCAACTGCGTCGCGCTCGCGGAGACCTCAACCGACTCGTTGACCGAGCCAAGTTGCATCTGAATGTCGGTGGTCATGCTCTGGTTCAGTTGCAACTGCAGCCCTGCCTGCAGCGCCTCCTTGAACCCGGCGGCTACCACCTGGATGCGGTACTCGCCCGGTTTCAGAAAACTCACCAGGTAGTCTCCGCCGGCGTTGGTCACCGTCCGGCTGAGCGAATTCGTGCTTACCTCGGTGATGGACACCTGGGCGTTCGGGACTGGTAACCCGGTGGGATCGGTAACCCGGCCACGGATCGAACCGGTGTAGGTCTGGCACAGCAACGGCAGCGCCAGAAGCGAGACATAAGCTAGCTTGGAAATCATGCGGCCACCTCAAGTGGAGTGATGTGAAATTATCACAACTCGCTTGGGGAGTCAATAATTTTTATGAGGACTCTACTGAATGACGCCTGGCCTACGGTGTGAAAATATCTCAGACCGGGCCCGGGCTGGATGAAGGGCGCCGCCCGCGGCGGCCGCCCCAGGGCGTGCCGGCGGGTTTCACCGGTGCGGGCTCGGGTTCGGGAGCCGGTTCAGGGGCCCGCTTCGGGCGTGCGTCCAGCCGGGCGGCAACCAGTTCCTGCTGCTTGCGCTCGAACTTCGGCGTACCGGGAGCAGCGCCGGCCGCGGCCTCTACTTCGGCCGCGGTCACTTCCTGCGATGCCGGAAGATACTTTTGCAGGTAGTTGCGAATACGGTCCTGCGTCGACCGCTGGCTGCTGTGCAGTAGCGTGAACAGAATGGCCGCCGGCGTGGATTTGGAGAGCACGGTAAACAGCAGTGATGGCTTCGACAACTGCGGTGAAGCCAACTGCTTTTCCAGCGCCGCCGAGCGCGTCGGTAACGCCCGTACCGCCTGGCGGTCCTCCACCGGCACGTCCAGCGCGTTCAGCATCGCCGTTCGCTCGCCACGGCTGAGTTTTTCGGTCAGCGTATACAGAAACAGCCCGAAATCATCGACCGGAAAATCCACGCCAAATGGAACCATCCGGTACATCTTCTGCAGCCGGATAAACGCCGCGATATTGAGATTCGCCCCGCTCAGCGCCGGGGAGAACAGCCTCATCAAGCCACATTCGTCCAACGCCTTGAGCAGCTCGCCCACATCCGGCTCCGAGGCGAAGCTGCGTAATTCGCGCATCAAGGCCGCCGGCGTGATCTTCAACTCCAACCCGGCCTCCCGCGCGTTTTGATACTGCTGCCACGTCCGTTCAGCCACGGTGAAGTGCAGTCGCGTCCGCAGCCGGATCAACCGGATCAGCCGGGATGGATCGTCATGGAAGCTGTAGTTGGAGATAGCGCGCAACTCGCGCCGTTCCAGGTCGGCCAGGCCGTTGTTGGGATCGAGCAGCAAGCCGCGCGACGCGCGGTTCAGCGAGAGCGCGATCGCGTTAATCGTAAAGTCGCGCGACCGCAGGTCTTCATGGATGGTCGCCCGCGGAATCTGCAGCTTGGCCCCGCTGCGAATGGAGCGCTCCTGCCGGGTCGAACTCACGCTGCCCCTCACACCCCCCGGGAACCGGAGTTCCACGGTCCGTCGATGCTCGTTGGCCTCCAGCACCTCGGTTCCGTTCTCACCAAGCTCATTCGCCAGTTTGAGCGCGTTACCCTCGACGGCAAAATCCAGATCGTTGATCGGAAACCCGCCAAGCATGTCGCGCATGGCTCCCCCGGTCAGGAACAAAGCGAACCCGAGCCCGCTCGCCGCGGACTGCACCTGGGAAACCACTCGCGTCTGATCGGCGCTTAAATGGCTCTCCAACATAAACATGTAGTCGCTCATGGTCGTCGTGTCCAAACCGGCCGGAAATGACATCCTCCGGGCACGGAACCGTTCAAGCTCTCGGGTGATGCTGTTCGATCGTCTGCCTCAGACGCGATCGCGCCACATGGGTGTAGATCTGCGTCGTGGAAATGTCCGAGTGCCCCAGCATGGTCTGCAAGCTTCTCAAATCCGCGCCCCCTTCAAGAAGGTGGGTCGCAAAGCTGTGCCGCAACACATGCGGGCTCAAATCTCGAAATACACCGGCTTTCTTACCACAAAGTTTCAGCAGATGCCAAAACGCCTGCCGCGTCAGCGGCCCGCCACGCGCGGTGATGAATAGAAACCGGCTGGATCGCGCTTTGAGCAGTTGCGCCCGGCCGCTCTCCAAATACTCGCTCACCGCCGCCAGGGCCTGTTTTCCCACCGGCACCAACCGGTGCTTACCGCCCTTGCCAACCACGCGGATGATTCCGGCTTCCTGGTCCAGATCGGCCGATTCCACCTGGCAGAGTTCCGACACCCGTAATCCGGTGGCAAACAGAAGTTCGATCATCGCGCGATTGCGCAATCCGGTCGCAGTCTCGGCGGGCGTCTCTGCAATCCTGTCTATCTCTTCTAAATTCAGATACTTGGGTAATTGCGACCATTGTTTGGGCAACGGTATCAACAGCGTCGGATCCGACCCGATGGCTCCCTCCCGCAGTTGAAATGCGAAATAGTTGCGCAGCGAGGTCAGGCGGCGGGCAATCGTGCGGCTGGATAGTCCGGCAGCGTAGAGATGGTCAAGGTAGGGTCGTACGGCGTCGCCTTCCGCAGTCCCAGAGACTTCGATAAAGTGTGAGAAATCAATAAGATCGCGCCGGTACGCAGTAATCGAATTGTGCGCCAGTCCCTTCTCGGCACGGCAGTAGTTCAGGAATGCCGCGATCGAAGGTGGCGCCGTTGATCCTACCCGCATCCTGCCAATGATACAATAACCGCGAAATTGTTTGGAAGATGGTGCCAACATATTGGGTCGGGAGAAGTTATGGTTATACGCGCCCGATGACACCAGCGGAGAGAAAATTTGGCGGGATCCACCACAAAAAAGACGATCGTCCTGCGATTCGACCGTGAACCCTTAAGCGGGTTCGTGAATCCGCAGACGTTCCTGGCCGAACACGGTGTGGAACTGCTATCCGCCTCCGGTAGCCTCCTGGCAGTTCCCTATCGGGACGTAAAAGCTGTTTGTTTTGTTAGAGATTTCGACGCCGATCCGCCGCCGCCCAACAAGTTGGTATTTGCCAATCGCCCCAAGGCGCACGGTTTGTGGGTCCGGTTGGTCTTCCGTGACGGCCAGCAGATGGAGGGATTGATCGCTAACAATCTGCTGTTGTTCGAGCCCGCCGGTATCTCCGTGACGCCCCCGGAAGGAGTTTGGAACAGCCAAAAAATCTTTGTTCCCCGCCAGGCGTTGAGTGATGTCCAGGTGCTGGGCGTCGTTGGCAGCCCACTGCGGCAGCCACGTAAGAAGGAGAAGCCCACCGGGCAGATGAAATTTTTTGAGTGATACGCGAAGTAAGCGCTGCTACCTCTCGTGAAACGAAGGAGTTCCATCCAGGGAGCAACACGCCAAATCTCGCCAGCCGCACTGTCCGGTATTCTGCACGAAGGTGACGTTATCGACCAGAAATTCCCGCTCATGGGACCACTCGCGCCAGCGGTGCCGGGCGAGTTCCAAAGCCGGGACAACATCCGGCAGCGGAATCTCCTGGGCCAGGGTGATATGCGGATGGTACTTGAACGGTTCCTGAAAATCCAACAACCCCGTATTCAAGGCCCGATGCATCTGCTCCAGATCACTCCTACCCTGCCCGAGTGCGATGTAGATTACTGAAGTGACGGGAAATACCTCGATCTCCGCAATGCGAACAGGAAAGGCCGGAATATCTTCCACCCGTGTCCGGATGTGCTCCCATGCCTCGTCGGCTGATCCGTGGATCGGCCTGGGCGGCAGGATGCTGACATGTGCGTGTGGATTGCAGTTAGGAGCGATCTCAAGCCTTAGATCATCCAGAAATCGCCCTAACGAACCACGAATGTACGCCACAAGCGCGAACGAGTTTAGGCGATCCGCCTCGTTCGGAGAAAGACGCATTTTCTAATCTTACACTCAGTTCCCGGCTGGTTTTGCGACTCCGATCACAACGAGTCCACTCTCAGGCCCGGAACTCTGCCCCTTCCGAAGCCGCGGCGGCCGGAATCGCTCCGGTTTCCACCCCTCCCTTGACCTCGGGTACCAGCCATTTTGCCTCTTCAAATCCGACATACTTATAGATTCGCAGGGCGCCATCCTCCGGTTGCAACAGGTCTCCCACCTCCAATGGCGCCGCGGATTCCTTCAGCGCGGACCAAGCCCCATAAGGACTGGGTGCTTCCACCGTCCCATCCTCGAGGTAGTCCTTTGGCTTCACCTGGGTTATGCCACTGGTGTGCGGCGCCCAGCGGAACTGCTGGCGCGGAGCATCCTTCATGCGAAAGATCTTGTATGCCGCCATAAATACCTATTGTCACTCAAAAACTTAACCGCAGCATAAACTGAATCTGGCGTGGCGTTCCCGTTCCGACCGGTGAGGTGTTCAGCGTTGTGAGAATTGCGCCAAAGTTGCCCGGGCCGGCAGAGAGGTTCGATTGGGGAACTCCGTATTGCGGGTGATTGAAGAGATTGAACGCATCGGCCCGGAATTGCAGCCGGAGCGGCTCACTCAACTGAATATTCCTGGTCAAGCTCAGATCCAGTTGCCAGGCGCCGGGGCCGCGGACAAGATTGCGGCCCGCGTTGCCGAACGTTCGCGATACCGGGGCGGCGAAGGCAGCCGGATTGATCCAGTTGGCCACTGTCGAACCTTGAGGCGGAGTGAGTGAGACGCCCGGCACCAGATCAGGCCGCTGGGAGCTGGAGTTCCCGCCAGGCACATCCGAACTGCGGCGGTCTATGGTGACGTTCACCGGCATTCCCGTGCGGGCCGTGAAAATGGACGACAGGTCCCATCCTCCCAGCAGCGCGCTGGCCATTCCCGGTTGGCTCAAATTCCTGCGGCCTCGTCCGAAGGGAAGCTGATAAACTCCGTTGCCGTTGAACACATGACGGGCGTCAAAATTGCCGCTGGCGCGCTCGCATGCCCGACAGAAAGTGTTTTGAGGATACACGGCGTCTCCGGCGCCCAGCGATCCATCGTCGATTTCGTGCGACCACATGTAGTTGACCGCAAGCAGCAGACCGCGTTCGAACGAGCGGCGCAGCGATGCCTGCAGGGCCTGAAAGGAACTGTTGTTCTGGTTTCCGCGAAACTCCACCAGGCCGAAATTCGGATACGGGCGCAGGCCCGTCACCGGATTGAGCATGTTGACATAGGTCTTCGTATAGAGATGGGTTCCGGTGCTGCCGACGTAGGAAACAGTCCCCACGAAGTTCTGAGGCATCAGTTGCTGAACCGACAAGCCCCATTGGGACGTGTAAGCGTCTTTGCGCCGGCGGTCCATTGATTTCGCCGAGGCGATCCCTGGCGCGCTGCTGATGAATGGCGCGAGCGGAAAGCTCAAGTTAGGTATTGTGGCCTGGGTCAGGGAGTACTGCTTGACCTCGTTCGTGATCGGCAGGCTCTGGTCCTCCACCTGCCCGTCACCGTGATACAGCCCGAACCCGCTCCGGATGACGGTATTTCCGCCCAGCGCTGTGGGTGCCCACGCAATGGCTACCCGGGGATCGAAATTCGTCAGGTTGGGTTCGCCGAATTCAGCGCCGGCGGGACAGAAACCCTGCGCGCCGCAGGTGGCGAAGTCAAAAGGCACCGCGCGGCCGAAAGCCTCATGAAAGCGGTTAAAAAATGAATAGCGCAGCCCGAGGTTCAACGTGACGTTCGGCCGCCACTTGTATTCATCCTGAATGTAGCCGTAAAAGCCGGTTTTGCGCAGTCCGTTCATCGGCAACTCCGCCGCGTAACTGGCGGAATTCACGCGATTGGCGGCAAAATCGGCCAGCGAGGCGAAGCCGATTGCGCCGCTCTCCGTATTGCCGGAATTGAATTGAATCCGGCGAATTTCCACGCCGGCCTTGAGTACATGACGCCCCTTCACCATCGAGATACGGTCGCCGAAGGAGAATGAATTTCCGATTTCCGGTCTGGTCTTGTTGAAGCTCTGTGGCGTGAAGCCCGGTACGGAAACCGAGTAGATCAACCCGTTGTCCCCGTTGTTGGCGGTGGTCAGCGTTCCCCTGTTGAAGCCAAACTGCACCTCGTTCAGCACGGTGGGGGAAAGGACGTCCAGCAGGTTGATTACACCGTTCACCGGGCGCGAGTCCGTAATCAACCGGTCATTCAGATACTGTCCCGATTGTACCGACGGAACGCTGCTCAAGGCGGCATCCATGTTCAACCGGATAAAGACACTGAGGTGATCGGTAAACCGGTCGTCGAGCCGGACCATGCCGGAATCCTCGTGATTCCATTGCGTCCCCTTACCCGCGAATGCCGCGACTTGCGGGGTGATCTGCGTCTGGCCCAACGGATAGGCGTTGACAATCCGCGCGAGCACCGGCGATTGAGCGGCAACCTGGCTGCGAAACGCTTCGGTTGGCACGAAGCCGTTCAGCGATTGCCCCAGCGTCTGGCGGATTCCCTCGTAGGCGGCAAAAAAGAAGATTCTATCCTTAACAACCGGCCCCCCCACGCTCGCTCCAAACTGATTCATGCGAAACGCAGGCCGGTCGGCGCCAAACGGGTCCCGCGCATCCAATACATCGTTCCGGAAGAATTCAAACAGGCTCCCGTGGAACTGGTTGGTGCCCGACGGTGAGGTCAGGTTCATCTGCCCGCCGGTTGTCTGGCCGGAAGCCGCGGTGGAAAGCATGGACTCCACCGTGAACTCGGCAATTGTGTCGGTCGGTATGGCCAGCCGCACAAACGCCGGTTGAGACTGGTTGACGATGTTGGTGGCATCCACCCCGTCGTAGGTGAAGTTGTTGTCGTCCTTGGCGCGGCCGGCGAAGCGTATGGTGCGCTGGTTGCTTCCGCCCGCGTCGATTGCCCCGGCCGTCAGGGCGGTCAGATTGGACCAGTTGTGCCCGTTGATCGGAAGGTGGCCAATCTGCCGCTTCCCGACGCGGGCGCCCAGCGTATCGGTGGTCTCGTCCAGCGCGGGCGTGGCCTGGCGAACCTCGATCGACTGGTGCAGTTGAGCAATCTCCAGCGTGGCGTTCAGCGTCCGCGTCTGCCCGGCCGATTGCAGAACGCTGCTGTACTGCAATTTGCGGAAACCACTGCGTTCGAACGTAACTTCATAGGATCCCAGAGGCAATTCCTGAAGACTATAGGTCCCCTCGCTGTTCGAGACGGTCCGTCGCTGTAAACCCGTCTCCTCCTGCCGGGCAGTCACCTCCACGCCTTGTACGGGACGGCCATCGGAATCCGCAACATAGCCTACGACGGCGCTGCGGAGTGTCTGTCCCGTGACGGTGGCGGCTCCCGCCAACAGCACAACCATGATTACGTTCAGTATGAATTTAAGGCCGGAAGGGCCAGCATGATGCCACAAGGTAACCGCACGCTCCTTTACGACAGAATAGTTTATTCGATTCACCCTGCTTGCGCAGCCGCCGGTTCAAACCATGCTAGTTGCAAACCACCTGCAGGTTTGGGTTTCGCACAGGGCTCATCGCCGTTTGGCCCACCACCGCTGGTCCCGCGACTTAGCGGTTGAACGGCAAGCTGAAGCGGGGAACCTGAAAGAAGCTCCGGCACCGGCCGGTCAAGGCCAAAAGAATCGACCATCCCCGAGTATGTCGGATGTTCACCCGGCTTGCGCACCGTTCATCCATCCGGCCAGCGCGCCTGAAGCGTCACGCCGGCCCATCTCCATCCACCGTTCCACGTTCTCTCTTTTCCAGACCAGCGTGTCGCGCATCGACCCCAACTGCCCGGCCGGCCGGATCCGAACTAGTTCGATTCCGGCCGAAAGCCGCGGGACAATCCTACTGCGCAGTTTCACTCCCTTCAGCAGCAGGCGCATCCACCGGGATGGAGTCCAGGCATTGACCGCGATAATCCGCTCGGCGCCCATCCGTTCGGCGGCCCAGACGGGGAGCGCCGTGAGCAGGCCTCCATCCATGTAACAACGGCCGCCGATTTTGTAGGACGGCAGTAGCCCGGGAACCGCGCAGGAGGCCGCCAGATGTCTCCAGGTAAGTTCGCCACCGCCGAACAACACCGGCTTCATGCGCCTTAGATCCGTCAGCACGGCCGAGAAAGCAAGAGCCGGGCGAAACGCCTCGAACACCTCGCGAATGGACCGCTCGAACTCCCCGGCATGGAGCGCGCCGCGAAGGGGAGGCCAGGGTAGCTGCCAGTGCAACCGGCTGGCATTTTGCACTTGCCGCCAGCGTCCGGCAAGCTCGGCCGGACTGCATCCGCCGGCGATGGCCCACCCGTTCACCGCACCGATCGAAGCGCCAATCACCATGTCCACCACCAGTCCGCTGGCGGCAATCGCCTCCCACGCGCCGGCCTGATAGGCTCCGAACATTCCACCAGCCGACAACACGAGCGCGGTCTTCCGGCGCGGGAGCATTGAGTTTCAGTGTAGCGAACCACGGGGCGGCCGCCGGTTCACCGGCAGAGCTACAATCACCGTCATGTGTGGAACACGGCTTGTACGGTCTCTCTGCTCTATACTCCTGTCTGCGCTGCTCTCCGCATGGGCCGCCGATTCCCGGATGGGGGACGCCTTCAACTACTTCAGTAATGACTGGAATGTCATCGGCCTGCCCGATTATGTTTACGGCAGCCGCATCACACCCGGGAGCGAACTCTACCTCGCCGGCGGGACCGCCGTTCAAGTGCGCGTCGGACGAACTCTCGAACCGCTCCGGCACGAGCAGGTGAAGCAGGCGCTCGAAGGTTGGCTGCCGGTGATCCTGGTCCAAGCCGCCGACGGTCCGGTCCGCTACGAAATCACCTGGTGGGCCACTCCCCTGCCCGACTCCAAACAGTGGCAGAGCGCCTTCCGCTGGCCGGTTGAAACCGAGAACTACCTGAACTGGATCCGCGTACGGGCCACCAACACCTCGGCCGGGCCGGCTGCGGCTCAAGCTGCCGTCCAGCCGCGCCAGGATGCTTATAAGCAGAAGATTCCCCAGTTCATGACCGGAGCGAAACACACGCGCGAGTACTCTTGGAAGTGGACGCTGGCGCCCGGCGAATCGGCCGAAGGAGTTGCGCGATACACCTACTTTCCGGTTCCCGGCGAGGCAAAATATGACAGCGCCAGCGCCACGCTCTGGCTCGATCGGACCATCGGTTTCTGGCGCGGCGCAATGGCCGGGGCGGCAACCGTTCAGGTGCCCTGCCCTAAGGCTACCCAGGCCCTGATGGCGGCGCACGTCTGCCAGATGATCGCCAACGACCTCGGCGATCTGCGCGGCGGCGAAGGCTTCTACGACACCTTCTATATTCGAGATGGCGCCTACCAGGTGATGGAACTCGAGGAGGCCGGGCTAAACGATATGACCGATCGCGCCATCAACCTCTTTCTGGCCCGGCAGCGCTACGACGGACGGTTTGAATCGCAAGGCGGCCAGTTCGATGCCAACGGGCAGGCCTTGTGGGCGCTCTGGCAGTATGCGCGCATCCGTGGCGATAACGCCTTTCTGGCCCGCGTCTATCCGCGGATGCTCCAGGCTGTCAGTTGGACCATGTTTGACCGCCGCCGCGCGCCCGCCGGTTCCCCGTTTGAGGGCCTGCTCAGCGCGGCGCTCGCCGATGGCGAGTTTCTGTGGGACGGCAAGCACCACATCGTCGGCTACGATCTGTGGAACCTGCGCGGCATCCTGTGCACCGCCGATGCCGCCGAGCGGCTGGGCAAACCGGAGGATGCCAAAGCGCTGCGGGCCGAAGCCGCCTCTTACCGCGAAGCGATCGAAGCGGCCTGGAAGCGCACCGGCCTGGCGTGGTTTCCACCCAGTTGGGAAAAGGACGGCACCCACTGGGGCAACACCGAAACGCTATGGCCGACACGGCTGTTCGACGTTACCGACCCGCGCGTCAAGGCATCGAACGATTTCTTACGAAGAGATTTCGAGGGCGGTTTCGTGGAAGGAACCATCCGCTGGAAAGCCAGGGGAATGGAAGACGCCATTCATCCCTACATGGGCGTCTACACCGTCATGAATACCCTGGCCCGCGGCCTTGACCAGCAGGTGGCGGAGGATTTCTATTGGTACCTGGCTCATTCCACTGCCGCCAATGCCTTCCCCGAGGGCATCTACTACAAGCGCCGCTTCGCCTGGAGCGACACCATCCCGCACGCCACCGGCGCCGCCAACTATGCGATCCTGCTGCGGCACATGCTGGTTCACGAAGATGGCGGCGACCTGCACCTGCTGCCTGCCATCCCGGACTGGTGGCTCGAAGACGGGCGCGAGATCCGCCTGGAACGTCTGCCCACCCACTTCGGTGTAATGAACCTGCTGGTGCGGGGTTCCCGCGCGGGAGTGACGGTCACACTGACCCCGCCCGGCCGGGAACTTCCCCGTCACACGGTTCTGCATCTGCCCCGCTCCCGGTCGCTGACGGCGCCGGTTGCCGGTGTCTCCGTAGCCGTCCGGGCCGACCAGACACAGCGCTGGGACTTCGAAACCGTGGTCAAACGCCTTGAGCATTGATCGCATTCCGGCTGCTACCATCAGACTTGGATGTTCCTCTTTCACTGGCAGAACGTAGTTGATTTCCTGGTGCTGGCGATCGCTTTCTACGTCCTGCTGCTGTGGGCCCGCCAGGCCCGGGCGTTGCGCACCGCCTTGGCCATCGTCGGGATGCACGCCGGCTCCCTGCTGGCGCGCCGATTCGACCTGATCATCACCAGTTGGGTGCTGGACACCGCCGCCGTGGTGGCCCTGGTGCTGCTGGTGGTGGTTTTTCAGCCCGAGTTGCGCTACGCGCTGCTGCGGCTGGAGAGTCTCATCAAGCTGGGACCCCGGCCCGGCGCCGCTCTCAAGGCCGCCTATCAGGAGGTCGCCGACGCGGTCTTCGCCATGGCCGCGGTCCGGTTGGGCGCGCTGTGCGTCATCGTTCGGGAAGACAGTTTGGAAGAGCTCGTCACCGGCGGTGTCCGGTTGAATGCCGACGTATCCACCGAGTTGTTGGAGGCAATCTTCCGCAAGGAATCGCCGCTGCACGATGGAGCCGTTATTATCGACGGCAGACAGATCTTGCGCGCCAATGGGCTGCTTCCGCTCTCCACCCGCACGGATCTCCCGTTGATGTACGGTACCCGCCATCGCGCGGCAATGGGCTTGGCGGAGCGGTGCGATGCCCTGGTGATTGCAGTCTCGGAGGAGCGCGGCGAGGTGACGCTGATGCACAACCGCGAGGCGCGCGTGGTCACCGACGGCGCCAGTCTGGTCGTGTTGCTGGACCGGCTGTATTCGCGCCCGCCGATGACACCCCAGCGCCGTATGCGGCGTGCCGTCACCGCCCATCTCGGCTTCAAATTAGCCGCGCTCGGGATGGCTTCCACCATCTGGATCTTTTCCTGGATGGACACGGGTTCAACCATCCGTTCGGTCAGCCTTCCGGTGGAATTTGTGAATATCCCGCGTGGTATGGACGTCAGCAATCAGTCGACAGACCGGCTTGACGTCCAGTTGCGCGGAAAGTCATGGATGATGGACACCATCGGCGTGGCGCGCCTGGTGGCGCGGTTCGACCTGAGCCACGCCCATGAAGGCAGCTTCCGCCTCATGGTCACGCCCGAAGTGCTGAACCTGCCGCCTGGCGTGATCATCGACCGCGTGTCGCCGGAAGCCGTGCGCATTTTTCTCAAAGCGCGGGTGCGGACAAAACCGTAACGGCCACCAGTTCATCCTTGACGGGTAGAGTCTCGCCCACCAGGTCGCGCAGCGTCGTCCGGCTGAGCACCTGGTCTACGGAATACTGAACGCGCCCCCATAGCGCCCGTACCGCGCAATCCACCGTATTGGTGCAATCACGCACCGTTCCCGAATGGCGCTCGCAGAAGTCGTCCTCAAACAGGCGGCCTCCCAACACGGTCAGCACATCGCCGACCACAATCTCCTGCGCCGCCCGCGACAGCACATAACCGCCGGCCATTCCCCGGACGCTGGTAACGAAACCGCCGATGCGCAGAATGCGCAACAACTTCGCCACATACGCCTCTGAGATACCTTCGGCCTGGGAGACGGCGCCAATCGTCGCCGTACCCTCCATCCGCGCCACCCGCAGCAGGCAACGCAGGCCGTATTCTTCATGTGACGTGAACTTCATCGGCCGTTTACATCTAGTATCCGCCGCCCGATTCGAGACCCAGTTCCAGGCGGGCCGCTTCAGACAACAGGTCCATGCTCCATGGCGGATCCCAAGTCAGATCCACCGTAACCTCACCCACTCCCGGAAGTTGGCGGATCTGTTCTTCCACGTGGGGAGGCAACGCGCCGGCCACCGGGCAGGAAGGGGCCGTCAGCGTCATCTTGACATAAACATTGTTCCCCTCCGAGATCTTGATCTCGTAGATGAGTCCGATGTCGTAGATGTTCACCGGGATTTCCGGATCGTAGATCGTCCGCAATACTTTGATGATCTGCTTTTCAGTGACTTCCGGCATGGTCTTAGGCCTTCTCGGTCGAAACGTGATCGGCTTGCGCGCCACGCAGCGCGGCGTGAAAGGTGTGCCAGGCAAGCGTGGCGCACTTGACCCGCGTAGGGTAGTCGCACACGCCCGAAAATGCGGCCAGCTTCCCCAGGGGGCCGGTTTCTCCGGCGCCGGTCACCAGGTTGTGAAAATTATCGAAAATATTCTCCGCTTCGGTCGCCGTCCTGCCCTTCAGGCTTTCGGTTAGCAGCGACGCCGAAGCGGTGGAGATGGCACATCCGGAGCCGCGAAAAGCGACGTCGCTGATGCGCTCTCCTTCCATCTTGATGTAGATGGTCACTCGGTCCCCGCAGAGCGGGTTATGGCCCTCGGCGTGACGGTCGGCGTCGGTCACCACGCGGAAATTCCGCGGCTGTTTGCTGTGATCGACAATCAGTTCCTGGTAAAGATCCCTGAGGTTTGCCATGGGTTAACCGAAGACCTCCTGTGCCTTCCGGACAGCACGCGCCAGCGCGTCCACCTCTTCGCGCGTGTTGTATAACGCGAACGACGCTCTGGTCGTGGCGGAAACGCCGTAACGGTCCATTACCGGCTGCGCGCAATGGTGTCCGGCGCGTACTGCCACGCCCTCACTATCCAGGATAGTACCAGCGTCGTGCGGATGCACTCCCTCCAGCAGGAACGACAGAACACCCGCCTTTTCGGCCGCCGTGCCCAGAATGCGTACCCCGGGAATCCGGCGAAGTTGCTCGGTGGCGTAGCAAAGCAGGTCGTGCTCGTGGGCTGCGGCGTTTTCAATGCCGATGTTCTCCAGGTATTCGATCGCCGCTGCCAGTCCGATCACGCCGGAGATGTTCGGCGTCCCGGCCTCAAACTTGTACGGCAGGTCGTTGTAGGTGGTCTTCTCGAAAGTTACGGTACGGATCATGTCGCCGCCGCCCTGATAAGGCGGCATCGCCTCGAGCAGCCGCTTCTTCCCGTAAAGCACCCCAATGCCCGTGGGGCCGTAAACCTTGTGCCCGGAAAAGGCGTAGAAATCGGCATCGAGCGCCGGCGCGTCCACCGGAATGTGCGCCACCGCCTGCGCTCCATCCACCAGCGCCACGGCCCCCACGCGATGCGCCGCCCGAATCATCGGGCCGACCGGATTCACCGTGCCCAGCGCGTTCGAGACATGGCTGATGGCAACGACCTTTGTACGCCGGCCGAGCAGGCGTTCAAACTCGCCGATAACTACCTCGCCTGCGTCGTTGATGGGCGCAACGCGAAGCTTCGCGCCTTTTTCATTGCACAGCATCTGCCACGGCACAATGTTCGAATGGTGCTCCAGGGCGGTGATCAGCACCTCATCGCCCGCGCCGACGTTCTCGCGCCCGTAAGCCGCCGCCACCAGGTTGATCGATTCCGTGGCGCCGCGGGTGAAGATGATCTCCTGCTCCGAGGCAGCGTGCAGGAACCGCCGGACGCGCTCCCTGGCGGCTTCGTAGCGTACGGTAGCGCGCTCACTCAGCGTGTGTACGCCGCGATGAATGTTTGAGTTGTCCGCCGTGTAGTAGCTGACGATGGCATCGATTACCGGCTTGGGTTTCTGCGTAGTGGCGGCATTATCCAGATAGACCAGGGGCTTCCCGTGAACCTGCTGATGGAGGATCGGAAAGTCGGCGCGCGCTTCGGCCACCCGCACCGCCTGGGTCGCGTTCATACGATCAATTCCTCCAGTCGCGTCCTCAGCGAGGCGAGCTTAATCAGTTCCAGCACGTCGCCGGCAAAGGCGTGCGTCAGCATGGCCCGGGCGGCGCCGGATTCCACGCCGCGGGAACGCAGGTAAAACAGCGCCTCTTCATCCAACTGCCCGACGGTGGCTCCGTGGGTGCAGCGGACATCGTCGGCCCATATCTCCAACTGCGGCTTCGTATTGATGGTGGCATCCTTGGAAAGCAGCAGATTCTTGTTGCTCTGGATGGCGTCGGTCTTCTGCGCGTCCTGGCGGACGATCACTTTGCCGTTGAATACGCCGGTGGACGAATCGGAAAGAATTCCGCGGTACAATTCGCGGCTGCGGCAGTAAGGCTTGGCGTGGTCCAGCAGCGTGTGATGATCCACGTGCTGGTCACCGTGCGTCAGGAAGAGTCCGTTCATGGTGCACTCGGCGTTGTCGTCGTCCAGCACCGCGTTGATATCGTTGCGCACCAGCAGGCCGCCGAACGAGAGTGAAAACGTGGTGACGTTGCTGTTGCGCGCCAGGTGAATCTGCACCGTGCCGACGTGGTAAGCCTCGGCGCTTTCCTGCTGTACCTTGTAGTGCTCCACAATCGCGTTTTCGTCCGCTACGATCTCGGTTACGGCATTGGTAAAATAGCGGCCCGCGCCCGTGAACTGCTCCACAATGCTGGCCTGCGAATTGCGCCCGGCAACCACCAGAATGCGCGGATGCACCGCCGCCGGCGAGTCGCTGTGGAAGGCGATGCGGACCGGTTCGGACACCACCGCTCCGGGCTCCACCTCAACCACCACCGCATCTTCGAAGCGCGCCGTGTTGAGGGCCACAAACGGGTTGGCGCTAATCGAAGCGTAGCGGCCCAGTTTGGCCAGCGCCGCGCCGGAAGCGTCCCGCCAACCGCTGATGCGAACACCATCCACACCGCCGGTCGCTCCGCGGATGGGACGATTCTCAAACTCGGCCTTGGCAATCGGCGCTACGTTGGTGTACTGCCAGTCTTCCCATTTGGTAGTCGGGTAACCGGCTGCCGCGAATGCGGCCGCCGCCTCGCGCCGCAGTTCCTCCACCCGGTTCATACGCGCGCCACGGGCTCCTCCACCCAATCGCTGTAGCCCTTCTCCTCCAGCCGCAGCGCCAGATCCTTGCCACCCGATTCCACAATGCGCCCGGCGTGCATGACGTGAACAAAGTCCGGAACAATGTAGTTGAGCAGCCGCTGGTAGTGCGTCACCACCAGCAGGCCGCGCTCGCCGGAGTGGGTCGCATTCACGCCGCCCGCCACCGCCTTCAGCGCATCAATGTCCAGCCCGGAATCGGTCTCATCCAGAATGGCCAGCCGCGGCTCGAGCAGCGCCAGTTGGAAGATCTCGTTGCGCTTCTTTTCCCCGCCCGAGAATCCGGCGTTCACCTGCCGCTTCAGCAACTCCTGGCTGATGCCCACCAGTTGTGACTTTTCCTTCACCAGATCCAGAAAGTCGAAGGCGTCCAGCGGCTCTTCGCCGCGGTGCTTGCGGATACTGTTGAGGGCCGTGCGCAGGAAGTACATGTTGCTCATGCCGGCGATCTCAACCGGGTACTGGAAGGCCAGAAAAATTCCCTCGCGGGCGCGGTCTTCCGGAGCAAGCTCCAGCAGGTTGCTGCCCTTGTAGGAGACCTCTCCCTCGGTGATCTCGTAGATGTCGCGGCCCGCCAACACCTGCGCGAGCGTGCTCTTGCCCGAGCCGTTTGGCCCCATGATGGCATGCACCTCGCCCGCGTTGATGGTCAAATTGATTCCGCGAAGGATCTCCTTGCCGGCGATCCACGCGTGTAAATTACGAATTTCGAGCAGCGGTGCGCTCATTTAACCGACCGTCCCCTCCAGGCTGACATTGAGTAGCTTCTGTGCCTCCACGGCGAACTCCATCGGGAGTTCCTGGAACACTTCCTTGCAAAATCCGCTGACGATCATGGAGACCGCATCTTCGGCCGACAGCCCGCGCTGGCGGCAATAAAAGATCTGGTCTTCCCCGATGCGGCTGGTCGTCGCTTCGTGTTCCACCTGCGCGGTGTTGTTCTTAACTTCCAGATACGGGAACGTATGCGCGCCGCATTTGTCGCCGATCAGCAGCGAATCGCACTGCGAGTAGTTGCGAGCCCCATCGGCGCCCTTGAGAATCTTTACCTTTCCTCGATAAGTGTTCTGGCCGTGCCCGGCCGAGATGCCCTTGGAAACGATGGTGCTCTTGGTGTTCTTTCCGATGTGGATCATCTTGGTGCCGGTGTCGGCCTGCTGGTAATTGTTAGTCACCGCCACCGAGTAGAACTCGCCCACCGATCCCTCGCCGATCAGCAGGCAACTGGGATACTTCCAGGTGATTGCCGAGCCGGTCTCCAATTGCGTCCAGGAAATCTTCGCGTGCCGCCCCTGGCACTTGCCGCGCTTGGTGACGAAGTTGTAGATCCCGCCCCGTCCTTCCTTGTCTCCGGGATACCAGTTCTGGACGGTGGAATACTTGATCTTGGCGTCGTCCAGCGCCACCAGTTCCACCACCGCCGCATGAAGCTGGTTGTTATCGCGGACCGGCGCCGTGCAGCCCTCCAGGTAACTCACCTCGGCGCCTTGTTCGGCAATAATCAGCGTGCGCTCAAACTGTCCGCTGTCTTTAGCGTTGATGCGGAAGTAAGTGGAAAGCTCCATCGGACACTTCACGCCCTTGGGCACAAAGCAGAACGAGCCGTCCGAGAACACCGCGGAATTGAGGGCGGCAAAGTAGTTATCGGTAACCGGAACCACGGAACCGAGGTATTTCTTCACCAGCTCCGGATGCTGCTTCACCGCCTCGGAAAAGGAGCAGAAAATAATGCCGACTTCCTTTAGTTTTTCCTGGTAAGTCGTCGCAACCGAGACACTATCGAAAACAGCGTCCACCGCCACCCCGGCCAGGATCTCGCGCTCATGCAGCGGCACGCCCAGCTTTTCGTACGTCGCCAGCAGTTCCGGATCCACCTCGTCCAGACTCTTCGGGCGATCCCCAACCTTGGGCGCCGCATAGTAACGGATGGCGTCGTAATCGATTTCCGGAAAGTGAACGTTCTGCCAGCTAGGCTGAGTCATCGTGCGCCAGTGACGATATGCCTTCAAGCGCCACTCCAGCATGAACTCCGGCTCTTCTTTTTTTGAGGAAATGAGCCGGATGACGTCCTCATTCAGCCCCGGGGGGATCGTGTCCGACTCGATCTCGGTAACAAAGCCGTACTTGTATTCCTGGGAAGCGAGTGCTTCGATGTTGTCAGTCGACGACATGTAAGAGAGGTAACCTCGGTCTCCTAATCAGATTATCTTGAAGTAGACTTATCAGTCAACTATTCGCAACAAATAGGCCGAATCCATCAGCGAGCAGCGGGCTGCTTCTCGAAGGCGCTGCGCACTGACTGCTCGGGCCTGTCATGATCTGCTTCTTAACCAATAGTTTAGATGAAAAATGAGGCGCGTGGATACAAGAAAGGCGAGAGCCCCATCTTGCCGCGGCCCTCGCCTCGTCCGGTGAAGTTTTTCAAACAGTCTGAACGGTCCGGGTGGAGACCCGGACCGTGGCCGCATTGGGGTCGGCAGGCAGGACGATCCAGGCCACCAGGTAGGCGATGAAGCCGATCCCGGTTGAAAAGGCAACAATCAGACAGATGATTCGTATCAGTGACACATCGGCGTCCATATACCGGGCAAACCCGGCACAAACGCCACCGATCTTCTTGCGGCCCTTATCGAGCGAGAGCGGCGGGCGGCCGGCGCCTGGCTCCGGTGGCGGAGCCAGTGAGGTGCGCGCCCCGCACTGGGAACAGAAGCGATCCTCCCCCCGTAACTCGATACCACAACTGGTGCAGTACATGGTCCTCCTCGAGAGCGAATACGCAGGCGCACACGGAAATGTTCCCGCAATCGGTTCCGGCGCCACGGCCGGGGCTGCTAATCTGGAAACGGCTGGCATTCCAATTTCATTCGAGGCGAAGGGCGTGAAAGTCGTAGCAGGTGTGGATCTTGGCGGAACCGCCATCAACTATACGTTACTGAACGGCCGCGAGCAATTCCTGATTGAGGGGCTGGCCGAACATCCGGCCCGGTCGGTGGAGGGGCCCGAGGTGTGCCTCCGGCAGATTGAAGAAGGGCTCGAGATCGCTGCCGGCAAGGCCGGCGTCTCGCTCAACGACGTGGTTGCCGTGGGGCTTGACACCCCCGGACCTGCCAGCAGCAACGGCGTGTTGAGCGCCGAAGGTTCCACCAACTTTGTCCATTCCCTTTGGTCCGGCTTCGACATCCGCGGAAATCTGGAGAAGCGCCTCGGCATGCCCGTGAACTACCTGAACGACGGCAATGCCGGCGCCCTGTGGGGCCACTTCACCATTTTCGGCGCCCGGAACGAGGCGACATCGCTTTCGGCCATCATCGGCACGGGATTGGGCGGCGGCGTCATTGTGGAAGGCCGCGTTGTGAAGGGGCGCAAGGGCTTTGGCGGCGAACTGGGCCATGTGCTGATCCCCTATCAACACATCGACGGCATTGAGGGCCTCGTGCCCCACTGCAATTGCGGCCGGGTAGGCGACCTCGAGTCGCTTTGTTCGCTTACCGCCATTACCCAGACCCTGCTGCCCTATTACCTGGAACGTTCGCCGGACCACGAACTCGCCCGGGTGGGCAACATATCCAAAGCGGCCAAACTCGTACGCGGAATGGCAGAAACCGGCGATACGCTCTGCCGCGACATCTTCCGCGTGCAGGCGCGCGCGTTGGGCCTGTTTTTCGACGAGATGGTGAACACCTTCGATCCCGATGCGCTCATCGTGGGCGGTGGAGCCATCGAGACCGTCCCTGAATTCCAGCAGTGGTTCCTGCACGAGATCCGGCGCGGCATGCCTGCTCAGCGCGCCGAGCAGGCCGATATTCCCATCCACCTGATGCCCAACGGCGATACTGCCGGTGCCCGTGGCGCGGCCGTGGAAGCGCTGAACTTCGCCCGGAACGCCCAATTGCTATAAGTTCCCGATGGCATCCAGGCTCGCCTAGTAGTCCAGCCCCACCAGGCGAAGCAGCAGGTAGACCAGTCCCGCCACCAGCGCCGACGCCGGAATCGTGAGTACCCACGCCCACACGATGTTGGCTGCCACTCCCCAGCGCACCGCCTTCACCCGTTGAATCGAACCCACGCCGGTGATCGCTCCGGTGATGACGTGTGTGGTGGATACGCCTACGCCGAAATGCGTCGCCAGCAGGATGGAGGTGGCGGCGGCTGACTCGGCGCAGAATCCCCCACGCGGCTTCAGTTTCGTGATCCGCGAACCCATCGTGTGTACAATGCGCCAGCCGCCTGATAGCGTGCCTAGCCCGATGGCGGCGCCGGCGGCGAAAATCACCCACTTGGGCACGACGAACTCCGGAATCAGGCGCGAGGTGAACAACACTCCGGTGATGATGCCCATCGTCTTCTGCGCGTCGTTGGTGCCGTGGGAAAAGCTAAGCGCGGAGGCAGACACCAACTGCAGTTTCCGGAAATAGACGTCCATCTTATACGGACTCGATCTGCGGAAAAGCCAGAACACGAGAACCATATAAATATACGCGGCGATCAGGCCGATGAACGGCGCCACGACCATAAAGGCCAGCGTCTTCATCCAGCCGGACCAGATCAGGACGCCGGAAAGATGATGCACGCCCTGGTGCAGCGCCACGCGAGTCAGCGCCGCGCCGGCCAGCCCGCCAAACAGCGCGTGCGATGAGCTGGTGGGCAATCCTACCCACCAGGTGCACAGATCCCACGTAATGGCGCCGATCAGGGCTGCCAGCATCACATAGACCGTGACGGCATGAAGATCCACCAACCCGGCGCCGACGGTCTTGGCCACTGCCGTGCCGAAACTGAACGCCGAGATGAAGTTGAAAAACGCGGCCAACAATACGGCCTGGAACGGCGTCAGAACCCGGGTGGCGACAACCGTCGCGATGGAGTTGGCGGCATCGTGAAAGCCATTAATGTAGTCAAACAGGAGAGCAACTGTGATTACTACCAGGGCAATGATCAGTTCCGGAGACATTCAGAGACTTTGTCGTAGCGCCAGGACGGCTATTGTCTGTTGACCAACCTCAGTATTGCTCGAGAACCCTGGCCGCAACTCCCTAGTGTAGCGAGGATCTTATACCGGCTGCCGGCCGATTTGATCCCCACGTGTAGTACAAACCGAAGTACCCGGCCATCTGCCGCTCGCCCGCAACCGTATGCCCCACCATGAAGAGCAGACTGAGGTTCTCTCGAAGATTGTAGTATCCTCCCATGTCGGCCAATGCCGACCGCCGGTCGCCTGCGGTTTGTGGACCCTGGTAGTAGAGTTCGGCGCCGAGGATCAGGTGCTTGGTGATCTCCCTCTGAACCAGCCAGCCGGCGAATACGGAGTCCTGCATGCCGGGCGCATGGTTGATCTGGTACCCCCCGCCCCCGTATGTGGTCCAGGAACCGTTGCTTTTCTGTAGCCAGACGGGCAGGCGCGCCCACGTTGTCCCGTTTCCCAGGCCGCGCCTGCTATCCCCGGATGGCACCTCGAGCATCGGGAAGACGCCAATCTGCGGACGGCTGGCTGTCTCGTGCAGGAAGCGGTATTTTACGCCGAGTTCGATGTCTCCAATTCCAAAGGCCCGCGGTGGGGTGGTGTACGCGCCGGGAAGGATGATATGCAGTTGCACATCGGGAGCCACGCCGGCGTTGAACTCGAAAGCCGGAATCATCAGGAAGGTCGATCCGGAGGAGCGGTTCCATGTGCTGAACGCATAGGCCTCATAGTGATGCCATGGAACGGGTTCCGGATCGTCGGTCAGAAAGGGCGGACCGGCCGTGGCGATCACGCACGAAAACAGCAGCGCGCTCGCCAGTTCCGGCAGCCGGTGCATCATCAAAGTTTCTTCCCCGTCAGCGGGCAACTCCCCGGGCGGCGCCGGGGATATCAGTGTGGGATCTCTCCGCCCCCGCCTCCGGGCCCTCGAAAAGAAGAGGGTTCGGCGCTCGGCCGCAGGCGCAGGATCTCCAGAAAGGAGCCGGTGCGAAGCTCGGCGATAGTGAGGCCGGCGTGCCGGCTGACTTCCTCTTCACTGAACGCTCCACAGTTCAGCGCGCGAAGGAAAAAATTGAGCAGGCCCTGACCGCTGGCCGCATCGTCAAATACTCCGGCCTTCAGCGTAGCCTGGGCACTCCTGGCGATGAATGCCCGCAGGCGGCGGCTCGCGTCTTCCAGGTTCTGCTCAAAGAATGTGTAAACGGCGGCGTAGCGCGCCACCAGCTGCGCCGGATGCAGATCCCATCCCTGGTAGAAGCCGTTTTCGAGCGCGCGGCGGACGTGGGCGCCGTGCAGGTTCCACCCGGCGTGAACTGCCTCGCGATTGGCGGCCGATTGTTCCTCCGTCAGATTCCCGCCCCGATGGATGGGAACCGGCATCCGGTTCGTCGCCCCATCCACCAGGCGGATTCCGGTACCGGCCAGCGCCGCCTGCATGGTGTGGCGAACATAGTCGCAGATGGGGCTATCAAGGCGTTGGAAAGCGGCAATCACGTCGCACAGCGCGGTGTAGTCGTAAGCCCCCAGGTGAGCCGCCACCGTGCGCCCTCCTCCCGCGGCGGCCAGTTCCGGCAGCGCGCAGGCGCCCGTCCGGGTGAACAACGCCCGGGGGGTCTCAATCATCAGCTCAATACCGGTGGCGCCCGCCGGCACGCCCAGCGCCCGCTCTAAGCGTTCCAGCAGGCCGGCCAAGACCTCAACCTGTTCCCGGCCGGTGATCTTAGGCAGTGTTAGCGCGAAACCGGAAGGCAGCGGCGCCTCTTCCAGCAACCGCGTGAAGAAAAGCTCCAGCGTGCGAACGGACCGCCGGTACAATTGCGACGTGAGCGGCTTGATGCGGATGCCGATGCCCGGAGGCAATTTCCCCTCCTTCGCCGCGCAAGCCACCTCGGCGGCAGCAGACACCGCGTGGCCGTCCTCTTCTTCATCGGAGCGATTCCCATAGCCGTCTTCAAAATCGATCCGGTAATCCTCCACCGGTTCTGTGCGCAGCTTGTGAACGACACGCGCGTAAACCGGTTCGCTCACTCCCAGCGAACCGGCATCGGGCGCATAGGTAGCCAGCGCGCCCAGGGCAAGCGCGCCGAACTTCTGCGCCGTGCCGGCCTTGAACAGATTGGCGCCGCCATAAACCGTGTGTACCGGTTGGCGCGCCAATACGGGTGGAGGCTCTCCGGAGAGACGGGAGGCAAGCGAGTCGATCAGCTCATTGGAGAAAATCCGCTTCATGAGAGTCAGTAAGGAGTCTTCACCGCCTGGCCATTCCAGACGTTGAAGATCTCCAGAGCCTCGTCCCGCATCGCCTGCCGGGCCGGCAGCCGGCGCCGCTCGGGTGGCTGATCGAGTTCGCGATAAATGAACAGATCGTCAAACCCCGACGCGGCCGCATCCTCCCGCGAGCAGGCAAAGTAGATGCGGTCCAGACGGGCCCAGTAGATGGCGCCAAGGCACATCGGACACGGCTCGCACGTCGTATAGATCTCGCAGCCGCTCAACTGCCAGGCCGCCAGCCGCCGGCAGGCGTTGCGGATCGCGTTCATCTCGGCATGGGACGTCGGATCGAGCGCGGTAGTAACCTGATTGACTCCTTCGGCCAGGATGCTTCCATTTTGAACGATCACGGCCGCAAACGGCCCGCCTCGTCCGGAAGTAACGTTTTCCAGCGCCAGGCCGATGGCGCGATTCATGAATTCGGGCTGCATTCCCAACCCTTGATTGTATCCGCCTCAGGAGTGTTCGTTAATCATCGAGACGGGACCATCCACATCCTCTACCCGGATGCGAAGGTTCCTGCGGCCCGCCAGCACGCTCTCGGGCGCCTCAAAGCTTGCCCCCACCGTCCGGTCCATGCCGCTGTGGGGCGAAATCCTGGCGCGGGGCTTCAGCGTCTCGTTGTACATCTGGCCCAGCAGCGGATAGCCGGCAAAAATGGTGCGCATATCGGGCTCCGAAATAACCTGCCCTTCATACTCTTTCCCATCGGCGCCGGTCAGTGTCACGCTGATCGTGCGGACGACGAAGGGATAGTTGGACGGATTTTCGAAGCGGAAATCAATGATGGCGATCGAGTTGGCCGCATCGGGGCCGAGTGTGCGGACCTTCAGAATCTTACCCGTCAACTCGAGGTGGCTGCCGCGCGTGCCAAGCAGCGTGAAACCGATCACGATAGCGACCACCACCAGGCCGATTCCCAAAAACTTGTAGAACGTCGGGCTCATGTTGATTCCTCTATTGATAGCGCGAAATCCCCGGCTCGTGTGCTGCGGGTTTACGAGCCCTGCGCCCGGGCCGGATCCCGCATGATTCTGGGAATCGCAATCAGCGCTCCGCCGAACAACAACAGCTCCAGCGAGAGCATTTCCGGGCGCCCGGAGCGGAAGTCATGCGCCAGCAGGCGGTACCCGGCGGCAACCATGGTCGGCCAAAGCAGCCAGGCCAACTCCTGCCGCGAGAAGCGCCTCCCGAGCCATGCCGCCGCCGTGGCGGCGAAGACCAGCAGCGTGGTCAGAATCATCCCGCCCCACCCGGCCTGAACGTGGAGCCCGGGCCGGTGGGTGAGGTAGCAGGCCACAACCACACAAGCGCCCCAGATAGCTACCCCGGCCGTGAGCGCGGCCGGCATGCGTGTTCCGGCTTCGTCGCGTTGAGCGAGCAGCCCGTAGCCTAACCACAACACCACCAGCGCCGCCGGCGCCAGCAGGCCGAACTCACCCGGCGACGGCAACTCCGGCCGAACAATGGCCGTAACCACAGCCGTCAGGCGGGTCTCAACCGCCGCCAACGCCAGAAAAGCCAGACCGTGAACGCGAAGGATCGGAGGCTGCCCACGCCGCGCCAGCCAAACTGCCGCCAACCCCAGCAGGCACCACACAGCGGCGCGCCCTACCCGCGGCAGTACCAGCAAATTGCCTGCGGCAATCAGCGCAAAACCGAGAGAGGTATAGGCATAAAAATTACGCCGGGCGCCACGGCGCAGCAACGCGAAGCCCGCCACATAACCGCCCGCGCCGGCGAGAATGGCAAAAACCCCAAGCGCCAGTGTGGCAAGTGGCCCTCCACCGCCCCACTCAACCGCCGCCGCCAGCAGGGAAAGCGCGGCAATCAACTGAAGAATTTCAAAGGCGCGAACATCCAGCCCGCGCCGCAAAGTGCGAACGGCCATACTCGCCAGATAGACCAGCAGCAGCCCGGCGGGCAGCGCAAACAGCAGTTGACCGGGCACCGGTGCGTAACCCGGCGGAAGCCCCGCCGGACGGGTTGCCAGCCACGACATCATGAGAACCGCCAGGTCGGTGAACAGCGCCACCGGCCAGCGTTCGCCGAGCCAGTGGTCACGGCAGGCCGAAAACTCAACCGCCGCCGTAATCACCAGCAGCGCCAGCGTGAAAGGCGCCAGGTCCCGGGTGGCGAGAAGCAGCGCCCAGGCTGTAATCATGCCCGCCATCACCGTGATCCATGCGATCACCCCCAGGTTCCGCTTCCAGGCCAGTTCCAGGCCCAGTAGCGAAAATCCGGCCAGCAATCCGGCGGCAACCCAGTTATGCACCGCGTGAAAAACCACCGTCGCCTCCCACAACATGGGAGAGATCGCCAGTACCGCGGTGGTGATATGGAAGCCGGCAACCAGGCGTTCCTCGGCGGAAAACCGCACCGAGGAGACCATCCAGCCAACTGCGTACAGGATGCCTAGCGCCACTCCCGCCCAGGCAGGCACCGCGCCCGCCGCGGTCAGCGCGCGCAGCAGGTATGCCCCGCCAAGCCCCAGCAGGCAGCGGCCTAAAACCGGCAGCAGCGCTGGAGATCTCTCGCCGCCGGGAACGGGAATGGTTGCACCAGCCGCTGGTTCGCCCGCGGGCGCAATACCGGCCAGCCGTTCCAGCGCCGAAACACGGTTCGCCAACAACTCCACCATCCGGTTGAGTTCGTCGATCCGATCGGAAGCCGAAGCCTCCACCAGAGCCTCCTCAGGCCTTCACCTCGTCCGCAAGCCAGGGCGGAAGCAGTTTCACCAGTACCCAGAGAATCGCAAACGGCAACAGCGTCAGCAGAATCGCCGGCACCAACCCTTCGCGCGTAATGAAATCCAGTTTGTAAGTGGTATAGCCAAGAAAGCTCTTGGAGAATAGCTGGCCGCCGATCACCACGTTCCAGCGCATGGCGAAAATGCCGATCAACGTCAGCGACCCGGCGATCCAATACAGCGCAATGCGGGCACCCTCCCGCAGCCGGAAAATCTGCGTGACCGCCAGCAGCGCCAGCGGCAGGCAGGTTCCCAGCAGAATCTGCAAGACCACCTGCGACGCATAGAGCCGGGTTTGAACCATGAAGTCCAGTGTCTTGAAGGACTCGTCGGCCTCGTAGATACGGTGCAACAGATCCACCATTTCCAGGGAAAAATCGATCAGGAACGTGTAGAAGAGATACTTGGCGATCGTGTCCACGCAGGGCACGTCGATCCGCACCCCGCGCAGTTTCACCAGCGCCATGTAGAGCAGCATTACCACGGCAATCCCCGACACCATCGCCGAGAACAGAAACACAATCGGCATCATCGGCGTGGACCACCACGGGTTGGCCTTCACCGATCCGAAGATGAAGCCCACATAGCCATGCAGCAGAAACGCCGAGGGGATGCCAATCAGCGTAATGATGTATCCGGCACGCTCATCGATGCGCAACGCACGTTCGCTGACGTTCGAAGAGCCAAGCGTCAGCGCGCGATATACCCAACGCCTCCACCCTCGCGTGGATGAGGCCAGCCGCACGATGTCGGCGCGGTAATCGAGCCAGATTTCGAGCAGCAGCACCACCAGCAGATACCACAGGTAGACGAAGCCGAACATCGCCATGGCGGAGGAGGTGTGCGGCGTCAGGTACATCTCGAAGGAGCGCTCCGGATGGCCCAGGTGAAGCTGCAGCGGCAGCGGCGCGACCAGCAGAAAGGCCAGCGCCGTGAGCAGCGCCAGGCGGTAAGTGGGCTTCACCGCCTGCACCTTGAACACCCGTTCGAGCGAGGCCAGAATGAAGGCCCCGGCCACCAGTCCGGTGATGAACGGGTACAGCACGATGAGCACGCTCCACTGCAGCTCCACTTCATTGGGGTACATGAAGCCTTGAACGCCGTGGATGAGGGACTGCATGGTTCGTCTTCCTCCTGGTTATCGAACGGCGCCATCCAGGTTGCGGTAGTACACCTTGGAGTGGGTTGCCATATGGGGTTTCAATACCTGCACCGCGTTGTTGCGCAGAAACTCGTGCACCGGATCATTGGGATTCTTCAAATCGGCCAGCACGCGCGCCTGCGTGGGACAAACCTCGCAGCAGGCAGTGGTCAGCCCCTTGGTGATGCGGTGGTAGCACAACGTGCACTTGTCCACGGTCTGCTTCTCCGGATGAATGTAGCGGCAGCCGTAGGGACACGCCTGGACGCAATAACGGCACCCCAGGCAGTAACTCTCATCCACCAGCACCACGCCATCGGGGCTTTCGAAGGTGGCCCCCACCGGGCAGACCTGAACGCAGGGCGACGTGGCGCAGTGGTTGCATAACTTAGGCACAAAGAAAGTCTTCGCCCCGGGACGATTCTTGTCCGGAAAGCCGTGCATCCCGCCGTCGGGCGAGTCTACCTCGGGCTGCTCGTCGCCGTACCCGTCGATGACGTAACGCTCTACCCAGGTACGGTAATGTCCGTCAGGCACCTGGTTCTCTTTGGCGCAGGCCTGCACGCAGGCGCCGCAGCCGATGCACTTTTCAACGTCGATGGTCATGGCCCACCAGTGCTCGGCCTGTTTGTACTTATCCGGCATGGTGTCGATGGAACCCGAGTCCAGTGCTTCCAGCGCGGCCGCCGCCGCCGGCGTCAGCAGGATGAACTTGGTGGCCTTCTCGATCAGTTCTCTTCGCGTCAGGCTCATGGTTACGCTCCTGGCTTTGGCTGATGCGGGTTATGACAACTGGTGCACTTCTCGCCGCCGGAGTGCTCCATGGCATCCACCTGGGGAAAATTCTTCGGTTTGGAGTGGTTCTGCTGATGGCAACGCGCGCACAGCGCCAGCGCATTCGGCAAGGGCGGTTTGTGCGCCCCGGGGTCGTCGGAATTGGCATGGGCGGCCTGCGCGCCATGACAGCTTTCGCACCCAACCGTCTTGTGGCGCCCGCCCGCCAGCTTCTCCGCCACGTCGGAGTGGCAGCCCTCGCACACCTCGCGCCCGGCATAAGAAACAGGGTGCGCCCGGATCTCCTTCAGCACCGGACCGCGATAGTGCCCGTACTGGCCGAAACCACGGGGAACGGCGAAATGCCGCGCCACCACAAACAACCCCACTCCAAGCAGCAGCAACAGAGCCACCCGGCCCAAATGCCCGGCATCTCGAAACCAACGCAACGGGTCCGCCTCCTCTCGGGGATGTGGTCATAGCCCGAGCAATCAACGGACCAAAGCCCGCGTCACGGCATATCGTATGTTTTTGGATGAAATCAATACCGCGCAACTGGGTTAAGTTGCGCGGTTGGGGGCGAAACCACGGGCGATATTACGCTGATTGAGATGCCTTTCTCCGCAATCAGCAAGGCGCCGGAAAACGATATCTATTCGTCCTGTTACGCCAGTGCCTGCTTCAGGTAGGCGTAGCTCTTCTTCACTTCAGCTACCGTATCTCCACCCTTGTATTCGTACTCGATCATGGCGGGGATGGGCCAACGGTTCTTCTTCAGCAACTGCATCACCTCTCTCACCGGCGTGGTGCCCTCGCCGAAGGGAAGTACTCCCGGTTTCCCCTGCCCTTCCCGGTCGCGATCCTTCAGATGGAGCGTGACGATGCGGTCGTGGTGCTCCTTCAGATAAGAGACCGGATCGTAACCGGCTGCCCAGAAGTGACCCACGTCCAGGTTGACGCAGATGTATTTCGACATCCCTTTCATCGCCTCGGCGAAATCCTCCGGACGGGCAAATTCGTCGGGGATCTTCCGGGAGTGGTTATGCATGCCCACCGGCATCTTGTATTTGCGGGCGAATGGATCAATGCGGCGGGCCACGCTGACATTGGCCGACGCCGTCAGACACTTGACACCCAGCGCGCGGCCGAACTCGAAGCCCCGCTCGATCTCACGATCGGTAAAGTCCTTGCGGAAGGGGTAATTGTAGGCGTAAAGTTCGATACCGGCACGGTCGAACTTTCCCCGGATCTCGCGAAAATGCGAGAGCGGCACGGTCTCGCGCCACTTCACCAGCGCTTCGCCCTTCAAGTCCCTGGGCTCGGTATGCCCCTGGTAGAGCTCACAATAACCAAGCTTGCAATCGACGTAAGCCTGGATCGCCGCATCGAGCGGCCGGTCCCGAAAGCTGTAGCTCTGCGCCCCGATCATGACGCCGTCGATCTTCGAATCGATCTTCGCCATCGCCGGCAG
This sequence comes from Bryobacterales bacterium, assembly GCA_020854055.1. Taxonomy (GTDB): domain Bacteria; phylum Acidobacteriota; class Terriglobia; order Bryobacterales; family Bryobacteraceae; genus JADZGD01. Next base: position 5,162 of record JADZGD010000004.1, on the reverse strand, counting down.
CGCAGGCAGTGACGCCGCTATGTAGCGTCCAAACGCGCGTCTGGAGAACATCCGGATTTCCTCCCTCTTGAACAGCCATCATAACAACAGGAAAAGCTACCCCCCGGCCGGCGGCGGAACCTTGCTGAAGATGCGGTCTTCGATCCAGTGCATGTCGAACCACTCGATCGGAGTCACCTGCACGCCATCGGCCTGCATGGAAAAGTGTACGTGATCGCCGCCGGCAAGCCCGGTGGAGCCGCTCTTGCCCATCGACTGCCCCTTCTTCACCATGTCTCCCGGCTTGACGTCGATACGGCTGAGGTGGCCATAGATCGACTGGAGGCCGTACCCGTGATCCACCACAATGCAGTTGCCGTAAATGCCGAGGTTGTGGGCCCACACCACTTTCCCATCGTTGGCGGCGGTCACATCCACACCCTGGGTTACCGAAAGATCGTAGCCAAGGTGCGTCTGACGGTCCACCTTCTTGCCGTGGTAAACGTAGTCGCGCGTGTCGGCAAACATCGCCTCCACCTTGGAATTTCCCAATTGCAGGAAGGCATTGTTGAACCGCCAATGCTCCAGCGTGTCAGACCGCAGGTCGGCCAGTTGCTGGTTGTTAGCCCGCCTCATCTCGCCGTTGATCCTCAGAAAGCGCTCCAGCAGGGTGCCCTGCCCGCCAGGGTCGATCTGATTGTCCACCTTGTCCAGGAAACTGTCCGAAATCTCCAGATCGCGGCTGCGGAACTTTTTCGGAAACAGCTTGTACCAGAAGCGGGCCTCTACCTCATTACCCGCCGGGTTGGTGGCATATACCACCGGCACCGTGCCGTCCGGCGTATCCCATGGGTAGGCGAACAGCGAGAAACGCTCGGAGCGGTCCCCTTGCTGCGTCTTGCCCGGCATGGGGAAGCTGCGGAATTTGTACTTGCCCACCTTGACGCCGGCTTCGGTCCAATAGCCGGAAACCGTGAAGGTAACCAATTCGCAGCCGCCCTGGTTGATGTAGTGCTGCAGAGCGTCGGCGTAAACCACCGGCGGCTGGGAGTTGACCATCACGTCATAAGCCAGCTCGGCGGTGCTCCCCCGCAAGTCGTTCGATTGGGCGCTGAAAACCACCCGTGCCTTGCCGTCCTTCAGTTTCGGCGCCAGCTTGCGTCCAACCGTAACCACGACATCCTTTGGCGCCAGGTTCTTACCCAGGAAATTCCACCGCGCCGCTGGCTGGCTGGTCTCGGACATCGGCCAGGTGGAGCCGTTCTGCTCCACCGTGGCCCAAACCCGGCGAATACCGTGAGGCGCGGTAATGTGCAGTGTCACCGGCGTGTCGCCGCCTATCACTTTCAGCGGCTCGTCGATACGAATCTCGGGAGTCGCGGAGAGAATCAGCAGGCCCACCGGTACAATCAACAGCGCCACCACCACGATCAGTAAAACTCGCGATCGCATCATTTCGCCTCCGGGTTTCGAACATCCTATACTTTCCGGGCAACATCTTCGGCGATCATGCGGCCATGAAAGCGGCCGTTCTCAATGAAGATTTCGTTGGTGTGCGTGCCGGCCACAATCACCCCCGCCAGGTAGATGCCCCGGCGAGCGCTCTCCAGCGTATCGGGATCCGTCCGCGGGCGCCTGGTTTCAGGGTCAAGTGTAATGCCGAGCCCGGCCATGAAGTCCAGATCGGGATGATAGCCGGTCATCGCAAAAACAAAATCGTTTTTCAGCGTAACCGCGCCGCCCGGCGTCTCTAGCAGGATCGAATCGGAACGAATCTCCGCCACCCTGGTATTGAAGTAGGCCGTCACTTCCCCGTTCTTGATGCGGTTCTCAATGTTGGGACGGATCCAGTACTTGATCTTGTCCGAAAGCCGGTTGCCGCGGTGAATCAGCGTGACCCGCGCTCCGGTCCAAAAAAGCTCCAGCGCCGCGATCGCCGCCGAGTTCTTAGCGCCGATCACCGCGACGTCGCAGTTGTAGTAAGGATGCGGCTCCCGGTAATAGTGGATGACCTTTTCCAACTCCTCGCCGGGCACATCGAGCAGATTCGGCCGGTCATAATAACCGGTCGCCAGAATTACCTTCTTGGCCTGATATCGCTGCGGCTGTTGTTGCCGGTCCAGCGTCTCGATGGCAAATATGCCGTCATCGCCCGAAATGCGCTCTACCGCCTCGTACTGATGGATGTCGAGCCGGTAGTGGTCGGCGCACCGCCGGTAGTACTTCAGCGCCTCCAGCCGCGTAGGCTTCTCGTAGAGTGATGTCATCGGCAGGTCGCCGATTTCGAGCAGTTCCGGCGTGGTGAAAAATACCATCTGCGTGGGGTAGTTGTAGAGCGAGTTCACCACGCAGCCCTTCTCGAAAATCACCGTTCGAATATTCCGGCGCTGAAGCTCGATCCCGCAGGCCAGTCCGGTCGGCCCGGCCCCTACGACGGCTACGTCGAAATCCGAGGTCATCGCTTTAGAGTAGCTGCTCCACCTGAGTGTAGACGCTTTCCAACGCCGCCGGCAGCCGCGAGGGATCCTTGCCGCCGGCTTCGGCCATATCCGGACGCCCGCCGCCTTTGCCGCCTACCGCTTTGGCTACGGCGCTGGCCAACTTGCCGGCCTGTACCTTCCCGGTGATGTCTTTGGTAACCGCGGCAATGATTGCTACGTTCGATTCCTCAGCCGAGGCGAGCACAATCACGGCCGATCCCCACTTGTTGCGCAGGCTGTCGGCCAATACCCGCATCTGCTGGCGGTCGACGCCTTCCATGCGGCCCGCCACTACCTTCACGCCCTTCATCTCACGAGCCTGCTGCTCCAGTGCCGCCGCCTGCGAGTGCGCCACGCGAGTCTTCAACTCGGTCACCTGCCGCTCCAGCGCGCGCTCCCTGGCCAGAATCTTCTCCACCTGCTCCACCAGTTCGGGCTCGGCGGCGTTGGTCAGGTGCGCCAGCCGCCGCAGCGCGTCGGATGCTTCCTGAAGACGATTGAGCGCCCCCTCGCCGGTAACGGCTTCAATACGCCGCACCCCGGCTGAAATGCTGCCTTCGTAAACGATCTTGAACAGGCCGATATCGCCGGTCCGGCCGACGTGGGTGCCGCCGCACAGTTCACGGCTGAAGCCGGGCACGGAAACCACGCGCACGCGGTCACCGTACTTCTCGCCGAAAAGCGCCATCGCCCCGGTGGTCAGCGCCTGGTCAAGCTCCATCTGGTCCGTGGTTACGCCGCTGTTTTTCAAAATATTCTCATTTACCAGCCGCTCCACTTCGGCAATCTCTTCCGGCGCCATCGCGGCATAGTGGGTGAAATCGAAGCGCAACCGCGATGGCTCCACCACGCTGCCCGCCTGCTTGACATGAGTTCCCAACACCTGGCGCAGCGCCGCGTGCAGCAGATGGGTAGCGGTGTGATTGCGCATGGTGGCCCGGCGCGGTCCCTCGGCCACCCGAGCCTCCACCACCTCGCCTCTGCGAATGGCGGCGAGCGCCACAATCCGGTGAACGGTGAGGCCGGGCACAGCCGGATAGGCCGCGCTGACATCGGCAACCTTTTCGTCCGTACCGGCGCGGTACAACGCGCCCTGATCCCCCACCTGGCCCCCGGCCTCGGCATAAAACGGGGTCTGGTCGAGAACCACTTCGCCCTCGGCCCCGGCGGCGAGCTCCTCGACCGCATCTCCGGCGGCAATCACGGCGGTGACGGTGGCGGTGGCCCCCATCGTCTCGTAGCCCAGAAATTTCGTCCGTCCCTGGCGCAGCAGTTGCTGGTAAACCGGCGCAATCTGAGCCCTCTCGGCCCCTTTCCAGCTCGCCCGCGCCCGTTCGCGCTGCTTCTCCATCTCGGCCGTAAAGCCCGCCGTGTCGATAGCCAGGCCCTTCTCCCGCGCCATCTCTTCCTGCTCGTCGAGGGCCAGTCCGTAGGTGTCGTAAAGCCGGAAGGCAACCGCCCCGGGCAGCACGCCGCCGGCGGCCGACTTGGCTTCATCCAGGAACACCCGCTCGGCTACCTGGAACGTGGTGGCATAGCGCTGCTCCTCTTCTTTCACGATGCGCGCCACGCGTGGAATGCTCTCCATCATTTCCGGATAGCCTGGCCGCATCAACTCGGCCACAAACCCAGTGAGGCGATAGAGAAACGCATCCTGAATGCCGATCATCCGCACGTTGCGCATGGCCCGGCGCATGATCTTGCGCAACACGTAGCCGCGTCCTTCGTTCGAAGGCAATACGCCGTCGTGAATCAGGAACGCCGTAGCGCGGGCGTGGTCGGCGGCGATGCGAAGCACGGTGTCGGTACGGGCGTCCGCGCCATAGCCGGCGTGGAATAGTTCGGCCGCATGGTCGATAATCGGGCGAATCAGGTCGCAGTCGTAATTAGAAAGTTTGCCCTGCAGAATCGCCGCCAGCCGCTCCAACCCCAGTCCGGTGTCGATCGACGGGCGCGGCAGCGGAGTCATCACGCCGGCGGCCGAGCGGTCATACTGCATGAAAACCAGGTTCCAGATCTCCACAAAACGGCCGCCGCCATCTTCGGGAAACTCCTCATGCTCCCGGCCCGGTTCAGCGGCCTGGGGCCCCAGGTCGTAGTGAAGTTCCGAACAAGGTCCGCAGGGACCGGTCTCACCCATCTGCCAGAAGTTGTCCTTCTCGTCCATCCGCAGAATCCGGCTCTTGGCAATTCCCGTCACTTCGTGCCATAGCTTGTCCGCCTCGTCGTCTTCGCGAAAAACGGTGGCGTAAAGACGTTCCTTCGGCAGCCCATACACCTTGGTAACCAATTCCCAGGCATAAGCAATGGCCTCCCGCTTGAAGTAATCGCCAAAGGAAAAATTTCCCAGCATCTCGAAAAACGTGTGGTGGCGCCGGGTGTAACCGACATTTTCCAGATCGTTGTGCTTACCGCCGGCGCGCACGCACTTCTGCGAACTGGCCGCGCGTACGTAATCCCGTTTTTCCAGTCCCAGAAAAACGTCTTTGAACTGGTTCATGCCGGCGTTGGTAAACAGCAGCGTCGGGTCATTGGCAGGCACCAGCGAGGAACTTCGGATCACACGGTGGCCGTTGGTGGCAAAGTAGTCGAGAAATGTCTGTCGGATCTGGTTTCCGGTCACAATTTTATTGTGGCACGCGGCTGTAAAGGGACGATAGGCCGCGTCTGCCCGCCGGCTGTATATGATAAGACTGCACCATC
>JADZGD010000003.1 GCA_020854055.1 Bryobacterales bacterium | reverse complement strand
GCCCCTCAGCCCCGATGGTACTGCGCGCGCAAGTGCGTGGGAGAGTAGGACGTCGCCCGATTCAATCTCCCATCTGGCCCCGCCCGGCTTACCCCGCCGCGGGGCCTTTGGCTTTCTTTGTCCGGCTCCTCGCTAACCCGTTAGTCGCACACCGCAACCTGCTCCACAATCTCAATCCCGAAGGCTTCAAGCCCCACCACCTTGCGCGGATGGTTGGTCAGCAGCCGGATGGTGCTAAGTCCCAAATCGGCCAATATCTGGGCGCCGATTCCGCTTTCATGCTGCAGCAACCGGCGGCCGTCCGGCGTGGCGTAGTGCATGAAATCCCGGCCATGCGCCACCAGTTGGTCACCCTGCACCCGGATGCCGGATCCGGTCTGGTGCAGGTAAACCAGCACCCCGCTTCCTTCCTCGGCGATCCGCTTGAGCGACGCCCGGATCAACCGGTGGCAATCACACTCGATCGAGCCGAACACATCGCCGTAGACACAATGAGCGTGCATGCGGACGAGCACCCGATCTTTGCCGGTCAACTCGCCCTTTACCAGCGCCAGATGCTGCTCCGGGTCGCTGGCGGCATCGTAGGAGATCGTGCGAAACTCGCCGAACTCGGTCTGGACGACCCCCGAGGCGCGGCGCCGCAGGAAGCGTTCGTGCCCGAGCCGGTAGCGGATCAGGTCCGCTACCGAGATCATCCGCAGCGAATGACGCTGGCAGAACTGGCGAAGCTGAGGCACGCGGGCCATGGACCCGTCCTCATTCATCACCTCGCAGATGACGCCGCCCGGGCGCAGTCCGGCCAGTCGCGCCAGGTCCACCGCGGCCTCGGTCTGCCCGGCACGAACCAGCACGCCCCCCTCCCGGGCGCGCAGCGGAAACACATGACCCGGGCGGGCCAGATCCGCGGGCCGGGTATCCGGGCTCATCGCCACCCGAATCGTCAGCGCCCGGTCGGCCGCCGAGATTCCGGTAGTGATCCCGTGGCTGGCGTCGACGGATTCGGTGAACGCGGTTCCAAACACCGAGGTATTGTTGCGTGACATCATCGGCAGCCCAAGCGTGTCGCAGATTTCCGCGCTCAGCGCCAGGCAGATCAACCCGCGTCCATTGGTCGCCATGAAGTTGATGATGTCCGGCGTGATCCTCTCGGCGGCCAACGCCAGATCGCCTTCGTTCTCGCGGTCTTCATCATCCACGATCACCACCATCCGGCCGGCGCGAAAGTCGTCAATCGCCTCCGGAATCGAAGAAAAGGGCATTGATTCCAATATATCGGGATAGGCGCGCGCGATGAACACCACGCCCGCTGATTATTTACTCTTCGCTCGCACCGAACCCGCACTCCGGACTTGGCTATGCTGGTGGTTCGTACTCACGGGAGGCCTCATTGAACTCGGAATTTCAAGGTAAGACGGCGGTCGTCACCGGCGCTTCGCGTGGCATCGGAGCCGCGTCCGCAATTGCGCTGGCCCGGGCCGGAGTGTCACGGCTGATCCTGCACTACAACAGCTTCCGGCAAGGGGCCGAGGCCGTGCTCTCCGAGGTGCGCTCGGCCGGCGCCGATGGCGAAACGTTCGGCGCGGACCTCGGAGTACAATCCGGAATCGACTCGCTGGTGAAGGTGCTCGAGGCTGCCGGTGACATCGACATCCTGGTGAACAACGCCGGGTCGCTGGTGCAACGTGCCGCGCTGCTCGAATACACACCGGAGTTGTTCGACACCGTGATGAGCCTCAACGTGAAGAGCGCCTACTTCGCGGCCAGGGCCGTGGTGCCGGGCATGCTCGGCCGCGGGCGGGGTCACATCGTGAACCTCAGTTCCATCGCCGCGCGCAACGGCGGTGGGCCGGGCGCGACCATTTACTCCGCTGCCAAGGCCGCCGTCTCCACCATGACCAAGGGACTCGCCAAGGAACTGGCTCCCCACGGGATCCGCGTCAATGCCGTCAGTCCCGGGTCCGTCGACAACGACTTCCACAAGCGCTTCTCCACCCGCGAAGTTCTGGATCGGGTGGTGGCGATGACGCCGGCCGGACGGCTGGCTACCAACGAAGACATCGCCGGTGTCATTGTATTCCTGTGCTCTTCGGCCGCCGGGTTCATTCATGGCCAGACCATCGAAGTGAACGGCGGCATGCTGATGGTCTGACCGCCTGGCTACTCGATCACCAGCGTCACTCCAGGTTGCGAGGACCTGCCGCCGGTGGAGATCATCAGGGGCACTACTCCGGACGGGAGAAATCCGTCCGGGACGCGAATCTTCAGTTCCAGCACGCCAGGCTGGCCCGCGGCTTCACGCACATCCGCCACTTCGGCGTCGGCCCCGGCAATCTGCCCGCTGATGCCGCCGGGTTGGGCCCCGCCCGCGCCCGTGCAATAAATCGTGACCAGACTACCTCGCGCGGCGGCATGCGGCAGGCTGTTGGCCGTGCCGTCCTGGTTGAACGCAACCGCCTGCCCTTTGCCGTTGGCGGCGTAGATTCCCGGCGCGGCCCGCGCCACCTCCAGCGTCCGTTCGATCGGCGCCGCCGATTCCCGCTCTACCCGCAGCAGCGTCCACTCGCTGTCCGCCACTTCATACGGCACCTGCACGACGAGTCGTCCACCCTCCGGCTTGATCACCGGCGCCGCGTAGCCGCCAAAGCTCACCATCGCTCCTTCGGCGGCGCTGCCGGCGGTCAATTCAACCAGTTCTCCGGGAGCGATCGGACCATCGAGCAGACTGGCAGCGTTCAAAACCGGAATCGGTGCGCCGCTGCTTGTAACCGGCGCGGCGGCGCTTGCCGGCGTGAGCACGCGGATCCGATTATTTGCCGAATCGGCCACCAGGATATCGCCCGATGGCAGCACCGCCATCGAAGAGGGTCCGTTGAGCCGGCCCTGCGCCGCCGGGCCACCATCGCCGGCAAAGCCCGCCTGCCCATCGCCGGCGATCGTGGCGGCGCTTCCACCCGGATCGATCCGGCGGATTCGTTGAAGCCCGGCGTCGGCCACCAGGAGTCCACTGTCCGCGTCCAGCGCCAAGGCGACCGGAACGGACCACTCGCCGTCTCCCCAGGCGTCGATGCCGCCCGAGGAGTTCACCCGGCGAAGACGCCGGTTGCTCGTATCGGCGATGTAGAGGTTTCCCTCCTCATCAACGGCAAGGCCGCGAGGCGAATCGAGCGAGGCATCCACTGCCCGGCCGCCATCACCGGAGGAGTCTTTTATCCCGTTTCCGGCCACGGTCATGATGAGCCCATCAGCGCCGATGCGGCGAACGCGGTGGTTGCCCGTATCGGCGATCCACAGCGCTCCCGAACCGTCGATCACCATCGCCGAAGGCGAATCGAACTCTGCGGAAAGCGCCGGACCTCCGTCGCCGGCATACCCGGGCAGGCCGGTTCCGGCAATGGTGTTGATAATGCCCTCCGGCGTCACTTTGCGGATGCGTTGATTGCCGCTGTCCAGGATGTAGAGGTTGAAGGCGCCATCCACCGCCACCGCGGCGGGAGCATTCAGTTGCGCCGCGGCCGCCGGCTTCCCATCGCCACCGAAACCTGCCGTTCCGGTGCCGGCGAACGTGCTGATCTCGCCAGCGGTGTTCACCCGGCGGATGCGATGATTGGCGGTATCGGCAATGTAGACAGAGCCCGCGGCGTCAACCGCCACGCCGGAGGGTTGCCACAAGCGGGCCGCCTCCGCCGCCCCGCCGTCTCCACCGTAGGTGTAGGAACCCCTGCCGGCCACGGTCGAGATCACGCCCTGAAAGCGGCGTCGCACACCGGGTCCCAATCCGAGATAGAGTTCCTCTAGCGGCCCGATCGCCAGCGCGCGCGATCCGGCGCGGATCGAAGTGACCGCGCCCAGCCTGCTGACGCACAGCGTCTCGTCGATCCGGCCGTCGGCGACGTAGACATTGCCGGCTGCATCGGCCGCCACATCGGTCGGCGTGTAAAGCGTCAGTTCCGGACCCGGCGCGATGATCGAGCCGATCCTTCCGTTTGCCACGCGCCGGATCCGCCGGTTGCCGCTGTCGGCTATATAAAGCCACCCGGAGCGGTCAAATACCAGCCCCGCCGGGTTGCGCAGTTGTGCCAACAGGGGAGACTCCCCGTCTCCGGAGAGTCCGGCAACGCCGGTGCCGGCTACATAGTGCAGCATGCCGTCTCGTGACACGGAGATCACGCGGTTGGCGGAAAAGTCCGAGATGTAAAGCGTATCGTCGCTCGAAACGGTGACATTGCGCGGGCCGGCCAGCGCGGCGTAAACGGCCGGAATACCATCGCCCGTGAGCGTTCCCCCGCCGGCCACAGTGCTTATCGTTCCGCCGGGCGTCACCCGGCGGACCCGCGCGTTTCCCAGGTCGGCGATGTAAAGGTTGCCGGTCTTGTCCAGCGCCACCCCGTAGGGAAAGCTCAGTTGGGCGTTTGCCGCCTCGCCGCCATCACCCGAAAAGCCGCTTACGCCGGTGCCCGCCCAGGTTTCGATCCGTCCGGAGGGCGTAATCCGGCGGACCCGGTGGTCAATGGCATCGGCGACATAAAGGTTGCCGCCGGAGTCGCACGCGATTCCCGCCGCTTCGCCCAGATAGGCTGCCACTGCCGCGCCGCCGTCTCCCGGAGAGTTGCTTCCGGCCAGGGTCCGAATGGAATATTCGAGCCCGCCGAACCCCAGCTCCGGTAGTAGCGCAAACGCCAGCAATCGAACTTTCGCCCCGGCCATCACCGGGGATAGTGCCGGAAAGAGTCGGGAAATCTCATCGGAAGTCGATGAGAATGGTGTGAAAAGATGGATCGCGGTTCTCTCCCTGGCCGCCGCTGCAATGGGAGCCTCCGCAACCCCGGCTTTGTATTGGAGGTCGGCGCGGCTTCGTGCGGCCGGCAACCAGTCGTTCTCCGAGTCTCACATCCTCAGCCGGTCGCCCGGAAGATTGCACTCCGTGCTTCAGTTTGACCAACCACTCACCGCCGAAGGCCGCCGTAGGCTGAGTCTCCATGGAGTTCGAATTGTCGGGCTGCTGCCGCCTAATGGCTACGTTATCAGCCGGCCGGCGATGACGGATCGCGGAGTGCTGCCACCCCACGCCACGTACCTGATCCCTGCCGAAGCCAAGCTTAGCCCGCAGGTTGCCGCGGCTGGTTCCGGCAATTACATTGTTTCGTTTCACCCCGATGTTCCGGCTGCGCTGGCGCGTTCCATCCTTCATGAGAACCATATCGAAATACGGGAGAACCCCGACCTGCTGCCAGGGCATGTGCTGATATCGGCCAGCCGCGAACAAGTGGATCAGATCTCGAAATATGATGAAGTGGCTTACGTCTTTCCCGCTTCCCAGGATCTGGTGGACGGCACTCCGACCGCGGTTTGTGGTGGACCGATTACACTCGAAGGTCCCATTGGCCAATATGTGGCCCGCATCGGTGAAGGATGGGACGGCCAGGGGCCGGGAAACGCTTCACTCCGTTTCGCTTTCCTCCAATTGACCAGTCAACTGGACGTCAATGAGCTTCACCAGGCCTTCAAGCGGGCGCTGGCAAACTGGAGCAACTATGCACAGATTGATTTCACCGAGTCGGCTGAGCCCTACGGTCTGAAGACGCTGGCCGTGCTGTTTGCCCGCGGCTCCCACGGCGATCCCTACCCGTTTGACGGACCCGGCAACGTGCTGGCCCACACCTTCTACCCTGCGCCGGCCAATCCCGAGCCGATTGCCGGCGATCTGCATTTTGATGAGGACGAGGACTGGAACTCGATCGACTTCTTCAGCGTGGCGCTGCACGAACTGGGACACGCCCTGGGGCTCGGCCACTCCGATCAGCCGGCAGCCGTGATGTACCCGTACTACAAGCGGGTCACCGGGTTGAACCTGGAAGATATCGATGCGATCCGTCAACTCTATGCATTCCGTGAACCACGGCCGCTTGATGAACCCGCGCCGCCGGCCGGTCCCTCCATTCCAGCCATCCCCGAGGGTCCAGCCGATCCAGCCGATCCCGCTCTCCCCGTGAACCCGACCGGTCCTTCACTCCCGGCGACGCCCGGCGCGCCGAGCGGCCCGGTAATGCCGCCGGTACCAAGCGGACCGGCGGAACCGTCCAACCCGGTGACGCCAGCGCCGCCCGATAACCCCGCAACACCATCCGCGCCCACAGCGCCGGGGGTGCCCTCTACGCCGTCGGTGCCATCAACTCCCACGATACCGGCAACGCCCGACGAGCCCCGCAAACCGGGCGGAGACACTACTGCTCCTTCGCTTTCCATCACGTACCCGTTCAATACGACGGTGGGTACGATGCAACCCACCAGCGCGATACGCGGTGTGGCATTCGACAATACCGGTGTCACCGAAGTCTCCTGGTCTACCAACGATGGCCAAACCGGCGTCGCCCAAGGGACCACCTTCTGGTCGATTCCGTCGGTGAAACTACGCATCGGAATTACCGTGGTTACGATTTGTGCCCGCGATGCCGCCGGCAATACCGCCTGGCGCTCACTCGTGGTCACCCGAATCTGAGCCTTCCCGCTGTACCGTTCTCTCGGGCGGGATCTCCATCGGCCATTTGGTAGACTGAAGAAATCACAATGGCAGAAAAGGAAAAAAAGTCGAAGCCGCCCCGGCCGCCATTATCGCTGTGGTTGCCCGCGGTCGCCGTTGGCTGGTTGATACCGGGTGGAGGGCATTTTTTCCAGAAGCGTTACGGCCGCGGCGGCTTGCTGCTCGCTGCCGTCTTTACCATGTTTCTATTCGGGTTGATGATGCGCGGAACCATGTTTCAGCCCCAAACGGGCGACCTGCTCACCACCGTCATCTACGTCGGCGGATTCCTGGGCGACCTGGCGTCCGGTATTCTCTATCTGCTCTCGGTCTGGGTCGGCTATAACCAGCCCGACCTCGCCGGCCACGTCCACGACTATGGCACTAAGTTTCTCGTAGCCGCAGGTTTGTTGAACATCCTGGCGATGGTGGATGCCTACGAAATCGCCATCGGAAAGAAAAACTGATGCCGAAAGTGAACCTCACCCACTTCGAAACGACACTGCTGTTTGCCTTCCTCAGCTCGATCGTGCTCGGCGTTGTCAGCAAGAAGACGGACCGCGACCGCCTCTATTACGGTCTGTACTGCTTCAGCTATTTCGTCGTGGCGGTCTTTGTGATCGCCTGGCTGATGAAACTTGGGCACGGCTGAGGGCCGGCGTCTCCCGGCCCTCTGATCGCGCGCTCTCTTAATTTGGCAGGTCGTGCGGCAGAATCTCGATCCGGTAATGGAGATCGGGCAAGCGCTTGTTGACCGGCGGCAGTGGCTCCAGCGGCTTGTGCGGCTCGGTCTGATACCAGTAAGCAGTGCTCGAGTAGTCGTCGCTGCGCTGGTTGGCGTGCCCGTGCTCGATTCCCGCGCGCAGTGATTTCCGGAAGTAGATCGGGTCGGCAATGTGGAACCGGTACATGCTGTGCATGCCCGTCCCGTTGCGGTCGCCTTTGAGTGAGTAGCCGATGAACGGGTAGTTGAACTCCTCTTGGAACCCCCAGGCGTTGTTGAAGTAGTCTTCCAGGCCGGTACCGTGTACCGAGGGCGGAAAGCCTTCGCCATCGATAAAAAACATGTCGTCGCCCTCGCCCCACCAACCGGTGGAATGTCCGTTGATGTGGAGCACTGTCCCGACATACTGCCCCTTTCCGGCCGCTTCCATGAACTCGTAATTATCGTTGCCGGTGAGATTGACGCCTTTGGTCTCGGCCGGAGTCAGGGCGCGCGTGGGGTTCACTCGTCTCCACTGCACGTGAAAGCGGCCTTCATCGGCAACCTGGGTAGCCGAAGGGTACTGTTCGTAATCGACGTGGTAGTAGAAGCTGCGCACCGGTTTCTCGCCATCGTTGGTGAGAGTGATCCGGGCTCCGGCGCCGAATGGCATCGGAAAGTAGCTGTTCATTGCCCGGCCTTGCACGGTGAGCGGCAGCGACCACCAACTCTTGTACATTCCGAAGCCGGTACCGAAAAAGTCCCCGATCGGCGATTCCACGCTGGGGTCGGTCTCCCCATCCCAATACATTCGCAATACCAGTTCGCGGAGGTGGAACGGGCTCTCGGATGCGATGGTTACCCAGATGTGCTTGATACAGCCGGCGCCCTGGATCTCGGCGAGCGTCACGGTTTGGCCGGGGTTTACCGGAATCCGGTCGCTGTTGCCTCCGGTGCGATCCCAACTGGAGATTCGTTTGGTGGTTACGTCACGGAGTTTCGCCAGGCTGGAGAGCGGTCCCGGCTGCTGCGCTATCGCGGCCGCGGGTAGCAGGGTGAAAGCCAAGGTGGAAAAAAGGGCGAGTCTCATGTGGATAGCATAGTGCGCTTGGGGTGTCGCTGTCCGCAACACTCCGGTGCCGTCCAGGCTTGTCTAAACTACCAAACGGCGATTACCAGCCGAGTTTAGGCTTCTCAAACACAGTGCTCAGCGCTCGCAGAATCGAGCCGTGCAGAAACATCTCGGTGACCGGCAGACGCGCTGGCCGGACGTGCATCCGGATTTTTGATGAGCCGTGCGCCGATTGAACGCGCTCTCCAATCAGGTCCCAAGCCGAGGCGATTTTGCCGGCCACAATCACCAGCTCCGGATTGAGCGCGAAAACGATGTTGGAGATTCCCAGCGAGAGATAATCAGCCGTCTGTTCCAGTGCCCGGATCGCTTCCACCGAACCGCTCCTGGCCGCCTGCACCAGCGTGTCGGCGGAACCCTCGCCAAAAGGCTCCTGCGAATAACGGCGCCAACTGGCGCGATCGCAAACCAGCGTCTCCCAGCATCCCCGGCGTCCACACTCGCATTGGGGTCCGGCCGGATCCACTACCATGTGTCCGAACTCGGCGGCGAACGTGGAGTCGTGACCCTGGTAGAGCGAACGGTTTAGCACGATTCCCGCGCCGACTCCGATCTCTCCGATTTCCAGGAAGACGAAGTTATTTAACCCGCCCACCTGATCATCGCTGAACCACATCTCGGCCAGCGCGGCCCGGTTACAGTCGTTGTCTACCGCCACCGGCATTCCCAGAACATCCTGCACCCGGCGCGCCAGCGGAAATCCGGAAAAAGCCGGGCGCGAAGGGATCCAGACCACCGAACCCTGGTCGGCGCGAATCAGTCCGGGCACGCTGATGGCACATTCGCGGAAAGCGACCGGGCTATAGGCGGCATCGGAGGGCTGCATCTCACCCACCGCCGCGGCCAACTGATTGACAAATTCCTCCGGCGTGGATGGAGTAACAAAGTGTAATTCCCGGCGGATTTTTCCGGTCAGTCCGGCCCACGCCACCGAGGTTTGGCCCGAGCGCATGCTGACGCCGATGACGTACAGCCCGTCGTCATTGAGCGACAGGTGGATCGGCACCCGCCCGCGGCCCGAAGGGCGGGCGCGCCGCTCGTTGATCAGGCCCTCTTCAATCAGTTCATCTACAATTTCCGAGACATTGCTGCGGAAAATGCCGGTCTTTTCCGAGATATCGGCCCGGGAAACAGGCTGATGCGTGCGAATAACGTGTAGTAGGATGGACCGGTTCACTTTCCGGACCGTTGACGGGGTGGCTGTCCGAATCTTACGCTTGCGCCCTTCTTCGGCGTGACGGTCTAGTGCCATGATGGGTACCCGACCGATTAGCTTACTCTAACCAGTTGCCAGCCACAACTTGGGCCAACGCGGAATGTGCAAAGGCGGACCGCGCGTAGTGGCTTTTTCGGTTGAAACGGCCAGTGTGAGCTATGCTGAAGTGCATGTTCGTCTGCCATGAACCTTAATGCAGGCTTGCAGCGTTTCCTGGCTCTTACGGGGAAGGGCGAGGAGAAGGTCGCGGCGGTATTCGCGACGAACCAGGACGATGCCAGGATGGCGGTGCGGTATCTGCGCTGCCAGTCGCCCCGCCTGCCCATCTTCCTGTTCGGGCTGACACCCGCCCCCCCGGATTGCGTACGCCTGTGCGCCGGGGTTCTGGTGTGCCCCGATCCGGGTGAACTGCTGGTGGAGGCCCAGAAGTGGCTCTGGCGCTACCGCGTAGCCTTCATCGTGGCGCCCTGGACGCGAACGCCTGGCGGTTGGGTGCTGAAGTGGGGCGCCTTTCTGATTCCGCCATTCCGTGTGCTGGTAATGAATGAGCACGGCGGCTTCTTCTTGCCTTCGCCAGGCAATGTCGCCCGCCATTTGTACCGGCGGTTCTATGACGTTGCCAACGCGATCGGCCCTACGGTTCGGGATCACTGGCAGGCCATTCGATTTCTAGGCTTCCTGTCGCTGGCGATCACCTATCCTGCGTTTGCCCGCCGGGCGTTCGGACGGTTGGAACCGGACTGTGACATGAACCTACCCCCGGTGCAGGCGGAGGGAGCCGACATTGCTGAGTACCGCTATGCAATGAAGCAGTGGGATTACGAACTGCTGATGGGTGTGATCAACAATCCTCGGGTTCGTTTTATCCATTTTGTGCAAGGCGCCACCCGCTCCGGCGCCGGGGACCTGCTGCCGCTATTCGAAGACCGGCGAACCTTCGCCGTCACGCGTCAGACGGAACATCGTGGCTGGCAGAAGATGATGCTTTTCCGCGCCCCGTTCCGGCGTTTGGAGCCGGGAAGCGCTACCCGGACCATGGCTCCCGTCGGCCGGTCGATGCTGGTGGACCGGGCGAAGCTCGCTGCCATTGGGATGCCACGCACCTTGGTCCCTTACACGGCCTGGTTTCTGGTCTTCTGGAAGGCCGCGGCGGCTGGTTGGAGATCCTACACCGCGGGTGCCGACGGCCGGACCACGCTTTGTCCGGATTGGCCCTACGAAGAGGCCGAGTTCGTTTCCCGCCTGCGCTTCGATCCCGGGATGAATGTCCGCGGGCCACGCGATGCCGACCTGAGCCGCGGGAACATCGTATTTCCGGTTGGCGGCGCCAAACCGTTTCGCGGCCTTCCGCGGGTGCTGGTCGTTTCGCCCTATCTCCCCTATCCGCTCTCGCACGGCGGGGCGGTACGAATCTACAATCTCTGCCGGGCGCTGGCCGCACGGATCGACTTCGTCCTGGTGTGTTTCAAAGAGAAGGACGACGTTGCCGAGTACGGTAAACTTCTCGAGGTCTTTCGCGATGTCCGCGTCATCGACACCGATGAACCCGCCGGCACGGACCGCTCGCTTCCCGAGCAGGTCCGCCTCCATCCGTCGGCCAGTATGCATGCTGCTATCGGTGAACTGTGCCGGTCGCTCTCGATCGACATCCTGCAGGTGGAATATACACATATGGCCCGCTTCGGGACCGCCGCCGGCCGGACGCCAACGATTCTGGTGGAACATGACCTTACCTTTTCACTCTACCGGCAGTTGGCGGAACAGCGGCCGTCCAACTCCTCCTGGGCCGAATATCATCGCTGGCTGCGATTCGAGAAGGAAGCCCTCGCCCGCAACGACGCTGTCTGGGTTATGTCGGATGACGACCGGGTGAAGGCGATCGAGGCGGGGAGCCGGCCCGGTTCGACCTTCGTCGTGCCGAACGGTGTGGACACCAGCCACTTCCATGCTCCGCCGGCGCCCTGTGGACCGCCGGAGGTCTTCTACGCCGGTTCGTTTCGCCACCTGCCGAACATTCTCGGCTTTGAGCGATTGCGGCGGGAGGTGATGCCGCGTGTCTGGCAGCGCTTCCCCGATACCCGGCTGCGGGTTGTGGCCGGTCCGGAGCCCGCCCGATACTGGCGCGAACTCACGGGGAGGGACTATCCGGAGCGTTTCGACCCGCGGATCGAGATTCACCCGTTTGTGGCGGACTTGCGGCCGCTCTACGCCCGCGCGTCCGTAGTGGCGGTGCCGCTGGCCGTTTCGGCGGGAACCAATATAAAAGTTATGGAGGCAATGGCCTGCCGCAAGGCGGTGGTGACTACGCCGGTCGGCTGTTATGGTTTAGATCTCAAGGATAACCACGATGCGCTGATTCGAGAGGATTGGACGGCATTTGCGGGGGCAATGATCCGTTTGCTGGACGATGCCGCTCTTAGGGAAACCATCGCCTGCCATGCCCGCCAGAGCGTGGAGGCCCGTTTTGACTGGCGCGCGGTCGCTACCCGGGCGCTTGCCAGCTACGGCGCCTTGCTCTCCGGGTACGTCAGGGGAACGATCGCCCGATCCGGACACAGTGGCACGCAGGCGGGGGTCTCCGAGTAACCGAGGCACTCGGTACATAGCAGGGGATCGATGGTCATCGCCGGCACGGACAGGATGGCATCATTCGGGCAGGCATCCAGGCAGGCCCCACATCTCGAGCAACGGTCTGTTACTTGGTACGCCACCCTTCGATTGTCAGGCGCAAATCCCGCCGTTTCGGTGACTGCGATCACCACGAAGATAAAACGCAATGCCCGCCGCCGCCAAACCGAGCAGCCAGGCGCTATCCGTCATCAGATGAAACATCAGCAGGTGGCGGTAAGTCTCGCAGGCGTCGGCCAGCGCCGCCACCGCAAATTCGACCGCCGCCATCACCAAAATGGATGCCGCCAACAGTGCCAGCCTTCCGGACAAGCTGCCTCTCCACCGCCAACCTCCCGCCGCCAGGCCAGCCCACGACACGAAAAAGAGGGCGGCGAACCAGTGCGGCCAGCGGTTCAGACAGCGGCTGCGCAGGCTGCTCCACAGTGACATGCGGGAGGTTCTGGCTCCGGCCGGCCGGTTATCTACTTTTCGGAAGTTGGATAGATTCACCGGGCGCATCGCCGGAGCCTCGGATAACAGCGCCAGATTCAAGTCATGAAGCGCCAGCCGCGGGTTGCGCAGATAGAAGGCAGCCAGTCCGCCATGGCTCACCCTCTCACTGAAGCGCGCAACCCAGGCCGGGTGCACCGTCGGACTCTGGGGCATAAAAGCGTGCATTCCTACAAACGGCAGATAGCTGTCGTCGAGCTTCAACTGGCGCAGTGTCCCGGCAGGGTCGGGAGAATTCTTCGCTATGCGGAAAAATATGGCATTGAACAGCGCCTGGCTACGGTACCACGAGGGAGTTGTTGCCACTGCGACAAGAGACACTAGCAGGATAAGGACCGAGCCCAGCAAAGCCGCAAACCGCAACCGGTGCCGGCGGAACCACCAGAACAGAAATACCGCCGCCACCGGCGCCACCAGCGCATGCTGGCTCTTGGAACCGGCAAACAACATCGCTCCTCCGGTGAATACGGCCACCAGCCACAGCGATCGGGATCCAGCGAGCATTGAAGCCGCCGCCGAAATGAACAAAACGAACCCAAGAATCGCCGCGGTATCGGAGTAAAAAGAGTTAAAGTACGCGGTATAACTAACGTCGAGAAAACAGAGAAACAACAGGGCGGCAAACGCCAGGCGCCAGCCGGCAGGCCAGGGCCGGGTAGCCCGCACGGCAATGGCCAGCGCTAAGAGGAACAGCAGGCTATGAAACGCGCCCAGCCAGCGGATGTCGAAATGCCGGCCGCTGCCGGCCAGTTTCGCCACGTTGATCGCGATGCCAGCCAACCCGGCTTCCGATGGATAATAGCCAGGATTCCAGTAGTGTGCCGGGTCCCGGTCATAGTCGGGCTGAAAGTACAGGAATTCGTTGGGCGCGCCGCTTCTTCCCCAAAGGCGGTAGCGGCCGGCCACCTTGGCAAAATCGCCATTGTCGGCGATGCCGATGAAGGGTGGAATCAGCAGCAGCCAGGTGAGCACGCCGGCCGCGGCAACCAGGACAATCCACTCCAGGCGAGACGCCAGCTTGCTCATTCAACTGATATTAGCAGCCTACCCAGGCCCAGCCGCGGCGTCCTCCCGTGAGATCTGTTGTTCCGCTATTCCATTGTGTTAGAGTGATTCTTCAGCGTACCCCGGCAAGATGTCTGTACAGATATTTCTTCAAGGCAAGCTACTTGGAATCGAGGAGTTTCTGCTCTCCGGCGCCGTCTCATCGGGCGGCGGCTTTGAGCCGACCAGTGAAGCGGAATTCACCGGCCGTTCACACTGGATTGCCTTGCTGTCGGAGGTTCTACCCCGCGCACTGCTGGCCGAGCTGGGTCTGGCGAAGATCCTGTTAGGTTCCAGCGGCGGCGGCCAGTTTCTGGTAGTGCTGCCCGATGAGGCACGGCAACCGGCCGAGGAGTTCCTGAACGCGGCCCGTCTCGAGGTTGAAGCACTGAGCGGCGGCAGGTTACGCCTGGTTTGGGCGGTCACCGAGAACCTGGGAGACTGGAGCGACGTTCGTAAGCGTTTGAATGAAGCGATGGAGCGGAATCGCAACACTCCCGCGGCCGGGAGAGGACCCGCATTCTTCGCTCCGGGCACCGGCGGCCTCTGTGAGCAGGCCGGAGTGTACTTTCGCCAACTTGCAGCGGATCTGCCGGCGGCGGAACGCCTCGGCTGGAACCCAGATCAGCCGGCCAGGGTTGTTTTTGAAGAGGCCCGGCATAATTGGCCGCTGACACAGACTGCCGATGCCATCGCGCTGGCGCGGCACATCGCGCCGGCCGATAACGATGGGACTGGAGCCGGCCGTGAGCAACTGGGACGCCGGGCCGCGGATACGCCCGTATGGGGTGTGTTACGCGGCGACGTGGACGGGTTCAGCGTGCGCATCCGGCGGGCGCAGACCATTGAAGAGCACATCCATCTCTCGTATGTGTACAAGCAGTTTTTCGCTGGCGAGTTGCAGTTGCTGTGCTCAGTGCCCGATTTCTGGCGCAAGGTCACGATCGTCTATTCGGGCGGCGACGACTTCGCCGTCTACGGAGCGTGGGATGCGCTGGTGGGACTGGCGCGCGAGATGCAGCGGCTATTCCACCGCCTGAGCGAAGAGAACCTGCGTGAATTCCCGGGAGCCGAAGGCAAGACCATCACCATGGCGCTGGCGCTGGCCACGGATCCCGCTTCGCCGCTGGCCTCCGTGTTCGGCCAGGCGGGTGAGCGCCTGGAGATCGCCAAATCGGCCGGCAAGGATTGCTTCTACCTGTTTGGGAGAACGCTCGAGTGGCGTTTGCTCAACGACGCCGCCGAGATGAAGGACATGATGGTGCGAATGGTTCGGGAGTTCGGCTGTTCGCCCCAGTTTCTTGCGGAAATCGGGGGATTTTACAATGAGTCCACCGAAACCGCCTCTCTTGGCAAACGCACCGAGAGGGGCAACCACTTCGACCGTCCCTGGCGGTTCAACCGGCGGTTGAGCCGGGCCATGGGCGGGCCGAGAGACCGGGAATTCCAAAAATTGCGGACCAGCCTCTTCAATGAGTTCGTGGCGCGCGGGACCGCACAGTTGAAGCTTAGACCGGCGGGACGGGCGGCGCTGGAGTGGGCAAGGCTGCTGACCGCGGGGATCGAAAAGAGCTAGACACATGGCAGACGTACAGCAAGAATCGAGAAATCGCGAGGGGCGTCCGCCGCGCGACCGGGAAGGACGCCGCGAAGGCGCCAGAGAAGGCGGTGGGCGGGGTGGCGACCGCGGGCGGCCGGAGGGTCCTCCCGAGATCGACATTGAGAAACTGATTGCCGACAGTCTCTACCTGGACAATCAGGCGCACAGCATCGTCAGCCGGATGCGTGATATGGACTCAGGCACCAAGAGCCAGTTGCGGCGGCTGTACAGCGCCGTCCGGCGGGCCTGCCGGACGACGGAATCCGAGCGCCAGCACGAGTTTGTCATGCTGCGCGCCCGGCTGGCTTACACCATCGCGCGGCATCAACTGCGCAGCCTGGACACGCTTGAAAAGTTGCTGCTCCAAGTCACCCGCAAGAATGATGCCCGTGGCTACGAACGGTTCAGGGACCTTTTCGAGGCGATCGTAGCCTACAACGAGTAATCCTTTTGTCCGCGGCCCTGGTGCCCGGAATCGAGGCATGTCATGAGTTCGAACACAGCGCAAACTGACATAAAGTTCATTGGTAAGCTGATTCTCGACGGCGAGTTGCACTGCGAAACCGGTCTGCACATCGGGGCAGGGAAGGGATCGCTTGAAATCGGCGGCGCCGATAATCCGGTGGTGAAGGATGCCTTTGGCCGGCCTTACATTCCAGGCAGTTCATTGCGCGGCAAGATGCGTGTACTGCTGGAGAAGAGTTTGGGGCTGGCCGTTCCCTCGGAACTGGTTTATCTTTCCCGGCGCAAGGGACAAGAGGTTCGTATTCACCAGAGCGACCGTCCGGACGACGTGATCTGCCTTATTTTCGGAAGGAATCCAGGAAGGATGGAGAAGGTGGGCGGCGAGGTGCTGGAGAGCGGCAACGCTTCCCCGGCGCGGCTGATCGTCTATGACGCTCCGCTGGAGCTGGAATCGATTACGCCGCAGATGCGCGAGAACCTGGATGACGAGCTGACCGAAGTGAAGAGCGAGAACGCCATCGACCGAATCACCTCGCAAGCCAACCCGAGGACGCTCGAGAGAGTGCCCGCCGGCGCGCGCTTCAAGCTGCGTATTGTAATGGACATTCTGGGTGAAGCGGATCGCGCGTTGGTCGCCCGGGTGGTGGAGGCGATGCGCCTGCTTGAGGACGACACCCTCGGTGGCGGCGGTTCGCGCGGCAGCGGCCGGGTTCGTTTTGCCGCCCTGAAGCTTACCTGGCGCAATAAAGATTTCTACTCGGCGGGCGCGGCCGGGCAGGAACTGATCTCCGGCGCCGATACGGCGGCACTGCAAGCGCTGGCAGCCGACGAGGCGTTCGCGGACCGGCTCCAATAGGCCTCCGGGTTCACAATGTTTCCCGCATATCTAGTGCGTTTGCGGCCGGTCACGCCCTGGCGGACCGGGAGCGATTCGGGTGAGCGTGATCGCACCGAGGTGATCTATCACAGCGATGCGCTATTCTCGGCGGTCTCATGGGCAATGCAGCGGCTTGGCCGTCTCGACGAGTGGCTGGGAGCGACCGCCGGCGCCCCGGACGAACCCCGGGTGCGATTGAGTTCGTGCTTCCCATTCAGCGCCGGGACCCTTTACTTTGCGCCTCCGCGGCACCTGTGGCCACCTGCCGCGGGCCGGCAGCGGTGGAAGGGAGCGCGCTTTGTTCCGCGAGTCATTGTCGAGCGCCTGATCGCCGGCAAAGGAATTGAAGAAGAGCGCTGGAGAGTGGATGCCTCCAGCCAGTGCCTGCTGGCCGTCGACCGGCGCGGCGTCGCGCCGGCTCCGTTCCGAATCGCCGTGCGCGGCGCGGCGGCGATTGACCGGCTGGGTTCCGGCAGCATAGCGTCACACTCCTCAGCCTGCCTCGAGTTTGCTCCCGATGCCGGACTCTGGTTCGTGGTGGTCTTCAGTTCTCCGGATGCCCGTGCCGAGTGGGGTTCCACGGTTACGGCCGCGCTCCGTCTGCTGGCCGACTCCGGATTTGGCGGCGGCCGTTCCCGCGGATGGGGCCGCGCGGAGGTGCCGGAGATCGAGGAAGGTGAATTTCCAGCTATCGTTCTGCCGCTCGGTGTATCCGTTCCGGCGGCAAGCCAGCAGCCCGCGCCGGCGCCGGATTTGACCGCTGGATCTGTGACGGCGGAGACTGCGGTGGCGCCTGAGCCTGAGATCGCTACGGAGCCTCAACCGGAACCGGTGGATGAGATGGCCGCGCCGGATGCGGAAACGGCGGTTT
The DNA here is from genome assembly GCA_020854055.1 of Bryobacterales bacterium. Lineage (GTDB taxonomy): Bacteria > Acidobacteriota > Terriglobia > Bryobacterales > Bryobacteraceae > JADZGD01. The sequence continues at coordinate 63,133 of JADZGD010000003.1, read as the reverse complement.
CAGGCGCCGAACCAACGGCTCAGGACGCCGGGCAACCGGAGGCTGCCGCCTCCGGGCCGGAAGTGGAGACCGCAGGTTCCGAACCGGGGCCAGGCCTGACTGCCGCGTCTGAACCCGCGGCGGTTGTCGCCCCGCTCATGACGCCCGCACCCATGCCCCCGGCTCCGCCCGCTGCCTTCTGGCTGCTTTCGCTCTACTCGCCGGCGGCCGCCGACATGGTCGATTGGGAGCAGGGTTCGTATTCGATTCTGGAACGGAGCGGCCGTGTCGAAAGCTCAGCCGGTTCGGGCAGCCTCAAACAGACCGCGCGCATGGTGGCCGAAGGTTCGGTGGTAATCGCTTCAGGCGATCCTCGCGGCGTGGCCAGCAACGTGGCTCCGGAGGGTCATCCGCACCCGGTGTATCGGGCGGGCTATGCGATTTCCATTCCTGTCCCCTGGCGGGTGGTATGAGCATGCGCTATCGGATTACGTGTGTCACCCCGACGTTGGTCGGCGATGGACAGAGGCTCGCTCCGATCGACTACATGGTCTGGAAGGACCAGGTCAACATCCTCGATCAGCGACGTATTTTCCGCCTGCTGGCCAAGGGGCCACGGCTCGAGGGCTACCTGTCGCAGCTCAAGAGGGCCAGCAAGCTGGATTTCGCGTCATGGGGCGGTTTCGCGCAGAACTTTGCCGGACGCCGGATTCCGTTTGAAAGCGCGGCATTGACCCGGGTGTGGGAGTCGGCTTCCAGCGAGAATCTGTTCATCCCCACCTTTGCCGCCGCTACGGCGGGACCCTACGTTCCTGGTACGGCTCTGAAGGGCGCTTTTCGCACGGCGCTGGTATTCGCCCGCTCATCACTGGGAGCCCTGAAGGATCTGGCCTTGCGGATGGAGAGCGAACGGCCGCCGCGGCGGCTGGGAGAGGTTCCCGAAGAACGCGCGCTCGGCCCTTCGGGCGTCAGCCGTACGAAGGCGCTGGCGATTGGAGATTCGGACTCCTCCTCCGCCTCGCTGATGAAGATCTACATGACCCGGGTCTGCACGCTCCAAATGCGCGGGCAGAATCTGGTCCAAGGATGGAAAAACAGCCCGCGTGGAACCGTCAACTCGCCGGACGATGGCACGCCAACCTTTGTCGAGATGGCCGTTCCAGGGACCCAATTCAGCGGCGTGTGGAACGAGCGGTCCTACTTCAGCCAGCCCGATGTCTTGCGGCTGCTCAATTGGAAGGAGGCGCCCGGAAGGCAAAGGCTGCTGGCAGCCGCTAACGATTACGCGGGCGCGGTGCTCGAAGCCAGCGTGCAATATGCGGAACGAGCCGGCCTTGCGGCGGTTGCATCAGCGGTCAGTGAACTCCGCTCGCGGCTGGATTCGATCCGTACACAGGGTAATGCCTGCCTGCTCCCGCTGGGTTGGGGAGGCGGGCTGGTGTCCAAGACGGCATGGCCCGATACCGGTTCGGAACCGTTCCGGCAGGTCGCCCGCCAGGTAGCGCTCTATGCGCGGGCGATCCAGACCGGCATGCCTTTCCCCAAGACCCGGCGGATTGTTTTTCACGGTACCCAGCCGGCTACCTTGCCAGGATGGGTGCTGGTGGAAGTCTCCTGATCCTGGGTCCGGCAACCCGGGAACCATTTGCTGGTAACGGCCGAATTCCGCCGGATGGCGCATCCCGGAGTGTTAAGATGATGCTAGCCGGGAGTTGGCAGACTCTCCGCAGTTCGAACCATCAATGTATAACGCATTTTTCGGATTCTCAGACAGCCCGTTCAGCTTGAGTCCGGACCCGCACTTCCTGTATCGCAGCGCGCAGCATGAGGAGGCTCTGGCCAACCTGATCTACGGCGTGCAAAGCCGGAAAGGCTTCATTGTCCTGAGCGGAGAGGTGGGCACGGGCAAGACGACGATGCTCGAGTGCCTGCGCGATTTTCTTGAGAGCCAGTTCATCGAGTTTGCCTTCCTGTTCAATTCCCGGATTACGCCGGACCAGTTTTTCGAGATGATCGCCTATGATCTGGACCTGCGCTGCAACCGGACTTCGAAAACCGAAGTGCTGTTCGCGCTGAATCACCTGCTGATCCAGCAGGCCAATGAGGGCCGGACCACGGTGCTGATCGTAGACGAAGCGCACAATTTGGAGTGGGATGTTCTGGAGGAGATTCGCCTGCTGGGCAATCTCGAAAACCGCCACGGCAAATTACTCCAGATCATTATGGCCGGCCAGCCCGAACTGGACCGGAAACTGGATGCTCCCAATCTCCGGCAGTTGAAGCAGCGGATCGTTCTGCGCTGCTCACTACAGCCATTTCGTGAAGGCGAGACCATCGAGTACATCGCTTCCCGGTTGGCTAAGGCGGGAATGAGGGACCAGACGGCATTCCCGGCCCCGGTGCTTCGCGAGATTCACGTCCGCTCCCAAGGTCTGGCGCGCATCATCAACGCGATCTGCGACAACCTGTTGCTCACCGCATTTGCGCTGGAAAGTAAGGTTACCACCTTAGAAATGCTCGATGAGGTCTGCGATGACATGCGGCTTGAGTGGCCCGGACAGCCCAGGCACCGCTCCCCATCCGGTGGTGACAGTTATCAGCAGCCAACGTACTACACGCGCGGCGACTGATCTTGTAACCAACTTAAAACAAAGAAGAAACCGAGTCGCCGCCTCGAGTATAGTGGATTCAGACCACTGAACAGACGTTCGCATTCCAACCGAATGTGCCGTTTCCGGCCTTCCTCCCAGGCGTTTCCCCTAGTCGTCACTACGGAATAATCCGATATAGTCTAAGAGTTTGCACCCCCCTACAATTGAGGTGTAGTAGGTGAAAACATAGGGGGAGTTATCCCCTGAGACTAAGAGGAGAGGCGCAGTCTCTCTAAGGTATCTCACATGAGATCAGTCATTGTGCGTGTCTCGGTTTGTGTTATTGTGATTTTGACGTTCGCGCTCGTCGCTAGTGCGAATACTGGTCATCGTCTGAATGGCCCCTCGATTGGCGTTTCAATTGGACCGACACTTCCACCGAACCCGTGGGATGAAGGCCCACCGAAGCTCACAATTGGACCGACGCTTCCCCCGAACCCGTGGGACGAAGGCCCTCCGAAGCTTACGATTGGACCGACGCTTCCTCCAAATCCATGGGACGAAGGCCCTCCGAAGCTTACGATTGGACCGACGCTTCCTCCAAATCCGTGGGACGAAGGCCCTCCGAAGCTTACGATTGGACCGACGCTTCCCCCGAATCCGTGGGACGAAGGCCCTCCGAAGCTTACGATTGGACCGACGCTTCCCCCGAATCCGTGGGACGAAGGCCCTCCGAAATTCGTCTAGCTCTGAACTCATTGAAACGGGAGGTCTTTGGTCTGGTGGCCAAGGATCTCCCCGTTTCTATTTGGTGACTGGATCCCGGTTGGATTGGATTAGAGTGAAGGTGTATCCAGGCGGGGTCGTATGAAATATTATCAATTCGTCCTCTGGATCATTGGCGGCGTTCTCCAGGTGATGGTGCTGGCTGCCCTGATACGGGGAGCCTTCCGCAAGTTCCCCTTCCTGTTTGCCTTCTGCATTATCCTCTTTCTCACAACGGTAGTCGAAATCGCGGCGACGACAGAAGTTGGCCTGCTGAATTACACGTATTATTACTACGATGAAATCCTTCGCCAGACGGGGATTCTGGCGATTGTGGTCAGCCTCATTCTGAAATCTGCCCCTCCCGGACCGAAGCGCGCGCCCTTTGCGCGAATGGTGATTGCCGGGGCGATCCTTTTCTGGCTCGTCTCGTTGTGGGCCTGCCACAACGAACGGGTCGGTCATTGGATGAATGCATTGGACCGCAACCTGAGCTTTGGCTCTGCGATATTGAACCTGCTGTTGTGGTCGCGCCTGATGGTATACCGGAGCCGCGACCGGCAGATCCTGCTGATCAGCAGCGGATTGGGGCTGCAGATGGCCGGGCAGGCGATCGGGATGTCCTTGATCGCGCTATCGCGAGACTACTATTTCACCGGCAGCAACATCGCGGTGTTCAGCAGTTTTCTCTGCTCGTTTGTCTGGTGGAGGGCGCTGCGCCGGACGCCGGCCGTCGAAGCCACAAGAACCGCCCTGCCGCCAATCGATCGGACCGCGCCCAAACGAAATGCGGCCGGCTCATCTTCCTCCGAGACGGAAACAGGATCTTAAATTCTTTGACCCCCGCCTTAAGCCGGAGTACACTGGTTTTGACTCGAAACTAATCGAGATCAATATTCCGGTTTTCGCCATCATGGAGGGCGCAGGCAGTGTCGAACAATTCTGACGATTTCCGTCGCAGAGATTTTCTCCGGGGGGCGGGCGCCATCGGCGCCGGTCTCATGGGCGCCGGCACGGTGCTGGCGCGGGGCAACAAGTTATCCACGACGAGGGTACTCGGCGCGAACGATAAGATCAACGTAGGGGTGATCGGATGCGGCGGCCGGGGAACGTACGTAGCCGGTAAGTTCGCTTTGTTCGGCTCCGATAAGTCAAAGATCGTGGCCGTGTGCGACGTTTACCAGAAGCGGGTCAACGCCAATAAGCAAGCGCACAACTGCGAGGGCTATCTGGACTACCGCGAAGTGCTCAGCCGCAACGATATTGACGCCGTTATCGTTGCCACTCCCGATCACTGGCACGCACCCATCGCGCTGGCGGCGATGGACGCGGGCAAGGATGTCTACCTGGAAAAGCCGATGTGCCACACCATTGCCGAAGCCAAGCGACTGGTAGACACGGTGAGGGAGACGAAGCGTGTTGTTCAGGTGGGCTCTCAAACTACGTCGGCCGATCAGTGGTGGAAGGCGAAAAAATGCATCGCGGACGGAGCCATCGGCCAGATGATCATGAGCCAGGGCTCGTACCACCGGAACTCGACGCGTGGCGAGTGGAACGGACCGATCGATGTCGAGGCCGGTCCGGACAAGTCCGGCGAAAACTACGTGGACTGGAAAACGTGGCTTGGCTCGGCGCCCAAGCGGGCGTGGACTCCCGATCGCTTCTTTCACTTCCGCAAGTACTGGGACTACTCCGGGGGCATCGCCACGGATCTGTTCTTCCACGTGGTAGCGCCGCTCAACATCTGCTGGCCTGAACCGATGTTCCCCCACAAGGTAATGGCGGGTGGCGGAATCTACGTCTTCAAGGATGAGCGTGAGGTGCCGGACACCTTCCACCTGGTGGCGGAATACAACCAAGGCCACTCGGTGGTGTTGACCTCTTCGATGGCCAACTCGCAGCACATCCCCGGACTCATCCGGGGACATGAGGGTACCATCATCATGGTGGAGCACGGAATGTTCGAGGGGCATACCGACCATATCACGCTGCGGCCGGAACGCAATGTAATCAATGATGCCTATCGTTCGAAATTCGGTGAGGCGGCCCAGTCGATTCCGGTTGAGCAACGCGATATGATGTCGGCGCACATCAACAACTTCCTCGATTGCGTGCGCAGCCGCCAGAAGCCGACTCTCGACGTGGAAACCGCGGCCCATGCGCAGGTGCTGATTTCGATGTCGGTCGAGTCGTATCGCGAGGGAAAGGTCCTCTACTTCGACGAGAAGAACTGGAAGGTAACCGCAAAACCACCCAAGGTGTAGCCGCGGATACCGGGAGAGGCGGGCGAGGGCTCAGCGAGCGCTGCTCGCCTCACGGATGGCGAAAAATTCGTCGCCGGCGTTCCAGGACGGAAGACCGTTGGCATTGGCGATGTCCATACCCAGCGCCATCCCGAAACTTGCGGCTTGCGCCAGGCCGGTGAAATCCCAGTCCTGGTGAAACTCATCCGAGGGCTGGTGGTAATCCTCGCCGTAGCGGTCGCTCACCTGCCGGGAGTAGTCAGCCGGTTTTCCGGAGTAGCTGGAGCCGGCGCCGATGGAGAATGCGGGAATTCCCACCCGGGCCAGGGAGAAGTGGTCCGAGCGATAATAGTAGCCGGCTTCGGGGTGGGCCTCGGGATCCAGCTTGAGTGCCATCCTTTGCGCGATCTGCCGGACGACCGGCCAGGCCGTGGTTCGCTCCGCTCCGGAAACGGTGAGGGAATCGAGCCGGCCGGCGGGCAGCAACGCGTCGTAATTGAGGTTAATCGCCGTTTTTCCCGCTGGAATCACGGGGTGGGCGCCATAGTATTGGCTTCCCAAAAGACCGGCCTCCTCGGCGGTGACCGCAACGAAGACGGCCGATCTCCGCGGCTTTTGCGGCAGGGCCGCCCAGGCGCGGGCCAGCTCCATCAGGATGGCGCAACCGGTGGCATTGTCCACCGCGCCGTTATAGATACCGTCGCCACGGACCGGCGTTCCGATTCCGAGGTGGTCCCAATGAGCCGAGAACACCACCGCTTCCCGGGCTAGCCGCGGATCGCTGCCCGGCGCAATGGCGACCACATTGTTCGATTCGATGTCGCGCAGTTTGCTCACCAGGTGCGCTGAGATGGTGACGCCAAGCGGAAATGGCCGAAAGTGTGGCGACTCGGCGGCTGCCAGCAGATCGCTCACCGTGCGGCCTGATTTTCGCAGCAGCGCGGTGGCCGCGTCCGCGGTGATCCATCCGCTCAGTGCCAGCGCGGAGGCGCCTGGCGCCAGGCGAACCTGCGGGTTTTCCTTTCCCCAGGAATTGCGGACCACATCCCAGCCATAACCGGCCGTCGGCGTGGTGTGGATGATAATACAGGCGAGCGCGCCTCGCCGTGCCGCTTCTTCAAACTTGTACGTCCACCGGCCGTAGTAGGTTAGGGAGCGGCCTCCAAAAAAGCCCGGATCGCTCGAAGCCGGCTCGTTCGTAAACAGGACCACCACTTTATTGCGAACGTCTATGCCCTTGTAGTCGTCCCAGTGAAATTCGGGCGCGGTGATTCCGTGTCCTACAAATATCGCTTCGGCCCGGAAGCGCACGTCGGCCTGCTGCTTCCCGGTCACGCCGACAAATTGCCGCAGATATTCGAACGACAACGGTTGTCCGGCGGTGGTGGCGCTGAGGCTGGTTCCGGGCTGCGGTTCGACACCGACCAGGGGAACGCGCTGATAATAGGTTTGATTGTCACCGGCAGGTCTCAAGCCGGCCAGTTCGAACTGAGTGGCAATGTATTGGCTAGCGAGTTCGCCGCCGCGGGTGCCGACTCCACGCCCTTCGAGCAGGTCGCTCGAAAGCAGGCGGACATCGGCGCGGATCCGCTGTGGAGAGATCTGTGGAAGCGGTTGTGCTTGGAGTGCTCCAATAAAAAAGAAGATGGCGGGCAGGAGTTTCATGATGTCACTTTTCGGTTTGCTCGAAAATCAATCACCCTAATCATGATCGGAATTGTGATGATGTGGTATTGTATGGAGAGAACGAATGAGCGTCCGGATCACTAGCCATCTGAAACTACTGGAGGCGGAAAGCATCCATATCTTCCGTGAAGTGGCGGCCGAATTCCAGCGCCCGGTGATGTTGTACTCCATCGGGAAGGATTCGTCGGTCATGTTGCGGTTGGCCCAGAAGGCCTTCTATCCCGGGCCGATTCCTTTTCCTCTGCTGCATATTGACACTTCCTTCAAGTTTGGCGAGATGATCCGGTTCCGGGATTGGTACCCGGCCTCGATCGGAGCGCGGCTGATCGTCCATCGCAATGAGGAGGCGCTGGCCCAGAGGGCGAATCCGTTCCGGCTGGGCACGCAGAAGTGCTGCGCGCTGTTGAAGACCAAGGCGCTGTTGGACGCGCTGGCAGCCGGACCGTACGACGCCGCATTCGGCGGAGCGAGGCGCGAAGAGGAGAAGAGCCGTGCCAAAGAACGAGTCTACTCGTTCCGCGACGGATTCGGGCAGTGGGACCCGAAAAACCAGCGGCCGGAGTTGTGGAATCTTTACAACTCGCGGTTGGAGAAGGGGGAGTCGATCCGGGTGTTTCCGCTTTCCAACTGGACCGAACTCGACGTTTGGCAATATATTCACTTAGAGGAAATTCCCGTGGTGCCGTTGTATTTTGCAGCGGAGCGCGAGGTTGTGGTGCGCGGTGACATGCTGATTTCGGTGGAGCACAATCCTCCGCTGCTGCCCGGCGAGAAGCCTCGGATGGTGATGTGCCGGATGCGGTCGCTTGGTTGTACACACTGCACCGGCGCGATCCGTTCGGAGGCTGACACGATTCCGAAGATCATTGAAGAATTGATGCTGTTCCGGCGATCGGAGCGCGAGAACCGGGTGATCGATCATGATCAGGAAGGCTCCATGGAGATCAAAAAGCGCGAGGGATATTTCTGATGGCCGGCACCCTGGCACAACTATCCCCGATCGAGCAATTCCTCAAGGAGAACGAGGCCAAAGAGTGCCTGCGGTTCACCACCGCGGGCAGCGTGGACGATGGCAAGAGCACGCTGATCGGCCGGCTGCTTTACGATTCCAAAGGCGTGTATGAAGACCAACTGGCTTCGGTGAAAAAGTCGCCGGTGAACCGTTCCGGAAGGGAAATCGATCTCTCGCTGCTCACCGATGGTCTTCGAGCGGAACGGGAGCAGGGAATTACAATCGACGTAGCCTACCGGTACTTCTCCACGCCCAGGCGGAAGTTCATCATCGCCGACACGCCCGGCCATGAGCAGTACACGCGCAACATGGCGACCGGCGCTTCCACGGCGGACCTGGCGGTGGTGCTGGTGGATGCGCGCAGCGGCGTGCTGCCGCAATCGCGGCGCCACATCTACATCGCCTCGCTGCTGGGCATTCCATCGGTGACAGTCGCAGTGAACAAGATGGACCTGGTGGGGTTCTCCCAGGAAGTGTTCGACGGAATCCGGCTGGAGTTGATTGAGTTTTTCGCCCGGTTGCGCTCGGATAACGTTCAGTTCATCCCGTTAAGCGCGCTCGATGGGGACAATGTCGTAACCCGCAGCCGGCGCATGCCATGGTATCAGGGGCCGAGTCTGCTGGAGCACCTGGAAACCGTGCCTGGCGGACCGTCGAAGCCGTTTGAGCAGATGCGCTTCCCGGTGCAATATGTAATCCGGCCGCATCTGGATTTTCGTGGCTATGCGGGGCAGGTTGCTTCGGGTACCATCCGTCCTGGCGACCACGTGATGGCGCTGCCCTCGGGGCGGACCTCGGTGGTGAAGTCCGTTGTCACCTACGACGGCGACCTGGAGGAGGCCGTTGCGCCACTTTCAGTTACGGTGTGCCTGGAGGACGAGATCGACGTCAGCCGGGGAGACATGCTGGTGCATCCCTCAGCCCTGCCGCACATGTCGCGCCACTTCGAGGCGATGCTGGTGTGGATGAACGGGCAGCCGCTGGAGCTCAATCGCTCCTATCTGCTGAAACACACCACCCAGCAGGTGCCGGCAACCGTGACGGCGATTGTCCACAAGGTAGACATCAATTCACTCGGGCACGCGCCCGCCGGCCGGTTGCAGCTGAATGAGATCGCGCGGGTATCGGTGGAGACGCAGCGGCCGCTGTTTTTCGATCCCTACGAAGAGAACCGCGCCACCGGCAGCTTCATCCTGATCGACCCGCTGACCAACCTGACACTAGGCGCAGGAATGATCCGCGAGCGCGTAGGCGACGCCGGACACCAGCGGATTCGCCAGGCCCTGATGGGGATTCAGTTCAAAACCGAACGGCCGACGCCGGCCGAACGGGCGGCGCGGCTGGGGCATCACGCCGCCGCGGTGTGGCTCACCGCGCGGCCGGAAGTCGCCAAGCTGGTGGAGCGGCGCCTGTTCGACCTCCACTGCATGGCTCACCTGTTAAGCGACGACGTGGATAGTGACGTACTGCCGGAGGTGGCGAGCATTGTGGTTTCCTCCGGGTTGATCGCCATCTGCTCAATCGCCTCGGGGATGCGGGAGGAGTTGGAGCGGGCCCGGGAATTGATCGGCTACGACCGCCTGGTGGTGATTGAGCCCGAGAGTCTGCCGGTGGATGATCAGCAGGCCGCCGAGGCGGTTTGCGACATTCTGGCCAGCCGGGGACTGCTCGATGCCGGTCCGCTCGGGTTCGGCCGGGAGGCCTGACCAGAGGCCGCCGGACGGGCGCTGTTACAATTGAGGTTACGCTCTCCCGATCCCAACCGTCACAATTGAGAAGGCCATGAAGCTGGCAGAGCAGTTGCGCTCTTATTGTGTCCGGGGCGAGCGCTGTCCGCCTGATCTGGTACGGCGCCTGGTTGAGAGAGCGGCAAGTGACTCACCCCAGATGGCGGCGGCCGCCACAGAGGAGTTGTTCCGGGACCTGGTGGAACCGCTCAGCGATGCCTTCGAGCCGCGCTACTGCGACGCCTACGCTGAGCTTTTTTGCGGGATCGTGGCGCTGGTGTATCCGGAGGTGAGTGCTGCTTCGCTGTTGGAGCGTTACGGGCGGATTCGCCGGCCGCGGCCGATTCCGCGCCGCGGCGTCAACCGGATCGTGGTGCTTTCCCGGGTGACGCTGGGCGCCGATGTCGCTATCACCAGCGTGATGCTGGATGCGGCCAAACGCGCATTTCCCGAGGCCCAGATCATTTTTGCCGGCAGCGCCAAGGCGCGGGAGTTATTTGCGATGGACGGGCGCATCGGCCACCTCCCGCTCGAATACGGCCGCAGGGCCACGCTGTGTGACCGCCTGTCGATCTGGCCCGAACTGCAGCCGGCGCTCTCCCAACCGGGTACCGTAGTGATTGATCCGGACTCCCGCCTGACTCAACTGGGAGTGCTGCCCGTTTGCCCGGAAGAGAACTACTACTTTTTTGAGAGCCGGGCTTGCGGCGGCCAGGGGAGCCTGTCGCTATCGGAACTCGCGTCTGACTGGTGCCGGGAAACCTTTGGCGTGGAGTGTGCGAGGCCCTGGATTGCCCCGCTGCCGGAGGAGTGCTGTCCGGAGCCTCCGTTTGTCGCCATCAGCCTGGGGGTGGGTGAGAACCAGGGCAAACGGCTGGCGGATCCCTTTGAGGAGATGCTGGTTCGTTCGGTGCTGGATTGCGGCGCTTTTGTGGTCATCGACAAGGGAGCGCCGGGAGAAGAGATGGAGCGCGTTGAGAGGCTGGTTGACCGGCTGCCGGCATTTGAGGATCGATTGTTCGCCTGGGAGGGCTCCTTTGCCGCGTTTGCCAGCATAATTGGGCGGGCGTCGATGTATCTGGGTTACGATTCCTCCGGACAGCATGTCGCCGCGGCATGCGGAGTTCCGCGAGCCGTCGTGTTCCATGGATTTGCCGGAGAGCGGACGCTGCAGCGATGGAAGCCGGTGGGAGCGGGGACGGTGACTGTGGTCCGCGGCGACCGGCTGACACCCGGCAGGGTGCTCGAAGAGATGATCGAGGCAACGCGGGAAGCCCGCGCCACGGAGCGCCACTTTCGGTGAAGATGCTCGCGCCGGGTGGCGGGCGGGCTAAGCCGGGGAGCCGGAAATCCCTGTTATCCTGTTGAAAGTGTCATCGCCGTTGAACGTCCATCTGGAACATTACGAAGGACCGCTCGACTTGCTGCTGGACCTGATTCGGAAGCAGCAGATCAACGTCTATGACATCCCGATTGCCACCATCACTGCGCAGTATCTGGAGTATGTGGAAAAGGCGATGGAGCTTGATTTTGAGCTGAGCGCCGAGTTCGTATACATGGCCGCAACCCTGATCCACATTAAATCGCGGATGCTGCTTCCGCGCGATCCGGAACTGGAGAAGATTGCGCCGGAAGAGGATCCGCGGCGTGAACTGGTGGAGCGGCTGCTGGAGCACGAACGTTTTAAGAATGCGGCGGAAATGCTTCAACAGAAACGACTTGTGGAAGAGGCAATCTGGTCGAATCCACAGATATCGCAATTTGTGTCCGAGGATGACAGCCCAGGGCTGGCCGTGAGCCTGTTTGACCTGGTGAAAACGCTCCAGGAAGTGCTGGAGCGGGTGAAGAGCCGGCCTGTCTACGAGATTGGGAACGAAGACGTCAGCATACCGGACATGGTGCAGTTTTTGCGTACGCGATTCGAGTCGAATTCACAAAACGAACCCATTCGAGCGCAGGAACTTTTCGAGAGCCAGCGCAGCCAGCGGGCCATGATCTGTCTGTTTCTGGCGATTCTGGAGTTGGTAAAGCGGCAGGCGGTGTTGCTGGTACAATCGGAAGCGTTTGGCGAAATTGCTATAAAGAAACACCAGAACTTTGAGGCTGCATTCTCTTCAAACGAAGACCTTTCGTCGATTGAAGACGAATACAACTAACAACACAGGAATGGAACCGATCGAATCCCAGTTACCACCGGCTTTACTCCCGGACGAGCCGGCTGTTACGCCGGTTGAAGAGCAGGCGGTGGAGCCGGTGCTCGAGTTCTCGCCCGAGCAACTGCTCGGCACTTCTGAAGCCACTCGATCGGCCGCCGATCCCAGTGAGGCGCAGGCCAAGGCCATGCTGGAAGCGCTGGTCTATATCACCGAGGAGCCGCTAACGGCCGAGCAGATTGCCACGGCGCTAGGAGAACCGGAGGAGCGTGTACGCCGTCTGCTGGACGAGTTGATCGAGTCGTACTCCAATCCGGAACACGGCTTGACAATTCGCGAGGTGGCGGGCGGCTTCAAGATGGGCACCAAGCCCGAGCACCATGAGGCGATCCGGCAGTTTGTCAGGAATTTGAAGCCTCCGCTGAAATTGTCATTGGCGGCATTAGAAACGCTGGCAGTGATTGCCTACAAGCAGCCGATTACCTCGCCGGAGATTCTGGAGATTCGCGGTGTGCAGGGCACGAGTGTGCTGAAGACGCTGCTCGACCGCAAGTTGATTGCCACCGCGGGACGGAAGAACGTGATCGGCAAGCCGATGCTCTACAAGACGACACGCGAATTCCTGGTGCAGTTCGGGCTCAAGGACCTGGCGGAATTACCCACGCTCAAGGAGTTTGAGGAGTTGCGGCGTCTGGCGATTGCGGATGAACCGGTGCTCGGGCTGGAGGCTGGGGAGGCGGGTGAGGCTCCTTCGCCGGCAGAAGCCGGAACCGCGGCCGCAGCGGAGCCGGAGGCGGGCGAGGATGATTCGCCGGCACAGGAACCGGTGGAAGAATAATGCCGGAAGAGCGACTACAGAAGATCATCTCCCGCGCCGGCGTCGCCAGCCGCCGTGCCGCCGAACAAATGATTACCGATGGCCGGGTGATGGTGAACGGCCACATCGTCACCGAGCTCGGCAGCAAAGCCGACCTGGGCCGCGACCACGTCAAGGTGGACGGCAGGTTGCTGCGGCCGCCCCGGCGCCACGTCTACGTCGCGCTCAACAAGCCGAAGGAGGTAGTGACCACGGTTAGCGACCCGCAGGGACGTGAAACCGTGATGGACCTGGTAAAGGGCCTCCGGGAGCGGTTGTACCCGGTAGGGCGATTGGACTATCACAGCGAAGGGCTGCTGCTGTTGACCAACGACGGCGAGTTCGCCAACCGCATCACTTCGGCCCGTTACCATGTAGCCAAGACCTACCTGGTGAAGGTGACCGGCTACCTGAGCGCGGAGCAGGAAGAGATATTTCGCGGAGGGATTCCCCTGCACGGGCGCAAGACCGAGCCTGCCGGATTGCGGGTGGCGAAACGGGCGGCGAACCCGTGGTATGAAGTTCGCTTGCAGGAAGGGCGAAACCATCAGGTCCGCGACATGTTCAAACATTTTGGAGTGCTGGTGGAAAAGTTGCGGCGCGTACGGATTGGCTTTCTGGAGCTGGGAGGGCTTAAACCGCGCGACTTCCGCGAGCTGACTCCAAAGGAAGTAGAGCGCTTTCGAAAGCTGCTCAAACTGAACGAGGAGAGTTGATGTCGACGTCGGAAATACTGAAGAGCATGCATACGATCGCCGTGGTAGGGCTCTCAAGCCGCCGGATGAGGCCGAGCTACGGCGTTTCCGAATACATGCAGCGGGCGGGCTACCGGATTATCCCGGTGAACCCGCGCGAAACATCCGTGTTGGGCGAAAAGGCTTACGCCAGTCTGGAGGATGTCCCTGGACCGGTAGACATTGTGAACATCTTTCGCCGCTCGGAGTTTGTGCCTGAGATCGTGGACGCGGCCATCCGCATCGGCGCCAAGGCCGTATGGATGCAGGAGGGCGTGGTAAACGAAGAAGCCGCCTCCAAGGCCAAGGCCGCCGGATTGGCGGTGGTGATGGACCGCTGCATTTTGAAAGAGCACATGCGGCTGTAGCGGTCCGGCCGCCATTATGGTTTGATCACCACAATGTAGCCGTCCTGTGTCCCACCGTTGTAGGCGGGCTGGAAGGTCTTCTCGTTCAACTGGATGTAACTGGGGCCGGTATAGCCGCCAGTGTAGATGGTTCCATCGGCGCCGGCCGCGATCGCCAAACCGGAATTGACGCCATCGGTACCCATGCAGGTGGAGTAGACCAACTGAGCCAGGTCACGGGAGGGGTCGAGCTTGGTAACAAAGCTGTAGATTGCGCGGGCATTCCCACCCTCAAAGGCGTCGGCGGTAACCGGGAAATCGGCCGACATGGTGTAGCCGGTGAGGTAAATGGCGTCCGAGGGGTCCGTAGCGATTGCATAAGCCACCTCACCAAAGGATCCCCCGAGGTAGGTAGAGTAGGCCACGAACTTGTCCTTGGGCGCATTGGGATCGAGCACCGACACGAACGCGTTCGCGTAGCCTTTCAACCGTTTCTGGTAGGCGTTATCGGTGGTGGGGAAGTCGGTAGAGGCGGTGTAGCCGGTGATGACCGGCCGGTTCTTACTGTCGAGTGTCATCGCGCGGACCTCTTCCATGCCCTTGCCGCCAAAGTAACTGACATATTGAACGATATTCGATGGCGCCTGGTTGAGATCCATCTTGGCCAGGAAGATATCCAGCCCTTCGCGCGTGGCGCGGTAGGCGTCGCCAACGGGTGCAAGCTGGTTGGAGTAAGTGGCGCCGGCGGCGTATACGATGCCGTCTGAGGTGACGGCCATGGCCCGGCCATCGTCGCTAAACTCACCGCCAAAGTAGCTGGAGTAAGTCAATGCCGAGTTGCCCGGCGTGAACTTGGTAAGAAAACAGTTCTGCACGCCCCAGCGTACCGGTTGTGCGGCGGTATCGGCAGTGACCGGATAATTCGCCGAACGCGTAGTCCCAAAGATGTAGACCGCGCCACTCGCGTCGAGGGCGATGGCATTGCCGGCGTCGGTATCGGCGCCACCGAGGTAGCTCGATAGGGAGACCGCATCGGCTCCTTGCACCATCGGATTTATGATCACGACAAAGGCATCGGTACCGCCGCCAAGGCCCTCCTGAAACGGAGCGATTCCCGGGAAGTCGCCGGAGGTGGTGGTGCCGGTCAGGTAAACGTTGCCGTTGGAGTCTACCGCCATGGCCGACGGCTTGTCGTCCGCCGTACCGCCAAGGAAGGTCATCCCCAGTAACGAATAGCCACCCGCCGTGTTGGGGTCGATTTTCGCGACGACGATATCGGCGCCACCGCGCACGGTGGTCTGATAGGCGCCGTCGGTGGCGCCGGGACCGTCGGCGGTGATATAGCCGGCGACATAAAAGAAACCGTTGGCATCGGCACGCACGCCGGTGATTGCATCGTTGCCGATGCCGCCAATGAGCGACGCATAAAACAAGACGGGATCGATCACCAGGGTACGGGACCGGTCGTAGGCGCCGACGCGAAAACCTACTGAATTTTTGCCGGTGAGCCGGTAACCGCCTTCGACCGGCTCGCGGGCTCCGTTGGCCGCAATCTGATAGAGTACCGGCTTTTTCTGGAGAATCTGTTCGCCGGCAACGTGGATCACCAGGTCGCCATCGCGATTCAGTTTCAGGTGATCGGCGCCGGCGATTTGCATGCGGATGGAGCGGGTATCGGTTTCCGGTTGGGCGATGAAGTCGAATTCGAGGCGGCCGCCCTGACCGTAGTAGTCCAGATCCACTCCGGGATAGATGCCGCGGTAACGGATCTTCTCGTACATCGGCACGCCGAAGCGCCACTGGGACTTATCACGGCCGCTGATGTAATTGGCCCTGGCACGCATCGGATCCACTCCGATCAGTTCCACGTCATGGCTGGCGCCAACCGGAGAAAAGCGTACCGCGCGCCCCTTGGAGGCGATCAGGAGGGTTGCGCCGCGATCGTCGAAGGAGAGGGAATACTGGCTGGAACGGGCACGAAATTTCTCGTTGGCGGGCCACTGGCCCCGGTTGGACTCAAAGCGCGCGGGCAGGGCGTTCAGATCCACAGCCGAACTGGCCGCGGCGCCAACCGTAGTTCCGAACAGGGCCAGGAGCACACTTGCTCCGTAATATTTCAGAGTCACCATAAGAACCTGTTAAACCGAATTGTCTCAAAATGTTGCGCATCGTGGGGCAGCCACCCCCAACCGACGGCCCGGGCGGCGAGCGCGCGGCGTCGCGGGCAAATGGCGTTCACGGCTGAAATTCTCCTCGCGCCAGGCGGCGGACGACATCATGGTCGCCGTCGAGGAAGTCATAGTGGGGTAAATTGGCTGGGGATTCCCATCGAATCTGCTCAAACTCGGCGCATTGGGGCTCTCCGGTGAATCGGGACACCCGGCGAAAGATGAGCAGGATTGGAGATCGTGATCGATAGCGGTAGTAATATCGGGCGACCTCCGGGCCGATCTCGGCTTCGATTTGCAGTTCCTCTTTTAGTTCGCGCGCCAAGGCGTGAGACGGCGATTCGCCCTGTTCCACCTTGCCGCCGGGGAATTCCCATTTGAGCGCATGGCTATCGCCGTTCTTACGCTGGCCAATCAGAAGGAGGCCGTTCGATTCGATTAGCGCCGCGACTACCACCAGGGGCCGTTTCAATCTATCAAGATACCCGATCCGGCGGCCTGTGGCAGCATGCGCGACGGGATCAATCCTGATAATGGAAACTTCCTACGAAGGCGCTGCGCTTTTCGCAGGTATTCCACTGGGCGCCGAGGTCGTGGCCGCGATAGCTGCTGGTAATTGTGTAGGCCGGCATGGCGTGATCGAGTTGAGTGAGCGGCTGGTACCAGACCTGTTCGTGATGGCAGATCTGGTCGGTCTCGCCGAGCGCGCGGGTGGTGATTCTGGCCACGGGGCCGGCGGTGAGGGTGGCTTCAGCCAGATGAATGTTGCCGTTCTTGATCTCCATGTCTACCGGTTGATACTCCACGCTCACTACGTGTTGCAACAGGCGGCCGCCCATCCGTTGTGCAAACGCCTGCAGGGCTTGCCGCTGGGCGGTATTGGCCCGGGAGTCAATGAGCAGTACGGCTTGCGCCTGCACGGGCTCGCCAAACTTGCTGCCCAGCGTCGATTGGGCGCGAACCACGCCCACCACGCCAAGTCCGGCAAGGCTGACACCGTTGAACGAACCCTGATCGATCTTCCACCCCAGCACCGCCAGGTCGCCCACCAGCCCTTCCTCGGCGTTGGCAAAGCAGGCGCCGGTGTAGACATCGGCGTTGCGGGCTTCCATGTATTCACCCCGAACGGTTGATTTTGCCAGCGGCGCTTCCATCGCGCCGGCAGCGGAGAGGGACACGGCCGGGAGCAGGCCGGCGGACACAATACCCAGTATCGTAACCGACAGAGTGTTCATCCCAGAACCTCCAATTACCATCAGGTTATCATGACGCCGGAGTATGGATTCGCCGAACAACAGTCGGCGTGGCAAATCTCTCCAATTCACTGAGATCGAAGCGCTGGTAGAGGGCGGGGCAAAACAGCTCCGGCGCTTTCGTATAGAGCACGGGAGCGGCGAGCAGGTGGGCCAGGGAGTCCATGCCGTCCCGAGCGATGATTTCGCGAAACAGGCCGGGATTGAGCGCGGCCGCGACCAGCGCGATGGTCTGCGAACGGATACCGGAGGTTTCCAGCCGCACGGCCGTCACCCGGGAAGTCGCCTTCATCCAGTTGGCCAGGGTGACCAGCTGGGCGGCGTTGATACCGAGCACGCGATCTCCAGCGGCGTCAATAAGCTGCGGCAGGCGCATCGGCCAGGACTTGGAAGGACTGGCATCGCCCAGGAAGAGAAGATCGGCGGCCAGCACGTCTTCGCCGCGGTTCACACGATCGGAGACAGCGGCCGAGGAATGTACGCGGCCTCGGTCGTCGAGGATAATGGTGGCCACCGCGGGCTGGTTCGAAAGAGCTTTGATTCGCACGCCGGTGGCCGGCAGGCCGTTTGCAAAATCGAACCGGTAGGGACGGGCATCGATTCCTTTATTGGTGGTATTGGGGAGCGCCCAAGGATGGCGCAGGTTCAGATTGCGATAGCGAACCACTTGGGCCAAGTCGGCGCGGGATCCACCGGGGCGCCGGTTGGCGGCGGCGAGTTTGCGCGCTAGTCCGAGCAGCGTGAGATTGTCCGGCGGCAAACCCACTCTTAGTTCGTCGTATGACTTGATCTCCGCATCAACCGGCCCTTCGGTCCCAGTGTCGGGCAGTCCCAGGTAGCGGTAGAGAAAACGGTAGGCCGCCATGCGGTTATCCAGTTGATAGTTGTGTGTGCCGGGGTCGGCGTTCTGGTGCCAGGCAAGGTCGTTCTGTTTGCCGTAGAGGCTGAAGAAAGGGCGCACCGCGTCGTAGATGGCCGGCTTGACCAGCGGGGCGCGGAAACAGCAGGTGTCTTCGATGTTGTAGATCAGCAGGGTGGGGCGGGGAGCCCGCATGGCGGTGAGGTGTGGATAGTCGAGCAGGGTTTGGGAGTCAGCCGGATTCTGCTCCAGGTCGCCGACATCGTCTTCGCGTTCCACCCGGGCGGTGAAGTCGCAGTAGCCGGCAACGGGAACGGCCACGGCGACACGGTCATCGAGAGCGCTGAGAGTTATGGTTTGCCAACCTCCGCCGGAGAGTCCGGTGACGGCGATGCGCTTGCGATCCACGTTGCGATGTTCCCAGAGCAGGTCCAATCCCTTGCGCATGGCGAGATAGAAGACACCCACTCCGGCGGCGCCGGCAAGATCGATGTGGGCGGCGAACCAGTGCTCATTTTCGGCATTAGCCAATTCACCGAAACCGATCCATTCGGGATTCAACGCGATGACGCCGTGACGAGCCTGGCTAATGCATCGCTTCTGTTTGTACTCGACGGACTTTCCCAGAGGAGCAACGTGACCGTTCACGTTGAGGATCGCGGGTGCATGGGCGGGCAAGGGGTCGGGCAGATAAAGGATTGCCGTGGTCCAAAACCCGGGAACGATCTCGTAGCGCAGCTTCTCCATCCGGTATCCAGGGCCGGCTGGAACGCCGCCGGCCTTTTCCACCCGGAGGGGCGCATTCACCCACTCTTCCGGCCAGCCGCGGTAGACGATCTTTTCGAGGTAGGCCTGCCTGAGGCGGGCGGCCTGGGCGGTCCAGTCGCTGGCCGAGGTTGCGGCCGGCAGCGGTTTGCCCTTGTCGAGCAGGTACTGCTGGATTCGGGAAGTAACCACTTCCCCATCCACAATGGACGGTTTCAGGATCCGGCTGATCTGCGGAGGGCCGCTTTGCGCAAAGCAATTAGCCGTCAACAGGAGAAGAGTAACCGGACCGGGGAGTCGCATAGAAAATGGTGCCATCTTATCAGATTTTGCCGCCAGCCGCCCGTGGCTGAGCGTTTGGTGATAACAATAGGGGAGCGATGATCTCGGCGATTGTTCTGATTAACGTGGCGCAGGGCCAGGTGGAGGATGTGGCCCAGGCCTTGATCGACCTTCCGGGAGTTACGGAGGTGTACTCGGTGGCGGGGCCCTATGACCTGGTGGCCATCGGGCGGGTTCGCCGTCAGGACGAGTTGCAGGAGTTGGTGGCCGGCCACATTCAGAAGATCACCGGAATCGAGTCCACCAATACGCTGATCGCATTCCAGGCTTACAGCCGGCGCAACCTGGAGGCGATGTGGGATATCGGTAACCAGTAGGCGAATCTGTTTATGGTTTCGCGTTCAGTTCAAGCGAGCGCGAGATGACGGTTCCAGTGCCGCGCAATTCCAGACGATCCCCGTAGACATCGATGAAGGCGAAGGCGTTGCGGGGGCCGGATTCCACAACTGCGGGAAACGTGACGTAGTGGATTCCGTTGTGACGGGCGTAGCCGCCGTTGTGGTCGTGACCATTGATATAGGCGGCCACACAGCCGGAGGATTCGATCAGGCGAAGGATTTCCTGGTGGTTCCACAGAAGATGGTGGGGGGTGGTGGCCTGCTCCAGAATCGGAAAGTGTGAGAAGACAATGACGCGTTCGTGGTGGGTGGCGGCGCGCGTTAGGGTTTCCACCAGCCATTGCTTTTCGGCAGCGCCGATGCCACCGTTCCATTCGACCGCATTCTTTGCGCCCTGCTGGCGAAGAGCGAGCAGCATTTCGAGACCCAGACGGTGATTCTCGCTTCCCGCGGGCCAACCGCCGCCGGTACTTACATCCATTCCATCAAGCACCACGAATCGCCAGCCTTTGTGAGAGAAGCTGTAGTACGCGCTCCGGAGACCCAAGCTGGACAGCAGCGAGGCGCGATCCATGCAGAAATCATGATTGCCAAGGACGTGGTAGCGCGGCGGATGGATGCCCTCATACACGGGCAGGATCTTCTTCAGATTCGCCGCACCTGTGTCAATCAAGTCACCGAGTTGAATGGCGAATGCGGGGCGGGCGGCGTTCACCGCGGCGACGAATTCTTCCAGCTTCGGGAGAGCGCCCCGGTAGTCGCGTTTCCCTCGAGTGTCCTGGCCAGCATACTGAACGTCGGAAATGACGCCGAAGGAGAATTGAGGCCGGGCGGCCGAGTAGGCGATCGAACCGAGGCAGCCCATGGCCGCAAACAGGATTGCTTTGCGCATCAATTCTTTCATACCTCAACGGCTTGGAATCATTCTTTCACCCCTTTTAAGGGGCGGCCGGCGTCTGTTCCCTGCCGCTGGTGAGAAGCCGGTAATCCCGCAGCATCTGTACTCGCCAGCGCACAATCATTCCGAAGGCGAGAAGATACGCCAAGGACGCGGTCTGCCCGGTGGAAAGTATCGAATCAAGGTAGCCGCGGGCGGCAAATCGAATCGCCGCCAGTCCCAGGATCACCGCAAACAGCGCCTTGGAGCGGTGCAGGATGACGTCTTGTCCGCGACGCTCCAGGCGGGTTGTGCGCACCAGCGGATAGGCCAGCACGATCGCACCCAATAGCAGCGCCGACCCGGCCCAATGCCATGGAACTCGGAAGGCCCTGAGCGCGAACATCGCCAATCCGGTGGCCATCCCCAGCGGGGGCAGGACAATTTTTCTAGCTGAAACGGCGCGGCTGGTCTCGTGCACACGCCAGGCGAGCACGGCGAACAGCCCCAGGGTGGAGCCTGCCGCCGGGGCCCAGAATGGCAATGCCCGCGCGACGCCAGGAAAGGCGAACGTCCCCGATAACATCACGCTCTTATCTCACCACAGTCGATTACCGGATAGCAGGTGAAGGCCTCGCTGAGGACCTGCCAGTATGGTTTGTAACGGTACTCCGGGTGGCCGTCGATGGTGAACTGAAGCGGCCGGTCCGGGTCCGGCTTCAACTGCCGCAGGATGCCGGTGTATTCCCGGGAACCACGAACCTTCAGCATGGCGTTATCGGAACCAACCAGCGCCAACAGCACCGGACCGTACTCGATGGCGAAGCGCTCATGGCCCTCGACTTTGTCGATGCCGCCGTACCGGGCGAGGCGAAGTTCCATGGGCAGGGTGAAGGTGATGGCATCGCCCGATACCCAGCGGCGATCGAGAACGGCGTACGTACCGGGTTGAGCCGTAATTTCAGGCGTTCCATTTACCGAGATGGCTACCGGCCGGGCAGCCCAACCGGGGACCCGCACGCGAATGCGAGCCGGCGCCGGGCTCTGGGCAGAGACCTTCAGCGTTACATCCGGATCGAACGGGAAGCCGCCTGTCATGGCCAGCGTCATCCGGCCGCCGGGATGGTTCCATTGAATGGTGGAGGGCTCGTAGAGATTGACCCAGATGCCATCGGCGGCCAGCGAGTAGATGTATTCCGGTAACGACCCGAGCAGGCGGGTTCCCTGGCCCTCGCAACAGGAGTTGGTGCAGAGCGGAACGGGGAGATCGCCCTTCCGGCCTACCAGCCGGGCGTGATAAATGATGCCGTACGACATGACCTGATTGGCCAGCCCGACGTTGTAAATCGACTTCTCGATTTCGGCGGTGTACTTCTCCCGATCGGGAAACAGAGACTGGAAGCGCTGGTTGAACTTCACCCAGAAAACGCTGCCGCAGGTTTCTCCGGTCTCGCAGAAGGGCTCCTGTGCCTCCAGGCGGTAAGACTTGGGCGGGAATTGGCCGAATTCGGTGATGGCGATGGAGCCGCCGGTGTGTTCCCAATTGCCGTGAAACAGATCCCAGGCGCCCTGCATCGCTTTGAGGTAACGATGGTCGCCAGTGGCGCGGTACAGATCCAGATATGCTTCAAAAACGGTGATCAGGTAATTGTGCGGGCGGTCGTAGGGATACTGCCAGATTAGATCCGTATTGCGGGCGGCGAGACCGGCCAGCCAGTAGTTCTCCTGAAAGTAGCGCTGGAGTACCTGAATGTCCTCGCGCTTACCGGCGGGAGTGAAATACATTCGGGTATTGGCCACCATTCCCTGCACACCCTGGGCGGCGCCACGAAGCAGTTTCGGCAGGTAGGGGCAGGAATCATACCAGTCATAGTAGCCACGTAGCAGGGCGAAAGCCTTGGGGTTGCCGGTATAGCCCGCTTCGATGAGGCCGTGGGTGAGCCAGGCGCGGGTGTAGGCGGCGCGCTCGGAATCGAAGATCTCCTCTTCCGGGTAGGCCATGATGTAGCCGTTCGGAGCGCGGCAATCCTCGATGCCGTCAATCAGTTCGTTCAGTGCGCGGCGCAAGTGGGCGTGCTCGATCCATCGCAGGGTGCCGGCGGCGCCCATGAGGAAACGGCCCGCACTGGAGCCGGGCAGTTCGGTGTCCCAGAATGGGACCGGCGGGCGAAGGCCGCTTTGCGCCGGCTTTCCGGCGCGCTGGCGAAACGGACGCAGCATTTCATCAATAGAGAAGGCACCGAGCAGATAGCCGATGTTCTTCTCCATGGCGGCGCGGAACAGCTTTCCGGTCAGCGTCACGCCGGTGAGCGGGGCCGATGCCCGGTATTCCGCCGGCTTCCATTCACCGGCTGGCGTGACGTTGCCGGGATTGTCGGTGATGATGCCTTCCCCCATCGGTCGCGGCGCGCGAGTGAGTTGCGCCAGATCGGCCGGCTGCGCCGACACCGGATCGGCCGTAACGGGGCATCCGGCGGCAACGTCTCGTCCCTCCGACACTACTTCGATTTTCGAAAGCGCCAGCGAATACCCAATCCCATCACGGGAAGGGCGCAGGCGGGTGGCGGTGAGCCGGATGTAACGAACGCGGGCCGAGGGAACCGGATACTGCTGTATGCGGTCTGCGGGGTTCGGTGAGTCGGCGGCCGTGGAGTCAACCAGCAGGGTGGGATGGGAGAGCGAAGCGCCGGCGCCGCCTTCGATTCGAAAACGGACGGGGAATCCAAAACCGCTCATATTCTTTCCGCCGAGGTGGAAGGCCGGATACAGGCGGACGGCCTGGATCTCACGCGCCATGCCGAGATCAATCTGCACCCAACAGAGCGCACCGGGATCGCGCACCATTTTTGAAATATAAGGGCGGTACCAGGTGGCGGGCGAGAAGGCCATCCGGCCGGCTTGGGACGGCAGGGCAGGCGTGGTCTGGACATCGCCGGCGGCAGTTCCGTCCCGCCAGGCGGCAGCAAAGCCGGTTTTGAGAAAACCGCGTCTATTAAATGGCAACCACGGCTGCTGGCTCATCGATCTCTCCTTGAGCGAAGCGGCGCCGGCAGGGCCGCCCTCGCTGGTATTTATCCCCAGTCTACTTCCCGGCCGGTGCGGGCACGAATTGAAGTCCCGTGGTTGATCCGTTCGATCCGGTCCCCATGTTTTTGCACCGCTTCCGATCCACGACGACGGGGAGTACTGGCTGATCTATTCTGGTGATACCTCCCAGGCATTCCAGGGCATAGGACCGTTGATACCGCGCGCACCGATGCGGTGGGAGTGCCGGTGGCGATTCAATTATCGGATTCGGAACTCCATAACGGTGGAGTTGTCCGTCTCGCTGCCTTCAAATTTGGGCAAGGTACGAATTTCGATCGGTACAGCGAGGCGGGGCACCTCGCGAAAACCATTGCGAGCGAAAAAATCGACGGCGGTGGCAGTAGCGAGGAAGAGTGAATCGATTCCGCGTTCGCGTGCCCAGTCAATGCGATTGCGGACGAGCAGTTGACCCAGTCCCCGGCGCTGATGGGCGCCGGCGACCACCACGGAACGCAGCAGGCCGAAACGGCCGTAGGTATCGATGCAGGCGGCACCTACGGGCACATCGCCTCGAATCACGACGGTCCAGCCGGGTCCGAACTGTCGCTCGAAGTCGTTTTCGAGAAGGCCGCACACCTGCAGCAGCGCGCGAACCGGTTGCAGGTCCTGGGGCAGAGCGTCACGCAGCAGCGGCCCCAATTTCTCACGGTAGAAACGCTGCAGTTGGATGCGGATCTGGTCGCGGACGCGACGGAATGCCTGGCGCACCTGCTCGGGGGTGCCGTGAACCGCCGCCGGGTCATCGAACCCGAAGTGAATACGCTGCGCCACGCTGCCGGCAAGAGCGGGGCAGGCGGTGCGGGCCTGTTCGCAAACGGTGATCAGCCAATCGAAGTCTTGGTCTATGAACTGGCTTACGCTGGTGGGGGTGGCAGATGAAATGTCGATACCCACCTCCGCCATCGCCGCCACGGCCGCCGCGTGTACAGAGGCGGCTGGTTCCGTGCCCGCCGAGCGGATTTCGAGTTCGGAATCAAAAGAACGAAGCCAGCCTTCGGCCATCTGGCTCCGTGCTGAATTTCCTGTGCAGAGGATCAGAATGCGCTTCATGCAGACGGTTTAGCCCCTCGAATGAATCTACTATCAAGATTATCCGATCACGGGCGGCGTCAAGGGAAAGGGTAGCGGACTGCGCGGGACGTGGGGCGCGAAGATGCAAACGGACACTTTGACTCAGGAGCGCCCTGAGCCTGGCCGCAGCACCTTCGTCTTTCGTCGCCCCTGTTCAGTTCAGGTCAGCCGCGGCGCAGCAAGCGGCGGCGGCCCAGCCACAATCCACAGAGGCCAATGGCGGTGGACCACACCGCTGCCGGTTCCGGGACGCCACTTTCCGGCATGCTTCCCTCAAACGACAGAATGGGCCGCCCAGTAGAGTATCCCGTTTGCAGCTTGTCGAAATAAGGTGGCGGAGCGGTATCGTAGTAGAGTGCGAGGTCGGTGACGCCCGGATCGCCACTACCGGTGTAGTTGACGCCCAATCCCTGGACACCTTTGAAACCGACGAAGTAGGTTGTCCCCGCGGTGAGCGAGACGTTGCCGATCGAGGGGCCGAAGAGAGAACCGCCGACCGGAATATAAAGGGCCTGCGCAAGCAGACTGCTCCCGATCTGGTTCGGAATTCCGGAGTAGAATTCCAGGGTTACGGTCCGGCCGTCAGTCTGGTAAAATTCTGTCTGAACACCTGAAATCACGGTGGTAAGGGGACTGGTGAAGGCCCATCCGACGTCCGGAACGGCCCAGATATCGGAGGACGCGGTGTACCCAGTGTTAAACGAAAACACCGGTGTGCCGTATAGCGGCGTGGAAACGAACACAGACGCTGCACAAAAGACAATCAGCGCCGGAATTTTCAAGTTACGACCGAAGGACATCGTACAGTGCCTCACTGGCTGTAAAGATAACGTAGCTCGCGTTGAATTGCAATGGTGAGCGTACGGCTATTCGTACTAGCAAGTTGCGCTCGCCGGGGAAATCGCGGTTTAATACTGGTACTCTGATCCCATGAATGGCCCGAGAGGTCAGGCATTGATCACCATCTGGAAATACGGCGAAGCGCCGGCGTGGGCCAGGCAATTGTACGAAGGTGTCGTTGTGCCGGCGTGGGTCATGCAGATTCCGGCCGAACTGGTCGAGAGTATTGATGTATTGCTCGAAACATCCTCCTCTATCGCATTAAAAACACAGAAGCATCTTGTCGGTGACGGAAGCGTGATTTACATCGGGACCGAGGTCGCGCCGGACACGACTCTGGTAGTAGCGCAGCGTCAGAGTGTGAGGGGCGCCGAAAGCGTAAACCAAAATACTAGACAATTGTAACACGCTTAGTACTTTCGGTGCAGCAAAACTTAATACATCCGCCAGCGAATGTATTAAAAGTCTTGACACGTTTTGAGGGCTAAGTATAATCACTAATATCCGTGGTCGGTGATTCGCTATCCCGTTGAGCTCGTCTGGACCGAGCAGTTTTGACGGCGCACGGGGTGGCACGGCGATGCAGACACGACAACAGGAACGGTCATGCATCCGCCGAAAACAATAATCAGAGGAAAGGTCCTGTAAGTGGTTATGGCGGAAGCACGCCCGAATTCGGGTTTTCGTGGTTCTCAGTCTCCCTCCTTCCCTCTCTCAACTCATCCCCTGAGTCTATATATTTATGAGTGTCCCCACGTCCGTGGATTCTTGGTACGCTCTGGAAGTTCGATCGCGTTACGAAAAGAGCGTACACTCGCATCTGGCCCGGGAAGGCTACGAAGCCTTTCTTCCTCTATCTCGCGAGTGGCATCGCTGGGCTGATCGAACCAAGCTGGTAGAATTGCCTCTGTTCCCCGGCTATTTATTTTGCCGGTTTGAACCCCTACGCACTCATCCTGTATTCAAGTCTCCCGGAGTAATGGGTGTCGTCCGGATTGGAAACGCCCCGGCGACCGTAGACTCCGCGGAGATTGAAGCCCTCCAACGCGCACAGATGGCGAGGCTGCCTTTCGCGGCTTGGCCCGAGTTGCTAAAGGGACAGAGGGTAATCATGTCAAACGGCCCTCTTACCGGACTTCACGGCACCGTAGTGGAAATTCGCAGGACGCTTCGGTTGGTGTTGTCTGTGACTCTTCTTCAACGATGTGTTCTTGTTGAAATCGACCGCGACTGGGTCACGCCAGTCGCATCCGCTGGTTCTGCCGGCTCCGACGCCATGCAGAACTCTTCTGACGATTGCAGAAAATCGGCATAAAGCCGTCATATCTCGTGGGACTTACGGAAAACAGTTCAAACCGCGTGGTTACCAGAAAGCACTTGTTATCGGACGCAAGGGCTCGCCGACGGAACATCACCTTTCGGATGACGGATGCCGAGTATGAAGCGGTCCGCGAATTCTGCATAGCAGAAGGCTGGCGGAGCGTTTCTGACTTCGCCAGGTCTGCGGTTCTCGCCAACGTGCAGCCTAAGGACTCCTCGGGGTCGTTGACCCGGGACTTGACCACATTGAGTTCAAGGCTGAAAGAGATCGATTCGGCGCTGAACGACGTCAGCGGACTCATCCGGCGGGTGCTGGGACCCGGTGAAGAGTAAACAAGTTCCGACTTAGCGCGGCCAATCTGGAGTAGTGCAATGAAACAAAGAGTCGTTCTCTGTATAACGGCGCTGGCAGTGTCAGCGTTCACCGTGTTCCCCGCCGGAGCTACCGAAGGATCGATAAGAATCCTTATCACTTCCGGAGAGGGGAGCATCAACAATATTGTCAAGAAACGTGCGCAGTCACCTCAAATCAAGGCTGTGGATCGAAATGATGCTCCCATTGCCGGCGCCGATGTAACGTTTGCGTTACCGACGCATGGGCCCTCGGGAGAGTTTGTTTCGGGAAAGCGGGAGTACCGCACGCGGACCGATGAGGGCGGGGAAGCGAGCGCCGAAACATTCCGTCCAAACGGTGTTGAAGGACGCTTTTTCATTACGGTCACAGTAACCAAGGGTGACAACAAGAGTTCGATAAAGATTCCGCAGACAAACTCGTCCGCTGGAGGAGTCATCCAATGAAACGGTACTTAGTCACGCTGTTTCTGTGCCTACCCCCATTGTGCCTCGAGGCAGGCATGCAGTCCGACGCGCATCCGGCCGTGCAGCCGGATCGCATTCAGACGGCACGAATCGGCCCGGAGGACAGTATTGCCATCCAGGCGCTTGGCGCCGAAGAGATTTCGAAAACCTGGCGCGTCAATTCGTCGGGGGATGTGAACCTTCCGATGATCGGACGCATGTCGGTTTCCGGCATGACAGTCGACCAGGTGGAGACGGCGATCTCGGCGCGGCTGAAGCGATATGTGAAGACTCCGCAGGTGAGTGTGTATATCGCCGAATCCCGGAGCCGGCCGGTGATTGTCACCGGCACGGTGGCTCAACCGGGCACCTTTCAACTCGACGGTCCGGCAACGCTCTACGACATGCTGGTACGGGCCGGTGGAGCGAAAGATCCGACTGGAATGGTCAGTGTGGTTCGAGAAAAGAGCATGGGCGCCATTCCTCTTCCGCAGGCGCGCCCCGCCGGGAGCGGCCAATTCGCGATGGTGGATTTGGACCTGAAGGAAGTGCTTGACGCGCACAGCCGCGGCGCCAACCTGCTGATCCAACCCTACGACCGGATCACGGTTTCGCCGCCGAGCCAGCCGAGGATGGTGTACATCGCGGGCGAGGTGAGCCGGCCGGGGGCGATCGAACTGGTCTCTCAGGACGTCGTGTCGCTGATGAAGCTGCTGGCGGTTGGGGGAGGACTCACCAGGGCGTCGTCTCCTTCCCACACCATCGTGACTCATGTGAACGCCGCTGGTGTGCAAACATCAATGGCCCGAATCAACTTAAAGAAAATCATGCAGGGCAAGGCCAAGGACCTTGAACTCATGCCGGGCGACATTGTGTATGTGCCCTCCAGCGCATTCGCAACTCTCGTTCAGTCGTCGTCCGCGAGCGTACTGACAGCCGGTCTCTACATCCTGGCAAGGTACTAACAAGGTACTAACTATGTCTGAGGAACTCGTCCATCAACCACGAACGATCGCGAAGCAACTCTCGCCGGCGGCAGGACTTCAGGGTCCGTTCTTTATGGAACCGGTCTTTGGAAACCGTGAAGCATCGAGCGATGGCGTGCTTGACTACCTTTCACTGATCCGGAGGCACATCCGGATGATCCTATTTTTCACGCTACTGGGCGCGGCGGCGTTGTTTGGATTGTCGCTGTGGCAAGTCCCGTTGTATGAATCCCGGGCGACGATCGAAATACAGACGGTTCCCGACTCGACGGTTCACCTGGGCCTCGGCGATGGCGACCCGGGCTCCGGCGGTCAGAGCTTCACGCCGGAGTCTTACATCCAGACGCAGGCAAGGATTTTGCAGAGCAAATCCATGATGCTGGCGGTGGAGCGGAAACTGTTGGGCCAGAAGCAGAACTGGAACAACAACCCGCCCAGACACCTGCAGAGCTGGTGCGAGTACTTGGGGTTGAACTGCGCGGCCTTCGAACCGGCGCCCGCATCCGGCCTGCCCAAGATTGATTACAAGGTCAAGGTCCTCGACAACACGCGCATTATCGAAGTCACCAGCGATTCCGCCGACCCGGTGTATTCCGCCGAATATGCCAACACGCTGGTGGGCGTCTACATTGACGAGCATCTTTCAACGCGGTGGGCCGCGGCGCAGCGGACGCGGGAGTGGTTGACCAAGCAACTGGAAGATCTCAAGGGCAGGCTGCAGGTATCGGAAAACCAACTCCGGACCTACGAACGAACGTCGGGAATCGTTCTCAGTCCCGACGACAAACGGGAGGTCGGCCAGACGCAGTTGATGCAACTTCAGGATGAGCTGACCAAGGCCCAATCGGAGCGTATCGCGAAACAGTCGCTTTACGAAGTGGCCAATTCCGTGCCGATCGAGTCGATTCCGGAAGTGATCGACAACGAACGGCTGAGCGGATACCAGACCAAGCTGACCGATCTCAAGCGGGAACTGGCTGAGTTGAGTTCGGAGCTCACTCCGGAGCACTACAAAGTGAAGCGGGTGCAGGCGCAGATACAGGAGCTTCAATCCACGCTACAGCGGGAGCGCGGCAGTATCGTTGGGCGAATCCGCAATGAGTACAAAGCGGCGGCCGAGCGGGAGTCCCTGCTGCTCGGCGCATACCGGACGCAGAGAACGGCGGTTACCAAGATGTCGCAATCGCTGGTGGAACACGAAATCATCCAGCGGGAAGTGGATTCGTTGCGCCGGTTGTATGACGAACTGGTCCGCAAAGTGAACGAATCGGCCATCGTTTCGGCGGCGCGCGGCAGCAGCATCCGCGTGCTTGACCTCGCCGAGCCGGCGCAGGCGCCCTTCAAACCGCTACCGTTCCGCAACACGCTGATGGGCGCGGTTGCCGGCCTGGCGCTGGGGCTGGGACTGGTAGTCGGCAAGGATCTGCTGAACCGCACCCTGAAATCGCCGGGAGACATTCCGTATCATCTCGGGTTACCGGAGTGGGGGCTTATTCCTG
The DNA here is from genome assembly GCA_020854055.1 of Bryobacterales bacterium. Lineage (GTDB taxonomy): Bacteria > Acidobacteriota > Terriglobia > Bryobacterales > Bryobacteraceae > JADZGD01. The sequence continues at coordinate 32,837 of JADZGD010000003.1, read as the reverse complement.
AGCGTTCGGCGATCAAGGAGCCCGCGGCCCGCGCCACGAACGGCTTCAACCGGCGGATCCAATCACTGAACGTTTCGGATGGACCGGCTTTGGACAACAACCAGAACCTGGCGCTAGCCACCTGGTTTGACCGTGAGTCGGTGCTTGCCGAGTCGTTCCGCGGCGCGGTGGCATCGATTCTGGGCAACGGTAACGGCGATCGCCCGCAGGTAATCATGATGACGAGCGCGTCGAGAGGAGATGGCAAGAGCACCGTAACCGGCAACCTGGGCGTGGCTCTGGCTGAAGTTCTGCCTAGAGTTTTGATCATCGACGCGGACCTGCGCAATCCGAAGCTTCCTCCCATTTTTAATGTGCCCAATACATGGGGACTTAGTAATCTGCTGCTGGAGAAAGATACATTTGACACGACACCCACGGTGTCACTGGCACGCCGGACACAGGTACCCGGACTGTGGCTGCTTCCCTCCGGCCCGTCGAGCGCCAACATTTCCAGCGTCCTCTACTCCGAGCAACTTCCGAAGCTGCTGAAGAGGCTGAGGAGCGAGTTCGATGTGATCCTGATCGATACTCCGCCCCTGCTGCACCTGGCCGACGCCCGTGTGTTGGGGCGCTGGGCTGACGCCGCCATCCTGGTGATTCGCGCCGGAAAGACCAGGCCGCGGGAAGCGTTGTTTGCAAAGCAACTGCTGGTGGAGGGCGGCAGCAGGGTTCTTGGCACGATCCTGAACCGGTGGGACGTACGCTCCGCGACGCGCTACGGATACGCCTACGCCGACTATTCGGTTCACGCATAGCCGGTCCAACTTCGTTTCGCCTTACGCACATCATGATGCACATCGGGATGACATTCGTGGTGCGAGCCGCCGCCGAGCGCACGATCGCGCTGTGCGCTCTGGTGGCGGCCTCTCCACTGATCGCCATTGCCGCCGCCGCGGTGGTGTTGGAAGACGGGTTGCCCGTGTTGTTCCGCCAGAAGCGGGTGGGGCGGGGCGGCCGCCTGTTCTCCATTCTGAAGTTGCGAACCATGCGGCTGCGGACTACGGGGGCTTCCGTCACCCGTAGTGGAGACCACCGGATCACGCGTAGCGGCGCGATTCTACGCCGGTACAAGCTGGACGAACTGCCGCAGTTGTGGAACGTGTGCCGCGGGGACATGAGCCTGATCGGCCCGCGGCCGGAGGTGCCCGAATTTGTTGACCTGAGCGATCCCACGTGGCAGGCGGTGCTGAGCGCACGGCCGGGAATCACCGATATCGCCACACTGATATTCCGGGACGAAGAGAATCTGCTTTCGGGCGCGGCCGATCCGGTGCGCTATTACCGGGAGACGATTCTGCCCAGGAAGCTTGCCATCAATCTGCGGTATCTGCGCGCACGCTCGCTAACGGAGGACTTTCGAATTTTGCTGTACACAGTGCTTTCCAGTTTCTTTCCACGACACTTCGAATTCAATGTCTCGGCCTGGGAGTCAGCATCATCGGAGAATGCATGAATAGTAGTAGTTACATCTCTTTTTCAGTACCTGACATCGGTGAGGAGGAAATCGCGGAGGTCGTCGCGACCATGCGCTCCGGCTGGCTTACAACCGGAGAAAAGACGGCTCAGTTTGAAAAGGAGTTCCGGGAATACACCAACGCCCGACAGTCACTGGCGGTGAGTTCCTGCACGGCTGGACTTCACCTGGCGTTGACCGCGCTGCGGCTTAAACCGGGTGATGAGGTGATCACGACGCCGCTGACGTTCTGCGCCACGATCACGGCGATTTTGCACGCAGGCGCAACGCCGGTGCTGGCCGATGTGGACGCTGACGGGAATCTCTCGCCGGAGTCAGCCCGGAAGCGGGTTACATCCAAAACCCGGGCCATCATACCGGTTCACCTGGGGGGCCTCCCCTGTGAGATGGACGGCATTTGGCGGCTGGCCGAAGAATACGGCCTGGCCGTGGTGGAAGATGCCGCGCACGCGGTTGGCGCCTGCTACCACGATGTACCCATCGGCGCATCTTCGGCACCGAGCGACGTGGTTGCCTTCAGCTTTTACGCCACCAAGAATCTCACCACCGGTGAGGGTGGCATGGTTACAACCGGGAGCGCGGATCTGTACGAGCAGATGAAAACGCTTGCTCTGCACGGGATCTCGAAAGATGCCTGGAACCGCTACTCACGTGAAGGAAACTGGTTTTACGACGTCCTTGAGCCGGGGTTCAAGTATAACCTGCCGGATCTGCTATCGGGCATTGGCCTTCAGCAGTTGCGCCGGTTGGAAAGCTTCATCGCCGCACGCAAGCGGATTGCCGATCTGTACCGCGAACTGCTGGCGGATGTCGATGAGTTGGAACTGCCGCGGGAGCGCGCCGGCCGGCGGCACGCCTGGCATCTGTTCGCCATCCGGCTCAACCTGGAGCAGATCAACCTCGATCGCGCCGAGTTTATCGAGAGCTTGCGCAAGCGTGGTATCGGCGCAAGCGTTCATTTCATTCCCGTTCCCCTGTTGAGCTTTTTCCGGCCGTGGGCGGAACTGCCGCATAACGCCTGTCCCCGCGCGCTGGCTCTTTATCCGCGGCTGGTTTCACTGCCGATGCATTCGCGTCTGACAGAAGACGAGGTGCGGCGGGTTGCCGCGATTGTCAAACAGACTCTGCATAACGCAAGAAGGGCGAAAAAGAGTTTTGCCCCCTGCGCATGAAACAAGAAATACAATGACTTTCCGCCTTCTACATCGCCACTGGGTTTCGCTGCTCCGCGCTCTCCACGTCGTATTGATTGCCGCGAGCCTCACCAGTGCCTTCTTGTTGAGGTTTGATTTCGGAATCCCCGGAAATGAGGCGGCTCATCTATTCGCTGGACTTGCGATTGCGCTGCTATGCAAGTCCTGCGTGTTTTACTTTGCACGTTTCGATCATGGCGGCTGGCGCTATGCCGGCGTAACCGATCTATTCCGAATCATCATCGCCAACGCTATCGCCTCGGCTCTATTCGCCGGTCTGACCTACATCGTGGTTGGCGCGGGCTTTCCACGCTCGATCTATGTCATCGATCTTCAGAACTCGATTCTTCTTACCGCGGGCGTACGCTTCATCGCGCGCCTGTTCGCCGCCAGCAGGAGTAAGGCTTCCCCCGAGCCGGGAGCAAGAAATGTGATCATTTACGGCGCCGGGCGGGCGGGAGTCACCATCCTGCGCGAACTACGAGACAATCACTCGCTCGGCTATCGCGCGTTAGGATTTCTGGACGACGATCCCGCCATTCGCGGCACGGATATCGATGGTACCCAGGTTCTTGGGCGCGGGCGTGACGCCAGCGTCATCGTAGAAGGGTTCAGGCGCAGAGGGCGAAATGTGGACGAGATCATTATCGCCATGCCTTCCGCCGCCGGCCGCCGGAAGCAGGAAGCGCTGGCCAACTGCCGGGCAGCGCACGTCCCGTGCAAAACGGTACCGAGCATCGGGGAGTTGATTTCGGGCCGCGTGCTCACCAAGCAACTGCGCGAGGTATCGGTGCTCGATCTGCTTGGCCGCGAACCGGTAAAGCTGGATGAAACGCAGATACGCGCCGCGGTGGATGGCAGGGTGGTTCTGGTTACCGGAGCCGCCGGTTCGATCGGATCCGAGCTGTGCCGCCAGTTGTCACACTTCGACCTGAAGCAACTGATCGCATTTGAACAGAATGAAAGCGAGCTGTACCGGCTGCAACTGGAGTTGAAGGATCGTTTTCCGCAACTCGATGTGCTCCCGTGCATCGGCGACATTCGCGACACGCTGCGGGTGGAAGAAGTGATCGGCGATCACCACGTCGATTCGATCTTTCATGCAGCGGCCTATAAGCATGTTCCGCTGATGGAGTCTCATTTACTGGAGGCTCTGCGGAACAACGTGATTGGAACCTATAACCTGGCGGCTCTGGCGCGGGCATCGCGCGTGGGCTCGTTCCTGATGATTTCTTCCGATAAGGCGGTCCATCCGACCAGCATCATGGGCGCCACCAAGCGTGTTGCCGAGCTGATCGTTTCCTCCATGCAGGATGCCACGCTGGGGAGCACGCGATTCGTCTGTGTGCGCTTCGGCAATGTACTGGGCAGCAACGGCAGCGTGATTCCGCTATTCAAGCAGCAGATCATGGCGGGCGGGCCGGTGACCGTCACCCATCCGGAGATGAAGCGCTACTTCATGACCATTCCGGAGGCGGTGCAACTGGTGCTGCAGGCGTCAACAATGGGTCACGGATCGGAGATCTTCGTGCTGGACATGGGCGAACCGGTACACATTGTCGACCTTGCGCGCAACATGATCCGGCTATCCGGCAGAGACGAGAGCGAAATTGAAATCCGCTTCACCGGCCTGCGGCCGGGAGAGAAATTATTCGAGGAACTGGTGCTGGATAGCGAGGATATCGCCCCGACTTACCACGAAAAGATCAAGGTTCTTCGCAGCCAACGGCCACGCGGCGCGGAAATCGAAGCGTGGATCCGCGAATTGAAAAAGCAGCTTCATGGGCGGGACGAGGTAACGGCGATTCAGTTATTAAAGCAACTTGTTCCGGAGTACAACCCGGACGGCCACTGGCGGGAGGTTCTTACAAAGAATGCGCCGCACCCACACATTGTAAAAGGAGAATTGCATGACAGCCAGCGAGTATCGAGTTTTGGAGCAGGACGGTGGGCCGGCACCGGCGACTGAGCCACTAGCCCATTACCGGATTGAGCCTACTCGCGGCTGGGTGGCGCTGCAACTTCGGGAACTGTGGAACTACCGCGAGTTGATGTACTTCCTGGTGTGGAGGGACGTCAAAGTTCGCTACAAACAGACCGCTCTCGGCGCGGCCTGGGCGATTATTCAGCCGTTCTTCACGATGCTGGTGTTTTCGCTGTTTTTCGGAAGGCTGGCCAAGGTGCCTTCCGATGGTCTTCCGTATTCGCTGTTCAGTTATGCCGCCCTGGTACCGTGGACCTTTTTCGCCCAGGGGCTCAGCCAGTCCGCCGATAGCCTGGTGGGCAGTTCCAACCTGATCAAGAAGGTTTACTTCCCAAGGCTGGCGATTCCCATGGGGACCGTATGTTCGGGCCTGGTGGACTTCACGCTGGCGTTTTCGGTGCTACTGGTGATGATGGCCTGGTACGGGCGGACGCCCACCCACAACGTGGTCTGGCTTCCCTTTTTCGTGTTACTGGCTTTCGTTACGGCGCTGGGAGTGGGGTTGTGGCTTTCGGCAATGAATGTGAAGTTCCGCGACGTCAAGTACACGGTTCCGTTCCTCACGCAGTTCTGGATGTTCGCGACGCCAATCGCGTATCCAAGCAGCCTGTTGCCGGAAAAGTGGCGCCTGCTTTACGGATTGAATCCGATGGCCGGAGTGGTGGACGGCTTTCGCTGGGTGCTGCTCGGATCGACTTCCGTGTCCGGCCCAATGATTGCGATCTCGGCGGTGGTTTCGCTGCTGGCCCTGATCAGCGGAGCGCTGTATTTCCGCCGGATGGAAAGGTCCTTTGCCGATGTCGTATAAGAACAGCGAGCGGCCGTGCATGATCATTGGCGAGGTGGCGCAAGCTCACGATGGCAGCCTCGGCTTCGCTCATGCGTTTATTGACGCCATTGCCAATGCCGGCGCCGATGCGGTCAAGTTTCAAACGCACATCGCCGCAGCCGAGAGCACACCGGGCGAACCGTGGCGGGTGAAGTTCAGCCTTCAGGATGAAAGCCGCTGGGAATATTGGCGGCGGATGCAGTTCACCGAAGAGCAATGGATGGGGCTGCGGAAACACGCCGCCGACCGTGGGTTGAAGTTTCTTAGCTCGCCGTTCTCAGTTGAGGCGGCGGAACTGCTGAAGCGGGTGGAAGTGGATGCCTGGAAGATCCCGTCGGGCGAGGTGAACAACACCCAACTCATGGAGTGCATCGCGCCCACGCGCCAGCCGGTGTTTCTGTCCACCGGAATGAGTCCGTTTTCCGAGATCGACCAGGCGGTGGAGCGTATTCGCCGCCATGGACTTCCGCTGACGGTGCTGCAGTGCACCACCAGCTATCCCTGCTCTCCGGCGGATATCGGGCTCAACCTGCTGTCCGTATTCCGCTCCCGGTACCGTTGTCCGGTTGGACTCTCGGATCACTCGGGCACTATCTTTCCCGGACTCGCCGCGGTTACTCTTGGCATCCAGGTGCTGGAGGTTCATGTCACGCTGAGCCGGGAGATGTTCGGTCCGGACGTTACAGCTTCGGTAACAACGGCGGAGTTGAAGCAACTGGTGGAGGGCGTGCGATTTATCGAGGCGATGAAGCGCGCTCCGGCCGACAAGGATCAGCAGGCGGCGAGGCTGCAACCGGTACGGTCGCTATTCACCAAGAGCATCGTCGCGAAAGAGTCACTGCCCGCGGGAACGACGTTGAGCCCGGATCAACTGGCGCTGCGGAAGCCTGGAACCGGCATTCCGGCCGATCGCATCGATTCGGTGATCGGGCGCCGGCTGTTGCGCGACATCGAGAGCGGCGAACTGCTTCGCGAAACCGACCTCGCCTGGTCGCATTGATACCGATGACCTCCGGCACTCAATCCGCGCTGGCAACGTTCGAGAACATCGAGGCCGGAAGTACCGCCACGATCAGGCGGACCATCACCGAGCAGGATGTCAACGATTTCGCGAAGTTGTCGGGAGACGACAATCCGCTGCACATGAACCGGGAGTTCGCGCGCGGCGCCGGCTTCCAGCACCGCGTGGTACACGGAATGCTGGTGGCCAGTTACGTCTCTACACTCATCGGCACGCAGTTACCGGGAACCGGGAGTCTGTGGATGAGCCAGTCGTTTTCGTGGAAACAGCCGGTGTTCATCGGAGACAGCCTGGAGATCGGATTAACGGTTGTCCAAAAGTCCGCCGGCTCTCGAGTGGTGGTGCTCAAGGTGAAGGCAACGAATCAGCATGGGGTGGTTGTGCTTGAAGGAGAAGGATCTGTAAAAATGCCAGAGTTCAGGGAAATTGAGCGGACGATTCCCCTCAGTGAAAGAGTCGCCTTCGTCAATGGCACGAGCGGGCTCGGCGGAGCGATTGCTGCCGCCCTGGAACGTCAAGGCGTGCGTGTAGCCACCAACTTCCCCTACGAGAGCAGCAACGGCGCCCTTTCTCTTACGGCCGATACGAGGGACAGCAGCCAGGCCGTTAGCGCCTGTGACACGGCCCGCCGGCAATTCGGAGTCCCGGTGACGCTGGTGGTGAACAGTCCCGATGCCGCCTACGCCAAGCACCCTTTCGACGATGGCGGCTGGACCGGTTATCAGGACCTGATCGACATCCATGTACGCAGCGTCTTCAATTGCTGCGCGGCCGCCGTCGCCGGGATGCGCGAGCAACGCGGCGGCGTGATCATCAACATCGGATCACTGATCAATTGGACCGTGCCTGCCGCGCAGACCGCGCCGGTGGCCGTCGCGGCGGCCGCACTCAAGGCGCTGACGAAATCTCTGGCGGTGGAACTTGGTCCTGCCGGCATTCGGGTGAACATGATCTCTCCCGGTTCGGGCGCGGCCGGCCCGGCAGCCGGCGGATCGGATCGCCTCAGAAAAGTGGAGGCGATGCACGTTCCCTTGAGGCGGCTGTGTACTCCCGAAGATGTGGCGGATGCCGTTGTTTTCCTGGCCGGTGATTCGGGCCGTTTCATAACCGGAACGGATTTGCCCGTTTGCGGCGGGCTGGCAATGTAATGATGAGATCCAAGGAACAATCTGAACTGCGAGCCGAGATCGGAGCGGCAATCGAAAGGAAACAGTATGCCGCCGCCCAGGCCGGACTCGAGGTCCTGTGGAGCGGGGCCGCCTCGCCGGTTCTCGCTCCCTACGTGACCTCCAGTTACGGGCGTATCGCGCCTCATCTGCATCTGACACCATTCCGCCTGGCCATTCTACGCTCCTATGCGGTTGAGCCGCTGATTCCGGTGCTGCGGGCGGCGGCGTACGCGCACCGCATCGATTTGAAGGTTACGGCCGGAGGATACAATTCGTACGTTCAGGAGATCCTCGACACAACCAACCCGGTTTACCGCGAGCCGAACAATGCGATCTTTCTGAGCCTTCAGGCGGCGGACGTCGTTCCTGAGCTGTGGGATGGTTATGCGGACCTCGACTCGGGAGACGTGAACCGGATCGTCGCCAGGACGCAGGACGACTTCACCTCCTGGGTGAAAACGCTTCGCGCTTCTACGGCCGCCCACATAGTTCTTCAAACATTGGAGATTCCGGCGACCTCCGCCTGCGGAGAGTTGGACCACCAGTCGCCGACCAGCCAGGCGGAGGCGCTATTCCGCATCAACCAGCACATTCGTTCGATTGCCGCCGCGACGCCGGGAGTTCATGTGCTCGATTACGGCGCGCTGGTGGCAAGATATGGGCGTGAAAACTGGCATGATCCGCACAAGTGGGCCAGCATCAACATGCCATTTCGGGCTGAACGGTTAACCGCAGTGGCGGAAGCCTGGATGCGGATTGTGTGTCCGCTGGCGGGACGGACAGCGAAGGTGCTGGTGACCGATCTCGATAACACCCTATGGCACGGCGTGGTTGGCGAGGAAGGTATCGACGGCATTCAGGCCGGCAAATCGCATCCCGGTTGCGCTTACCGGGCGGTTCAGCGCGCCCTGCTCGATTGCAGCCGGCGGGGCGTTCTGCTGGCGATTTGCAGTAAGAACAATCGCGACGATGTTCTGCCGGTATTTGACCGGCATCCGGACATGGTTCTGCGGATGGAACACTTCTCCGCGGACCGGATGAACTGGAACCCCAAGCCGGACAACCTCCGCGAGATTGCGGCGGAACTCAATCTGGGGATGGATAGCCTGGTGTTTCTTGACGACAATCCGGCGGAGCGAAAGCGCGTCCGCCTGGAGTGCCCGGAAGTAACGGTGATCGAGCTTCCGGATGACCCCATGGAGTATGCCCGCCTCGTCCGTGACTGCCCCCAGTTGCAGCGGCTGTCGGTTTCCGGTGAAGACCGCGACCGGAAGAATCTCTATCAGGTTCAGCGGCAGCGCGCGGAGATGGAGCGGCAAGCGCAAACAGTGGAAGATTATTACCGCCAGCTTGCCCAGGAAGTCGAGCTTCAACCGGCGGCGTCAGCCACCTTAAGCCGGGTCGCTCAACTGACACAGAAGACGAATCAGTTCAACCTGACGACGCGGCGTTACAGCGAGCAGGAAATCAAGCTTCTGGCTGAGGATCCCGCGGTTGACGTATACGCCGCCCGGGTGACGGACCGGTTTGGAGACAACGGGATCACCGCCGTGATGATTACCCGCACCTCGGAAGCAACCTGTGAGATCGATACATTCCTGTTGAGCTGCCGGATTATCAGCCGCACCGTGGAAACCGCGCTGCTGGCGCACCTGGTGGAACAGTGTCGGGCGCGGGGAATCCGGCTGCTGCGCGGTTGGTTCCTGCCGACGGCGAAAAACGCTCCGGCGGCGGATTTCTACCGCGCCCACGGGTTTACACCCGGCGATGGCAACGGCTCCGGCGTTCTGTGGACACTTGACGTGACCAGCGCTTCAATTCAGTGTCCGCCCTGGATTCAACTTCGCACAGCGGTCCCGGAAGTAACTCATGCTTGATCAAATCCGCTCAATAATCGCTGACCTGTTCGGCATACCGCTGGAGCAAGTGCTGGCGGAGACTTCACCGGACACGGTGGATCAGTGGGACTCCATCCAGCACTTGAACCTGGTCCTGGCCTTGGAACATGCGTTCAACCTGCAATTTACGCCCGAGGAGATGGAGCAGATGCTGTCGGTGGAATTGATCGCTGCATTGGTCGAAGAAAAGTGCGTCGCACTTGAGGAGTCGTGATGTCTCTCGAATACCGGTTTGCCGGACGCGATGAGTACCCGCGGATCAGCCAGTTTCTTGGGCAGTATTGGGCGGCGAACCATGTGTATTGCCGTGACCAACGGCTGTTTGACTGGACGTTTCACCGCGCCGGACACTGGGACCCGAACCAGCTCAGTTTCGCGCTGGGCGAATCGGACGGCCAACTGGGAGGGATTCTCGGTGGCATCCCATTCACATTTAATTGTTTCGGCAAGACGTCCAAGGGGATCTGGATTGCCAATTACGTGATCGGGCCGGAGCACCGCAAGGGTCCGGCGGCGCTACAACTGCTGAGTATGTTCCGCAGCCCGGAGTTTCATCCGGTGGTGGCGTTCGGAATCACGCCCGCGTCGGCAATTATCTACCGGGTGCTTCGCGGACAGGTTTTACCGCATATTCCCCGGCACTTCCTGGTTCTGCCGGACGCGCTTGACAGGATGGTGAGATTCCTGCGCCTCGCGCATCCCGACTGGGAAGCGGACCGGGCACGGGAGCTGGCCGAAGCCTTCGTCATCGAGCCGATTGAAGACCGCGGTATCGAGGCAGCCTGCCAGATTCCAGATGGTTGGGACCGCGTGGACTGGCCGGCGCTGGCCGAACAGACTGTTGGCGCGGCGCGGAATGCGGAGTATCTGAACTGGCGTTACCGGGATCATCCGACCTTCAAATACCGTTTTATTTCGATCCCCGAAGGTCCACGCACCGGCATGGCGGTCTGGCGGCTCGAAACGATCCGGCGAAAAACCGAGGACGGCTTTGAGGATGTGGACCGCATTGGACGCCTGGTGGAATTCATGCCGCTGTCCGTTGATAACGCCCGCGGGCTGGCGGCGGCGTTCCTAGGTGAACTGCGCGAGTGTGATGCCTTCGGCGCCGATTTCTATGGTTTTCATGGGCCCACGCTCACATCCCTGCGGGAGCTTGGCATTCCGTCCACCGCGATCCACGCGGATGGCAACGAAATTCCGTCACGCTTCCAGCCGCTCGATGGCAAAGACGGCCGCATCCTGAGCGCTCTGTTCGCCAATCCTGAAGTGCCGGCCTGCACCACGGAGTCAGATTGTCCGTGGCACTGGACAAAATCTGATTCTGATCAGGACCGCCCAAATTAAAGAGGTTTCAATGGCACCGTCACTGCACGTAGTGATGTACCACTATGTACTCGATCCCGAGACGGCGAAGTTCCCCCGCCTCAAGGGTATGTCGCTGAGTGATTTTCGCGCCCAGGTTGCGGAACTCAGCAGCGCGTTCGAGATGGCGACACTGGAGTCGTCGCTCGCCTATCTTGACGGCACTTACAGCCCGCGGCGTGAGCTTTGCCTGCTCACTTTTGACGACGGGGTAACGGATCATTTCAACAATGTGCTGCCCGTTCTCGCGGAGCGCAAGGTCCAGGGCATCTTTTCGGTTATTACGGGCTGCATGGACGAACATCGCGTGGCCGACGTTCACATGAACCATTTTCTAATGGCGTCGCTGGATTTTGCCGATTACAGGAATGCCTTCCTGGCTGAGGTTCAACAGAGCGATGAAACGCTGGTGAAGCAAGTGGATGCCAATGCCGCGGCTGCGCGCCGTACCTACGTCTGGGATTCGGAAGAAGTTGCGAGTTTCAAATATTTTTATAACTTCATTCTTCCGCCTGACGTCAGGAGTCCGGTGATACGGCGGCTCTTTGAACGCCACATCGGCCCAGAGGCAGAAGTGGCGAAAGAGACTTATCTCGATTGGGAGCAGGCCAGGACGATGCAATCGGCCGGGATGGTTATTGGGGGCCATTCTCACTGCCACCGGCCCCTTTCTACGCTGGCCGAAGAAGAACTCCAAGCCGAGTTGACGCTGTGCCGGAGCCTGCTTGACCGGCATCTTCGGCCGCAGGCACTGTGGCCGTTCTGCTACCCGTACGGCAAACTCGATTCATTCAATGATTTTACGGTGGAGACGCTACAGAGCCTGGGATTCTGCTGCGGTCTTTCCACCGAAGCGGGGCCCGCGCAGGCAGGGTCGGACCTGTTTCGCATTCGCCGGATCGACTGCAAGCTCGCAACGCCACGTTCACTAACAACGGCATCCATATGAATAAACGAAAAGTCTGCGTTGTGTTGGTTGATCGCGCCAACTACGGACGCCTGAAACCGGTGATGCATGCCATCGCCAATCATCCCGGCCTGGAGATGCAATTGCTCGCTGCCGGGACAATGGTTCTTGGACGCTTCGGCCGGCCGGTCGAAACGGTACGCCGGGACGGATTTGAAGTCAGCGCCGAGGTATTTCTGGAGGTGGAAGGTTCTACTCCCGCGGCGATGGCGAAGTCGGTCGGCGTGGGTGTGCTGGAGTTCGCCGGCGAATTTCACCGGCTGAAGCCGGACGTCGTACTGCTGATCGGTGATCGCTACGAAGCGCTCGCCGCGGCGGTTGCCGCCGCCTACATGAACATCTGCATTGCGCATATTCAAGGCGGGGAAGTATCGGGTTCAATCGACGAGAGCGCGCGGCACGCCATCTCAAAATTCGCGCACTATCATTTCCCGAGTACGGTGCGGTCGGCCGAGTACCTGGTGAGGATGGGAGAGAATCCGGAGACCATCCTGACGGTGGGATGCCCAAGCAGCGACATCGCATTGTCACTCGACCCGCAGCTTTCATCGCAGACGGTGAACGGCTCCGGCAGCGGCGCGCTGATCGAGATCGAAGAGCCGTTCTCGCTGGTTGTATTCCATCCCACCACCACCGAGTTCGGCACTGAAGTTCACTCCATGAGTGAGCTTCTCAATGCGCTGCAACAGATTCACATGCCCACGCTGATGCTGTGGCCTAACATCGACGCGGGTTCAGATCAGATCAGCAAGACGATTCGTGTGTTCCGGGATCAGCATGCTCCGGACTGGCTTCGCACGATCACCAACGTAAGCCCGGAAAGTTACCTCCAGATTCTGGCCCGGACCGCCTGCGCGATCGGCAACTCCAGCAGCTTTGTACGCGACGCCGGCTATTTTGGAACTCCGGTAGTGCTGGTGGGCGACCGCCAGGCGGGCCGCGAAGTGGACACTCATGTTCTGAACTGTCCGGTCGATGCCGCCGCCATCGAAGAGTGTGTCCGGTTTCAAATCAGCCAGGGACGCTATGCGCCCAGCACGCTCTATGGCGCCGGCAACATTTCGGAGCGAATTGCCAGCGGGCTGGCGGCCCTTCGTCCTTATACGCAGAAACGGCTCCACTATGTCTATGAATGTTCCGAACAGGCTACGGGTGTTGGGAGTGGTAACGGCACGGGGCGGATCAAAAGGGATCCCCCACAAGAACATCGCGCCTCTTTTGGGGCGGCCGCTCCTGGCCTACACGGCTGACGCGGCCAGGGCATCGCGCCGGCTGGCGCGCACGATCGTCTCCACCGACGATCCGAAAATCGCCGAAGTGGCGATTGCCTGCGGGCTGGAGGTTCCCTTCCTGCGTCCGCCTGAACTTGCGCTTGATATGACTCCTTCGATTCCGGTGGTTCAGCACGCTGTGCGGGCGGTCGAACAACAAGGCGAGAGCTATGACGCGATCTTTTTGCTGCAGCCGACCAATCCGCTGAGAAACGCCGACGATATCGATGGTGCCATTGAGCTGCTGGAGAACACCGGCGCGGACTCAGTGATCTCTTTTGTATCCGTCGGAGAGAAGCATCCGGCCCGGATGAAGTACATCGATCCGGATGGCCGGGTAATCGATCCACCGTTTGCCGAATTGTTTGAAGGCCAGCCGCGACAGCAGTTGCCGCGGTTATATCTTCGCGAGGGATCCGTATACCTGATGCGCCGTGACGTGCTGATGGAACACAACTCGCTCAAAGGGCAGGATTGCAGGGCCTGGTTGATGCCCGAAGAAAGAGCGTGCAATATCGATAACTCCTTCGATCTATTCATTGCCGGACAACTGCTAAGTCCAGAGAGGAAGTTCGATGAACATTCTGATCGCCGAGTGCAGGAATTTCTCTGACGAGGCTGCAGGCATACTGGGTGAAGCGAACACTGTACGATTGGCCGATCTTTCGCGTCACGAACTTGCACATTCGCTGACCGAGACCGAGGTTCTTTGGGTGCGGCTGCGCCATCAAATAGATGAAGCGTTGCTGGAGGAGGCGCCGCGGCTGAAAGTTGTCGCCACGCCGACCACCGGCCTCAACCACATCGACGTCGAGGCGCTCAAACGGCGGGGAATTAAATTAGTGTCGTTGAAGGGCGAAGCAGACTTCCTCAGCGAGGTCCGCGCCACCGCGGAGCATACCATCGGGCTGATGCTGTCGCTGCTACGTTCGATTCCAGCGGCTGCCTCGCATGTCTGCGCCGGAGGCTGGAATCGTGACCTGTTCCGCGGGCACGAACTCTACGGCAAGACGGTCGGCATCGTTGGCTACGGACGGCTGGGCCGGATTGTCGGCCGTTACTTACAAGCGTTCGAAGCGCGGATCCTGATTGCGGATCCGGCGCTCGGCGCGTCCGCGCTTCCTTTGGACACCGTCCTGGAGCGGGCGGAGATTGTGACGCTCCATGTCAACTGGACGCCGGACAATCATCACTTCTTTTCGCGGGAATGTTTCCACCGTATGCGCCCGGCAAGCTGGTTTGTCAATACGTCGCGCGGTGAATTGGTTGACGAACAGGCGATGGTGGAGGCACTGCACACCGGACGCCTGGCCGGCGCGGCAATCGACGTATTCGAGGACGAGGGCGGGCACGGTGGCCGCGTTCCGGAGGTATTGCAGCACGCATGCCAACAAGGCAATCTGATCGCCACACCCCATATCGGCGGCTGCACCTTGGAATCCATGCAGAAAACCGAAGTGTTTCTGGCGCGGAAGATCATCAGCACCATCAAATCGATTGAGGATCAAATCTCTATTTATGCCCGAGTACGCAATTCGAATTAACAATCTTTCCAAGCGCTATAACCTTGGGGAGCGCACCCAGCGGTACCGGACCCTTCGCGACACGGTTGTCGACTGTTGCCGCGCATCGGTCGATGCGGTCCGGCGCGGATTCCGGAACCGGCGCAAGCAGTCGGAGGAAGATCGCATCCTGTGGGCGTTGTCGGATGTATCGCTCGACGTCCGGCCGGGCGAAATTGTCGGGGTGATCGGGCGCAATGGGGCGGGGAAGAGTACGCTGCTCAAAGTGCTCTCGCGGATCACCGAACCGACTACCGGCTACGCCGACGTCTACGGAAGGGTGGGAACGCTGCTCGAAGTCGGAACGGGATTTCACAATGAGTTGACCGGGCGGGAGAACATCTTTTTGAATGGCGCGATTCTCAACATGAAGCGCCGGCAGATCGAGCGACAGTTTGATGCCATCGTGGACTTCGCCGAGGTGGAGAAGTTCATTGATACGCCGGTAAAGCACTACTCCACCGGCATGTATCTGCGGCTTGCTTTTGCGGTGGCAGCTCACCTCGATCCGGACATCCTGTTCGTTGATGAGGTACTGGCGGTGGGCGACCTGGCGTTTCAAAAGAAGTGCATCGGCAAGATCGGCGACGTTGCGCGCCAGGGCCGGACCATTCTCTTCGTAAGCCACAATATGGGCGCGATCCGGTCATTGTGCAATCGCGGCGTGGTGCTCGACCGCGGGAAGGTATACAGCTCCGGCGATATTTCATCCGCCGTTTCGGACTACCACCGTCTGATCGCCACAAAAGAAGATACCGACACGGACAACTCGAAGGCCAAAGGCTTCAGCTTTGGCAAAGTGGCCGTCGCCGGACGGGAGAGCTGTACGATCGACCAATCCGAGGAAGCCGAAATCACCGCTGAACTTCGATTCTACGATCCGGTGCCGGGATTCACGCTGCTCTGCCTGCTGGATGACATGCAACAGCGCCGCATCTTTCACATGCGCCAGGATAGCCCCGAGTTTGGGTCCGGTAAAACCTGGCAGGGCCGGTACCGGCTGAATGTGAAACTTCCGGCTTTGTGGCTGGAACCCGGCTTGTACTCGCTCTACTTCAAGGTGTTGCTTTGGGGGCAGGATGCGGCTCCCCGGCATATGTCCGATATTTTGCATCTCGATGTTTCCGGCCAGTGTTGCGGCTGGGGGTCGATGATCAGTCCACGCAGAGAGTGGAGCGTGGAGCATCTGAGTCCGGTGGAGTCGTTGAGTATTGAACAATGACCGGGCCGTCTTTTGACGGCCGCGGATCCTTTTGAGGCATCGTATGCGCGGCTTCGGTATCGCTCATGATCTTGACCGCCTTCTTCCGCTGATGCAATCCAAGGGGGTCACTCTTTCCGCCGCACAGTTCCAGTCGGCGGTTAATTTGATCTTCCACGAGTGTGAGGCGGAACGGTATGACGAACTGCACGCAGACATGCGGCGCAGTCTTCCACAACAGTTCGCACTTCTGATTGATGACCTGATCGCAGCCGATAGCTTTCCGAATGAGCCGCTGCGAATTCTTGACATCGGCGGTGGAACAGGCCAGTCGGCGGAACTCCTGCTCGATCAGTTGAAGATGATTCGAGTCGCCCAACTCGACCTGCTGGACACTTCGCCCAAGATGATTGAGCTTTGTGCAAAGCGCGAAAGCATACGCTCGTACCAGCCGCGGTTCATTCGTGGAACGCTTGCCGATTTGAAGGAGTCTTCAAGGTACAACCTGATCCTTTGCTGCTCGGTGCTTCATCACATTCCCGATCTTGAAGAATTTGGCTCGAAACTGCAAAAACTCCAGCCGCCAGGCGGAGTATTTCTGCACCTGCAGGACCCCAACGGAGCTGCTCTTGCAAGCAGCGTCCTCAGGCGCCGGATGAAGGCGTTGGAAGCTGCGCCCGAAGTGCGTCTACGGAGCTTATCATCACGGCTCCACCCGCAACGCCTGGCGAACCGAGCGCGCCGCATGCTCGGCCTGCCGGTGCCGCGATCCTATATGGAAACGGTGAATGAGGCGCTGCTGGCAAGCGGAGTGGCCGCAGTTCCGCTGACCGACGATGAAATCTGGAGTGTAACCGATTTACGCGTTCACGATGGTAAAGGTGTCGAAACCGACAGCTTGCAACATGTGCTCCCCGGCTATCGGCTGGTGAGCCAGCGATCGTATGCATTCTATGGTGGACTCGACTCCACCCTTCCCGCGCGATTCCGGAAGGGCGAGCAGGAACTAATCCGCCGGCATTCGCTCGACGGCATGCAACTGGCGGCGGCATGGAAGAGAACAAGACAATCAATATGAATTCACATAGTGAGACCGGCATGCGAGCCGCGGTTTTTGTCCCGGACGGCGTGGGCGTGCGCAACTTTGTCATCGGAGAGTTTCTTAACAAACTTGCCGCGCGCGCCAAAGTGTCGGTTTTTCACGTTATTCCGGAAGACAACCTGGATACCTACGCCAGTTCGGTCAGCGGTGACGTCGAATGGCGACCGATGCTCCCCTACGAGCAGCCGCACCTGCCGCTGTTTCTTCAGGGCGCGCTGGAGAAGGCGCACTTGTACTGGGGTGGCACAATGGCGATGCGGCGCGCCCTGAACAGGCCCATCACCGGGCCGCTGCGCTGGCGGGCTTTCAAGCACTCTTCGCGCCTTCTCGGAAAGGCCGCCGCCGGCCCAAGGAGGCTGCGCTGGCTGGAACGGCTACACTGCGCCGCGGTGGAGCGGCAGCCCGAGGTGGAGCAGTATCGCCAGATCTTTCGTTCGATCCGGCCCAACGTGCTGTTCAGTTCCCATCAGCGCCCCACGGCAATCATTCCGGCGGTGCTTGCGGCGCGGTCACTGGGCATCCCGACCGTTACGTTTATCTTCAGTTGGGACAACCTGAGCAGCAAAGGACGCATCGCCGCGCCCTTTGACCATTACCTGGTGTGGAGCCGCCACATGCACGACGAACTGCGGAGATTTTATCCTCACCTGCCGCCAGAGTCGATTCATATTGTCGGAACACCGCAGTTTGAGCCCTACGCCGCGCCGCAACTGCTGTGGAGTCGCGAGGAGTTCTGCGCCAAAGCCGGAGCCGATCCCAAGCGGCCGATCATCTGTTACTCCGGGGGCGATGCGGGAACCTGCCCGGAAGATCCCAAGCACCTGGGTGTGTTGATGGAGTTTGTTCGCGCCGGCCGGATTCGCCACAATCCACAGGTGCTCTTGCGGCCGGTGCCGGTTGACGACGGCAAGCGCTATCAGGCGGTCCTGAAGCAATTTCCGGAGATCATCTACTGCCAGCCGGCCTGGTTTCACGCCGATCCTGGAAACTGGCGCAAGGTGATTCCGTGGCCCGAGGATGTGCGCTTTCTCGCCAATCTCACGCATCACGCCGATCTGAACGTAAATCTGGGTTCCACCATGACACTGGATTTCGGACTTCACGACAAACCGGTGGTGAACCTGGCTTTTGACTGCGCGAATCCTCCCATTTTCGGCATGCCGGTATGGGATTACTACTACCAATACGAGCACTTCCGGCCGGTGATCCAATTCGGAGCGGCTCGCTTTGCCCGTTCGCGTGAGCAACTGGCCGACGAAATCAATGTATATCTCGATCATCCGGAGACCGACCGGGAGGGCCGCAGGCGCCTGGCGGACATGCAGGTTGACGTTCCACTGGGAGAATCGAGCAAGCGCACGGTGGAGGCGCTTGAGAGGATTGCATGTTGACCGAACGCGATTACGACGCGAGTCTTCCCAGGCTTGCCGAACAGTTAGCCCAATCCACGGGCTCTCCGGCGGCGGATCAGGAGTTCGTGTCGGCCGTCGCGTCGGCGTTTGTCGTTGCTCAGGCCAAGCCGGCCGCACAGATGTTTGCGGCCTGCCGCGGCAGCCGCTGTCACCCGGATTTTGCCGGCGTGCTTCGCGATGCGGCTTCCCTTGTGCCGCAGGGTGGCCGGATCCTCGCGCTCGGCGCCGGAAACGGCTGGGCAGCCCGGAGCTCGGAATTCGCTTTCAGGGTTTGCGAGGAGACCCTTCCCGCCGGCCGGTTTGAGCTGCATTCGCTCGACCTGACACCGGCGATTCTTCACGGCGGGTTGGGCCAGTCGAAATTCGACCTGGTGGTCAGCCACTCGTTGCTGCACTTCATTTTCGATTTGGATATCGTTCTCGCCTTCGTGGCTAAGCTGATCAATCCGGCCGGCGCGTACGTCGCGGCACATGAGCCCAATAGCCGATTCACCTCCAATTCCGATTGCCGGCGATCCGCCGAGAGGTTCGAGCAGACCCGGCGCCGGAGTCTGCGAAGGCGACTGCATCCGAAGAGAATCGCGGATTGGGTCGCCTCGCGATTCAATCACAAGCCGGAACTTGCCGCCAGGGTGAATGGGCTGCTGAAGCAGAGACATGGGTGGCCGGCCAACTATAGTTTTGCGGAAATTGCGGCGATCATCGATCCGCACTTTCCGCCCCACTCTCCGGGACTCAACTGGGCTCACATTGAAAGAGCCTATCTGCCGGAATTTGAAGTTCGGAGAGTTGTCACCTGCGGGCATCTCGGACGCTCCGCTCCCGCACGTCTGCCGGACGCCTGGAAGCGGGAGGAAGAGCAATTGCGCGAACGCTTTCCGCTGGATGGCAGCATGTTCACGGCTTGGTGGGCGCGGCGCCCGTCACTGCGGAGCCAAATGGGATGAAGATTTGCTTCCTGTGTTCGGAATATCCCCCGGGCCGTCACGGCGGCATCGGATCGGTAACTCGCGTCCTGGGACGCGCGCTGGCCTCCGCCGGCCATCAGGTCCGCGTGATTGGCTGCTATCCAGAATCCTTGCCGGAGCGGGACAACGACCACGGTGTTGAGATTTATCGAATGCCCCTAGGCGCGGGGCGCTTTAGCTGGTTGACGGCGCGGCGCGATCTGTTTCGTCAAATCAGCCGCTGGGCGCGGAACGGCGAAATCGACGTCGTGGAGGTTCCCGACTGGGAAGGCGGAGCGGCCGGCTGGAGTTCACTGCCGGTGCCGGTTGTTTCACGGCTGCACGGATCGCTTACCTACTTCTGCTCGGAGATGTCGCAACCGGCCGACCGTCTGACGTCATGGCTGGAGCGGCGTTCCTGGCGCCGGTCCGATTTTTCGTGCTCCACCAGCAACTACACCGCCCGCCGCACAACCCAGTTAATGGGTTCGCACCGCAGCGGCGTGGAGGTGCTTTACAACCCGGTCGAAATCGATTCCATCCCCCGGCAGCAGCAGCGGGATACGCACCGGGTTGTTTACGCGGGAACGCTGACCGCCAAGAAGGGGATTGTTCAACTGATCAAGGCATGGCCCATCGTGGCCGCCGCTCATCCGAAAGCCGAACTTCATGTTTACGGAAAAGACCAACGGCCATCGGCAGGCGCGTCGATGCAGGAATGGCTGACCTCCCTGCTTCCCGGCAGCGCCGTGGCGAGCGTCAGCTTTCATGGTCATGTCCCGCGGGAGGATGTGCAAAGCGCGCTTCGATCGTGCGCGCTGGCGGTTTTCCCTTCGTATTCGGAGGCATTCGCCCTGGCGCCGATGGAAGCGATGGCCGAAGGCTGCCCGGTGGTTTACACAACCCGTGCCAGCGGACCGGAACTCATTACCGACGGGGCTGACGGGTTGCTGGTTGATCCGGATGATGTTCCGGGGATCGCCCGCGTGATTCTTCGCCTGCTTCACGACCGGGAGTTTGCCGCCCGCACCGGCGCGGCCGGACGGCTTCGCGTTGCATCAAGCTTCTCAACCGATGTGCTGGTGCCGCGTAACGAGTACTTTTACCAAAGCTGCATCGATAGGTTCAAAACGACATGCCATCAGCACTTGCAAGGATGAGCGGCAACTCGGACACAGCCGATCCGAAAGAGCTTCAGTCTCTTCCGGGTTGGCGGCACGAGCGGGCAAAACCGGGGGCGATCGAGAAATGTTCGCTGATCGTCGCCACTTACCACCGTCCTTCGGAAGTAATGAAGTTAGTAAACCATCTGCTGACACTTGCCGCCCCGCCGGACGAAGTGATCATTGTCGATGGCAGCCCGGATCTGGCCCTCGGCGACCAGCTTCGGCAATGGGCATCCGGCGAGCTTCTTCCGTTCACTTTGATTTACGCCGAGAGCTCCGCCGGACTGACGCGCCAGCGAAATGCCGGCCTGGACCTCAGTACCGGGCGGTACCTGTTCTGGCTGGATGACGACGCGATTCCACTGAAGGGATACTTTTCCACAATCTGCAAAGTGCTTGAGCAGGAGCCGTCTATCGGGGCCGTAGCCGGATGCATCATCAACGAGATCAACCGTCCGCTGCTGGCGCGATTCAAGGTACGGTTCGCCCTGGGATTGATTCCCCGAATGCAGCCGATGATGTACTTCCCTACCGCGATGTGCATTCCGCGGTGCGCTCTCAAGCCATTCCATGGAATCAAGATGATGGATGTTTTTCCTGGAGGCGCTGTGGCGATCCGCCGGCAGGTATTCGACCACGAGCGGTTTTCGGAGTTCTTCCAAGGGTACTCGCAAGG
Organism: Bryobacterales bacterium; assembly: GCA_020854055.1. GTDB lineage: Bacteria > Acidobacteriota > Terriglobia > Bryobacterales > Bryobacteraceae > JADZGD01. Next base: position 11,558 of record JADZGD010000003.1, on the reverse strand, counting down.
AGAGGATTTTGAAATGTCCCTGCGCATTAGGCGCCGCTGGAAGGTAGCCTGTGCCGGGGACGCGCACGTAGTACACAATCCCGCGACGGGCGGACGCCCGCCGAGATTCGCCAAGGGAATGATGGAGGTGGTGAACCGGCACTTTATCTGGACCCGGTATACACCCAAGCCCTCGTTGCGGATCCGGCTGTTGTTCTGGGCCGATGTTCAGGTTCTTATCGCGGCGGACCTTGCGGCTTTTGCGACGCGGCCATGGCGGCTGTCCTCGCTGTGCCATGCCGCCGGATTGGCAATCGGCGCCATGCGCTGTATGATCAGGCCGCCCAGCTATGAGGAACCGCCAGTTCGCCGCCAGTTTGCTTTGCAGTGTTCTGCTCGTAAAGGCGCTCAATGACCGAAAGCATTTCACAGATCAGAAGCGGGATATACCGGATGCCGCCAACTCTCCGGCTTGGAACGATCGTACAGGCAGCCTGTTGTGTCGTACCGGCGGCAGCGCTTCTGGCCACCGGCCGCCCGCTGTGGGGCGGACGCTGCTTCTTTGCGGCGCTGTTGACAATGCTGGCTTTCCATCTCTTGCGCCGGAATGCGTTGAGCTACACCACCCTGCTTCTGGCGGTCATGCCGGCGATGATGTTCTTTCGTGATTTTCTGTTTTACAGCTCAATTCAAGCGCTGTTGTTGGTGTGTATGTTGCTCTGGCTGGTGGTGTGGCGGGAGCGGATCGTCACACTGCTTACCACGCCTGGTACAGCCACACTGTTGGTGCTGGCGACTCTGTACTGGTTGCTGTCTTTCATCGTGACGAAGGACTACACATCGAATTACCGCACCTTCGAACTGGCGTTTGCGGCGTGTGCGGTGGTTCTTTTGGGGCACCACCGGTCGCATCTGGCGACTGCCTTTCTCGGCATCGGCCTTACGGCTTGCACGCTGGGCTTGGGCATGCTGCCCTTCAGCACCCGGCTGGGCATGGTTGATTTTGAACATTTACGGCTTGGAAATCCAATTCAAATTGGAAACCCATGCGCGCTGGTGTTTCTTCTGACGATTGTGGATGGCGGAGCGTTGCTCGGCCTGCGGGATCACCGCTGGTACAAAGTGATCCTTCAAGTGCTCACCGGGATCATTCTGCTGCTCACTACGTCGAGGGGCGCCTGGCTGATTGTTCTTGCCGGAATGGCAGCCGTGTTCATTTATGACCGGGCACGGCGCAAAGCGATTCTGGTGCCACTGGGCATCATTCCAATACTGGCGATCGGCCTGATCTCATTCGGACATGAAGGAATTCTGCTCAGTTACATCGACAAGACATTTTCGCCCGATGTCACCTGGGCCAAACGCACCACGGGCCGTAGCGATCAGTGGCGCGCGCTTCCCAGCCTCATCGCCGAATCGCCGGTATGGGGATTCGGTCCCGGTACCGGCCGCGATTCGGCTGCAAGGTTTGCCGGCCGCCGTCTTTTGTGGCATGCTCTCTACCTTCAGGTAATCGCGGAAACCGGCCTGCTGGGCGCTCTTATCTGCTTCTCGTGCCTGGCGGCGCTGCTTCGAATGGGGTTCCGGCACCGGCGATGGTCTGGAGAGATGGGACCTCTTATCGGCGTGCTTGGATTTTTGACCATCGGGATCAGCATTCCAGGAATTGATGGCAACGCAGCCATGTTTCTGGGTCTTGGACTTCTATCCGGATGTGGTTGGCGGGTCTGGCTGATTCGGCCCGCCCTGCCGCATGAAGTTGGGCAGCCTGCCGCGGCTGGCTGCCCGGCCGGTGGGTCCGGCGACGGAAGCGAACTGCGCGCCGCTCCATTACATCCCCCTCTGAGTGTAATGACGGACGGCCGCTTCCCAACCGGACCCATACCCCAGGCGGGGATGGGAATCAACCTACCCCTGCCGGCGAACTGATTCATTATGCAAATTCTGATTGTCTCGCACGTGGTTCACTACGCGCACGGCGGCCGTATCCACGCCTACGGCCCGTATGCGCGGGAGATCGACCTGTGGGCCCAACTGTTTTCGGAGGTAGTGATCGCGGCGCCATGCCGTCATACCGCGCCGTCCGGTGATTGTGTTCCGCTTGCCCAGTCCAACATCCGGTTGGCACCGCAGAGGGAGGCCGGCGGAGAAACATTTTTGGCCAAATTGTCGCTGATGATCGCTCTCCCGTCCTGGATCTGGAGGTTGTCGCGGGAGATGTTCCGCGCTGACGCGGTACATGTCCGTTGTCCGGGCAATATCGGTCTGGTCGGCAGCATACTGGCGCCGCTGTTCTCACGCCGGCTGGTTGCAAAGTATGCAGGCCTGTGGGGCGAGTCTGTGAATGAGCCGTGGAGTTTCGGACTCCAGCGCCGGATTCTTGGATCGCGATGGTGGCGTGGGCCGGTGACGGTCTACGGACGCTGGCCCAACCAGCGTTCTCATGTCACACCATTTTTTACCTCCCTGCTCACGACCGAGCAGATCGAGCGCGGCCGGCGCGCTGCGTCCGGCCCACTTTCGTTACCGCTTAGGATTCTGTACACAGGCCGGCTATCCAGGGCGAAAAACGTTCATGTGCTGCTTGAAGCCATCGCGGGCCTGCGGGAAAACGGCATCGAGTCGTCCTGCACCATCATCGGCGATGGGCCGGAACGCGAGTCTCTCAATCAACTTTCGCGGCGGTTGGGCCTTGGGGAAACAGTGCACTTTACCGGCGGCCTGGCGTTTGAGCAGGTGATCCCATACCTGGAACGCTCGCAGGTGCTGGTGCTGGTTTCCGATAGCGAGGGCTGGCCGAAGTCGGCCGCTGAAGCGATGGCGTTTGGTTTGGTCTGTGTCGGCTCCGACATCGGCTTCCTTAAGGAGATGTTGGGTGGAGGGCGGGGTATTGCCGTTCCACCGGGTGATGTTCAGGCTCTGACGAATGCGCTCGTGGATATTGCCGCGCATCCGGAGCAGTACGAAGAAATGCGCCGCCTGGCGCTGGAATGGTCGGCGCGCTTCTCCATTGAAGGTTTACGCGAAGCTCTGCGCACACTGCTGGAAACGCAATGGAACGTGCGTCTTGAGCCCCGGCTGCCGGCTGGCCACGTACCGGCTGCCCCGGTTTCCTGTTAATCATGACACTCGGCGTAATGCAGATGATCGATAGCCTCGCTGTGGGCGGTGCCGAGCGGGTGGCGGTCAACCTCGCCAACCTGCTGCCGCGTGAGCGCTACCGGTCTTTTTTGTGTTCCACCCGCGCCGAGGGACCACTGTTAAGCCTTGTCGAGCCGCACGTCACCCATGTCCGGGCCCAGCGCTCACGGCGCTTTGACCCTGCGCCTATTCTTCGTATCCGCAACTATGTCCGCCGCAACGATATCCGGCTGATTCACGCGCACGGCTCCTCAGTATTTTTCGCGAGGCTGGTTTCGCTTATCGCGCCCAAATGCTCGGTCGTCTGGCACGATCACTACGGCCGGTGTCATTTCGATGATCGCCCCGTCTGGCTTTACCGGACGATGGCGCGCGGAACCAGCGCCGTGATCTCCGTCAACCAGCAGCTAGCCGCCTGGACGCGTACACAGCTTCATGTGCCGGCCGGGCGCGTGTTCTATGTACCCAATCTCATATCCACCACGGGCGATGCCACACCGGCCGGCGGGCGTCCCGGGAAGCCGGGGTTCCGCATCGCTTGCGTCGCAAATTTACGGTCGCAGAAGGACCATCCAAACCTGCTTCACGCGATGCAACGAGTCGTTGCGGATGTTCCCGAATCTCACCTGCTGCTGATCGGCGCGGATGGTGATAAGCAATATCTTGATCGCATTCTGGGCCTGATTAGCGAACTGAAGCTGAGCCGTCACGTGACCTGGCTCGGTGTTCGCAACGACGTTCCATCGGTTCTTGCAGCCTGTGACATCGGCGTACTGAGTTCCGCTTCCGAGGGCCTTCCGCTCTCACTGCTCGAGTACGGAGCAGCACGTCTTCCGGCGGTATCCACCGACGTTGGACAGTGCGCCGAGGTATTGGATCAGGGCCAAGCCGGACGGCTGGTTCCGCCGTCCGATCCAGACATGTTGGGAAGCGCTCTACTGGGCCTGCTGGAGCAACCGGAACTGCGCCGGCAACTTGGGGCCGCGCTCCACCGGCAAGTCTGTGATTCGTACAGTCCTGAATCGGTCATAGACCGGATCTGCCATGTCTATGACACTGCATTGGAGTCGCTATGACGATAGTCAGACTTTCGCTCGTTCTCGCCGCTCTGTCGCTTCCGATTCCGCTGACTGCCGCCCGCTACTTTGTCTCGCCATGCGGTTCGAGTACCGGGGATGGCAGCCGCGGCAATCCATGGGACTTGCAAAGCGCTCTTTCGCAACCTTCGATCGTACGGCCCGGAGATACGATCTGGCTGCTCGCTGGGACCTACGGTGACGGCTCCGGCAGCACGATCTTTGAGAGCAACCTCACCGGCACCGACCGCCGGCCGATCGTAGTACGCCAATTTCCGGGCGGACGCGCGACCATCAATGGCGGGCTACGGATCTACGGCGCTTACACCTGGTACTGGGGATTCGAGATCACCAGTTCGATTACCGATCGCACCGGACAGATCGATGGCACCTCCGCCCTCAAAAATGGAATCGACTGTTTTGGACCTGGCACCCGTCTGATCAATCTCGTGATTCACGATACACGGCAAGGTATCGGAATGTGGAGCGAAGCCGTCGACTCGGAGATCTACGGCAATCTCATCTTTAACAACGGCTTCCAGGCGCCGGATCGCGGCCACGGCCACGGCATTTATGTGCAGAACAAGGACGGCCTCAAGCTCCTGGCCGACAACATCATCTTCAATCAATTCGGTATTGGGATTTCCGCTTACTCTTCCCAGGCGGGTTGGGTGCGGGGGCTGGAACTCGATGGGAATGTGGTTTTCAACAGCGGCGTAATCTCGACCGATTCGAACCGGGATGACAACATCCTTTTCGCGTCCGGCTCGGGCGTTGACCGGATTGTTCTCGACCAGAACCTCACGTACCACACACCGAATGCCAGGACCGGCTATTCCCGCATCGGGTGGGAATACGATACCGTCAACGGCTCGGCGGCGATTCGCGGGAATTATTGGATCGGCGGGCAGATTGCGGTGATGTTGAACCGTTGGAAGTCGCTCACCTTCGAGAACAACGTCACCTACTCGGTAGGCGGCCTTAACGCTCTTGTTGACTACCCGTTGGGCGAAGCGGCACAGCCGTATCAATGGAACGGAAACTCTTATTTCGGGACAGGCTGGTTCAGCAATGCCAGCCATACGCGCACCTTTCCCGACTGGGTGGGTGAGAGCGGCTTCGATCACAACAGCACCTTCACCCCTGGCACGCCGAAAGGTGTCTGGACTTTCGTTCGACCCAATTACTATGAGCCCCAGCGGGCGACTATCACCATTTACAACTGGGACCAGAGTCCGAGTGTGGCGGTGGACCTGTCCAGCTTTCTTGACCCCGGGACCGCCTACCAAATTCGCGACGTTCAGGATTTCGATGGCGCTCCCGTGGCGACGGGAAGGTATGATGGGAACCCGGTCAATATTCCTGTCCTCGCCCGCCCGGTTGCACCGCCAAACGGAAGCGTGCCGGTAGCACCCCGGCACACCGCTCCGGAATTTGCGGTCTTTGTGGTGTTGCCACGATGAACACCGCCGGTTCCACCGTACCCATACTATTTATCGGGAATTTCCTCTCGGCGACGGGCGCCCCCCGGGGAGTTTGCGAAGAGCTCTCCGATCGCCTGGCCCGCCGTGGATGGCCTGTCACGACCACCTCCAGCCGGTCCGCCCGGCTTTGGCGGCTTATGGACATGCTGCACACCATCTGGTCGCGGCGTAGAGATTTCGAGATTGCTCATGTGGATCTGTACAGCGGCTCTGCGTTCTTGTGGGCGGAGGCCGCCTGCGCTTTGCTGCGCCGGTTGGGCAAGCCCTACATCATCACGCTGCATGGCGGGGGTCTGCCTGCGTTCGCGGCCCGGAATCCCGGCCGGGTAGGCCGCCTCCTTCAGTCTGCCAAGGCTGTCACGGCGCCCTCGCGCTACCTGGCAGCCTCGCTCCAATCAATGCGGGTGGAGGTGCAACTGCTTCCTAACGCGCTCGACGTCGAACACTATGTCTTTCGCCAGCGTACCCGGCCCAAGCCAAATCTGGTCTGGTTGAGAGCGTTTCATCATGTCTACAATCCGGTTCTGGCGGTAAAGACAGCCGCGCTGGTGGCGCGCGACTTCGCAGGACTATCACTGACCATGATTGGAGCCGACAAAGGCGACGGTTCCCTACAGGCAGCCCGGCGCGCGGCCGAGGAGTTGGGCATTGCCTCGCAAGTCCGGTTTCTCGGGCCCGTGCCGAAGCTGGAGGTTCCACGCTGTATGGGCGCCGGTGAGATCTTTCTCTGCACTTCCACTGTGGACAACACGCCGGTCACCCTGATCGAGGCGATGGCCTGTGGCCTGCCCGTCGTTGCCACTAACACCAGCGGGATTCCTTACCTGGTTGAGGATGGACAAGACGCGCTACTGGTTCCGAGTGACGACGCGGCAGGCATGGCGGATGCCGTCCGCCGCCTGTTGTCCAATTCCGATCTAGCCGGCCGGCTCTCCCTGGCCGGCCGGCGAAAGACCGAATCCTTCGACTGGAGTAGTATTCTTCCCCGTTGGGAACGACTGCTGCTGGAGTGCACCCAATCATGACACTTACGCGGGCAGCCAGGCGGCAGCACGCCGACGTAGCGCACAATGGCGCAAGCGGCACTCCCAAGGCCAGCGACGTTCCGGGCGGCCGTTACGGGTGGCAACACCCCGTCAACCAGTTCTGGTATTTCCATCTCTACCGCAACGTGCTTGACGCGCTTCGCCGTGCTGGAATGTTTCCACTCGCCGAACGCCGTATCCTCGACGTTGGCTGCGGTGAAGGCCTTTGGCCGTCGTCATTTCTGACCTGGGGGGCATCCGCCGGATGTCTTTCCGGTATCGACGTTAGCGAGAGGCGAATCGATATCGCGCGGCGCCGCTTGCCGGGCATGGACCTGCGTTGTGGCGACGCCGGCAAGCTGCCCTGGTCCGACAACTCATTCGATGTCGTCGCCGCGTTCGTCACATTCAGCTCTATCCTCGATTCCGGAATCCGGCGGAGCGCGGCTTCCGAAATGCGCCGCGTGCTCAAGCCAGGCGGCATCATCCTCTGGTATGACTTCTTTCACGACAGCCCGCGGAATCGCAATGTCCGCGGGATTCGCGCGGGCGAAGTGCGGGAGCTATTTCCCCAGTGCCGGGTCGGGTTCAAGAAAGTCACGCTGGCGCCGCCAATCGCGCGTTCGATCGTCCCGATCTCCTGGAGTGCCGCATCGCTCCTCAATTGTTGTCCGCTGCTTCGTACACACTACTTCGCCGTGATTCAACCCGACGGAGACCACTGATATGAGAATCACCTTGTGCTTCGACTATGACTCACCCGCGGGTTACCGGGAATCCTTCCGCATGCGCGATACGGATCCCTGGGCCGACTATAAGGGAACCGAAGCGTTGTTGAAGGTTCTTGCCGATTACTCTGTTCCCGCTACGTTCGCCGTGGTGGGAGAGGCCGTTCTCGCCGGAACCATACCGGTACACTGTCCCGAGCAGGTTCGCGAAATTCATGCTGCCGGCCATGAAGTGGCGTCGCATTCGATGCACCACAAGTTCATTCCGCCAATGAGTTACTCCGAATTGATGCAGGACGCCACGGACAGCCGGCGAGTGCTGGAAGACTGCATTGGCGCGCCGGTCACGGGTTTTGTTCCTCCGTTCAACCGGCCGATGCACTTTCCCCGCCGGTTCGCGCCCAGTGTCTCCGAAATGCTGGGTCTGCATCGCCGCGGGTTCGGCAAGCAGAGCATTCCATCCATGTTGGCGGCGCTTCGTGAAGCGGGCTTCCTGTGGTCGCGTGTGAGTTTCTCCGACAAACTGCACCGCACGCTCGAATTGACGGGCCTGGCTCGTCCGCACCGGCCGGAACAGCCGTTCCTGGAATCAGGCGTGCTGGCCATTCCTGCCAACGTTATGGGGTTTGGTGATGCCGCCCGCACACTGGTACGCGCCCTGATTCATACCGACCTGCTGGTCACACTCTGCGCCCACCCGAACCAGGCTCATTGCGACAACGACGAGAACATCGACCGGCTGGATTCGCTGCTCTCCGAATTAAAGCCGGCCAGGGAGAGCGGCCTCGTAACATTTCAACGGATGTGCGATGCGGTAACGCGACGCGCCGCGAGCGAGGTGGTGTTCCGGTGAATCGATCCATAATCAACCTTTATCAATCGCTGCCCTACCCGCTGCGATCGGCCGCCGCCAGCACCTGGGGTTATTATCTTCGTTGGCTGCGCTACAGCGGGGAGACTGAAACGCTGGCCGCCGAAGCGCTGGAGCGTGACCACTGGTCCGCTTCCCAGTGGCGAAACTGGACCGAGGAACGCTTGGCGTATACTCTGCACCGGGCCGCCACGCGCGTGCCGTTCTACCGGAGTTACTGGTCCGAGCGGCGGGCGCGCGGCGATCGAAGCTCCTGGGAGCGGCTGGAGAATTGGCCGCTGCTGAATAAAGAATCGGTGCGACAATCGCCAGAGGCGTTTGTCGCCGATGATTGCAACATCCGCCGGATGCACGTCTGGTTTACCAGCGGAAGCACCGGAACGCCGCTTCGCCTGTACTGGTCCCGCCGCAATATCCGGCGGTGGTATGCGCTGTTTGAAGCACGTTCACGCCGCTGGTACGGGGTTTCGCGGCACGACCGCTGGGCTATTGTCGGCGGGCAGCGCGTGGCGGCGATTGAGCAGAAGGAATCGCCCGTGTGGGTGTGGAATCGCGGTTTGAATCAGCTCTATGTCTCCGCAATTCATCTTTCTCCAGCGCTGGCGCACGCCAGCATCGATGCGATCCGGGCCCACAACCTGAAGTATATCGTCGGTTATCCTTCGGCCCTTCAGGTGCTGGCGCAGTATGCACAGCAGTCCGGAGTTACGCTGCCGATGTCGGTCGCCATCACCAACGCCGAACCGCTGTTTGATTCGCAACGGGATATCATTAGCAGCGCGTTCTGCTGCCCTGTCCGCGACACCTACGGGAGTGCCGAAGTAGTTGCGGGGGCCGGTGAATGCGAGTGTGGGTCGATGCATTTGTGGCCCGATACGGGCATCGTCGAAGTTTTCAACCGTAATCACGATCCAGCGCCCCAGGGACTACCGGGCGAACTGGTTTGTACTGGCCTTGTCAACGACGACATGCCCCTGATCCGCTACTGCACCCGCGACTCGGCATCGCTTCCTGATCCCCGGGAACGCTGCGGTTGTGGACGCAACCTTCCGTTGCTGGGCAAGGTGGAGGGCCGGCTCGATGATGTGCTGGTGGCGCGTGACGGACGCAGGATCACGCGCATCGACGGTATCTTCAAGGGGCAGCTTCCAGTTCGGGAAGTCCAGGTTATCCAGGAGGCGATCGACCGCATCCGGGTTGTCTACGCCGCCGAAGCAAGACTCTCTCCGCAGTGCCAACGCGACCTGACGAAACGCTTTGTGGATGTTTTCGGAGAGACGAGTCTTCAATTCGACTGGGTGCCACAGATTTCCCGCCTGCCGAATGGCAAGTTTCGTTCGGCCACCTGCCTGGTCCCTCCGGAGGATTGGCCGCCGAAGAAGGTGAGTTCCCATGTCTGACATTTCCGGGATCTCCCTTTTCGAAATCCCCTGGGACGGTTTGTTGTGGTTGGAACTGCATCCGGCACGGGAGCAAAGGCCGGCGGCGGTTGAGCGAATTGCTGATATGACTATGATCCGAACGGTTTCTGGGGCCGTGCGCTAGTGGAACGATCACTTATCAACTTTTACCAATCGCTGCCCTACGCGCTGCGCTCGGTCACGGCCAGTACCTGGGGCTATTATCTGCGCTGGCTGCGTTATAGCCGGGAGACGGAAAAGCTGGCCGCCGACGCGCTGCAGCGTGATCACTGGACTCCATCCCAATGGCAGAACTGGACCGGGGAGCGGCTGGCCTACATACTGCACCGGGCCGCCACCCGCGTGCCGTTCTACCGCGATTACTGGTCCGGGCGCCGGGCGCGCGGTGATCGAAGCTCCTGGGAACGGCTGGAGAACTGGCCGCTGCTGAATAAAGAATCGGTGCGGAAATCGCCCGAGGCGTTTGTTGCCGACGATTGCAACCCGCGCCGGATGCACGTCTGGTCCACCAGTGGAAGTACCGGAACGCCGCTTCGCCTGTACTGGTCGCGCCGCAATATCCAGCGGTGGTATGCGCTGTTTGAGGCGCGCTCGCGCCACTGGCACGGAGTGTCGCGGCACGATCGCTGGGCCATTGTGGGAGGGCAACGGGTGGCGGCCATAGGAAAAAAGGAATCTCCGGCCTGGGTGTGGAATCGCGGTCTGAATCAGCTCTATGTTTCCGCGATTCACCTTTCTCCCACCGTGGCGGAGACCGCCATCAAGGCGATGCGCCACCACGGCGTCAAGTACATTCTGGGCTATCCTTCCGCGCTCCAGGTGCTGGCGCATCATGCCCGGCAGTCAACAATTTCGCTTCCCATGGCGGTGGTGATTACCAATGCCGAACCGCTATCGGAAATGCAGAGGAGTGTTATCAGCAGCGTGTTCCGTTGCCCCGTCCGCGACACCTATGGCAGCGCCGAGGTGGTTGCCGCCGCCGGAGAATGCGAGAGCGGGTCGATGCACCTGTGGCCCGATACCGGCTTCGTCGAAGTCTTCGGCGATAACCAGGAACCCGTACCCGCGGGCGCGTCCGGCGAACTGGTTTGCACCGGCCTGGTGAACGACGATATGCCCCTGATTCGCTACTGCACCCGCGACTCGAGTTCCTTGCCGGCGGCGGCCGAATCGTGCTCCTGTGGGCGCGGACTCTCGCTCCTCGGAACGGTGGGCGGGCGCGTCAGCGATGTACTGATCACCCGCGACGGCCGTAGGGTTGCCGGAGTTGACGGCATTATCAGCGGGTCGCTTCCAATTCGAGAGGTCCAGGTCATCCAGGAGGAGCTTGGCCGCATTCGGATCGTCTACACAGCCGAAAAGAGACTCTCTCCCGAATACCAGCGGGAACTGACCGAGCGCGTCGTTGAGGTTTTCGGCGAGACGTATGTCCAGTTCGATTGGGTGCCGCAGATTCCTCGTCTGCCAAACGGTAAGTTCCGCTCCGTCGCTTGCCTCATTCCGCCGGAGCAGTTGCCGGTGAACCAGGAGAACCTGCATGCCTGACGTTCCCGTCATCTCCATCATCGTCGCCTGCCGGAACGAAAAGAATTTCATCCATACCCTGCTCGATTCCATTGCGGAGCAGGATATCGGCGAAAAGTGGGAAGCGATCATCGCCGACGGTCTGTCCGATGATGGTACCCGCGAGATCCTCACCGCGTATGCGGAACAGGACCCGCGTTTCCGCATCGTGCCGAATCCCGGCCGCTTCGTTTCTTACGGACTCAATGCCGCGATTCGTGAAGCCCGCGGTGAAATCATAGTGCGGATGGATGCGCACACCCGCTATGC
>JADZGD010000002.1 GCA_020854055.1 Bryobacterales bacterium | reverse complement strand
GCCCCTCAGCCCCGATGGTACTGCGCGCGCAAGTGCGTGGGAGAGTAGGACGTCGCCCGATTCAATCTCCCATCTGGCCCCGCCCGGCTTACCCCGCCGCGGGGCCTTTGGCTTTCTTTGTCCGGCTGAGCCGGCCGAATCTAACCGGCTGACGGCCAGCGGGGGGCTCGTTTCTCCTTGAAAGCGCGGACTCCCTCACGAAAATCCGGGCTTTCAAACGCCGCCCGGCGCGCGCGATCTGCCAGCGCTCCGGTTTCGGGCCACGTCTTGCCCTGCGACGCTCTCACAAACGTGAGACCGCGCTCTACCGCCTCCGGACTCATCGTGGCAACCGTACGCGCCAGTTGCGAGGCTCGTCCGGCAACCTCGCTTGCGGGAGCCACCTGGTGTATGAGACCGTACTGCAGCGCCTCGGTTGAGGGGAAAATGCGTCCTGTCAGGCTTAATTCCAAGGCTCTTCGTTCACCTACGGCTGCGACGACGGCACGATAAACCACGAATGGCCATAGGCCGAGACGGATCTCCGTGAGCCCGAACCGGGAATCCAGAGCCGCTACCGTAATATGAGCGTTGGCGGCCAGGCCAAGCCCGCCGCCGAGAGCGGCGCCGCGCACCGCCGCCACGAGTGGCTTGCGCAGCCTTGTTCCAATGGTGAACAACTCCTCGTGAACGGTGTTGGCCTCGGCCGCGCCCGGTGCGGTCGCCTCATCCAGATCCATACCGGCGCAAAACACTTCTCCGGCGGCATCGAGAAGGATAGCGCCGATTCGGCGGTCTGCTTCGCCTTCCGCCAGCGCACTTACTAATTCGCGGCACAGCGCAGAGTTCAGCGCGTTCCTCTTGGCCGGCCGATTCAAGGTGACATGGAGCAGGCGGCCATCACGGCTGAGGATCAAGTTCCCGCTCATCGACCTCTACCTCCATTAACAAAATGGCTCCGCCAAAGGCCTTCCCTTGGGCATCGGTTCGCAAGGAAATGGTGCCGCCGCCATCCAGCGCCTGGTGAAGCACGAAATTGAGCGCTCCCAGATTTGGCAGCTCATACCGTTCGATAGGTCCTAAGACCAGGCAACCGAAATATTCCTTTACGCGCTCCGCGGTTAGCGTACGCACCAGGATGGGATAATCCCGCTCGCGATGGGCGATCACGCCGATGTTACAGAGATCCCCTTTATCGCCGGAGCGAGCATGGGCGATTCTCGACAGTGGGATCTTCACTGCACAATCTCCACGCTGGCCGGGACCTCGCTGCGATCGAGCAGCGCCGGCCAGTAGGCGATCACCTCCCGCACTGCGGGACGCCCATCGCCGTAACCGGTCGCTCCCGGGGGGCCGCTCAATACGAGGGGAATCATCTCACGGGTGAATCGTTCGATGGCGGCGCGATCCTCACCCCGTACGCCGATCCGCAACTGCACCTCAACCGGCGGCGTAGCCGCCGTCACAACGCCTCCCTGCACGGCGTTGACACCGAAGAACTCGCTGTTGATCCGGTCGAAGTGAAGATTCAGCCGCGCCAGCCTTTCCCGAATGATCTGGTCGGCTGCGAGAGCCTTCTGGTAGGCATCGGGGGCGCCGTAGGTCAGCGTCCCAATCGCTTTGTAGCCGCGGAAGTAGCTGATTGACACTTTCAGCTTTTCCGGGCGTTCGGTGCCGCGAGCACCGGTCACCCGGACACGGTTATCGCCCAACCGGCACACGTGAAGTGATGTGAAGTCGGCCACCACATCGGGTGTGAGGTACCGGCGCGGGTCGCCGATTTCATACACCAATTGTTCCTTTACGGTGGCCTCGGAAACCCGTCCTCCGCTCGCGGCGTGCTTGGTAATAACGAAGCTGCCATCCGGTTCGGCCTCGATGATCGGATAGCCAATCGACGCCATATCCGGCACCGTCTGCCAGGAATCCAGGCAGTTGCCGCCCGTGGAATGCGCCCCGCATTCGATGATGTGACCGGCGGCGACACCGGCTGCGAGAAGATCGAGGTCGTCTTGACGCCAGCCAAATTCGAAGATGCTCGGCCCCAGGCTCAGCGCGGCATCGGCGCAGCGGCCCGTGATGACAACATCGGCTCCGGTTGCCAGTGCCTGGGCGATGGGGAATGCACCAAGGTAGGCGTTGGCGCTGCGAATGCGCGGCCGGAACGCGGCAAGCGGCTGTCCTGTTTCCATGTTCTCAAACGAGTGGCCGGCCGCGAACAGTTCGTCAATGCGTGGAAGCAGGTCGTCTCCCGCGACGACAGCGATCTTCAGCTCCGGCGCCAACCGCCGTACCGCACGAGCACAAGCGGCCGGATTCACTCCGCCTGCATTGGCCACCACCCGGACATGGCGTTGCTTGAGCGTGTGCGCAATCCGTCCCATCAGCGGCGGGAAGTCCGTTGCATATCCAAGCAGAGGATCTTTTTGGCGCTGTTTCTGGAGAATCGACATCGTGACTTCGGCCAGATAGTCCAGCGTCAGATAGTCCAGCGGGCCATCCTCCACCAACCGCACCGGTGCCTCCAGCCAATCGCCCCAGAAGCCCTGTCCGTTGGCGATACGGATCATTCCGCCAGTCCCTGGCCGAGCGTTTCGAGGACACGGTGCCGGCGCTGCTGCCGGCACAGACAAGCTTCCAGGGTGAAAGCAAGCACCCGCCGCGTTTCCAACGGGTCGATGATGGCGTCTACGTGCCCGGCCGAGGCGGCGTGACGCGCGTCCAGCCAATACTCATAATCGGAGCGCGTCTGATCCACCTGTTTGCGCAATGGTTCCGGCGCGGGCTGGCCTGCGGCCTTCAGCCGGTCGAGTTCGCGTCCATGCACGGCGTGAACCGCCGCATCGCCTTCCATTACGCCGATGCGCGCCGTGGGCCAGGCGAAGGTGAAGTCCGGATCGAAACCCTGCCCGGCCATGGCGTAGTAGCCCGCGCCACTGGCGTGGTTCACAGTCAACACGATCTTCGGCACGGTAGCGCAGGCCATGGTTTCCACCATCTCTGCCCCGGCGCGAATGATGGCGCCGGTTTCGGCCTCCACGCCAACCATGAAGCCCGAGACGTCCTGAAGATAGATGATCGGAGAGCCTGCCCGTTCGGCATATTCAACGAAGTAGGCGACCTTGCGGGCCGATTCGGTGTAGACAATGCCGCCAATCCGCGGCGGCTTACCTTCGCTCTTTAGAAAGCCGCGGCGATTGGCGATGACGGCCACAGAACGGCCATTCAGCCGTGCCTGGGCGCACAACAGTTCCGGCGCATAGTCGGGTTGGAACTCGACACCGTCCTGATCGTCGAAGATACGCGACAGGATCTCCTCCACGTGATACGGCAGACGGTGATCGGCGGGGAGAATATCATAAAGCCCCTCGGCCGGCTGCGGCGGAGCGGAGCCGTGCGGCGGGTCAGGGGCCGGCGGCAATTCGCGAAATTTCAAGCGGATGAGATCCAGCGCCTCCTGGTCGTCTTCAACGGCGTAGTGCGCAACGCCGCTGACCGAGGTGTGCATGGCCGCACCGCCCAGCGCTTCGGCGTCGATACTCTGGCCGGTGGCGCCTTTCACCAGATTAGGACCGCCCAGGCCCATGAAACTGGTGCCGCGCACCATGATGATGAAATCGCTCAGAGCCGGCAAATAAGCTCCGCCGGCGATGCAGGGGCCCATCACCGCGGCCATTTGCGGAACGCGCAGCCGCCGGCGCATCAAAGAGTTGTAGTAGAAGATCCGCCCCGCGCCATAGGTGCCGGGAAAGATACCATCCTGGTAAGGCAGGTTGACGCCGGCCGAATCCACCAGATAGACGATCGGCACCCGGTTGCGCATGGCGATCTCCTGCGCCCGTAGGATCTTAGTAATCGTCTCCGGCCACCATGCCCCGGCCTTCACGGTGGCATCGTTGGCGACGATCACTGCCGAGCGGCCCTCAATCCGGGCCAGACCGGTGACCACGCCCGCGCCGGGAGCCTGACCGTCATACTTATCCCAGGCCACCAGCAGACCGATCTCAACGAACATGGAATCGGGGTCCACCAACCGGGCGATGCGCTCCCGGGCGGTGAGTTTGCCTTCGCGATGCTGCTTTTCCACTTTGGCGGGACCGCCACCGGCGCGCAGGCGATCTTCCAGCGTCTGCAGTGATTCAACCAGCCGGCGCATGTAATCCCCGCTCTGAGCCGCCATCTGTTTTCAGTATAAGGCCGGCGGCCGAAATGACCGCCGCCAGATGCGGCGCGGTCGCGATGGGGATACCGGGATCGTGGTGGGGGGGGCAATTGCCGAGTGATAGAATAACGCCATGTTAGGAATTCAGGCACACGCCGCAAGGGTGGCCTGGACCATCTTTCTGGTCGCGCTGGCGATTGCTACGGCCTATCTGATTCGCCGCACGGTACTCATTTTTATCCTGGCGCTGTTTTTCGCCTACATGCTGACGCCGCTGGTGGACCTGGTGTACCGGTTCGTGCCCCCGCGGTTTTCGCGCACGCTGGCGTTGGCGATCGTGTATATCGTACTCATCGGCGCTCTGTCGGCGGCTGGGTTTGCGCTGGGTTCGCGGATCGCCGATGAGACTTCAGCACTTGCCAAGAAACTGCCCCAGACGGTGGACAACATCAGAGTGGAAGACATGCGGCTGCCGCGGTGGCTGGAGCCGGCCAGGGTGAAGATTGTAGACGGTATCAGCTCGCTCCAGACTGGCGGTGAACACATCCTGCCGGTACTGCGAAGCATCGGACAGAAGTTGCTATCGTTTGCCGGCAATCTGGGATTTGCCGTGCTGGTGCCGATCCTGGCCTTTTTCTTTCTCAAAGATGGAACTCTGATCCGGGACACACTGCTCAACCAGCTGAATGAAGGTCCACCGCGGAAGTTGGTCGAGGGTATTCTCAGCGATATCCACGTGCTGCTCGGACAGTACATCCGCGCGCTGGTCCTGCTGTCGCTGGCCACTCTCGCGGTCTACTCGATCTTCTTCAGCATCGCCGGCGTTCCCTACTCGGTACTGATGGGCAGTCTCTGCGCGATGCTGGAATTCATCCCCGTGCTGGGGCCGTTATTGGGGGTGATCGTGGTGCTGGTGGTATCGCTCGCGGCCGGTTACAACTCAGTACTGATGCTGCTGATCTTTTTTGGAGTCTACCGGTTGTTCCAGGACTATGTTCTTCAACCCTACCTGATGAGTTCGGGCGTGGAGATGCACCCTCTCATCGTACTGTTCGGCGCTCTGGCCGGCGAGCAGATTGGCGGGGTGGCAGGATTGTTCTTATCGGTCCCGGTACTGGCGACGCTGCGCGTCATCTACGTCCGTGCCCTCCGTTCCCGGCAGATTAGTGGCGAGGCAGTTCAACCGCTAGCATGAAACGACTGCTACTTATCCTGATTCCGTTGCCGCTGGCGGCTCATATGGTCAGCATGAGCACCAGCGAATTACGGCTTCATGGCCCCAAGGGGCAGTTCGAGTTAAGAATGCCGATCTACGAAGTCCCCCATATTCCAGGGGCTGAGCGATCGATCTTCGACAATATTCAGTTTACCGGCGGGGGCGGGCCAGCCAGGCGCGCCGGGCAGGAATGCCGCGAAGACCCCGCCGGCGCGGCGCTGGTCTGCACCGCCAACTACGAGTTTCCCGGCGATGTCGAGCAACTGGAGGCTGAGATCACGCTGTTTGCGATTACGGTCCCCAATCACATTCATATCCTGCGTGCGGTAAATGGTTCCAAGAGCGACCAGGCGGTGTTTGACGCCTCCTTTACCCATGCGACCATCGCTTTCCGTCCGCCTACAAGCTTCGAGATGATGATGAAACAGTTCGGCGCCGGTGTCGTGCGAGCCACCGGGTTGGCCCAGCTTCTCTTTTTGGCTGCGCTGGTGCTGGCCGCCCGGTCTCGCCGTGAGTTACTTTGGCTCACCCTGGCCTTCGCCACGGCACAGTTTGTGGTGGCCGCCGCCAT
Source organism: Bryobacterales bacterium (assembly GCA_020854055.1). GTDB lineage: Bacteria > Acidobacteriota > Terriglobia > Bryobacterales > Bryobacteraceae > JADZGD01. The sequence goes on along the minus strand of JADZGD010000002.1, from coordinate 44,581 downwards.
GCCACTTACCTCCTTTGCGCCGGCGCCGCGTTTCATTGAAGCGGCGGCGGCGCTCACCGTTGCCTACCTTGCGGTTGAGATTCTACTGCTGCCCGATGCCGGAAAACGGTGGTTGGTGGTGGCCGCGCTGGGATTGTTCCATGGATTTTATTTTGCGGTTTTCCTCCGGACTGCCGGGTACCACGCCCTGTATTTCCTTCCCGGCGTACTGCTGGCTGAGGTGGTGATGATCGCGGCTCTGGCGGTGTGCGTTCACTGGTTGTCCACGCGCGCCCCGTTGTTGCGCCCGGTACCGGTAAGCGCCGCGGCCCTGCTGATGATCGGTCTGGCCTGGTTTGCCATCCGGCTCCGAAGCTGATTCGGAGTGCTGTGGCGGCCGTGATCCGGACTGTTCCCCATGGGATAATATGGGCGTGGCCAAGACGAAGGACCTGCAACTGCGTCTGGAACGAACTGAACAGCAATTGATGTTGTTCCAGAAAATTAGCCGCTTCATGGTGCGGGAGATGAGTCTTCAGGATGTGCTCCAGGGCATTGTCAGCCTGATTGTCGAGTTCATGAACTGCGACTCGTGTCTGGTCTATCTGGCCGACAACGATGAGCTCGTCCTTTGTGCTTCCAATAACCCGCACCCGGACACCATCGGACGGGTTCGTTTGCGGATGGATGAGGGGCTTACCGGCTGGGTGGCAAGGGAGCGGCGGCTGCTTGCGATCTCTCGCGAGGCGTACCAGGACCCTCGCTTCAAGGTGTTCAGTGATCTTCCCGAAGATGCCTATGAGGCGTTCCTGTCGGCTCCGGTGATTGCCCGCGACCGCGTCGTTGGAGTGATCAATGTGCAGCACCGCTGGCCGCACCAGCATACGGGTAGTGAAATGGAGGTGCTCACTACGGTGGGCGAGCAGGTTGGTTGTCTGCTGCTGCTGGCACAAATGGCGCCGGCGGCGGTGGAGACCGCCAATCACGTCGAGTTTGTGCTCTCTTCGGCATCGAAATCCTGATGAATATCGGCCGTAACCTTCTCGTCTGGATGCTGGCAATGGTTGCTTCCGGCGGAGCGGTAGCGACACGAGGGCAGTGGAAACTCCAATACTTCTTCGATGAGGACCGCGCTGAATTGCGTCTGGTGGATTTTGCGTTCCGTTCCAGTCAGCGTGGAATTGCGGTTGGCTTCATCGAGCGGAATGACTCCGACCAGCCAGCCGCGCTTGTCACCAGTGACGGCGGGTCGCGATGGGATGTGGTCAAACTTCCCAGCATGCCCGTTTCACTATTCTTACTGGACGATTCGACTGGCTGGGTGGTAACCGACAAAGGGCTCTGGCGGACGGATGAGGCCGGCCGCAGTTGGAAAAAAGTGTGTCCCGTCAAGGGACTGCTCAGCGTTCATTTTCTCGACGCCAACCGCGGATTCGCGGCTGGTACCGACAAACGCGCCTTATTCACCGTGGATGGTGGCAAATCCTGGACGCCGATCGAGACGGCACGGACGCTTCCGGGCACGCCCTCGCGGACCGTTTTTGACGTGATCGAGTTCGTTACTCCCCAAGTGGGAGTGATTATGGGATGGAACCGCCCGGCCTCGTCATTCGACGGAGCGCTTCCCTCCTGGATGGAGCCAGAACAAGCGTCGCGGCATAAGGAACTGCCGCACCTGGTTCTGCAGTTGCAAACCATCGACGGGGGCAAAACCTGGCAGGGAAGTTCAAGTTCACTTTTCGGACAGATCTCTTGTCTCCGCCTGGGTGCGGACCGGAGAGACTTTGGCGTGCTTCGCTTCCGGAGTGGCTTCAGCGTCCCATCCGAGGTGGTGTTGATCGACGGACGTGCAAAATCGAGTGAAACCATCTACCGCCGGCCGGACCGGATTATTACCGATCTCATCCGGCCGGATCCCGAGACGGTGGTGCTGGCGGGTATCGAGGTGGCGGGAAAACTCGCCGATTCTCCGATACCGGGCAAAGTACACATTCTCGCATCCCGCAACCAGAAGGATTGGCAGGAGATGCCGGTTGACTATCGGGCTACCGGCCGCAGGGTAATGTTACGCACCGACGGCGCGGGCCGGATGTGGGCGGCAACGGATACGGGTATGATTCTGCAATGGACGCCCGAGGGCGCTGCGCTCCCAAGGTAATAAAACGCGATTGGCTGGCACTGTTTTATTCACACGATTTGCAACTTAAATCTCTCTAACAGATTGATTCTAAATGCAATATTTTCTTAGGAAAATCGCGCTTAAAGCCGATATTACTCTTGACTGAAATCGGTAACTGGTCCATGCTGGAGGTGGTTCCAAGAGGTTTGCGGAACAGTGAGCCAGACGGGACGTAGCGGACCTGGAACGATGATCCGGTTGCGCGGAAGACTAAAATCGATAGCGTAATCGGGGAGTGAAGGGGAATCGGGCGATCCGTTATGGCAGGCTTCCAGGCTAGGAACCGGGCCGAGCGCAATGAGCCGGAGGGGTGAAAGCCCTGATGGGGAGTGTGAGTCCGGGAGCCGGCAGGGAGCACCATGGACGTTATTCGGGTTTCAGCGAACTGTGTTGACCCGGTGTCAGTGGCCCAAAGCCGCGGACGGCCGGCGAGCAGGGAGCAACGAGGCGCGGAACGGACAGGGTGTGGTATCAGAACAGGTAGAGCGGGAGCAGTGATCCGGCTTCGGTACGCAACCGAAAGGTGGCGGCCGGCGCTGGTGAGTGAAAGTTCACCTGGCGAAACCAGCCTCTACTGAAGCAGTCAGCCGCAGGTGTTTGAGACGCTAATACGTTTTCGGTAAAAGCCGGAGCGAGCGTTGAGAAAGGGCCTGCCAATTGTTTCAGATGCCATGTTTCGGCCGAGCATGCCGGTCGGGGAACAGCCTGTCTCCAAGGGTCACTTGGAACCACATTTTTTCTTTGTCTCCCCAAGACTTTCTTTACGGGCTCTGTTTCGTTTGATCGGCATCGGTCCGTGCCCGAACGTTGGAGCCCGTTTGTGCAGACGGTTCCCGTATCACTCTTCGTTGGGAGCGGTACCGCCACTTGCGAAGCCGGAAGCTGGCAAAGTTGCACCGGCAAGTTGCACATCGCCACGGATGGGCCCCGAGCGCCAGTTTCAGACGTATCCACAAACGAATGTGATAGTGATCCAGGTCCCAGGTCGTCAGATCCTGACGGTAACAGCGAGGGCAGCGGGCATATATTATGTCCAGCGAAGAGAACAACTTGCCGACATATCGGGTGTGACACTGGCGGCAGCGGACGGGAACGATGCCCAACGCGGTTCGAATAGTCTCCCACAGATTCCGAGGATCGGACGTTCGGAAGTTGATTGCTCCGCATCGCGGGCATGCGGGTTTCATCGCATGCTCAACATGCCGGTGGAGCGATGTCTGCGAATCTGTGTCACTCATGGCGAACAATAAGCAGCTCCGCTCCAGCCGTATGGTCGAGGATACTACACCACGACGGACTTGGCCCGGGTCACATAGCTGTCCACGTAATTGGAAAACGCAGCTTGCAAAGCCGGCCGGGCTTGGTCGCCCTGGTGGATCGTTAACCCCTCGATAGAGCTAACAGCCAGCAACTCCCGTGTTGTCGATGTGATGAAGATCTCCTCCGCCGCTTCGAGATCGGACGGCAAGAGTGCGCGCTCGCCGATCGAAAAACCCTCCGGATGAACCTCTTCGAGCAGTACTTCGCGGGTAATTCCCGGCAGGCAGCCGGAAGCGAGTGGAGGCGTCCACACCTGGCGGTCACGGGCGATGAAGATGTTCGCGGATGTGCATTCACTCACCTCGCCCCGCTCGTTCAATAACACCACTTCATCCAGTCCTTTGAGGTGTGCCTGCTCATACCAGTAGACATTCGTACACCAGGAAAGCACTTTGGCGCCAGCGAACATGGACTGCGCATGCCTTCCATGTGGAACCACGCCAAGCCGTACCGAATCGCCCCAGACATTGACATCGGCGGTAAATCCCACTACATCAAATTCGTGGCCGGTGTCAGGGCCCTGCCACATTCCGCCGCGATTCCTTATTACCGAGACTCGCAGGGTGCCGTTGTAAGCCTGGTTGGCGTCTACCAGGCGAAGCAAATCGTGCTTGAGCTGTTCTGCGCTGGCGGGAAATGGCACGTTAAGCAGGGCGGCATCACGGCGCATTCGCGCCCAGTGCCGCTCGTAGGCAAACAGGACACCGTCAAATACTCGTATGGTGCTGAATACGCCCCAGCCCGCTAACAGTCCCACCTGTCCCGGTGACAACACACGATCGGAGGAATTAACAATTCGTCCGTTGTGAAGAATCCAGGAGTGCATATCGCTTCCATTGTAACCGTATGACAGATCGCCGTGATCAGGAGATGTGAGATTTCGGCCTACCAGTTGGGAAACGGATTGATCCGGCCCTGGCGGCAGTTTTCGATCAGGTCGGGGACCCGCCGGCGCCGGGCCAGCAATCGAGTGAGCAATCTCTCCAGTTCTGCTTCGTCTTTGTCGAGCCATCCGGCCGGGATTCGCCGCCAGGCATCATCGATCACTTCTTCGGGAAAACTCACCACCCGGTCGAGCCACGGTTGGAAGTCGTCAAGCGACCGCACGCTCGAATAGACCCGCTGGCGGAAGTACAGCCCCTGAATGGGCGAGTCGGAGAAATCCCAGGCCGGTCCGTCAAACACGTAGCCGTGATCGATCATTTCAGCAAGAAACCCCGTTTTCGCGGGAAGCCACCGATTGCCCGGCGCCCAGTGCCTGAGACGCGCGCGATAGAAGATTGCCTGTCTCGAATCCGCGTTACCAGCCCATTTGTCGAACACGAGTGTTCCCAGGAAGTGGTCGCGGTTCTCCACTTTGTCAAAAAGCGCATCGGGAAGGAAATCATATACCGCCACGTGCTCGGGATGGCCGGGGAAGCAGGAGCCAAAGTGCCAACCGGGCTCGACGGGAATCCGGCGGGTTCCCAGTTGAATACACAAGTCGGGATTCGATCTAAGAAAATCGGGCGAGAAATCCACGATCGCGACGTCCGGAACACGGATCTGAAGGTAGCCAAGCAGCGCCGCCGAGAGCATTTCGTTCACAAGTATCCGCCGGTGCTGCGGGTTGTTCCGGAACTTGACCACATAAAAACGCCCGTCCTCGGCTTCGATAAGGTGGGCTTGAGCGCCGCCGCGCATTTTTCGAATCAGGCGGCAGGCTTGAATCGGCATCGACAGGTCCAGGTTAGATCAGGAAACTGGAGTAACCTAGAGGTTTAGCATACCAGGGAGGATGATTTCATGGCGGAAGAGCAGACGGCAGCCGAACACGGTGAAACGGGTGGCCGCAACAAAGACGAGGTCGCGCTGGAACTGATGAAATTCATTGCAATCACCACCGGATACGGCAAAGGTTCTTCCGGGGCGGGATTTGGTGGGAAAGCGGTAAAGACCTCGGAGGAATACGCGGACGCGCTGATACAGTTATTTGAGCGCTGTCGCGACGTAGTCGGCCGTTAGTTTCCGTAAGACACACGGTCCGGAATTCCGGACCGTGTGTCCGGCGGCTAGCGGCGCTTTTTCACCGGGGCCTTTTTTGCCGGCGCCTTCTTCAGCGGAACTTTTTTCGCCGGCGCTTTCTTGGCGGCTGCCTTCTTCACTGGCGCCTTCTTGGCGGGTGCTTTCTTGGCCGGTGCCTTCTTTGCCGGTACCTTCTTTACCGGCGCTTTTTTGGCAGGAGCCTTCTTCGCTGGCGCCTTCTTGGCTGGCGTTTTCTTCACCGGCGCTTTCTTGGCAGGCGCCTTCTTCGCCGGAGCTTTCTTGGCGGGCGCTTTCTTTGCCGGGGCCTTGCTGGCCGGGGCTTTCGCGGCAGCCTTCTTTACGGGCGCCTTTCCAGCCGGCGCTTTTTTCGCGGGCGCCTTCTTCGCTGGTGCTTTCTTGGCCGGCTTCGCGGCTGGCTTCTTCACTGCTGCCTTTTTTACAGGTGCTTTGGCGGCCGCTTTTTTGCGTGCCGCTTTCTTCTCGACAGATTTCACTTCGGCCTCCGGCGCGAAAGGTTGGGATTGGGGCGCCGCTTCGGGTTCGGGCGGCGTAACGAGTGCTGACTCCATCTGAGTTTCTTCCTCCTCAATTACTTCTTCAACCGTGATGTCCAACTCGATCTCGTCTTCTTCATCGTCGTCGATCTCATCCGGGCCGTACTCGGAAACGCTGCTGTCCAGCCCCGTTTGCTCTTCATCTTCGTATTCGAAATCATCCAGTTCGTCTTCCTCGCGCAGACTGAACTTGAACGGATCAAACATTTTTCATGCCTCCTGTCCGGGCGTGGTCAACACTTAGAATAACTCTTTTTCCTTTTGATGCAAGGGGGTAGAGGCAAAAAAGCCGACTCGCCCCGCGTACAACGATCGTCCGCCGGGGATTGAATGGGTAAAAAGGCCGGGTTTTCAGCGCTAGCGGTGTGCCCGCTTCACAGTTGCCCTGCGATGCAGCCGTTTGGCGCTGACGGTTTGTTTGGCGTGGCGGTGGGACCTGGCAGCGCTCCGGTGATGGCGCGCTCGCGCCGACTTGTGCGGATGGCTGGAGGCTTGGGTGTAGCTGCAGGGAACCAGTATCATGTCCCCGGCTTCAAGGTCATCCGCCTGTTGAGGGTTTGCCGTCACGATCGACGCAGGAGAGCTGCCGTAGCGTCTGGCAATGGATGCCAGAGTGTCGCCGAGCACGACTCTGTGCATACGCCAACTGGCGCGCTTTTCCACGGGGATGTTGTTGAGAGCGGCCATCAATCCGCCACCGCCTCCCTTGGGCACATGCAACTGATAGCTGGCGGGCGCGATCGCGCCGAGCAAGGCTGGATTCAATTCCCGAACTTCCGGCGCCGGACGGTCAAGGATATCAGCCAGCAATGCCACGCTGGCCGGATCCTTCAACTCGACCGTGTCGTACTCCAGCGCGGGATCGGGATCGACATCGGTGAGATTATAGTCCTTGGCGTTCTTCGCCATGATTGTCATCGCCACGATGATAGGGACGTAGTTGGCGGTTTCTTTGGGCAGGGCGTTGCGGCTGCGCAGTTCCCAGAAATCGGCATAACCGGTTCGCTGCACGGCCCGGTCTACACAAGCCGGCCCACAGTTATACGCGGCCATGGCCAGATACCAGTCGCCGAAGGTGCGATACAGGTCGTGCAGATGGCGCGCGGCCGCCCGGGTAGCCTTTTCAGGATCCAGCCGGTCGTCGGAATATGGCGTTTGCATGAGACCATATTCGCGGCCGCGGAACTGCACAAACTGCCACATCCCGGCGGCTTGCCGGTGGGAAAGCGCGCGCGGGAAGAAGCCGGATTCGGCTTGCGCCAGGAAGATCAACTCCTGAGGCACGCCTTCCTCATCGAGAATTCGCTGAATGAGCGGGCGATAGCGGCCCGCCCGGCGCAGGCCGGACAGGAGCGTGCGGCGCCCGCGCTCGCTCGAGAAGTAATTGATGAAGCTCACCACCGCGTCGTTTTCAATCAGCGGCAACTGTGAGGAGGTGGCCGCGACCTCGTCCTTCACCAGGCTGCGCAGACGCGGTTCGATGGGAAACGTCAGATCTTCAATGTCGTCCAACGGCGAATTATCGTAGGCCGGTGCGTCGTTGGTTTCCCCGGCGCCCAGTTTATCGATGTCATAGTGATAGATGCGATCCACCAACTGGTCGAACTTGCTCTCGATCTTCTGGTGATCGCCGCCTTGCGGTGCCGACAACAGGGCATCGACAGCGATGTCGAACTCGCGGCGCGCGCCGGCCGCATCCCCCATCTGAGACAACTGCTTGCCCGCCTGGAAATGTTCCTCGGCACGTTGTATCCGGCCCGCCGAGCCCCCCTGATGACCTGTAGCGCCCGGGTGAACCGTCCCGTTTTGGCGGGGCCGTTGCGTTGTGGGACTGAACAGATTGGGAGTTTCCCGGCTGAAGAGACCCGGCTCAACAACCGGCGGCGGCGAGAGGTAGACCTCCGGAGCGGGAGTCGGAGCCGGCGGCAAAAACGAGTTGCGATACTGCTGCGTCCGCGCGGGCGAACAGCCGATACCGGCCAGCGCCGCCAGAATCGTGCAGCAAGATAAGATGCGGGGCGGAATAATCATCCTTATCTCTGCAGACAATCAGGAATACGTTACATTACGTGTGACCCTACGACTGTAACCCAAAGGAAAACGCCGGGTCAACCCGCCACATCCAGTGTGTCACCGCGCCACGCGGCCGGAGGACAGGCTGTAGATGGAACCACCCCATCGCGCGGCAGGAGCAATCCCGGCTACTCTTCCACTTCCTCCTCACCCGTTTTGGCGGCCTTGGCAGCGGCGATGATCTTCTCCGCCTGCTGTGCCGGTACGTAATCGTAGTGGTCTAGCTCCATGCTGAACGAAGCGCGGCCCTGGGTCATCGACGTCAGGTCGTTCTGATAGCTCAGCATCTCGGCCATCGGCACCTGGGCTTTGATGATCTGCGTGTTTCCCTTGACATCCATTCCGGAAATCCGGCCGCGCCGCCCGTTCATGTCGCCCATCAGGTCCCCGGCGAATTCCACCGGCGCGTGTACCTCCACGTTCATGACGGGCTCGAGCAGTGCCGGACGCGCCTGCTCCATCGCCGCCCGGAAGGCTTTTCTGGCGGCGAGTTTGAAGGCCATCTCCGACGAGTCGACATCGTGGTAGGAGCCGTCGTACAGCGTCACTTTGAAATCGACCACCGGGTAGCCGGCCAGATATCCACGCTCGGCGGTCTCGATGATGCCCTTCTCCACCGCAGGGATGTATTGCCGTGGCACCGAACCGCCGAAGATCTCATCCACGAACTGGAACTTCTCTCCGCGGGGCAGCGGTTCCATCCGGATCCAGCAGTCGCCGAATTGGCCGTGGCCGCCGGTCTGTTTCTTGTGACGGCCCTGAACATCGGCCGTTCCACGGATCGTCTCACGATAGGGGATCTTGGGCGCATGAAGGTCCACGTCTACTCCATAGCGCTTCTTCAACCGGCTGACAACGACTTCCACGTGCTGTTGCCCGGTGCCGGCCAGCAGGAACTCCTTCGTCTGGGCGTCGCGGTAGAAGCGTAGCGACTGATCTTCTTCGAGAATGCGGGCGATGGCGTTACCCATCCGGTCTTCGTCGTTGCGCGACTTGGCTGAGACGGCGTAGGCAATGGATGGCTCCGGCAGTTTCACCGCCGGGTAGGCGATTGGGGAGCCTTTATCGTATAGCGTATCGCCGGTCAGAGTATCCTTCAGTTTCGCTACCGCGCCGAGATCGCCGGCGTGCAACTCCTGCACCGGCGGGAGCGTTTTGCCTTGAAGCGCGCCGATGTGTGATAGCCGCTCCTGGGCTGAACTGCGACTGTTGATCAGGTTGGCGTCGTTCTTGACAATTCCGGAAAGCACCTTGAAGTAGGTCACCCGACCGGCAAACGTATCAGCCACGGTCTTGAAGACGAATGCCGACGCCGGACCCGAATCGGAAACCTGCCGGGTTACCTCACGGTCACCGTTGCGGCCGGTGACTTGTTTACGCTCCAGCGGCGAAGGGAAATTTTCGACGCAGAACTCGAGGATTTGCTCCGATCCGATGTTGCGCAAACCGGCAGCGCAGAGCACCGGAAAGATGCGCCGTTCCGCGATGCCCTGCTTCAGCCCTTGAAGAATGTGTTCCACCGACAGTGTACCCTGATCGAAAAATTCTTCCATCAAGCTGTCGTTTCCTTCGGCGACCATTTCCACCAGTGCTTCATGGGCAGCCTGCGCGGCCGCCTGAAGGTTGGCAGGAATGTCGGATTCAGTGGCTTTGCCGTCACCGTCGGCGGTATAAGTATAGGCTTTCATCCGCACCAGATCCACCACGCCGGTGAAGTCGCGTTCGACACCAACCGGAAGCTGCACCGGGATGGCGGTTCGTCCGAACACTTCCTGTACGTTCTCAAGCGTGCGCTCGAAACTGGAGCGTTCCCGGTCGAGCCGGTTGATCAACACGGCGCAGGGGAGACTGAAGCGGCCGGCAAATTCCCATACTTTTTCGGTCTGCACCTCCACCCCGGCCACCGCGTCCACTACCACCAGCGCCGCGTCGGCGGCTGCCAGCGAAGCCAACGTGTCGTTGATGAAGATATTGAAGCCGGGCGTATCCAGAAGGTTAATCTTGCTCCTCTTCCATTCGATCGCCGCGATTGCCGTGGAGATTGTGATCTTTCGTTGAATCTCCTCGTCGTCAAAGTCGGTGATGGTGTTGCCCTCGTCGACTCGCGTCAGCCGGTTGGTCACTCCAGCGGTAAAAAGGAGACCGGCGGCCAGAGATGTCTTGCCTGAATGCCCGTGTCCCACCAGACCAACATTACGAATGTCAGCGCCTTCGTATACTTTCACCTAATCAACTCCTGAATTCGAATGCGACATGCCAAAAGCAGGATAGTAGCACAATGGTAGCGTTGGACGCGCTACGGGTGGATGGTGATGGCCGGAGCGGGTTCCAGCGCTCAGACGCCCGTGGGAGAAGAACTGGCCGCGCCGGGCGGAGCCTCAATCTGGTCCTCAAAGCTCTCGGCCGGAACAACGTACAGCATTCGCCCGCAGACTTCGCAGTAGAGGACTTCCTCGCCCTTGCGGAGATCCTGCAGCACCTGTGGCCGAAGCGCCATGTTGCAAGCGCCGCAGCGGCCGTCGAGCACTTCGGATACGCCCGTTCCGTGCCTCTTTTTGCGAATCCGCTCATAAGCCCGGTAGATCGAAGGGGTAATCCGTACTACGGCCTGTTCGCGCTCGCGGTCGAGATCCTGAAGCGCGGCGCGGTCGGTGGCAGTCTTTTGCTCGGCTTCACGCTTTTCCGCATCCACCATGGCCTGCTTCTGCTTCAGACCGGCTTCGGCCGTGCGCACGGCCTTTTCAAGCGGGTCCGATTCGCTCATCAGATCCAGAATCCGGTCCTCGGCCGAGCGGATCGCCGTTTCACAGAATGAGATCTCATTCTGGAAAGCCCGGTATTGATCGTTGGTCTTGGCCTGGAGCATCTGATCGCGGAGTTTAGAGATTTTTTGCTCTTGAATCTTAATCTCTTCCTCCAGACGCTTCCGGTCCTTCTGGTTGGCGCTCACCGCGGCCCGGCCGGCTTCGACGCGGCGTAACTGCTGATCCAGCGTCTTCTCAATCGTGGCGATGTGTTCGGGCAGGATAGCGATCTCCCGCCGCAATTCAGCAATCCTCTGATCCAGGCGCTGAAGACCTACGACCAGTGAAACATCAGCATTCATGGAAAGTCTATCGTTATACTAACACGAACGTGCGGAACGAGTTAGATCGTGCGGGCGCGACCGGCGGCGGCCGTGGGAGGCGGCGCCCGCCAGCGCTTTGTTGCCACCGGATCAAATCCGCACCAAGATGTACTTTCGTTGGCGGGGACAACTCGCTAAGCTATCTGTAGATGTCAACTCGTCTTGAAGTCCTGAAGCAATTGGTCGAACAGAACCCAGCCGACGGATTCACCCGCTACGGCCTCGCGCTGGAATATGCCAATTCCAACAATTTGACCGAAGCGTTAGTCCAGTTTGACGAACTGCTGCGCCATAACCCCGACTACGCCTATGGCTATTTCCAGCGAGGCAAGGCGCTGGAGAGAATCGGGCGCATGGAGGATGCCCGAGCCGCGTATGAGGCGGGAATCGAAGCCGCGCGCCGGTCCGGAGACGCTCATGCGGGCAGCGAGATCCAGGGCGCGCTGGACCTGTTAGGCGTCTGATCCGTTTGCCGGGCCAGGCCTCGGCAAGATTGCACCGGTAGCACCAGGCGGCGCGCGCGATGCTGCCACATTCAACGGGAGCGGACAGGCCAGTCTCCGGTGCGAGAGATCCAGTCGCGCAGGATCGCCCTCATCTCGTCCCGCGTCAACTCTTCACTCCGCGCGGTAGCCTGATTCCCGGTCTCGTAAGGATCGAGGCCAATGTTGTACAGGCCTGTCACCTGCTGCCGGCGGTCCACCACCAGTTTATTTACTCCTCTTACCACCATCCTCCAACTGCCGGACTGGCCCAGCTTGCCCTCGACAAACACCGACTGAGGCTGCTCCGCCGTCTCCCCCAACAGAAGCGGCGCCAGGTTCCGTCCGGGCAGGGAAGGAGCGGGGCCGGCTTCACACAGGGCCAGTAGCGTTGGCGTCAAGTCCGTCAGCGAGACCGGAAACTCCAGCCTACCGGCTGCGCTGAACCGCCACGGGTAGCGTATCAACAGCGGGATTGAGGCCGATTCTTCGTAAAACTCGTCGTTGCCGTCCATCCCGTGCGAGCCGGCCATGTTTCCACAGTGAGAGGTAAAGACAAGGATCGTGTCGTTGCCGAGGCCGGTCTCATCGAGCGCTCGAAGCACTTTTCCTAACTCCGCATCGGCCGCCGACAGCGCCACGTAATAGGCGGCAAAGGCCTGCCAGGCAGAATCGTGATGGTCATCCGGCATATTGGGCCGCCCTGGTATCGGTCGATGGTCGTACGGAATCCGGTACCGCGACAGCGGTTGTTGAGGCAACCGCCCCGGACACCAGGCGGCAAAAACCTCTTTTCGTTTGGCCCGGATGAACTCGGCGGCGCGGTCTACCGGCAGGGATGTGAAGTCGCCCCAAGTGTAGCCCATCTGTTCCAGTTCGATTCGCAGCAACGGTGACCGGCCCAAGCGGTGGGGAAAGTCTCCGGTCAGGATTGGCGAATCTTCGGTTGCCGGAACCGGCCGCGCCGCATAGGCGCGGGTGAACTCCAACGCCTGCGTGGTGAGCCGCATCAGGTTGGGTGCTCGCAGGTAGGAATCACCTCGTGATTCCAGGCTCGGCCCTCGCCATCCGTCAAATGTAAGAATGATTACATTCGGAGAGCGGGCCGGTTTCGAAAACGGAGCTACCATCGAAGCGAAGAAGTTGCGGCGACTGACGGTTCTCATCGGGTTCGTTTCGCACAAGCACCGCGTACGATCCGGCTATAGAGCAGGCTGGGGCGGCAGAAGACAGTTGGTATGATAACGAATTGTATCTTAACTAAAAAATCAAGAAACTCAAAAGTGCCTCAATCCGGTAAACCCGTCAACTTCCCTTTCTGGTCAGCTTTCCTGTCCGTTCAATGAAATACCATTCCTTCCAACGGCTTAACTGCGGCACACTGCCATAGACTGGGGAGTTTTCTTCGTCCGGCGAGATGGAGGCGTCAAAGCGCGTCCGGCATCGGAAGACGCCCGGCGGCATTGTTGCGACAAGCGCCGCATTTACGGAAACATGCGGTGATCAACACACCGCGGATCCGGCGGTTCGGATGCGCACAGAGGAGGGATGCGATGGCGGCAAATCTGGTTCAGATCAACGATCCAATCGAACAACTCATTCAACAACGCGTGGCCGAGGAGCGTGCACGGCTGGAGCGGGAAGCCGGCCTGGAGAAACAGGACGTGCACCATTTCAAGCAGTCGGTGGAACGGGCGTTCACCAAAAGCGAACGAGCGCACACCACGCTGTTATTTGGCGGGCTAACCTGGAAGCACGAAAAGTTAGTTCACGGCGCACTCGAGGGGCTGGGATACCTCGCCGAGGCGCTGCCGGCACCCGACGTTCACGCTTTCCAGATTGGCAAGGAATTTGGCAACAACGGTCAGTGTAATCCGACCTACTTTACGGTCGGAAACCTGGTGCAGTTCCTCCAGGCGCTCGAAGAACAGGGCTTGACTCGGCAGGAAATCATCGAGCGCTATGTGTTTTTCACCGCCGGCGCCTGCGGTCCGTGCCGTTTCGGCATGTATGAGGCCGAGTACCGGCTGGCGCTGCGCAATGCGGGTTTCGACGGCTTCCGGGTGCTTCTGTTCCAGCAGTCGGGCGGTCTTTCGCAGTCCGATGCCGAGGCCGGCCTGGAGATGAACCTGGACTTTTTCCTGGGCATTCTCAACGCCTTGAACTGCGGCGACATCCTGAACGAGGTGGCTTATCAAATCCGTCCCTTCGAGGTCACTGCCGGCCAGACCGACACGGCGCTTGAAGGAATCATGGATTACATGCACGAGGTCTTTCGCAAGAAGCAGCCGTGGCAGATGGGCGACAACCTCGGAAGGTTTCTCGGTGGCTTCAAAGATACGGCTGAGTACGTGGGCAAGTTTGTCAATCAGGTTTCGGGCGACGACTACATCGGCGCGCTGAATCGTTGCCGCGACCTGTTCGACGAGATCGAGGTGGACCGCCTGCGGGTAAAGCCGATTGTGAAAATTACGGGCGAATTCTGGGCGCAGACTACCGAAGGAGATGGGAACTTCAACATGTTCCGCTTCCTGGAGCGGGAAGGAGCCCAGGTTGTGGTAGAGCCAATCGGCACCTGGATCATGTACATGATCCACCAACTGGTGCAGAAATATAAGGACCTCAAGGGGCTCGACGAAGGGGCCGTGCCGCCTCCGCTCTGGCGGTTGGATAAGCGGGCCAAGATCGAGTGGAGTTTTCGTAATAAAGTCGCCAAGTTGAAGCTTGCCGAGGCGATTTTCAAACGCGAATATCACCGCATTATCGGCGCGCTGGGCGGTCTGGCGCACCACCTGGTGGACCAGTATGAGTTACAGCGCATCGGACATCCTTTCTATAACTCACGGTCGGGCGGGGGTGAAGGGCACCTCGAGGTAGCCAAGAACATCTATTACTCGAACAAAGACCTGGCTCACATGGTCCTGTCGTTAAAGCCGTTTGGTTGCATGCCTTCGACGCAATCCGATGGCGCGCAGGCCGCCGTGGTGTCCCACTACAAAGACATCATCTACATACCGATCGAAACCTCGGGTGAGGGTGAGATCAACGCTCACAGCCGGGTGCAGATGGCGCTCGGAGAGGCGAAGAACAAGGCCAAGCGCGAATTTCAGGAAGCGCTGGAGCATACAGGCCTCACGCTGGACGAATGCCAAGCGTGGGTGGAGGCGCATCCGGAGACCAGGCGGCCCATGTACACGGTGCCTCACGCCAAGGGCGTCGTCGGGTCGGCGGCGAACTTCGTGATGCACATCGCGGAGCGTAAGAAGCGGGAACAAACAGCGGTCAATTAGGCCCGAGCCGCTCTAGAGAATTTCTAAGGAGACGAGTTTCCACTATGGAACGTACCTTCTTTATCGGTATGGACGTCGGTTCCACGACGGTGAAAGCCGTAGTCACCGATGCGGCGACCGATGAAATTATCTGGCAGGACTATCAGCGTCACGATACCAAACAGCCGGAAAAGGTTCTTGAGTTCCTGGAGCGGTTCAACCAGGAAATCGAGGGTTTCTCCCAGGAGCGCACGCGCATCTTCATTACCGGTTCGGGCGGAAGCGGCCTGGCCAAACACGTTGGCGCCAAATTCGTTCAGGAAGTGAATGCCGTTTCGCTGGCCGTGGAAAAGCTCTATCCGGAGTGCGGGTCGGTAATCGAGTTGGGCGGCCAGGACGCCAAGATCATCATCTTCAAGGAAGATCCGGAGACGGGGCGGAAGAAGAAGATCCCGTCGATGAACGACAAGTGCGCCGGCGGCACCGGGGCGGTGATTGACAAGATCAACGCCAAACTGCGAATTCCCGCCTCGGAACTCTGCAACATGGGCTACGCCGGCCTGAAACTGCATCCGGTGGCAGGCAAGTGCGGCGTATTTGCCGAGACCGACATCAACGGCCTGCAAAAAGCTGGTGTGCCGCCGGCAGAACTGATGGCCTCGCTGTTTGAAGCCATTGTGATGCAGAACCTCTCCGTGTTGACGCGCGGCAATACGCTGCGCCCGCATGTGCTGTTGCTCGGCGGCCCCAATTGCTACATCAAGGGGATGCGGGAGTGTTGGCAGAGTAATATTCCGAGGATTTGGGAGGAACGCAACTTCCCGCTTCCCGAGGGCGTGGATCCCCCATCGCTCATCAAGACTCCGGACAACGCGCAGTACTTCGCGGCGCTGGGCGCGATCGAGTTCGGCAAGACCGAAGACAGCCATGTCGGTCTCTACTCGGGGTACGAGAAGTTGCGGTGGTACATCAACGTTGGCCGCGAGGAAGAGAAGAAGTCCAAGGGCGCCACGGGCGGGCTCGCCAAGAGTCCGGCGGACCTTAACCGTTTCAAGGAAAAGTACCGCCACAAGAAGTTCACTCCTACTGCCTTCCAGCCGGGCGAAGTAGTAGAAGGTTTTATCGGCATTGACGGCGGCTCTACCTCCACCAAGGCGGTCCTGATCTCCAAGGACAAGGAGCGGCGCATCCTGGCCAAGGCCTACCAGCTTTCCAAGGGCAATCCCATTGAAGATTCCAAGGAGATCTTCGAGAAACTGGAAAAGCAGGTTACAGACCAGGGCGCCACGCTGAAAATACTGGGCGTGGGCACCACCGGTTATGCCAAGGACATTCTGAAAGACGTGATCGGAGCCGACGCGGCGGTGGTGGAAACCGTCGCCCACACGCAGGCCGGCCTGCACTTTTACGACAACGTGGATGTTATCTGCGATGTGGGTGGCCAGGACATCAAGATCATCATCCTGAAGAACGGCCGCGTGAAGGACTTCAAGCTGAACACGCAGTGCTCGGCCGGCAACGGCTACTTCCTGCAATCGACGGCGCAGGGCTTCGGCGTGCCAGTGGAACAGTTTGCCGATACAGCCTTCGGCGCCGCCTCGTTCCCACAGTTTGGTTACGGCTGCGCGGTATTCATGCAGTCCGATATCGTTGACTTCCAGCGTCAGGGATGGAAGCCGGAAGAGATCATGGCCGGGCTGTGCAACGTGCTGCCGAAGAACATCTGGCTCTACGTTTCACAGATTCCAAATCTGTCGGCCATCGGTAAGAAGTTCCTGCTGCAGGGCGGCACGCAGTACAACCTGGCGGCCGTGAAGGCGCAGGTGGATTTCATCGAATCACGCTTCCGGGGCAAGGATGTGCGGCCCGAGGTCATCGTCCACGAACACTGCGGCGAGGCCGGGGCCATCGGGGCGGGGCTCGAAGCCGGGCGCTTGTGGGACCATGGCCGCCGGAGCACGTTTATCGGGATCGAAGCCGTGGGAAACATCAGCTACAACACCTCCCGTGGTGAGCTGACGCGGTGCTACTTCTGCAAGAACAAGTGCCTGCGCACGTTCATCGACGTGAAGACGAACGTCCTCAACGAGAATGCCTACCGGCCGCAGAAGACGAAGGTTCCCCTCGAAAAAGGCGCGCAGCGGCTAATCATCGCCTCATGTGAAAAGGGAACGGTGGAAGATCTCACCGACATGCGGCAGATCAAGGGCAACCTGGACAAGATCAAAGCCGCCAATCCGAACTTTGTCGAGATCGCGGCACGCGCCGTGTTCCGCGTGCCCGACGTTCCGGATGTTTCCGATCCGGCACCGAAGTTCCAATTCACGGCGGCCCAGAAGCGGCGCGCCGAACTGTTGAAGAAACGCGGTTCCCTCCGTATCGGGATGCCGCGCGTCTTGAACATGTATTCCATGACGCCGGTGTTCACCGCCTACTTTGCCAGCCTCGGCGTAAGAGCGGAGAACATGATTTTCTCCGACTACACCACCGAGGAGATGTACAAAGAGGGCGGCAAGCGCGGCTCCATCGATCCCTGCTTCCCATCGAAACTGGGCATCCCGCACGTCCACAATCTGCTTTATACACATCACGCGAAGAAGCCGCTGGACATTATTTTCTTCCCGATGATCGATTGCCTGCCGAGCGATCTGAAGCATACCCAGGCAAACCGCACCTGTCCGACGGTGGCCACCACACCCGAAGCGGTGAAGGCCGCCTTCATCAAGGAGGGTGATCTGTTCGCCGAAAAGGGCGTTCAGTTCCTGGATACCTTCGTCAACATCTCCAAGCCGGATATCTTTGAGCGGCAAATGTACGAGCAGTTCAAGGACATCCTGGGCTTGTCGCCGGAGGAGAACGCGCGCGCGGTGGCCGAGGGTTATAAGGCGCTGGACGTGTTCAACAACGTTACGCTTCGCGGCGCGGCGCGCGAAGTGCTGGAGGACTTGGAGCGCGACAACCGGTTGGGCGTGGTCCTGTTGGGCCGTCCATACCACAACGACCCCGGCGTGAATCACGAGATCATGGACGAGTTTCAGAAACTGGGATACCCCATATTCACCCAGGACTCGCTGCCGATCGACGATGACATTCTCTGGCGGCTGTTTGGCGAAGATGTGCAGGCCGGCGAAATTCCGCATCCGATGGCCGTCACCGACGTCTGGAAGAACGCCTACAGCGAGAATACGAGCCGCAAGGTTTTCGCCGCAAAATACGTTTCACGCCATCCCAACCTGATTGCCCTGGAGCTTTCCAACTTCAAGTGCGGCCACGATGCGCCCATCTACACGGTGGTGGAGGAGATTGTCGAACACTCCGGCACGCCCTATTTCTGCTTTAAGGACATCGACGAGAACAAGCCCAGCGGGTCCATCAAGATTCGTGTTGAGACCATCAGCTACTTCCTCAAACGTTACTGCGACGACATGGTGATGCACGCGCGCAAGGCAGATTCGATTGAGACGGAACTGGCTGCGTTCGAACGCAAGCTCCGGATGCAGATATTGAAGGACAAACTGGCGGCGCTCGACGCGCACGAATACGAGGGCGGATCGATGCCCAAGATCGACGTCAGTATTGGCCAGTTGGCGGCTTCAAACCCACATGCCAGCCTGCCGGCCGTGGGCGACTAGACGATAGCAAGGACAGGCGGGCGCCGGCGCTTGCAGGTCTATGGCTGCTCGCCCGGTTTCAGCGTTCGCCAGCCACGTTTCGGCGCGGGCTGGCTCTCCGGTTGAGCGGCGGGCTCCGCCGGTTGTGATGCAGCCGGCGATGCCGGGCCCGGAGTGGCGTCGCGGGTGAGGATCATCGGTCCGCTTGAATCCGGGGAGCCGTTTACCCGGCGCCAGCCTTCGCGGGATTGCGTAGCCTGCGTTGGGGCTTGTCCAGGGGCGGCGCCAGTGGGGGCCGATGCCACTACCGGAGTTTCGGGAACCACGTAGCTGCGGCGGAAGCGCACCTCCGCATCAGGGTAGCGGCGGCGGGCAGCCCCGGTCAACTCTACCTCCACCTGTCGTTCTTCACCGGGGCGGACATTCGGCGGCAGATAGAAGTGCAGCGCATAGCGCTGCCGGATCCGGGCCAATGTGGTTGCGAGGGCATCGGCATCGTCTACCTGCATGCTATCGCCACCCGAGCGGCGGGCGATCTCAGCAGTACCGGCCGATTGGGTGTGCGATCCCATCCGGCCGCCGCGGCCGCCGGGTCTACCCATGGGTCCCTGCCGGCCGCCCCGGCCGAAGATAATTCCGCCCAATGGGCCCCCGAGACCGCCACTACGCCGGTTTGGCGGATAGTAAACGCCGTCATCATCGCGGCGGTAGACACCCCGGCGCATCATGTCGGGCGCCAGCAGCGCGCTCAATACGGTCCCAGCTCCTGCCAGCGCGTGGCTTACGCCATCTACGTCGCGGTTGCGCTCGGTCTGGTCATCGGTGAGGATGACAATGGCGCGGCGGGCATTCTGGCGGCCCTCGCGGCCAATGTATGCCGAGGCATCCAATAGCGCCCTGGTAATGTCGGTGCCGCCGTCGAAGCGCTCCTCCCGGAGCATGGTGTCCAGTTCGCCGCGCACCAGTCCACGATCTCCACGGAAACCCATTCGGAGGCGCGTCTGGCGGTCAAAGACCATAATCGCCACCTGATCGTCAGGTCCCAAAACCGCCAGCGCGTGGCTCGCGGCCGAAATAACCCGTTCCACGTGCGGGCGCATACTGCGGCTAACGTCGAATAGCAGCAGGATATCAACCGGCATATTCTCACTTGCAAAGTTACGGATATCCTGCCGTTTACCGTCTTCGAGCAGCACGAAATCATCCTGCCGCAGACCGGTGACGGCACGGTTATTACCGTCTACCACCTCGGCATCGACGCGAACCAGGGAGACGTCGCTGCGAAAAACGACAGCGGGTTTGGAGGCGTCGGCCGCGGCCACCGGCACGGCCAGGATGAAGGCGACCAGCGGAGTCCAGACGAAGCGCATAGGCCACACTCTTCCCGGGAGGTCCGGGACTCTCAGCTACAGATACGTTTCCCGCGGCGCCGGCGTTACCAAAACGGCGCCCGCGGCGCTGTGTGAGACACTAAACGTAGCACCCAGATGGCGCAAACGGGACGCGGGCCGGCGGCGGGCGCCGCATTCCAATATCCTGGTTTTCGATTTTACATGGCTGTCCGGTCGCTGGTGACGGTCGCCAGCGAGATGCAGGCGGTGGCCGTGGCATGGCAGATCTACGCCATCACCCATCGTCCGCTCGACCTTGGACTGGTGGGACTGGCGCAGTTCCTGCCGGGAATTCTGCTGTTCCTGATTACCGGCCATACCGCCGACCGTGTGCCCCGCAAGCGAATTCTCCAGACGTGTACGATCTTGTTCGCCTGCTGCTCCCTGTTGCTGCTGGGTCTGTCGCTCAACGGGCCCTCGTCAGTGTTGCCAATCTACGGAGCATTGCTGCTGAACGGCGTCGTGCGGGCTTTTAACGGTCCTGCCGGGCAGGCGTTTCTTCCGCTACTGGTGGAAGAAGAGCACTTCCCGAACGCGGTGGCCTGGAATTCATCCATCTTCCAGGCGGCGACCATCGCCGGTCCGATGCTGGGCGGTCTGCTCTACGGCATGACGTCGAATCCGGAGCCGGTCTACGCATCGTCGGCAATCGCGTACATAGCCGCCTTTTTCGCGCTTCTCGGCGTGTCGACGCGCGCCACCGCGCCGAAGGCAAGCGCGGCTTCGATGGGGATGGTGCTCGAAGGATTGCGGTTCATCTGGCGCGAAAAGGTGATCTTGGGAGCCATCTCGCTGGACCTGTTCGCCGTCCTGCTGGGCGGGGCAGTGGCGCTTCTGCCGGTCTATGCGCGGGAAATTCTGCGGACGGGCGCCACCGGGCTGGGCGCCCTGCGCAGCGCACCGGGATTGGGGGCTGTGGCGGTGGCCATCATGACCACGCGCCGGCCCATTCGAAAGCGCGCCGGAGCGGCGATGCTTTGTTGTGTATTCGCATTCGGCGTGCTGACCATCGCCTTCGGCATCTCGCGCAACTTCGTGTTTTCGCTGGCCGTGCTGTCGCTAATGGGCGCCAGCGACATGGTCAGCGTGATTGTCCGCCATACGCTGGTTCAACTCGGTACGCCCGACGCGATGCGCGGCCGCGTCAGCGCGGTCAATATGGTGTTCATTGGGGCATCCAACGAAGTGGGGCAGTTTGAGTCCGGGCTGACGGCACAGTGGTTCGGAACGGTCCCGGCGGTGGTGTT
The DNA here is from genome assembly GCA_020854055.1 of Bryobacterales bacterium. Lineage (GTDB taxonomy): Bacteria > Acidobacteriota > Terriglobia > Bryobacterales > Bryobacteraceae > JADZGD01. The sequence continues at coordinate 23,324 of JADZGD010000002.1, read as the reverse complement.
GGGGGGAGTTGGGACCTTGCTGGTTGTCGTACTATGGACGTTGCTTTTTCCCCGCCTGCGCCGGGTAGACCGGTTGACGCCGGAGCGCGGACAGGCCGCCAGCCTCTAAACTGGGGAGAGATGCTGAAAGCCCTGATCTTCGACCTCGGTAATGTAATTCTGGCATTCGATTTCATGCGCAGCTACCAGACGCTGGCGAAAATGTACAACTGGCCTCCGGAGCGAGTGCCGGACCGGTCGCGGCTCACCGGCCTGCTTCACAGTTATGAGTCGGGAGGCATGTCTTCAGCGGTCTTCTTCGGGGAGATGGCGCAGACGCTGGGCTTGGATGGTCTTAGTTTTGAGCAGTTTCGTGACATCTGGTTCTCGATCTTCGATACCGACACGCTCTGCCCGGAGAGCTTTTTCGAGTACCTGTCGAAGAGTTACCGGCTGATTCTGCTCTCCAATACCAACGAGCTGCATTTCGACATGATTCGCCAGCGGTTTCCGCTGCTTGGCCATTTCCATCACCTGGTGCTCAGCTATGAGGTGGGCGTGATGAAACCGGCGCCGCGAATCTACCAGGAGGCCATCCGGGCGGCCGGGTGTAAGCCGGAAGAGTGTTTTTACACCGACGACATTCAGGACTATGTCGATGCCGGCAGGAATGCGGGGCTGGATGCGGTGCGGTTCCAGTCGTATCAGCAGCTCCGCGCCGAGTTGACGGCCCGGAGCGTTACACTGCCGGGATGAGGTAGCCAGAGGGCGATCAGAGCAGTACGGTGTCGATGCGGTGATCTTCGGCACCGGCCGCGGCAGCCGCGCTGCGCGTTTCAGTAGCCGGAGAGGTTTCCGGAACCCGCCGCAGATACTCCATTAACGCCGACTCGGAACCATCGAAGAAGTAGTCGAGCAACTCGCGGACGGCGGCGCGGCGCAGCCCGTCACGAGTCAGCAGCGGAGTGTAGACGAAAGAACGGCCGAGCTTCTCCCGGGAGACGCCGCCTTTGTGAACCAGGCGGTCGAGCACGGTCATCACCGTGGTGTATGCCAGGTTGCGCCGCGAGGCCAAGGCGTCGCGAACGTCCTTCACATTCGCCCGGCCCATTGCCCAAAGGACCTTCAGGCATTCCAGTTCAAGGGGAGGAGGAATATCACGAGCGGGACCGGCCCTGCGCATCGATCTAGGATTCCTTTCGTAACGCCTGCTGAAGCTTGTCGGCGAACAGTGTGCCGGCGCGGTTATCGGCGTGCGTGGATGACCCGGACGCCGGGCGCGCCGGCGTCCGGGTGAACGAAGGTTCGCCGGAAGCATCGGCGCCCGGCGCCGCCTGTCCCCCATTGAGGTACCTGGCTTTTTTGAGCACTACGCGTTCCAGTGCAGGGCTAAAGGGAGTCCAGCAGCCCTCCATGCGGTTGTCGCGCTCGGCGGTGGCGCGCATGCACTCCATCTTGGAATCCAGGTTATCCAAATGGTGCAGCAGCAGCGCTTCGGGGAATAACGGCACTTTGGGAGATCCGTATTCCAGTTCGCCGTGGTGCGAGATGATCATGTGCTCCACCAGCGTACCGAGCGTGGCGGGGAACTCAGGCATCTGGCGCAGTTTGTCGTGGACCATCCCCAATCCGATGATGATGTGCCCCAGCAGTTGGCCGTCGTTGGAATAGCTGAAGCTACGTTCGAAGCTCAGCTCCCGAATCTTACCGATATCGTGAAGCACCACTCCGGTGAGCAGCAGGTCGATATCGATATTCTTGTAATGGGCGGCCGTCATACGGCTCAGCGCGCAGAGCGAAAGAACGTGTTCCAGCAATCCACCGAGATAGGCGTGATGGATGGCCTTGGCCGCCGGAGCGGTCTTGTAGAGGCGGGCGATCTCGGGATCGGCGAGTAGCGACTCCAGCAAGCCGCGCAGGTGGGGGTTGGCGATGCCGCGGATGATCTCGCCGAGTTCGGCGAACATCTCATCGGGATCGCGTTGGGAGGCCGGAAAGTAGTCCTTGGCGTCGATCTCGCTCTCATTCACGATGCGCTGCATCTTGTGAATGGTGAGCTGTGGGCGATTCTGATAGATCTGCATCACGCCCTTGACGCGGATGAAGTCGTCGCGGTCGAACGTCTCAATCACCTCGGAGACGTTGTCCCACATCTTGGCGTCAATCTCACCCGTGCGATCAGAGAGGGTCAGTGAGAGGTAGGGCTCTCCGGTCTTCTTCTGCCGGACGTCCTTGGCCTGCACCAGGAATGCCGCGGTGACCACCTGGTTCGGTTGTATCTCATTGATGTAGGGCGATTTCATGCGGACCGGTTATCTTCCAGCCTGGCTCCGGGACTGCGTATCGGCGTCGATCGTGCCCACCGGGACCATCCACAGCAGGCGCTTCTTGTGCACCCTGGCGGCGACTTCTTCCTTGGTGACGGTTTCGGGCCGCAACTGGGCCGGATCCTGCCACCGGGTGTCCTTTCCGGGAGCGGCTCCCGTGTCGACAAAGCCCTCGCGGATCTCGAGAAAGGCCTCCTGGCGCAGGCGCGTCATGTACTCGCGGATCTTCGGTTCGAAGCGCGGCATGTAAAGCTTATTGGAAATCTCGTCCTGAACTTCCTCAAAATTCGCCAGACCGGCTTTGTGGTGCTCTTCCACTTTAAGGATCAGGAATCCGTTGGGCATTTTGATCGGGTCGGTGACGTAGTTGCGCGGTTGATCCCAGATCAATTTCACCAGCGCCTCGTTCAGCTCGTCCTTCTTGTAGCCCTGCTGCAAGTCTCCTCCCTGCTGGGCGGAAGGCGAATCGGAATTGTCGCGCGCCAAATCGCCGAATTTCTCCCCGCGCCGCGCGCGGGCCACCAGGTCCTTGGCCTTCTTCTCGGCGGCGGCGACTCCGGCGGCGTCCTTGTTTTCGGTGGACACTAGAATTTCCCGCAGGAAGACCCGCTCCTCGCGGATGAACTCGTTCTTGTGCTCGTTGTAGTACTTCTCGGCCTCCGCTTTGGAGATGTTGATGGAGCGTCCGATTTCCTGATGGACCACCCGGCTCTTCAGCATGTTGTTCTTGACGTCCTGGCGGAAGTCTTCAAAGGTCTGTCCGCTTTGCTGCCGGATCCAGTCGTGGAACTTCTCCGGGTCGGGGATCTTGGCTTTCAGTTGCAGATCGGCCAGATATTTGCTGACCTCCGCATCCACGTTGATACTCAACTGGTTGGCCTTCTGCACCAGCAGCAGATCATCGATCTTTTCGCGCAGCAGATCGGCGGAACGCTGTTGGAGAGCCTTCTGGAGTTGTTCGGGAGTGCCCGCTCCGCGCGCCCGCAGCGCCTCGTCCAGTTGACTACGCGCCCTTGTGAGGTCGCCGCGAGTGATGATGTCGCCATTTACCTTGGCGACGATTTCTTCAATTACCCGGATTTCCGGCTTGGCATCGGCGGCGGCGACAGTACTCGCGCCCGCAACCAGGCAGATCAGAAACGTCAAAAACTTCATGGCTTTGTAACTCAGTCCCCCCATTATCCGACTACAGGCGTAGTGCAAGCAAGAATCAGTTTGACGTTTCGTTTGCCGGCGTGGAGGGCCGCGTCATTCCGGAACTTTCAGGGGCAAAATTCGCAAGTGTGCTACAGTCGGTTTTTAGGCGGTTGTGTCCACCCTGAAAATCTGCATACTGGCTTCCAGCAGCTCGGGAAACTGCACTTTCGTCGGCAACGGACGGACGCGGATTCTCATTGATGCCGGTCTCAGCCGTAAGCAGACATTTGAGCGGTTGGCCGCCATTGGCGAGAGCCCCGACGCGTTGGATGCCATCGTTGTGACGCACGAGCACAGCGATCATGTTGCCGGATTACCGGCGCTGATCAAGAAGCTGAAAATTCCGGTATATCTTTCCCGGCTGATGGCGCCAGCCATCGATTGGGGCGACTGTCCCGCGCGAGTAGAAACGTTTCAAGCCGGCTCCCGCATTACGATCGGCGATATGCATGTCGACACGTTCACCATTCCGCACGATGCCGCCGACCCGGTCGGGGTGTGCGTTGAACTGGGCGGTGTGCGCGCCGGGTTTGTCACCGATCTCGGCTATGTTCCCGACTCCATCAAGATGCACCTGCGCGGGGTGGAGTTTCTGCTGCTCGAATCCAATCACGACCTGGAGATGCTGAAAGTGGGGCCATACCCCTGGGCGGTGAAGCAGCGGGTGATGGGGCGCAAGGGCCACCTGTCGAACGACGTGGCTTCTGAATTTATCCTGGAAGATTTGGATGGCAGCGTCAAAACCCTGGTGCTGGGGCACCTGAGCGAATATAATAACCATCCGGAGATCGCGCGGCTGGCAGCGAATCAGGCGCTGGGCCGGCGCGGGCTCGGCGCGCGGTTGGTGGTGGCCGAACCGCGGAGACAAACCGAGATTTTCGAGCTTTAGCAGGCGGATCTCCGGCTTTCGTTCCATGGAACATGGCACACCCGAATCGTAGAAACTTCATACAGGCGGCCGTGGCGCTGGCTGGCATCCCGGCGTACCCGGCACAGAGAACGTTCCGTATCGTCGATTTCGGAGCCGTGCCCGGCGGGGCAAAAATGTGCACGGCGGAGATACAGCGGGCCATCGATGCCTGCGCGGAATCCGGTGGAGGCCGCGTCCTGGTGCCGGCCGGGCAGTTTCTGTCAGGCTCCATCGTGCTCAAGAACCGGGTGAATCTGCACCTTGACGAAGGCGCGGTGCTGGTGGGCAGCCCTTGGTTTCGAGACTATGCGCCTCGCCGGGCGCGGTCCAGGGTGCGTTACGAGCAGTATCTTCAGACCAGCCTGATCTTCGCCCAAGGAGCGGATGGCATTTCGGTGAGTGGCACGGGCATGCTGGACGGCAATAGCCGGGGCCCGAACGATTTTATCGCTCCCGGCAGGGAAGGGCAGCATCGGCCGGGCCTGATCTGGTTTGACGAGTGTAGAAACGTTCTGGTGAGGGACATCACCTTCACTTCGTCGGGCTTCTGGACGGAGAGCTACACCCGGTGCCGCAATGTGCATGTTGATGCTATCAAGGTGAAACAGAGCACGTTCCGGAACAATGACGGGTGTAATATCATCGACTGCGAGAATGCCATCGTCGAGAACTGCAACATTGACGCGGCGGACGATGCCATTTGCCTGAAGGGCTACACCCCGGCGGGTTGCAACAATGTCGTCATCCGCAACAACAGGGTGCGCAGCCTTTCTAACGGGATCAAGGCGGGCACCGATTCCTCGGGCGGTTTTGAGAACATTCTCATCGAGAATAACGTCGTCTGGCAGACCGGCATTTCCGGTATCGCGCTCGAAATGGTCGATGGCGGCCGGCTGCAGAACGTCATTGTTCGCAAGATCACCATGGATGTTGTCGAGACGCCCATTTTTCTTAAGCTCGGCGACCGCAACCGGCCCATCGAAACTGACGCCGGCGAGATTGCGCCCGGGACGGGAAGCCTGCGCGATGTCCATATTAGCGGGATTCGAGCGAAGGTGAACAGAGGGGAACGGTACGGTGACCGTGAGCGGGCCATCCACAGCTATGACGCGTACGCTTCCAGCATTACCGGCTTTCCCGGCAACTATGTCGAACGGGTGTACATAGAGGATGTCGAGATCGAGATTCTAGGTGGATTTCCTCCCGGCACGGAGGAGGACGCGCGGCGGGTGGTTCCCGAGCAATCGACGAAATATCCCGAAAACCACATGTTTGGAGTCCTGCCTGCCTCGGCATTCTACATTCGTCATGCCAAGGACATTCACTTGCGCGATGTTCGAATCACCATGCGCCAGCCGGATGCGCGGCCGGCCTTCGTTCTTGACGACGTTCATGCCTCGACATTCGATACAGTCCGGACCAGTGCCGTCTCGCCGGTGCCGCAGTTCCGCATGGAAAAGAATTGCACCGGAATCAAGGTGGACTAATCCTCCAGCAGCGTCGCGATACGGTCGGGATCGTTTGCTACCACCACCGGCTGATTGGCGAAGGTAGAGTTGAGCCGGGTCCCATCCGGCGCGTCGAGCTGTTTGGTGTGATAGCGGTAGATATAATCGGGGTCCTTCAGCACATTGCCCGTTAGCACGGCCACGATGTCGGCATCGGGTGCGATCACGCCCGCGGCGCGCAGCTTGCAGACTCCCGCCAGCGTGGCGGCTGAGGCGGGTTCGCATCCAATCCCACACCGGCCGATCTGGGCCTTGGCGTCGGCAATCTCCTGCTCGGTCACCTTCTCCACCGTGCCCCGGGTGCGCTCCACTTCGTGGAGGGCCTTAGGCCAGGAAACCGGATCACCGATCTTGATGGCCGTGGCCAGCGTCTCCGGATGCCCGACCGCGCTCAAGCGCGTATGGTCCGCCGCCTGCCACAGCTCAAAAAACGGGGAAGCGCCGGAGGCCTGGATCACAGCCAGCCGCGGCATTCGGTTGATGAAGCCAAGCGAGTGCAATTCTCTCAACGCCTTACCAAAAGCCGAGGTGTTACCCAAGTTGCCGCCGGGCAGCACGATCCAATCGGGTGGGTTCCAGTCACGCTGGTCCATCATTTCAAAAATGATGCTCTTTTGGCCCTCGATGCGGAACGGGTTGATGGAGTTCAGCAGGTATATGCCGAGCCGTTCGGCCAGCACCCGCACCAGCGCCAGAATCTGGTCGAAATTGGCTTCCACCTGAAACGTCCGGGCGCCGTATTCGAGCGCCTGGGCCAGCTTGCCGTAGGAGATGTTGCCGTGCGGAATGAAGATGATGGGTTGCAAACCGGCGGCGCTCGCATAGGCGGCCATGGAGGCCGAAGTGTTCCCCGTAGATACGCAGGCTACCCGCCGCATGCCCAGCCGTACGGCTTGGGAGGCGCCGCAGGTCATGCCGTTATCCTTGAACGAGCCGGTAGGGTTGAAGCCCTGGTGCTTGAAAACGATTCGATCGACGCCGGCATAGGAGGCGGCGCGCGGGCCATCGAGCAGCGGTGTGTTGCCCTCGCGGAGCGATACCACACAACTGGTGTCGTCAAGGAACGGAATCAACTCACGGTAGCGCCAGACCCCGCTTTGGTCGAGCTTGGAATTCAGCGTTCTGCGGGAGCGCCACAACGATTTCAGGGCAGCGGCATCGATGCCGGCGCGGTCGAAATCCGCTTCGAGCAGGCCTCCGCAGCGAGGGCAGTTGTAAAGCACATCGGTAATGGCGTAGCGCGACCGGCAGGCCGGGTTAAAGCAGATCAATTCTGAAGACATGAAACTTCAATTATGTCAGAGGAGCCTTTCCCCACTGGTGGCGTCGAAGATCAAGGAGTTCTTCGGAGGCAGGTTCACACGCGCCGCGCGGAATTCCCTTCTCGAAACCATCGGCGGCAGTTTGCCAAATCCGGCTGAGTGCCCGCCAATGGGGTTACCGAGGCCTGTTCCCGGCCTGGCGTGATGCGGCCAACCGGATCGCGTCAACGATACGCGGGTAGGTACCACAGCGGCAGATATGGCCATCCATGGCCTCTACAATATCGGCTTCGGTGGGGGCAGGCTTGGTGTTCAGCAGTGAGATGGCGCCCAGGATCATGCCTGGCGTGCAGTAGGCGCATTGCATTGCGCCTTTATCGAGGAACGCCTGCTGCATCGGGTGGAGGCGCCCGTTCGTCTCCAGTCCCTCAACGGTGGTCACCTTGCTGCCGGCCACCGCGCTGAGCGGCGTGACACAGGAGTTGACGGCATGACCGTCCACCAGCACGGCACACGCCCCGCACAGGCCCTCGCCACAGCCATACTTGGCGCCGGTGAGGCCGAGAGTATCTCGCAGAACACGGAGCAGAGGGGTGTCCGGATCGGCCTCGATGTGCCGCGGCGAACCGTTCACCGAGACTTCAATCGCCATGAGCGTTGTCTCGCGGCTTCACGGGCTACCGGCGTATTTCAAATTGGGCTGAGCAACCGCGATCGACCCAGATTCCACCGTTATCGGAACCCCAGGTCTGGCCCTGAATACACGCCTGGTTGCCCATCTGGCGCAGCATACGCACCTGGGCGCCCGCGACGTTGCTACCGCAATAGGCGCGGCGGCCGCGAGTAGAACTGCAGGTCACCACTTCGCGATTCCCCTGCTGTTGCCGATTTCTTCTGAAGTTGCCGCGGAAGCCTCCCTCGCCACCGATCTGGAACTCAGCGCGGCAGCCCCGGTCGACCCAGATACCGCGGTTGTCATAGCCCCAGGTCTCGCCCTGACGGCACGGAGAGCCACTGATTTGCCGGGTCATTTGAACTCCGCCGCTGGTGTTGGCATCGCAGTACACACGCGAACCGCTATCAGAGGAGCAGGTGAGGGTTGTCGCCGCCGCGCCAAAGCCCTGGTTCGGGTTCGCATTGCCGCCGCGCCAACCCTGATTCGCGCCTCCCCAATTGCGGTTGCTTCCTCCCGACACCATGCTCAGAGTGAAGCGCTGGTTGGAGTCGCCGTTGCGGTCGTAGACCTGCAACCGGGTACCGTCGCGGCCGGTTCCGTCTGGAACGTCGATGGCCTTACCGTTTCGATTCACAATGAGCGCATTGCCATCCTTGCCGCTCTCGATTCGCCACTGCTGGTTTGGGGAGCCGTTGTAGGGCGCTCCGCGCAGCGGGGCGCTGTTATTGTTCCCGGTGGCTTCCAGCGCATAGCCGTTCATCATGTTGCGAATGTAAAAATATCCCGAATCAGCGGGTTGGATCTCCCACGCCTGGTTGTCCGTACCGCGCGAGGAGAATTGAATCACCGTCGATTGATCGTTGCGGTCGAGGTCGAGAACCTTGCCTGACTTGAGATTACGAATTTCGTACCGTCCGGCTCCGCTGAAGCCTCCCTGCGCAGCCAGCACAATGGGCAAAACGAGAAGGGCAGCAGATAGCCAGGCCGTCCTGGAGATCTTTCGCAATGGATGAGTCACCGATTTCATTCCCCCTACAAGGAAGTCCCTTTCGCATCTTAGCGTAACCGGCCGGTCCGTTCGGCGAAAAAGAATTTACACTTTTCCGCAAATCTTTTTCGGGTTGATCGCGTCTGATGGAGTGAAGGGGAGGAGGGAGCATGATTCGCAGCATCAACAACCTCAACAACCGGCCGGTAACGCGCGAGTTCACCAGCCCGGTCTACTGCCCAATCTGCACTCACACGGTTCAGGCGACGGTGGAGGTCAGCGGCCGGACCGTGAAAGTGAAAGCGGGCCAGAAGTGTGGACGATGCTCGGCGTCGCTGGATGCCGGATACGTTATCACCACACCACGGGCCGCGTAGGTCTAGTACCAGCCATTCGATAATTCCCTACCAGGTGCCTGCTTCGACCGAGAGATGTGTCTGTGCAATCCTGAGTTTGGTTTATAGTAGTAATGAGGGGAAGAGAGGCGGCACCAGATGAAGCGGAAACCGGCGTGCGTTCCAGAACCCGTAATCGCTGACGAGATTCTCGAGAACGCGAAGAAGTCGGTAGAAGCCGACAAACTGAAGCGCGTTGCCCGATGTGTGGTTTGTAACGAAGAGTGCGCTCCAACTTCAGCCGAAGGGCTATGCTGGGTATGCCGGCGGTTGAAGATCAGCGCCTGGCGCGAGGGCGACATCCAGTTGAACGTTCAGGAGTGAACGTTCAACGGCTACACGACCGATTCAGGCGCGCGGGCTGGCGCCGTCATTAAGCGAGCAACGGCGCAGTCACGTCGAAGCCTTGCTGCCTGGCCGCCTCATAGACGAAAGCCGCGGCTGCTACATCCTCCAGTCCTAAACCAACTGATTTAAATATCGTCCGGCGGCCGGCTCCATGTATTTCACCGCGCCCGACGATGTCTTTCAACTCCACCACCCGGCTCCATCCGGCCTCATTGAGCGCAAGCACCAGATCCCCGGCTTCCACGCGGCACTGTTCCAGGGAATCGGCGACCAGTAAACCGGCCCGCTCAATCAGATCCGCTGGAATCTCCCTCCGTTTGGGGTTGTTCGATCCCATGGCATTGATGTGGGCCGTTTCTTTCACCCACTCCGGTTCCAGCACTGGTTCGGCGGCCCAGGTGGCGGTGACGATAATGTCAGCGCCATCCACGGCTTCATGAGCCGAACGGGCGGCCTCCACGGGGAGTCCATGGAGCAGACTCATCTCGTCGGCAAACCGCTTTCTGTTCGCCTCCGAACGGCTCCAGACCCGAACACTCGTCAATTTGCGGACGGCCAGCATTGCCGCCAGTTGGCTTTCCGCCTGAAAACCGCTACCGATGATGGCCAGCGACGTGACGCCTGGCGGGGCCATCAGGCTGGTGGCCAGGCCGCTGGCGGCGCCGGTCCGGATCTGGCCCAAGTAGTTGGCTTCAAAGATTGCCAGCGGCTGCCCGGTGGGGGCGTCGAATAGCGTGAAAAGAAAGTGGTAGCCGTGGCGGGGATTGGTCGAATAATATTTGATGCCGAAGTAGTTGCCGCAGGCACCCGCCAACTGGTGTAGAACCGATCCGGTTGGGAGTACCAACCGCCGCCGCGGCTGATTCTGCGCTTCGCCGCGTCCATAAGCGAGGAATGCCGAGCCCAGAACGTTGATGCACTGCTTCATAGGAAGCAGACGGCGCACATCGGATTCTTTGAACAGCAGCATGTTTTAGAGCCGCGACGGATCGGGTGATTCCGGATCGAGGCCCAGATCGACAATGGCTCGTTGCGCGCGCGTGGCGTCGAATTTGCCGTCACGCGCCAGTTTGGCCAGCGCCGCCGCGGCGATGGACTCGGCATTCACCTCGAAAAACTGGCGCAGGTGGTGGCGATTGTCGGAACGGCCGAACCCATCGGTGCCGAGCGATACCAGGCGTCCGGGAAGCCAGGGCGCGATCTGATCCGGGACGATCTTCATGTAATCGGTGGCCGCGACGATCGGCCCGGCGGCTTTCTCCAGAGCGCGGAGCAGATAGGGCGTCCGCTCGGGTTGTGCCGGGTTGAGTCGATTCCAGCGCTCCACATCGAGCGCCTCGCGCCGCAGTTCGTTGTAGCTGGTGACGCTCCACACGTCGGCCGCCACCTGAAAGTCGCTGTGCAGCATCTGCTGGGCGCGGAGCGCCTCGTTTAGTATCGAGCCGCTTCCAAAAAGGTGAATCGACGCCTCGCCCTCGACCGGCGCCTGGAACCGGTAGATTCCTCTGAGGATACCCTCGATTACTTCAGGCCCGCCGGGAATCGGGGGCTGCGCATAGTTCTCGTTACCGATGGTGAGGTAGTAAAAATGGTCCTCATTCTGCTGGTACATCCGGCGAATGCCGTCCTGAATGATGACCGCGATCTCATAGGCGTATGCGGGATCGTAGCTGATGCAGGTGGGAATGGTACTTGAAAGCACCAGGCTGTGGCCATCCTGATGTTGCAGCCCCTCGCCGGCAAGAGTGGTCCGGCCGGCGGTTCCGCCCATCATGAAGCCCTTGCCCCGCGAGTCACCGAAGGCCCATACCAGGTCTCCGACACGCTGGAAGCCGAACATCGAATAATAAATGAAAAAGGGAATCATGGCTACGCCGTAGTTGGCGTAGGCGGTTCCGGCGGCAGTCAGTGAGGCCATGGAACCCGCCTCGGTGATTCCTTCTTCAAGGATCTGCCCGTCTTTGGCCTCCTTGTAGTAGAGCAGCATCTCACGATCCACCGGCTTGTAAAGCTGGCCCTGGCTCGCGTAGATGCCGATCTGGCGGAACAGTGACTCCATGCCGAAGGTGCGCGCTTCGTCGGGGATGATGGGAACCACATACTTGCCGAGTTTGGGATCCCTCAACAGCGTAGTCATCACGCGCACGAAAGCCATGGCGGTGGAGACTTCACGGCCTAGCGAACCGTCCAGTTGCTCCTTGAAGGTCTCAAGCGGCGGTGCCTCCATCTGGACCGGTTTGAAACTTCGCTCCGGCAGATAACCGCCCAGCGCGCGGCGGCGCTCCTGGATGTATCTGATTTCAGGGCTATCTTCGGGCGGACGGTAGAACGAGAGGGTGTGGATCGCTTCGTCCGGAATCGGGATCTCAAAGCGCCGGCGGAAGTACTCCATCTCCTGTTCGTTCATCTTCTTCTGCTGATGGGTGATATTACGGCCCTCGCCGGCTTCACCCATGCCGTAGCCCTTGGTTGTCTTGGCCAGAATTACGGTGGGGCCGCCCCGATGCTCCACGGCGCGTTTGTAGGCGTTCATCACCTTCACCGGATCGTGTCCACCGCGAGGCAACCTGGCAAGCTGCTCATCACTCATGTCGGCGACCAGTTCGAGCAGCTCGGGATACTTACCGAAGAATTCCTTACGGGTGTACGCACCGCCCTTGGCGGCGAAGTTCTGAAACTCGCCATCAACGCATTCACCCATTCTCCTGGCCAGCAGGCCGGTGGTATCCCGCGCCAGCAGTTCGTCCCAGGCGCCACCCCAGATCACCTTGATCACGTTCCAGCCGGCACCGCGGTAAGCTGCCTCCAACTCCTTGATAATGTTGCCATTGCCGCGAACTGGTCCGTCCAGACGCTGAAGATTACAGTTCACCACGAAGATCAGGTTATCCAGCTTTTCGCGGGAAGCCAGCGTGAGGGCACCCATCGTCTCCGGCTCGTCGCTCTCGCCGTCACCGACGAAGGTCCAGACCTTACGCGGTGTTTCGGCGATGATGCCGCGGTTCTCCAGATAGCGCATGAACCGTGCCTGATAGATCGAATTGATGGGGCCGAGACCCATCGAGACGGTGGGGAATTGCCAGAAGTCGGGCATCAGCCACGGGTGCGGGTATGAGGAAAGGCCGGGCGTATCGCGCAGCTCGTGGCGGAAGTTCTCCAACTGCTTTTCTGTAATGCGCCCCTCGAGAAAGGCGCGGGAATAGATTCCCGGCGATGCGTGGCCCTGAAAGTAGACCAGATCGCCAGGTTGGTCGCCATAAGCTGCGTGAAAGAAGTGATGAAAGCCGACCTCGACGAGGGTAGCGAGGGAGGAGTAGGTGGAGATGTGACCACCGATCCCATGGTCGTACTTGTTGGCGCGCACCACCATGGCCATGGCATTCCAGCGGGTCAGGCTCTTAATGCGGCGTTCCAGGAGACGATCGCCCGGGTAGGGTACCTGCTCGGAAACGGGGATGGTATTCAGATAGGGTGTGTTGAGCTTGAGCGGCGGATTCACGCCGAGCGTGGATGCCCGGTCAAGCAGCGCATTGAGCAGGCTGTGAGCGCGGTCCGGTCCCTCTCCATCGATCACGTCGTCCAGCGCTTCCAGCCACTCCGCAGTCTCTTGAGGATTAAGATCCTCCACGTCCACCTTCGTTTTCAGCATAACTTTGAGGGGTTTCCTTCAACCATAGCGTGTTCTCGCCGAGTGGGGCAACGCGCCCCCGGCGAGCCGCGCGTATACTCTTGTGAAACCGAAGGATAGCGGCTGCGCCTCCGGATGCGGGCCATACCCCCGTAGAGCCGTTTTCGAGAAGCCCCAATTCAATTGTAAGGATGAATACACTGTGAGTGGTAGCTGCCACCTTGCGCCTGGTGAACGCCGCTTCAGGGTATGGAGCCCATGGGTGTCCGCCTGGCGGATTACCCCAGGGTGGCGATGGTGGCGCCCCAGCCGCCGGCCTGAGCCGGGGCGTCGTGAAAATCCTTCACGAATGGCGTCCGTTCAAGCACAGAGCGCACCATGGCCCGCTGGACGCCGATGCCGCGGCCGTGAATGATGCGAACGGCCTTGAAACCTCGGGCATGGGCCTCTTCCAGGTAGGCCTCTACCACGGCGCGGGCGTCGGCCGGGGCGACCGAGTGCAGATCGAAGACGTCGGTAATGGGAATACGGACTACCTCGTCGTCGTAAGCCACGCCACAATTGTCCCATGTATTCTTAGGTGGTTTGCCCGACTTTCGAACCACCTTACCTGAGTACGAGGCTAAACGCGCCTTAGAACCATAGAACCAGAGAAAACTCCGGTTATGATCAGGGTGAAAGAGTATAGCGGTATGTTGTGCACTTTCTGTCACAAAAAGATCAATCCCATCCGGCGGCTGTGGGATCGCGACTTTTGTTGCCGTGCGCACCGCGTTGTGTTTGAACAGGCCAAGTTCACCGATGGGATCGTTTATTCCGCCCGCTTGCTCCGCCAGATCGAGCAGGGAGAGGATGAGTTTCTTGAGGATGAGGACCGGAAGAAGAAACAGAAGCAACTTCCCCTGTCCGCGGTTCTGGTTTTGATGTTAGGTTTCGTCTTGCTCTTTCTGGCGCTGCCCCGCCAGGCGCCCGCCCCGGTGAGCGGAGCGATGGAATATGCGCTGACGCAAACCGGCAACCGGTTTCCGATGCTGCGGAAGTTCCGGCTGACGGTTCCGTCGGTCACTTTGCGGGAATCGTTTCACAAGGGACTGAAGGAGTGGCGGCCGGCGGATTCGAGATCGATCTCTACCGCGGTCGGTGATTGGGTATACCGGAACGGCTCGGTACGGCCGGGACGCCTGCGGCTGTGGGCCCCTTCGTTGGAGTTGACCGACTACAATTTCGGGTTTGAAGCACAGATCGAAAAGCGGGGTATCGGCTGGGCGTTCCGTGCTTCCAACCGCGACAATTATTACGGGGCACGGGTAGAGGTGATTCGGCCCGGGATTGATCCGGTAACCAGCGTGGTACATTACGCGATGGTGAAGGGCCGGCAGATCGACCGCACAGCACTTCCCATTCCGCTGGGTATCATTCGGAACGAGCAGTATCAGGTTTCGATGCGGATTCGCGGGGATAAATTCGTCACCTCGATCAACGGCAAGGTCGTAGATACCTGGCGCGATGACAGGCTTCGCTCCGGCGGCGTCGGTTTCTTTGCCGAGAAGGGCGATATCGCCTCCATTCACTCGGTCAGTGTCAGCACCGAGCGCGGCTTGCTGGATCGCCTGTTTTCCAGCTTCATACTGCTGCCTCCGGCGTCAATGACCGCGAGGTGGTGATTGGCGGCGTGCTTAGTTGCCGGCCAACTCCGGTTCAGAGTAGCTGTTCGGCTTCAAGATCACTGCGCAGCGTGCCGCCGGCGTTAGCTGGATAACCGAAGTCCCAGAAGGGATTGCCGGCGCCGCTTTCCCAGATGCGGGCGGCCGCCGGACGAAGCAGTGCCTGAAAGCGCGCATCGGCATCGGCTACCTCGCCGTCACGGCCGATTAGCGTGAGCAGCGCCCTGAGGTCGAGGTCGTTGCGATAGTCCTCCAGGCCGAAACGATATCCTCCCTCCACCTGCCGGACAAACTCCCGGTAGCGCGCAACGAGTCCGGGCGCTCCGGCGCGGCAGACATGCTCCGGGTAGCCGTTTTCCCGCAAGTAGGCGACGGCATCGGAGTCGGTCATCGCCGGCGCGCCTGGCGGTGGAAGTAGCGCTCACCGTCATTGGGAACGAAAAAGGTACGGATCGTCCCGTCGCGATTGTAGGCACCGAACCAGCCGTGGCGGCGGTCGAATTTAGTGAAGATGCCACCGGGACGGCCGGCTCGCAGGATCGTGGCGCTGGTGGGTGCATCCCGCAGATCCTGGGCGCGGCGAAGATACTCGGCCATGTTGATGTTCCCGAACTCGGCGCCGTGCTTGTGGTAGTGCGCGATCAACTGCTGTTGGCTGCGGAAAGCGGGGCCGGCGGCCGGTAGCGGCGCCACGGCAAACAGCAGCGCGATGGCGGCCAGCATCGCCGCCACTCTGAAACATCGCCTAATATTGCCGCAGTTGTACCGAGGGTTGGGGTTCATACTGAATCACCGCTTCGCGGCCGCCGTTAAGGATGGAGAGTCTGCCTGCCTCCATGACCAGTTCGTTGTACCGGCTATTGGCGGGTGTCGCCAGGATACCCGTTTCATCGATCTGCCTGAGCGCGCGCTGGCGATGTTCGAGGGAGCCGGCCTGCTCCACGTCGATGGCTGCCCGCACCAGCGCATCCACCGAACGAAGGCCGTAGCCGACCGGCGTCATGCCTTCGCCGCCCAGATCGAGATACTGGAAATACTCGGTGCTCGGCTCGTGGTAGATCGTGGAGCCCGGATCGCCGGAGCTTGCGGTGTAGACATACTGCATGCCGCGATACTGATCGTCATGGCGGATCCAGGCGCCTCTGTCCCCGGTGGCGCAGTACATCGACAGGCCCTGAATATTGCTGCCTGGCGCGTCGTCCGGGAACCCCAGCGCGTTCTGCACGTTGAGACAGGCGCCGTTGTTCCAGATGACGCGGGCGTCGGTCCACAGGAAGCCTTCGTTGCCGTTCGGATATTTGTCGCGCAAACCGTAGACCGAGACTGCCACCGGCAGCAGGCCGGTGATGAAGTGTACCAGGTCCACATAATGGCAACCGATGTAGGCGAAGGCGTCGGAGTTCTCCGCCGTACACCAGTTCTGAAAATTCGAGTGGCGGTAGTACCACTTTTCGAGCAGCGAGGCGGTGCCCAGTTTGAACTCGCCGAAGCGGCCGTCACGGTAGCGGCGCCGGACGATCAGGCTCCGGTCGTCGAAACGCTTGTGGTATTCGACGCCCACGAAGAGGCCGCGAGCGTGGGCCTGCTGCTCGATCTCGACGGCCTGGGAATGTTTGAGCACCAGTGGCTTTACACTGACCACGTGCTGGCCGGCCTCGATCGCCGCCCGGATGACGTCGTAATGAAACTGATCGGGGACGGCGACGATCACCACGTTGCGCGCCGGCATCCGCCCGATCACTTCGCGGAACAGGCCGGGTTGGGGGCGGTCGTCATCAAAGTCCGGGTAGGGATGGAAGCGGCTGGCGGGAAAGGCCCGCTTCAGCGTGCCGGACGCGGCCAGTTCCCGCAGCGGTTTGCCGTTGAGCGCGCACACGGCGATTTCGCCGATGGCGCCGCCGCGCTGCATTTGCCACAGCGAGGGCAGGATCTGGTCATGCGTGATCATGCCGCCGCCGACGACGGTGACCTCGGGAGCGCTCATTGTACCGGAGCCGCCACCAGCGCTTCGGAGAAGGCCTCCTCGAGCACCGTGCAACTCTCCTCGATCGCTTCGGCGGTAATCACCAGCGGCGGTGCGATCTTCACCGTGCTGCCGTTGACGCCAACCGGCGAAAACATCAACAGCCCCTTTTCCATCGACCGGCGAACGACTTCAAAGGCCAAATCGCCGTCAGGTTCCCGGGTGCCGGGCTTGACGCAGATCAACGCGGCTACCAGGCCGGTGCCGATGGTGGCGCCGACATGGGGATACTTCGCCTTCAGTGCGTTCAGGCGCTGGTGCAGCAGGCTCCCCATTACCCGGGCGTTGCCGGCCAAGTCCTCTTTCACCACCAGGTCCAGGGAGGCGAGCGCGGCGGCGCAGCAGATGGGGTTGCCGGTGTGGGTGGATGTCATGCTGCCGGCCGGGTGCAGATCCATTACATCTTCCCGGCCCACGATGGCCGACAGAGGCAGCGAACTGCTGATGCCTTTGCCGAAGGTGGCCAGGTCGGGCACAATGCCGTAGTGTTCAAAACCGAACATCGTTCCAGTGCGGCCAAAGCCGGCCTGCACTTCATCGCATACCAGCAGCGCCCGGTGCCGGTCGCACCACTGGCGCAGCGCCTTCATGTAGGCCACTGGGGCCATGGCGCAACTTCCGCCCTGATAGGTCTCCAGAATCACCCCGGCAACGTTATCCGGGTTGACGCCCTGGGCGGCCAGCGATTTTTCGAAAAACTCGAAGGAGGTGTCCTCGGTCCAGAAGCCGTCGGGAAACTCCACCTGTACGAAGCCGGGGTCGAGGTTGACGATCCACTCTTTGAGCGCGGGAATGCCGCCTGCCAGTTGGGAGCCGAGCGTACGGCCATGGAAGGCCTTGCCATAGGAAACGATGATGTTTTTTGCGCGTCCGCCTACCTGAATTCCGTGAGTGCGGCAGAGTTTCACCGCGCACTCCACGGTCTCCGAACCCGTGGTGAGCAGGAAGACTTTCTCCAGCGGCCGGGGCAGCAGGCCGGCGATGCGTTCGCACAGGCGGGCACGGATTTCACTGGGGAAACAGTAGTTGGTAAGCAGTCCGTGCCGGGCCTGGGCGGTGATGGCGTCGATGATCTCCTGGCGGCCGTGTCCGGCGTTGGTAATCAGAACGCCGGAAGACCAGTCGAGCCAGCAATTGCCCCAGGCATCGTAGACCTGAAATCCCCGGGCGTGATCCCACACTACGGGCGGCTGCCCGCGCATGGCACGCGGCTCCACATCATGCAGCCGCTCGAGGATGGTAATCGATTCCGGAACCGGAATCTCAGTCACGATGCGCCGAAACTTCGTTTCCACGCGGGGCACGCGGCGCGGCGTCAAATCATATTCCCTGGCCATAAGCATCCATTGTCGTTCCGGCGAGACGGCCGGTGCAAGACGGGCCGGGATGGACGGACGGGGATGGATGTCAGGCTTCCGTAGAATGACGGCTTCCATCGGGGCGGTGAGATTTGGTATAGTCGGCATCGCGCTGCCGAGTACGCGGGGCGCTTGACTGCCGGGTCCGTGTAACCACGCCAGTACCCGGCGGTCTGGGGTGACGGTTCGTAAGGTACCTGCCTTGGGGAGCTTGGGTCGGCTTTGGGTAGTTTGAGCGGCTGGAAGTTAGGACGCGAAAGCGGGCGTGATGCCGCTCTCTCCGGCCATCAGTCCGGGGCAGGCTCAATTCGACGAATCGAAAACTTTCAAGATTTTTCCCGCCGGATGTTGACACCACGCCCCGATGAAGTATACTTCTTCATGAAGAGATCAACAAATGCTTTCGGTCACGGTACAGCATGCACTTCGGGCGCTTTCAGTGTTAGCTGGCCTGCCCGAGGGAGAGTTCATGCTGGGCCGCGACCTGGCGCAGAGAGCGAACATTCCGGCAAATTATCTCTCCAAAATTCTGTGGACGCTTGGCGGCGCGGGATTTATCGACGCCACGCGGGGCAGTGGCGGGGGGTACCGCTTGCATCGTCCGCCCTCGAAGATCCAGCTAGCGGAGATTGTCGGCCTTTTCGAGCGGCACCGCTCGATGCGGTCCTGCCTGTTGGATGCGCACAAGGTGTGCTCAGACGCCGACGCATGCCAGGCGCACAAGGCGTGGCAGGAAGTAGGCGAGTGTATGACTCGTTTTCTGGAAAACACAACGCTGGCCGATATTGCGGCACGGAAAGGCTCTAAGCACCGAGGATGAATTCCATGATGATTCAATGGCTTTTTCATCGAATTAGCCCGGTTTTTTCTATCATTACGATTCTCGCCGCCGGCACGACGGCCATTCAGGCACAGGATCCGGCGGAGTTCTTCCGGGCGAACTGCACCAGTTGCCACACGATTGGCGGCGGCCGGCTGACCGGACCGGATCTGAAAAACGTGACCCAGAAGAAGGACCGGGCGTGGCTGGTCCAGTTTCTGCAATCTCCGCAGGGGATGATGGACAAAGGCGATCCCTACGCGCTGCAACTCAAGGCGGAAGCGCGCGACGTGGTGATGCCGACCATCAATGGCATGACTCCGGCGCTGGCCGAGAGTTTGCTGACGATGATCGAGGCCGAATCGAAGCTGCCCAAATCGCAGTTTGCGGGGCTGCAAATCAGTGACCGGCCCTTCACCCCGCAGGACGTGGAGCAGGGCAAGGAGATTTTCATGGGGCACCGGAGGCTGGCCAACGGCGGGCCGCCATGCGTAACCTGCCACACGTTCCGCGGCATCGGCGGATTCGGCGGCGGGCGGCTGGGCCCGGACCTTTCCAAGGTGTATGAACGGCTGGGTGGCAGAAAGGCGATGGGCGCCTGGCTCTTTGCGCCGGCCACGCCGACAATGAACTTCATTTTCAAGAGTTCCGCACTAAAAAGTGAAGAAATTTTGCCGCTGCTGGCGTTATTTAACAGCACCGCCAAGGCTGGAGGCGAGGATGACCACGCCGACACGGCCGGATTCTTCGCTACTGGCTTTGTCGTGGCGGTGGTGTTGCTGCTGCTGGCCGGAGCCATCTGGCGCAGCCGCTTCCGGGGCGTCCGCGGCCCGATTGTAGATGCAAGTGCCCGTAAAGTTTTGGGAGGCCGATCGTGAAGAGTAACGGTTCACTGGTCTGGATTAAGGACGAGAGCGATCCGGCGCAGCGCGGATGGGAAGAGTTCTACCGCAACCGCTGGCAGCACGACAAGATCATCCGCAGCACGCACGGAGTCAATTGCACCGGCGGCTGCTCGTGGACGATCTACGTCAAGGACGGGATTGTCACCTGGGAGATGCAGGCACTGGACTATCCGCTGCTTGAATCGGGTTTGCCACCCTATGAGCCGCGCGGATGCCAGCGTGGGATCACTTTTTCGTGGTATCTCTACAGCCCGCTGCGGGTGAAGTATCCCTACGTGAGGGGCGCTCTGCTCGATTTGTGGAAGAGCGCGCGGGCAGAGAATGAAGATCCGGTGGAGGCGTGGCGGAGCCTGGTGGAAGACCCCGAGAAGCGCCAGCGCTGGCAGAAGGCGCGCGGCAAGGGCGGGCTGCGGCGTTTTGATTGGGATACGGCGCTGGAGATTATAGCGGCGTCCAACATATACACGGCGAAAAAATGGGGACCGGACCGGATTGTCGGGTTCTCCCCGATTCCGGCGATGTCGATGGTGAGCTTTGCGTCGGGCTCGCGGTACCTGCAGTTGATTGGCGCATCGTTCCTTTCGTTCTATGACTGGTACAGTGATCTGCCGCCGGCGGAACCCGAGGTCTGGGGTGACCAGACCGACGCTCACGAGTCGGCCGATTGGTACAACGCCAAGCTGCTGGCGGTGATGGGGTCCAACCTCAACATGACGCGGACGCCGGACTGCCACTTCGCGGCCGAATCCCGTCACAACGGGACCAAGATGTGGGTCTTTGCGCCGGACTTCAGCCAGGTGGCCAAGTACGCCGATGAATGGATTCCGGTGAACGCGGGACAGGATGCCGCCTGGTGGCTGGCGGTGAACCACGTCCTGTTGAAAGAGTTTCACCACGAAAAGGCGGAACCGTACTTTGTCGAGTATGTGAAGAAGTACACCGATTCGCCGTACCTGGTGGAGTTGAAAGAAGAAGGCGGGGCCTGGCGGGCCGGGCAACTGCTGCGGGCGAACCGGTTGGCCAGCTACAGCGGCATCGAGAACGGCGACTGGAAGTTCCTGATGTGGGACGAGGGCGACCAGCGGCCGAAGCTGCCGATGGGCTCGAGCGGTTTCCGCTGGGGCAAGGACGAGGGTAAGTGGAACCTGCTGCTCAAAGACGGCGTGGACGGCTCTGCCATCCGGCCCGTGCTCACGTTCCTGGGCGATGAGCAAGTGCAGGTTGAGCTGGACGATTTCGGAGCGGCGAAGACGCACCAGCGCGGTGTTCCGGTGAAGCGGTTGACGGCCGCGGACGGCTCGACGGTTACGGTCACCACGGTCTATGACCTATTGATGGCGCAGTTCGGGGTGCCCCGCGGCCTGGATGGGGAGTATCCGGACTCTTATGACGATGAAACCAAGCCTTACACGCCGGCCTGGAGTGAACGATACACCGGCATGGGCCGGGATACGCTCATCCGCTTTGCGCGGGAATGGGGCAATACGGCGCGGCTGACCAAGGGCAAGTGCACGGTGATCATCGGCGCCGGAGTCAACCACTGGTATCACAACAACATCATGTACCGCTCGGCGATGTATGCCTTGATGTTTTGCGGCTGCGTGGGGGTGAACGGGGGCGGACTGGCGCACTACGTCGGCCAGGAGAAACTGGCTCCGGGCGAATCCTGGTCGTCGATTGCGTTCGGCCGCGACTGGTATCCGGCCGGGCGGCTGCAGAATGCCCCGAGCTGGCATTACATGCACACCGACCAGTGGCGCTATGAACGACACTTCACCGATTACCACACGGTGCCGCAGCACCAGCGGGAGGGTTCAATCGCTCAGGGCCACACGGCGGACCTGCAGGTGAAGGCGGTCCGCAACGGCTGGCTGCCGTTCTATCCGCAGTTCCATCAGAACTCGCTGAACCTGGCGGACGAAGCACGGGCTGGTGGGGCGACGACCGATGAAGAGATCGTCTCCTGGGTTGTGGAGCAGTTGAAGCAGCGCAAGATGCGCTTCGCGGTGGAGGATCCCGATGCCGAAGAGAACTGGCCGCGCATGTGGTTCATCTGGCGCGGCAATGCTCTGCTGGCATCGGCCAAAGGGCACGAGTATTTCCTGAAGCACTACCTGGGGACGCACACCAACCTGATTGCGGAGGACTTCGCCGAGGGCTACGTAAAAGAGGTTGAATGGCACAAGACCGCGCCGCTGGGCAAGATGGACCTGGTGGTTGATCTGAACTTCCGCATGGACACCTCGGCGCTGTACTCGGACATCATCCTGCCGGCAGCGACATGGTACGAAAAGGCCGATTTGAACTCGACCGACATGCACAGCTTTATCCATCCGCTGTCGGCGGCAGTGCCTCCCTGCTGGGAGTCGAAGACCGACTGGCAGATCTTCCGGGCGATTGCGGCCAAATTTTCCGAACTGGCGGTGAAGCACTTCCCCAAGCCGGTGGAAGACCTGATGGCGACCGCTCTATCGCACGATTCACCGGCCGAGATTGCGCAAACCAAAATCGCCGACTGGATCACCGGCGAGGTGGAGGCAATTCCCGGCAAGACGATGCCGGGGCTGAGGGTTGTACGCCGTGAGTACTGGAATATCTTCAACCAGTTCATCTCATTCGGTCCGCTGGCGCGGGACAACGGCCTGAATGCGCACGGCACTCACTATGCGATCAAGGACTTCTACGAGCGGGCTCTGAATGAAGTGCCGGTGGAGGAGTTCGACGGTAACCGGTACGTCTCGATTCGCGAAGACGAGCAGGTCTGTAACACGGTTCTGAAATTTGCGACGACCACGAACGGAGAACTGGCCTACCGTTCTTATAAGAATATGGAGAAGCGGACGGGGGTGCCGCTGGGGCACCTTGCGGAGAAGTCGCGTTCGGTTCGCACCGATTACAAGACGCTGCAGACGCGCCCCTTCCGGCTGTTAAACAGTCCGATGTGGTCAGGGCTTACTGAAGATGGCCGCGCGTATTCTCCCTTCTGCTACAACGTAGAGTCCGATGTGCCCTGGCGCACGTTGACCGGACGGCAGCACTTCTACCTGGATCATCCCGGCTATATCGATTTCGGTGAGCACCTGCCGTGTTACAAGCCGAAGCCGTTACCGGCGGATTACGCCGACTTGCGGTTCACCACCGAGAAGCGGGACTCGATGATGCTGAACTACCTGACGCCGCACGGCAAGTGGCACATCCACTCGACCTATGGCGACAACCAGCGCATGACCACGCTGTCGCGCGGAGTCGAACCGTTCTGGATGAACGACCTGGACGCGGCCCAACTCGGCATTCTGGATAACGACTGGGTGGAGGTGCACAACGACAACGGCGTGG
>JADZGD010000001.1 GCA_020854055.1 Bryobacterales bacterium | reverse complement strand
GCTGTATCGCCGGGCGCCTACTATTTGATAGCGTATGTCACCGGCCCCGGAGAGACGCGATACGCGCGGCAGCCGGTGTTCGTAACGGATCGAAACGTTACCGATTTGCGCATCCATATCCCGCGAGTGGTGGAGGTATCCGGAAGCGTCCGGCTCGATCCATCCGGCGGCGGCCAGGCATCCGAACAGTCCCCTCCGTCCCAGAAGCCGGCATCTTCGGGTGCCGTGCGGGTCTACTTGCAACCCGTCGAAGGATTTGGCATCGGTGAAACGCCTGTTGCCGGTGCCGCCCCGGGCGGCCGGTTTGTCATGCGAGAGGTTGTGCCCGACAAGTATCGCGTAGCCGTCACCGGCCTGCCTGCCGGGGCTTACCTGAAGTCTATCCTGGTGGGAGGTCAGGAGCGGCCGGATGGGAGTGCGGACATCGCCGGCAGCGCGCCCATCGAAATTGTGCTCGCCTCAGGAGCCGCCCAACTGACCGGATCCGTAACGGACTCGGAAGGCAAGCCCGCTTCGGACGTGGAGCTCACGCTGTTCCCTGAAAGCCCGGAAAGACAACGCAGGAGAGACCTGTTTCGTGTCACCACGTCGGACCAGGACGGTCAGTTCCGGTTCACGGACGTTGCTCCGGGAGACTACAAAGTGCTGGCCTGGCAGAACCTTGAAGCTGGCGCCATTCAGGACCCCGAGTTCCGGCGGCAATTCGAGGCGAAAGCGAAAAGCGTCTCTTTGAGCGTCAATGGCCAGGAGAGCGTGCAGCTAAAAGAAATCCCGGCAGAGGAGATCGCCAGGGTGCTTGGGCGTTGACATTCCGTTACCGGTTTGGGCTCAGTTCTCCGGCCGCGGGCGGCCCCTGGGATTCCGTCGGTACCAATTTCTCACGGGTCTTCCGCGCCTGCTTGGATCCGTGCTTGGCTGCGTAGACTTTCGTAAACTCGGCACCCAGGAAAAAGATCTGAGCCGAGTAATAAACCCACACCATGAAGATCACCAGCGAGCCGACGGCTCCATAGGTAGAGGTGAAACTGCTCCGTCCCAGGTAAAGGCCGATGAGGTATTTGCCGAAGCTGAACAGCAGCGACGTCACCGTTGCGCCTACCACGACATCGCCCCAGGCGATCCGCGTGTCCGGCAGAATCCGGTAAATCAACGTGAAGAGGAACGTAATCACCACAAAGGAAATCAGGAAGTTCGCGAATGTCAGCAACGCCGCCGGAACCGGCAGCCACTGCTGGAAAAATTCCCCGATGGCGGCCAGCCAGGCGCTGACCACCAGCGAGACGATCAGCAGAAACCCGATCCCCATCACCAGAGCGAAAGAGAATACTCTGTTGCGCAGCATGGTGAACACGCTGCCCAGTGTCGATTCCCCCTGCGGAGGTGCCACTTTCCAGATGGTGTTTAATGCGCTTTTCAGCTCCGCCACCACCCAGGAGGCGCCGAAAAATAGTGTGATCAATCCGAGTATGGAAGCGAAGATTCCGGTGGCGGGCTTCTGCGCACCCTTCAGCATCATCTCGACGGCTTTCGCGCCTTCCGCGCCAATCAGGTCCTGAAGCTGCCAGAAAATCTGTCCCCGAACCGCGTCCTCACCGTACGCGAGCCCGGCCACCGCGATGACCACAACCAGGAGCGGCGCAGTGGACAGAAGGCTGTAGTAGGACAACGCGGCGGCCATTCTGGCGGCGTTGTCATTCATCCATTCGGAGACCGTTGTCCACAACAGTGAAATAAGCGCCTTCGGGTTCATGTCCGCCATACGTCGAAACTCCCGGACAATTGCTCTAGTGATGGCGCGTATGTTCATGTTGCCCGTCTTATCTTCCATAAACGCTATCAGCGTGATCGGCTCAGAGCCCCTCGTTAGCTGAGACGTGGCGGGCAAACAACTGTTTCGGGAGTAGTTCACGCCCCGGGATGACCGAAACAATAGTTCATCAGTATCGTCTCACTCGTGAGTAAATTCGCCACATCCATGAAAAATCAGAAGATCGCTTTTGCCGCCGCCGGTCTGGTTGCCGCTGGAATAGTGAGTGCTGTGGTGTCGCGCCGCCGCTCCGGTCCAAGGTTGGCCGGCCAGGTAGCCCTGATCACCGGCAGCTCCCGTGGTCTCGGCTTTCAACTGGCCAGGGAATTTGCACGCGAGGGTTGCCGGGTGGTGATCTGCGCGCGCGACGGACTGGAACTAGAACGCGCGCGGCAGGATCTGGCCGGACGCGGCGCCGAGGTGCTCGCCCTCCTCTGCGATGTTTCGAACCGGGCGGACGTCGAGCGCCTGTTCGAACGGGTAAGATCCCAGTGGGACAGCGTCGACATCCTTGTGAACAACGCCGGCGTAATTCAGGTAGGCCCCATCGAATCCATGCGGGTCGAGGATTTCGAACAGACCATGGCCATTATGTTCTGGGGAACCCTGTATCCTACCCTCGCGGTGCTTCCCGAGATGCTCGAGCGCAAGTCCGGGCGCATCGTCAACATCACTTCGATAGGAGCAAAGGTCAGCGTTCCTCACCTTGTACCGTACAGCTGCGCAAAGTCTGCCGCCCTGGCGCTATCCGAAGGCTTGAGGGCGGAAGTCGCGGGCAAAGGCGTCTACGTCATCAGCATTGTGCCGGGGCTGATGCGAACCGGCTCCTACCAGCAGGCGCTTTTTAAAGGCAAACAACAGGATGAATACGAGTGGTTCAGCCTTGGCGCTACCCTCCCGGGTATCTCGATGAGCGCCGAACGAGCGGCGCGCCAAATCGTGGAGGCAACCATACGTGGTGACGCCGAACGAATCCTCTCCACACCCGCGAACCTGCTGGCGCGGTTCAAGGGCTTGTTCCCATCTCTGACAACCAAAATTCTGGCGCTGGTCAATGCCATGGTGCTGCCGGAAGGCGAGGGAACAGAGCAGGGTGACCCGTCGCGCGGCAAAGAGGTGCACGCCGGCATCCGGTCGCAGGTTCTGGACCTAATCCATACCCTCGGCAGGTTAGCAGGCGAGCGCCTCAACCAGGAACCGGTTACATCCGGCAGGTAACACCGCGGTCAAGTATCGCCGCGGCGATCCGATATGTTTTGGTGAGGTTGTTTTTCATCCATGTCGGAGAAACGTCGTGGTCCCAGACAAGTTTCGTCCCACGATCTCGAAGTCGCCTGGGGGGACGCCGGTGGCGTTCTCCATCGCATACGAGCCATTTGCGTCGACGTCTCGGAAGGAGGCATGCGGCTCAAATCGACGGTGAAACTTCCCCTACACGAAAATGTCCATTTTAAATTCAAAAAGATAAGGTTCTCCGGCACCGCCCGCATCCGGCAGGTCACATGGCGGGGAACTTATTATATCTTCGGCGCGGAGTTCACCGGCGGTCTCAAATGGAGAGATGCCGCTCGCGATTGAGTACGGCCGGATTCAAACCGACTACGCCGCCACGAGGCGATGCGGGTCGATGACAAACTTCTT